>NZ_CP106736.1:3345000-3945000 GCF_030035605.1 Silvimonas soli | reverse complement strand
AGTTGAGAATGTTGAAGATGAGCCCCAGCAGCAGCACGCCCGACAAAGTCGCGCCAATCGAGCCTTCGCCTCCACTTAAACGCGTGCCACCCACCACCACTGCGGCAATGGCAAACAACTCCCAGCCATTGCCTTCATTGGGTTGGCCTGCACCAAACTGCGAAGCGAGGATCACTCCCGCCAAACCAGCCAGCGCACCGCTCAACAGATAAACCAGGAATTTGACACGTTCGACCAGCAAGCCCATCAAGCGGGCGGCCTCTTCATTGCCACCAATCGCCAACACAGTGCGGCCAAAGCCAGAGAAATTGAGCAACACCGAACCGGCAATGAACGCCACCGCGCCTATCCATGCCGGAATTGGCAAGCCCAGAAAATCGCCCTGGCCAAAATCGGTAAACCCGCTGTCCCATGACACCGATACGGATTGGTTTCCGGCAAACAATAACGCCAGCCCATGCGCCGCCAGGAAGGTACACAGCGTGACAATGAAAGGCAGAATGCGCAGTCGGGTGATCACCAGGCCATTTACCGCGCCGATCACCAGCCCCGCTCCCACGCCGCCCGCCAACGCCAGCCAGATACCGTGCGGGCTAAGCGTGGCAGAGATCACGCTGGCCAGCGCGGCCGTGGTGCCTACAGATAAATCGATCCCGCCGGTCATGATGACAAACGCCATACCCACGGCGATCAGCCCGAACATGGCGTTGTAGCGCAGCAGGGTGAGCACGTTATATGCGCCCAGAAAGTTGTCGTAGCGCAGCGCGCCAAAGATCAGCAACAACACCAGCGCCACCAGCACGCCTTGCGTGCGCAGAAAATGCAGCCGCCGCAGTTTGTTGTTGCCCGGTGCTGCCGTTAACGGCGTCAGCGCCGCGCCAGCCGCCGCATGTAATGATTTGGACATCACTTAACTCTCCCGCTTTTGCAGGTAAACCGCAGCCAGAATAATGGCGGCTTTCACCACCAGCGCCGCGGCATCGGGCACGCCGTGAGCCAGCAAGGTGTAGCGCACCATTTGAATAATCAACGCCCCAATTAGCGTGCCGAGAATGCGTGCACGGCCGCCGGTGAGCAAGGTGCCGCCCACGGCAACGGCGGCAATGGCATCCAGTTCAATGCCCATGCCGATCAGATTGGCATCGGCGGACGAATTGATGGCAATCACCAGTAGTCCAGCCAGCCCAGACAGCGCTCCGCAAATCACGTACACCGCCAGTTTGATCCGCGCCACCGGCACGCCGGCCAGCCGCGCCGCGCGCTCATTGCCACCCGTGGCAAGAATGTAACGCCCGAACAAGGTGGAACGCATAATCCATGCCGCCGCCGCAACCGTCACCAGCATCAACCACACCTGCACCGGTAAACCCAGCACCTTGCCCAGACCCAGCCAGCGAAACTCCTCATTGTTGAAGGTTTGCAGATTGCCGTTAGTCATCACCTGGGCAACGCCACGCCCGGCGATGAACAAGATCAGCGTCGCCACAATCGGTTGAATGCGAAAGCGCGTTACCAGCGTGCCGTTCAGCACACCACCCAGCGCAGCGGCCAGAATCGGCAGAATGATGGCGCCGATCATGCCCACTACCGGATTGGCGAACGGGCCGCTGTTTGCGCCAAAAATCAGCGGCGCCAGCGCACCAGAAATCGCCATCAACGAGCCCACCGACAAATCAATGCCACCGGTGGCGATCACCATGGTCATGCCCCCCGCCACAATCACGATGGTCGAGACCTGAGTCAGGTTGATATTGAAGGTCTGGATTGACAAAAAATTCTGCGTAAACGCCACATTGAAAACCAGCAACAACACCAGTCCCAGCAAGGCGCCAGACGGGATATAGCGCCGACTTTGCGTCAGCCGTAAAGCAAGCGCGGTCATACGGATTCCTCCGGCAAGGCAGTCTCTTTGAGCGCGGCATTCGCCATGGCCGCCATGATGTTGTTTTCGCTGATCTGCCCGCCAGTGAGTTCGCGCACGGTATAACCGTCGCGCAGCACCACTACCCGCTGGGCGTAGGCGGTGAGTTCTTCAAGTTCGGAGGCGATCATCAGCACGGCCAGGCCGTCGTCAGCCAGTTCGCGAATCAGCGTGAGAATTTCGGCCTTGGCGCCCACATCGATGCCGCGTGTAGGTTCGTCCAGCATCAGCAAATCAATCTTTGCGCACAGCCAGCGCGCCAGCAGCACTTTTTGCTGGTTGCCGCCAGAAAGCTCGCGGATTTTCTGTTTGGGACCGGAGGTTTTGATTTGCAAACGCTCAATGAATTTCTGCACGATCTGCTGCTGCGCCTTGCGATCGACCACACCCAGTTTGACCAGCCGTGGCAGCAACACCAGCGTGAGGTTTTCTTCCACCGACATCTCGGGAATGATGCCTTCGATTTTGCGATCTTCAGACAGATACGCCACGCCGTGCGCAATGGCATCGGCCGGGGATTGCCATTTCACGTTCTGGCCTTTGAGATGAATTTCACCTTTGCCCACGCGGTCGGCCCCAAAGACACAGCGCGCCAGTTCGGTACGGCCCGACCCCAACAAACCGGCCAGACCGACGATCTCACCCGGATACACCGCCAGCGACGCATCGTTCACCCGTACGCCGCTTTTGAGTGCCGAAATCTGCACCGTGGCCTGCCGGGTTTCGTCCTGCGCGACTTCTTCGCTGGCGGCGCGCGCCACGGTGCTGGCCAACTCGCGGCCCAGCATGGTGGTCACCAGTTGCAGTTTGTTCATATCCTGCATGCTGCTTTCGGCCACGGTTTGACCATCACGCATCACCGTGACGCGATCACACACGGCATAGAGTTCATCCAGCCGGTGGCTGACAAAAATCACCGACACACCATCCGCTTTCAATTGGCGTATCACCCGGAATAACGTTTCGACTTCTTGCTCATCCAGCGATGAAGTCGGCTCATCCATGATCACCAATCTGGCTTGCAGCGATACGGCGCGGGCGATGGCCACCATCTGTTGCGTAGCGGTATTGCACTGATTCAGCGGCAAACGCACGTCAGCCCCGATGCCGAGTTTTTCCAGCAACGCCTCGCTGTCAGCATGAATGCGCGGCCAGTCGATCAGGCCAAAGCGACGTGGTTCGCGCCCAAGAAAGATGTTCTCTGCCACAGAACGCAGCGGAATCAGATTGAGTTCTTGATAAATGGTGCTGATGCCGCCGCGTTGCGCCTGCAGCGGTGTAGTGAAATTGACGGGCCGACCGGCAAACAGGATTTCGCCGCTGTCACGCTTGTACGCGCCAGTGAGAATCTTGATCAGCGTGGATTTACCCGCACCGTTCTGCCCGATCAAGGCGTGGACTTCGCCAGTCGCAATACTCAGGCGAGCGTCTTTGAGCGCAGACACGCCGGAAAACGCCTTGCTGATCTGGCTCATCTGCAGCAAGGGAGTGTTAGCAGGTTGAGTCATGGTGTATCTGTTTCCTCCAGCATGGTGGCAATCTGCACTGGGGCACGCAGAACCGCCGCCGCGTTGAGCCGCAGCTTTACAGCATGCATCTCATGGAAAATATTTCTGGTTTTTATGGAAAAAAACACTGAAAAACAACTGCTGCGCAAAAAAATGGCCGGCAAGCCGGCCTGAGAGAGGAAGACAGAACCAGCGAAGTCGCGCGGCACCGCCAATTCTGTCCGAAGCAAACATCGGCAAGCCGCAGCTTGCGTAACAGACCAGCGCCGTAATGGCACCGGCGGAATTCTTCTCGTATTTTTCCCTGAGCAGTTTGAACAAACTTTTTTTGCAGTGTGGATCACAAAACGCCTGGGATGAGAACCCGGCTGCCGAACGAGCCAGCCAGGTAAAATCAACCAGTCAGATCAGAACCCGTTAGCCAGATTTTCTTTGGCATTGCTCTTGTCAAAGAACATGTCCGACACCTTGACCCAAGGCGGAATCTTCTTGCCATCGGCGTACTCTTGCGCGGTTTTGCAGGAGATCGGGCCGAAGAATGGGCTCGATTGCACGGTGGCGCCCAGCTTGCCGTCGATAATGGCTTGCAGTGCGTCTTTGGTGCCATCAATCGACACCACAATCACATCTTTACCCGGCTTTTTGCCAGCGGCTTCCAGCGCAGCAATGGCACCCATCGCCATTTCATCGTTGTGCGCGTACACAGCGGTCACATCCGGATGCGCTTGCAGCAGCGACTCCATGACCTGACGACCTTTATCGCGCGCAAAGTCACCATCTTGCGAAGCGATGATCTGCATGCCGGCCTGTTTTTTCACCGTGTCGTCAAAACCCTTTTTACGGTTGTTTGCAGGCGATGAACCGGTGGTGCCTTCCAGTTCAATGATCTTGCCCTTGCCGCCAGTAGCCTTGATCAGCCATTGCGCAGCGCGGTGGCCTTGATCGATAAAGTCAGAACCAATAAAGGTAACGTAGTCACGGCCCGGCTTGGCCACGCTTTGATCCAGATCGCGGTCAATGGCGATCACCGGAATACCGGCTTTCTTGGCGGCCATGACTGCCGGTACCAGCGGCTTTTCTTCGCGCGGAGCCAGGATGATCAGATCAACTTTTTGCGCGATCATGCTTTGCACGTCAGCCACTTGCTTGGAAGCAGAACTGGCGGCATCGGTGTACACCAGCGTCCAGCCACACTTGCCGGCAATGTCTTTCAAACTTTGGGTTTCGGCGATACGCCAAGGATTATTACTTTCGGTTTGGGCAAAGCCGACTTTGTAGCTGGCTTTCTTGGGTAGTTTAGGCACGCCGTCAGCCATTGCAGTCGCAGTGGCCAAGGCAAAGCTGGCAATCAAGACAGCCAGGCCTGCAGATCGTACTCGCATCATGAACCTCCTCGGGGAACGTCATTCGCAAAATGTACTTCTTGTTTTGAGACTACGAAGAGGATTCTTGATTCATTAATAATATTTGTCAAATATTATTGATCAGATTGCGAGCACTCCACTGAATCACGCACCACTAGCGGGCATTCCATCTTGATATGACGCTTGCGCTGGCCATTTTGACCCGTGGTTTCGAAGGGCGCAGCGGCTTCGGCAATGAGCGTATCAATGGCCCAACGGCCCATTTCATAGTTAGGCAGCAGCACCGTGGTCAGCGGTGGATGCGTATGCCGGGCGATTTCCTGATCGTCATAACCCATGATCGCCACATCGTCTGGCGCCTTCAGACCCAGCTGTTTCAAACCCTCCAGCGCGCCCAGCGCCATCAGGTCATTGGCGCAAAAAATGGCGGTCGGCGGACGTGGCTCGGCCATCAAAGACAAGGTCTGTTCAAAGCCGGTACCAGACATCCAGTCACCATCGCGCACCAGCTTGGGATCGAACGGGAGATCGGCAGTCGCCAGGGCCTGGCGGTAACCTTTGAAGCGGTCTTTGGCCGCGTCCATCCACGGTTCGCCGTTGATAAAACCGATGCGGGTGTGGCCCGCGTTGATCAGATATTCAGTCGCGGTATGGCCGCCGCCAACCTCACCCGGCTCCACATGCGAGAAGTTGCGCTCATCGGTGTAGCAGTTCAGCAACACCGTGGGTACGCGGTGCAAAGCCTCGGGCACATTGACCTTGCGGGTAAAGATGGTGGAATACACCACGCCCACCAGCGAAGGGTTGGCGAGCAAGGCATTGAGCACCGCCTCTTCCACCTCCGGGTCGCCGCGCGTGGCGAACACCGACAAAACACAATCGTGCTCCCACGCCGCGTCGCGTGCGCCATCCACGCTCACTACCGGATGCGGACTGGTGGAAATCGAATCCACGATATAACCAATGATATTGCGGCCGCGCTGTGGCGCCGCACTAGTGCGGTGAGTCAGCCGGTAGCCCAGTTCGCTGGCAATACGCAGCACCGTGGCCCGGGTTTTTTCCGACAGTTTGGCGCTGCCCACATTGTTGTTCAGCACCAGCGAAACCGTGGATTGCGACACCCCGGCCTGCTTGGCGATGTCGGTCATGGTCGGGCGCCGTTGCGGCAGTTTTTTGGTCTTGCGGGTTGGGCTGGCCATCAAGCGATCCTGGATATGAGCTACTGGCGACAGCACCAGCAGGCGTTTTCACACGCAATGATATGCGATCAGTTTGATTTTTTCCGCTTTATCGCTGATAGGCGCCCCATAATTAGCCATTATTATTAGTAATAATTTATGGAAAATATTGATAGAATCGCAAAAAAAGCCAGGAACGGCCCCTTAACCGTCGTGTGGACTCTGCCATGTCGCTCTCTGCCCTGCCCGGCACTACGCTCGCCCCATCCGCGCTGTTGCGCTTGACCCGCGGCGAACACACCTTATTGCTGGCCCCGGACATTGGCGGCAGCATTTTTCGTTACTTCAGCACTAAAGATCAGCGCGAACACGATTGGCTCAGGCCCGGCACGGCGCAAAGCCTGGCCGACGGTAATCCATTGGAAATGGCCAGTTTTCCGCTGCTGCCGTTTTGTAACCGCATCCGCAACGGCGTCGCGCCCGGTGGTCAGCGCGTGGTGAACATGCCCGCCAATGTCGCAGGCTCACCCCACACCTTGCATGGCTACGGCTGGCAACGACCGTGGCAAGTTGCTGCGCTTTCCAGTGATGCGGCAACGCTCACCCTGGAACACGAGCCCGGCGCCTGGCCGTGGGCGTTCTTTGCCAGCCAGCGGATTGAACTCACGGCGGAGCGTCTCACCGTGCGCATGACTCTGAAAAACACCGACAACGTGCCCATGCCAGCGGGCCTGGGGCATCATCCCTATTTTCTGCGCCAGGCCGATACGCAAATCCAGACCGACGTAGAAGCGATGTGGGCGGCGGATGAAGAAGTCATGCCCACCGCGCTGGTGAAGCCCGATTTACTGGCGCAAATGCGCGCCGGGCGCGTGCTGGCTGATCTGGTACTGGATAACAACTTCACCGGCTGGAGTCATCAGGCCCGAATTACATGGCCGCAATCGGCCTCGCGCCTGACCCTGCGCGCGGACGCGCCGCTGGATTACTTTGTGCTGTATGTGCCGCCAGGGCTGGATCACTTTTGCATGGAGCCGGTGAGCAACTGCACCGATTGGCTGAACCTGGCTGACACTCATCCCGGCTTGGTGGGTGGCGCGTGGCTGGCGCCGGGGGAGATTTTGTCGGTACGGTTTACGCTGGAGCCAGAGTGGATTTAGGGATGCGGGCTTAGTAGGTAGCCCGCTGTGGGCTCAAGCTTCGTCGCCAACTTCAAGCGCTTGTTTTGAGTTGAATACTGCATCAAGTCCAAAACGCCACTAACGATAATTTGCGCTACAAGCCTTGTAGCTCCCGTCACACAAGGTGCTGGCCTTCATCGCCTCCAGATACTGCACGCTCTTGTCCTTGCCGATGCCCCACGGCTTGTTCTGGTCTTGTTCCTTGGTACTGGCGGGGCGCCAGGAATACTGCACTTTGTGCAAGAACTCTTTGCCCTCGATAAACGCCACAAAAGAACCCTCGCCAAACGGCGCGGTGGTGCCCATATGCGGGCAGTAGCCGCCGCTGACCGAAAACAGCAAATCACCCAGCTGATTCAGGCCTCGGGGCATGGCTTCAAACTTGTCGCCGCAGGAGTTACGCAGCGCGTCTTGCAACTGCGCCTGCGCCACTTCTGCCGGATGGACCTTTTTGTCTTTGAATTCCTGCATCACCTTGGCCGACGGATAAGGAAACCGCGCTATCGCCAGATAACCGCCATGCCAAGTGTCGATATTGTCCGCAGCCGGAATGTATTCGGCCATAAAACCGCCCGCTGGCGTGCCCATCATCCAGGCCAGTTTCCAGCCTTGCGGAATGGCGGTAACGACTCGTTCGCCCGTTACTGCAAACGACTCGCCCTGGGGCGCGGCCTGTGCGGCAACGCAACTCAGGCTGGCAGCAACGAATACGGCAAGACGGGTGATGAACAGCAGTGGCGGCTTGAAAGTCATAAGAGCGGGCTTGTGAGGATGGGTTTGAATGATCAGCGTGCGATTTAATACGTTTCGGGCCAATTTGCAAACCATCAGGCGCTCGCCGCAAAAAAAACCCCGCATCAGCGGGGTTTTAAAGTGTGCTCACAGCATTACAACCAGGATGGATGATGCATTTAACGCGGTACTGCTCTTGCTACTTACCACTTGCTACAACAATCGATCAGGCCAGTTCCAGCGCCCGACCTGCGCGGTCAAACAACAACGCGCGGGATGATTCGATGTGCAGACCCACGGTCTCGCCAACCTTCGGCGCGTCACTATCGCCTGGCAGGCGGATCGAGAAGGCTTCCTGGCAGCCCGCAACAGCGGTATGCACCAATTGGGTATCACCCAGATTTTCTACCAGATCCACTCGCGCCTGCAGGCCTTCAAAAGGCGCCACCACACGGACGTGTTCAGGACGAATACCCAGTGTGACTTCTTCTGGCATATCTGCCGCAGCCGTGCGATCCAGTTGCAGACGTTGCTCGTTACCCACCTTCAGCAACAGATTACCGGCCGCGACACCTGCAGTCTGGCAAGCCAGGAAGTTCATCTTGGGCGAACCCAGGAAGCCCGCCACAAACGTGCTCTTGGGATCTTTGTAAAGCTCGATAGGCGCGCCCACTTGCTCCAGCTTGCCCTGGTTGAACACCGCAATGCGATTACCCAAGGTCATGGCTTCGACCTGATCGTGCGTCACGTAAACCATGGTGGTACCCAGCTCACGGTGCAGCCGCGCCAGTTCAATGCGCATTTGCACGCGCAGCGAGGCGTCCAGGTTAGACAACGGTTCGTCGAACAGGAATACCTTGGGCTGGCGCACGATAGCGCGGCCAATCGCCACCCGTTGCCGCTGCCCGCCCGACAAAGCGGCAGGCTTGCGATGCAACAAGTGGGTGATATGCAGCACTTCGGCGGCACGGCCCACGGCCTCTTTGATCTTCGACTTGTCCATACCGGACAGCTTGAGACCAAAGCCCATGTTCTGTTCTACGGTCATGTGCGGATACAGCGCATAACTCTGGAACACCATGGCGATGCCGCGATCGGACGGATGCAGATCGTTGGCGCGTTCGCCTTCGATATACAGATCGCCGCCAGAGATTTCTTCCAGACCGGCAATCATGCGCAGCAAGGTGGATTTGCCGCAGCCCGAAGGCCCGACAAACACCACGAACTCGCCTTTTTTGACTTCCAGGTCCAGACCATCAATCACTGGCGCATTGTCGCCATAGGTCTTGGTGATATTGCGTAACGAGATAGCCGCCATGTCGCTCAGCCCTTCTTTTGCTGGCTGATGAATTCACGGTACCAGTGCGCGCTGTCTTTCAGCGTGCGTTTTTGCGTCTGGTAATCCACATGAACAATGCCGAAGCGCTTGGACAAACCCGAATCCCATTCGAAGTTATCCAGCAAGCTCCACTCAAAGTAACCGCGGATATCCACACCGGCATCCATCGCATCTTTCAGCGCGCCCAGATGGCGCTGCAGGAAGTCGATGCGTTCTTTGTCATGCACGCCGCCATCGCTATCGATGCGATCCGGGTTGGCCATGCCGTTTTCGGTGATCAGAATCGGAGGCAGATCGGTGTATTCGCGGTTGATGCGCACCAGCAGGTCAGTCAGACCCTTCGGATAGATTTCCCAACCCATGTCAGTGCGGCCCAGCTCGCACGGCTCCGGAATCTTTGGTGTGTCAGTGCTGCACCATGCGCGGAAGTAGTAGTTCACGCCCAGGAAATCCAGCTTCTGGCCAATGATTTCAAAGTCGCCGTCTTGCACTTTCGGTGCGGCATCGCCGTAGACTTCCAGCGCCAGCGGTGGATAGTGGCCCTTGAAGATCGGGTCCATAAACCAGCCGGTGAAGTTTTCGTATTCCAGTTGAGCCTGACGCTTGTCAGCAGCGCTGTCGGTCGCGGCATCCGCATCCGATTGGTTCAGCACGATACCCAGTTGCGCAGTAACACCTTGTTCACGCAGGGTTTTTACGGCCAGACCGTGTGACAGCAGCAAGTGGTGCGAAACCTGGTTAGCCAGTGCCACGTCAGTAAAACCAGGCGCGAAACGGCCATGGAAATTACCCAGATAAGCGGTGCACCACGGTTCGTTGTGAGTGGCAATCGATGCCACGCGGTTGCCAAAGCGACGGCCCACTTCAGCGGCATAAGCAGCAAAGTGATGCACAGTTTCGCGGTTAGCCCAGCCGCCGCGATCTTGCAGCGCTTGCGGCAGATCCCAGTGGTACAGCGTCACGTGCGGCTTGATGCCTTTGGCTTCGAGTTCGTTGATCAGGTTTTCATAGAACGCAAAACCGGCTTCGTTCCAGTCGCCAAAGCCTTTAGGCTGAACGCGCGACCAGGCGATGGAGAAACGATAAGCATCCAGACCCAGACCGGCCATCAGGGCCACGTCTTCTTTGTAGCGATGATAGTGATCGCACACCACGGAGCCATCGCTGCCGTCGCTGATCTTGCCAGGCGTCGCGCAGAAAGTGTCCCAGATGGACGGGCCGCGGCCGTCTACGTCAGTTGCGCCTTCAATCTGGAAAGAGCTGGTGGCAGTGCCCCAGATAAAGTCACGAGGAAAAGTTGGGTTTGTCATGGCAACTCCGTATCTATATGCAATGAATCAATCAGGTAAGTAATGGGCACGCCTGCCAGCGCAACCCGCTGAATATAAAAGTCAAATCCAGAATGAAAATCCAGATTTCAATGTGTTCGGTTTCATTTTCTGACCACCCCCAACCAGACTGCGGACGTAGCCCGCCCTGCCCCGGTCGTAAAACTCAGCGATCCGGGCGGGCTTCAGGCGGGAAACGTGTTGTTAAGGTTTGGTGGCGGTCTGCTGTATCGGTTGGCTTAGCCCTTGACTGCGCCAGCGGTCAAACCTGCAATTAACCGCTTGGAGAACATCGCAAACAGGATCAGCAGCGGCAATACCGCGATAGCCGAACCCGCCATCACCGCGCCCCAGTCCGTATTGGTCGGGCTTTGCATACTGCGCAGTGCGACCGGTACGGTG
Organism: Silvimonas soli; assembly: GCF_030035605.1. Classification (NCBI taxonomy): domain Bacteria; kingdom Pseudomonadati; phylum Pseudomonadota; class Betaproteobacteria; order Neisseriales; family Chitinibacteraceae; genus Silvimonas; species Silvimonas soli. Next base: position 3,934,047 of record NZ_CP106736.1, on the reverse strand, counting down.
AAGTTCTCTGGTGAGTGCATGATGACCAGCGGTTGCAGAAAGCTGTTCCAGCTGCTGATGAAGGTAATCAGGCCAAGTGTACCGAGCGCAGGACCAATCAGCGGCAGTACCACGTTCCAGTAAATGCGGAACTCGCCGCAACCATCAATACGCGCCGCTTCCATCAGTTCTTTAGGTACGGCCGAGCTGATGTACTGGCGCATCAAAAAGATGCCGAAAGCTGCTGCTGCTGCGGGCAGATACAAGGCCCGCGGTTGATCCAGCCAACCCAGGAAGTTCATCAGCATGAAGGTCGGAATCAGGCCCACGAACGGCGGCAGCAACATGCTACCGAGCACGATGGCAAACAGCGCCTTCTTGAAGCGGAACTCATACATGGCAAAGGCGTAACCAGCCATCGAGCAGAAGAACAGCGCCAGAATGGTGGTCATGAACGCCACGTACAAGCTCATGCCCAGGTTGTGCCAGAACGGAATCATCGACACCAGGGTGTTGATGTTCTTGAGCAAGGCCGGGCCGAACCACATGGGTGGCGGGATATGGTAAATGGCTTCACGCGGCTGCGTTGCCAGCACGAAAGTGAAGTAGAACGGCGCCAGCATCAGCACCGCACCGATGACCACGATCACCCAGGCGAGTGGACGGCTTCTTGAACTCTTGTTGTTGACCATAGCCATGGTTTATTCCTCCCCGCCAGCAAACAGCGAGAACAACTTGTGATTTCCGTACGACAACACGGCAATCAGAATGAACATCACCCAGGAAATCGCACATGCCGTGCCGAAATCGCTGAAATAGAACGCGGTGCGATACATATACATAGCGGTGGTCATACCTGCCTGCCCCATGCCACCGTTGTCACCCAGCAAGATGAACGGCTCTTCAAACAGCTGCAGGTTATTGATGAGCGTGAGCGAGACGGCAAAGAACATCATCGGGCGGATCATGGGCAGCGTGATGTGCCAGAACTTGCGGAAAGTCCCTGCGCCATCCAGCGTGGCGGCTTCGTACAGGTCTTCTGGAATGGTCTGCATTGCGGCGAGGTACAGCACGGTATTCCAGCCCACATAACGCCAGAACACCACAAAGCTCACGGTCGGTTTGACCAGCGAGGTATCCAGCAACCAGTCAATCTTGTGATCCGGGAACAATCCGCCAATCAGCGGCAAATTGTGCAGGCCCATCACCATGGCGTTGATGGCACCGAAGTCCTTGGAAAACAACGAGCTGAAAATCAGCGCAATGGCGACACTGGAGGTAATGAACGGCAGGAAATACGCACCCAGAATCGTGTTGCGGCCACGCAGTACGGTGCACAGGAAGGCGGCAAACGGGATCGCCACCAGATGCTGCGGCACGCCAGAGGCCAGCGCCATGTAGACCGTGTTGAACAGGGATTTCCAGAACCACGTGTCCGTCATGACAAACTTGTAATTGTCGAAGTTAATCCACTTAACGGCGGAGAAACCCGCCGCAGGATCCCACTGCGCGAACGACAAGGTGGCAGAGAACAACAAAGGAAACACGCCGAACACGGCAAAGATGATCAAAAACGGGCTGATAAACAGATAGGGGGCCCACTTCCATGCGTGTACACGCTTGCGGCGGGGCCGCGAGGTAACACTTGCAGCGGGGGACAACACGGATTCCATGAAACTTGCTCCGGCGTTCCGGGAAAAAATGGTCAAAGAGTCATTAGAGCCTGTTCAAAATCTTTTCGCCGCCTGGGATAGCTGCATAAACACTTTGAACAGACTCTCGCGCCTTTAACCCTGAAACGGGCGACCTTGCATCGGTTGTAGAGTCTGGTGATCACTGCAAAACCGGCCAGTCGTGTCGCCTTGATGGTGGCAGCCACCGCAACAACACGTCTGATCCGACCATGCCGCATCTGCCTTTGATCCTGAACAACCACCAGGAGAGTGCAAACCCGGTAAAACACGCGACCGGCAAGCCAACAGGCCGGGCCAGCCGCGTTTACATCAACCGATTACAATCAACGTTTTGCGCGGCGCTCGATATCCGACTGAGCGTCAGCCAGAGCGGCCTTGATGTCCTTGTTTTGATGGACAACCTGGTCGAGCTGGTCGTTGATGATGTCTTCAGCTACACCATCGTTCTTGTTGATCGGGATTTCCGGAATATGCTTGGCAGCTTCGCGCCACATTTCACGGGCTTTCTGACCACCCAGGTACGGCAGCGGCTCGGACATGATCGGATCAGTCTGTGCCGACTTCAGCGACGGGAATGCGTCCATTTCCTTGAAGGTAGCCAGTTGCTGATCGCGATTAAGCGTCAGGAACTTCAGGAACTCGTACGCTTCAGCCTTGTGTGTGCTCTTGGTCGGAATAGCGTAGAAAGAACCGCCCCACGATGCATATGCGCCGTTTGGCAGATCAGCCGCACGCCACTTGCCTGCTTCGTCCGGAGCCAGCCAGTGAGCCAGGTGACCATTCAACCACGCGCCGATTGGCTGGGTAGCGATCTGGTCATGCTGGAAGCCAGCCGCCCAGTCGTTGGTCCACTGCTTGATGTTGCCAGCGATGCCGGCATCGTTAGCTTCTTTAGCCAGCTTGAAAGCAGTTTCGAAGCGCGGGTTACCGGCTACGATCACCTTGCCAGACTTGTCAAAATAGATGCCTTCACCGTTCTTCAGATTGGAACGGATGTAGATATCCTTGATATCCACCGGGCTGGCGACCAGGTAAGCGCCGGTCGCTGCCTTGATCTTCTTGCCAGAAGCCAGATAGGTTTCCCAGCTCTTGGTCAGATCAGCTTCGGAAACACCGGCTTTGTCCAGCAGATCCTTGCGATAAAACAGTGTGCCCGGGCCGATGTCGACTGGCATGGCGTACAGGTCACCATTAGTACCCTTGGCTTGTGCCCAGGAATAGCTGGTCACCTGGCTTTGGTATTGGTTGACGTTGTACGGTGCCTTGGACAGATTTTCCAGGCCGCCCGAAGCGATGAAGCGACCAACGAAGCCGATTTCCAGGCCCATCAGGTCTGGCAAGCCAGTACCGGAAGCCAGTTGGGTGGTCAGTGCATTCACATGGTCAACGCGTTCGCGGCTAACCAGTTTGATTTCGACATCCGGATGCAGCTTCTTGTACAGCGGAATCGCTGTTTTGATATCGCGATCCAGATCCGGGAAGCTGGAAACGGTCAATACTGTGGTGGCCCATGCGGGTGCGGTCGCAGCAACCAGTGCACCCAGAACTGCAAGTCGTACAACTTGTTTCATCGCTCTCTCCAACGATTGGGGTTGTAGTACCATTGAAATCGATTTCGCGTTTGCAGCAATTTCAGTGCTTTTTCGCTGATTTTTTTGAAATCGTTTTCAGTTTCGGGCATCCTTTGAGCTAGGGCAATAAGTGGTTCCATGTAGGTGCAACGTTTGCACTACAAAATAGCAACACCATGCAATTGCCATACATGGTGGCCCGAACAACACCGTAACATTCCAGGCAATATATTGATTTACATGGTTATAAATCAGTAAAGAGCATGATTCAATCCAGTGCTGACAAAACCGATAAACTTGACTAACACAACTATTTATCGCACCTCTATGGTGCGTACTTCGTAGTCAACCCAAACATAGAAGCAATATGGAAGATCATTCGCGAAAAGAAAATGTCACGGTGCAAGACGTCGCGCGCGAAGCCGGGGTTTCGGCCAGCACGGTGTCGCGCTACCTGACAGGCGTTACCGGTGTTTCAAAAATCAAACAAGAAGCCATCTCGCGGGCGATTGAACTTTTGAATTTCACGCCCAACGTTTTGGCGCAAAGTCTGAAGACAGGCAGCACCAAAACCATTGGCATCATCACGCAAGATCTGGGCTCCCCTTTCTTTGGTGAAGAACTGAAAGGCGTGGAGAACGCCATCTCCGGCACGGGCTACGCCCTGCTGATCGTCAGCGGGCATTGGCAATCACGCGAAGAAAAAGATCACGCAGAATTGCTGATTGGTCGTCGCGTGGACGGCATCATCATCTTTACCGCCACCTCCAGCGACAAGCAGATTTTGTCTCTGTCACGCCAGGTGCCAGTGGTGATTACCGGGCGTCGACTGGATGCGCCACGTGCCATCGGCTTGGCCGTAGACAACGAACAAGCCGCCTACGAAGCCACTCAATATTTGCTCGACCAAGGCCACCGGCGCATTGCCCATATTTGCGGGCGACTGGGCCAGCCCGATGCGGAAGAACGCCTGCAAGGCTACAAGCGCGCCATGAAAGATGCTGGCGTGGTGGTAGACCCTGCCCTGATCGCCAGCGGCGACTTCACTGAAGTGGGTGGCGTGCTGGCGATTAACCAGTTACTGGAATCGCGTAGTCCGTTTACCGCCATTTTTGCCGCCAACGATCAAAGCGCCATGGGCGCACGGCTTGGCCTGTATCGGCGTGGCATTCGGGTGCCGGAAGAAATTTCGCTGATCGGTTTTGATGATCTGGCTGTTTCCAATTACATGCTGCCGCCACTCACTACCATTCGCCAACCCACGTTTGATATGGGAAGGCTGGCCGGACATACCTTGCTGGGCATGATGAACGGCTCGACCGAACCGGTGGTGCAACCGCAATTTGAATTGGTGCGGCGCGAGTCGGTACGCCGGGTTTAAGCCTTGGGACTGGACTGGTTTTGACTGGCCACAGGGATGTGATCTGACCGGATTGCCAGTTACAATGTGCGCGCTCTGGCAGACCGGCCAATCTGGCTGGTTGGCCATAGATCGCAACCATTGAGGCATACCCCATGAAAACCCGAGGCAAAACCCTGGTGCCGCGCAATCCATTTGCGTTGGCCGCAACCCAACGCCACGCTGGCGCTCACGACAAAGCACACAAAGTGAAACGGCGTGATGACAAGCAAACACTCAAGCGCGAACTGGCGCAAATGAAAAAGGGAGGCAGTTTTTTGCCTCCCTTTCTTTTTGTCTGCCAGCTGCCGACTCACCCACTTTCAGCGTGGCAAAACCGGTAATGGCACCGGATTGACCGCCGGCGTGTGCGCCGCGCTCAACAACATGATCACCGACGTAAAGTAGCCAATCAGTCCCACCAGTTCTACCACGCCCTGCTCACCGAACTGCTGCAGCGCGCGCTGCCACGTACCGTCCGAAACGCCCTTGTTGCGGGTGAGCTCAGTAGTGAAATCCCAAGCCAGCGCTTCATCCTGCGCCATCGTTTGTGGCCGCGCACCTTCGGCCAGATCATCCAGCGTGCTTTGCGCCACGCCCGCCGCCAGAGCCAACGGATAATGCGTTGACCACTCAAAGGGTTCGCTCCATTCCCGCGCCACAATCAGCGTAACGAACTCACCAATCCGGTTTTCCAGCACCGTGTCGTAACGCAGGTATTCGCCGACCCGCTGCACCCGATCCAGTAATTCGGGACTGCGCAACATCGGAATAAACGGCCCTTTTACACCTTTGCGCGGGCCATCAATCAAGGCTTGCGCGGCGGTACGCTGTGCCTCGGTCAACGCCTCTAACGGCAGCGGCGGCAAGCGATCTGTTCTTTGCTGATCCATCGTTCTCAACTCCAGGGCGAGCGTGCTCATGTTTCATGTAGAGCACGGTTGCGACGCGTTTTCAGCCAGTTATTAAAAGAGACGGGCCAAAACCATGGCCCGCATCATCGATTCAGACTACGTACAGCGCAACAGCGCGCCTTTCGCTCAATCCAGCAAAGCCAGCACCACCCGCTTGTTGCGCGCACCTTTGCTTTCGATCTTCTTTACCATCACCGCGCCAATTTCACCGGTGCGTTGCACGTGGGTGCCACCACACGGCTGTAAATCAATGCCTTCGATGGCGATCAAACGAATCTCCGGCAACTCCAGCGGCGGCGTCACTGACATCGTTTTGATCAGCTCTGGCTGGCGTTTCAAAGCTGCGCCACTGGTCATCTGGACCGCCACCGGATGGTCCTCGCTGATCAAGCGATTCAGTTCGCTCTCAATGAATTCCCGATCCAGTTCCATGCCTTCGGGCAAATCGAAATCCAGTCGCCCGGATTCCGTTGTCAGGTTGCCACCGGTGACACCGGCCTTGATCACCACCGATAACAAGTGCAGGCAAGTATGCACGCGCATATGACGATGCCGCCGCGCCCAATCCAGGGTGAGGGTTACGGCGGTGCCTTCAGCCAGGCGCGGGGCATCGGCCTCCAGCAGATGCACGATTTCTCGCGTGGCTTTGTCGCGGCGGGTGTCGGTTATTGCCAGCACGCCACCGTCGGCCAACGCGAGCTGTGCGGTATCTCCCGGCTGACCTCCCCCAAGCGGATAGCACAAGGTATCACCCAGCACCAAACCAGCATCATCGTGGCGCATGACCGTGGTCTGCAGGGTGGTCTGGTAAGGATCAATGTAAAAACGTTCCTGCATGGGATTCTCCTGGCCTGCGCGGAATATCTATAAAGCAATGAGTTTTGAGATTAAACCTCGCCTGGATAAGCCGCTATCTACAGTTGCCCCGCAGATTGGCTGGCACAGTCGCAAACCGCGCCCACGTTGGTTTAGTGACTCTTTATCGGCATTTATATGCAAATTAACGATAACAAAATTATTTTATATAATTAGTAAGAATTAAAAGCGCCCGCTAATATGCGATCCAGATGGAGCAAAAACACGGCGTCTGGCCTACCCGCCACCGCCTTTGCGTTGGTCGAACACAAACCGGATCACGCCTCGCTCCTGCCTTGACTATCAATCGCACCGGGATTTTCCTGACCATGACAATGAAAAAACAAGTACTCGCTCTGCTGCTGCTGTCGCTCACTTCTGGCCTTGCGCTGGCCGACAAACTCGATGACATCAAAAAAGCCGGCGTGCTGCGCGTTGCCGCTTTTGATGGCAACCCACCGTTCGGGTTTGTTGACGAAAAAACCCACAAGATTGTCGGTCTGGATGTCGATTACGCCCAGGAAGTGGCCAAGCGCCTGGGCGTGAAGCTGGAAATCACTCCCACCAATCCGGCCAACCGTATTCCGTTGCTGACCGCCAACAAAGTGGATCTGGTCTTCGCCAACTTCACCATCAACGAAGAACGCGCCAAAGTGATTGATTTCAGCATTCCATACTTTGCCTCTGGCCAGCAATTTCTGGCCAAAAAAGGCGTAGTCAAGAGCGCAGATCAGGTAACGAGCTTGCGCATTGGCGCCGACAAAGGCACCACCATGGAAGCCACGCTGCGCGAGAAATATCCTAACGCCACCGTTGTGTTGTACGACGACACGCCGTTTGCGCTCACAGCCCTGCGTAACGGCAATGTGCAGGCGATTACACAAGACGGCTCCAAACTGGTGGCCATTCTGGGCAATTTGCCAGACAAAGATAAATACGAAATTCCGGCTTTTTCAATCTCTGAAGAGCTGGAAGGTGTCGGTGTACCGAAAGGTGAAGCGCGCCTGACCGCGTTCCTGAACGACACCCTCAAAGATTTGGAAAAGAACGGCACGGCCAGCAAAATTTACGATCGCTGGTTTGGCCCGACTACCAAAGCGCCGCTGCCACGGTTGTTCAAAATCGGCGACGCGCACATCCGCGCCCAGTAAGGCGGCTATCGCCCCAACAAGTGCAAACTCTCTCGTCCACGTCTTCTGATTGCTTTTTGATACATCGCGCCGCGCAAGGGGCGCGATGTTTTTCTTTTGCCAGGATTGGCTTGCGTAGCCCGGAGGAAACGTAGTGAGAATCCGGGATTGCTGTTTTGCCGAGAGCCACGGTATTTGCGGCACAGAACCGGCTCCTCTTTTCTCCGGAAGGTGAAACCGACCTTGATATTTGCGCTTAAGTCTCTAGAGCATGTTTTGTTAATGCCTTCGGCACGCTGGTGAAAAACATTTGATACCCGGGAGTGCCCGGGAGCACGTTTCATATGCAAAAGACACTTATCGTGCAACTTGCGTCGCCAAAGAAAAGAAACCCAAAGTCCCGCAGAGCGGGATAGCAAAAAGGCGACCCCGCTGCCGCAAGGGGGCCCAAAGTCAAAAGCAAAAACAAACCGTCTGTTTGCCAGGTGGTCCACTACCTCTGTGGGTCGGAGCGTGGGTCTCCGGCTCTCGGTCGGCGTGGTCCGCCACATTGTGTTTCCACGGTAAAGCAGCGTTTCCGGGGTTGGTGTTTTACTCGTTTCATTCGATCCAGGCGCAAAAAACCTGCCATGCACATCGCTCACGAATCTCCAATATGACCACCCTCCTCCTCTCCCCCAAATACCTCCACTGGATGGCCAATGGGCTGGCCATGACCGCCTGGGTGGCATTCATCGTCATTATCGCGGCCACGATAAGCGGGTTCTTGCTCGCATTAGCCCGCAACAGCACTCATCGCGGATTGCGTACCCTCGCCACCGCTTATGTGCAGATATTTCGTAATACCCCACTGCTGATCCAGCTGTTTTTCTGGTACTTCGGCGCGCCCAATCTATTGCCGGAATCGGCCATGACCTGGTTGAATACGCCACATCAATGGCCATTACCTGGCATTACGCTGGCATGGCCATCGTTCGAGTTTCTTGCCGCCGTGTTCGGGCTGACGCTCTATGCCACGGCCTTTATTGCCGAGGATATTCGCTCCGGCCTGCGCGGCGTGCCGGGCGCACAAATGGAAGCGGGGCTTTCTACCGGGCTCACCCACTGGCAAACGTTGCGCTATATCGTGCTGCCACAAGCCCTTCGCATTACCCAGCCGCCGCTGTTTGGGCAGTACATGAATATCGTCAAAAACAGCTCGCTGACGATGGGAATCGGACTAGCCGAGTTGAGCTACACCTCGCGCCAGGTGGAGGCCGCCAGCTTTCTCACGTTTCAGGCATTCGGCGTTGCTACGCTGGGCTACATCGGCATCATTGCGCTGATCGAAGCACTCTCCCAATTCGCCCGCCGCCGCGCGGCATTGCCAGGGAGAGCCTGAGCCATGGATGCACTGATCGTGATCTGGCACAACCTGGACTACCTGCTGTGGGGTGCTTTTCCGGATGGCCCGTTGGGCGGAGCAGCGTTAACGCTACTGTTGAGCATTGGTTCGGCCGTCGCCTCGGCCGTGCTGGGCGCGCTCCTTGGCATTGCCCTGACCTTCTCGCGTGGCGTGGTCGGGCATGCGCTCACGCTGGTACTGGCATTTCTGCGGGCCATTCCGGTGTTGATGCTGATCTTCTGGACTTACTTTCTCCTGCCCATCGTATTCGGGCTGGATGTGCCGGGCTTGCTGCCGGTGATGTGCGCACTCTCGCTGATCAGCGCGGCCTATCTGGCCCATGCGGTGCACGCAGGTATTTTGGCCATTCCCGCCGGTCAGTGGGATGCCGGTTATTCCGTGGGCTTTACCCGAGGTCAGGTGCTGCGATACGTCGTCCTGCCGCAAGCCCTGCGCATGATGGTGCCCAGCTTTGTAAACCAGTGGATCACGCTGATCAAAGATACGTCGCTGGCATATATCGTGGGCGTAAGCGAGTTATCGACCATCGCCAGTCAGGTCAGCAACCGGGTGATGATTCATCCAGTGCCCATCTTTCTGTTTGCCGGGGCCATTTATTTTGTGATTTGTGCAGCGCTGGATTGGGCGGCCGGGCGGGCTGCGCGAGGATTTACCCAACCAGCCTGAACTACTCAGCGCAAGTTCCAGCCACTCTCTGGGCGGAACGGGCCGCCGCCCATCTAAAAGCAGCAAAAATATGCGCAAAAAGCCGACGACCGATCAAGAATAAATCTCAATGTTCGCGTTCGATATCCGTTCTTGAATCGAGACATCGCCGGGAGATGACAATGCAATTGCAAATGGGCAAGACCCTTGCGCTGCTTAGTTGCGCAGCGACTCTGTTTGCATCTAGCAGCGCCTTGGCGTGGGACCAAAGCAACTGGAACTGGGTTGCTTTCTCGTCGCAAGGCTATCCCACTGGCGGGATTATTCAAAACTGCTGCGGTCAGCCTCCATACAATTACAACTATGTCTACTTTTTGAGCACCACCGAGCAGCAGCCCGATTTTGTGTCGATCAGCTATACCTTTCCCACCGCGCAAACAGTTGATCTGGATTGGTGGTATGGCAATGACGATCTGTTGCTCACCAAAAATGCGCAATTTGGTTATCTGCTTGATGGCGTGAAAACACCGTTTTTTGACTCCCTCTCCGATCAGTTCACCCTTGCTGACCTGAACGTGAGCGGTCGCTACCGGCATATTGGTGTGCTGGCGGGGCAAAATTTTGGCCTGTATGTCGACATGTCGGAAGGCAATGCGCCCAATCCGGTGGGCATAACCAGCCCGGTTCTGGCCGCCTTTACCGTGCATATCCTGCCTGCAGTGCCCGAGCCTGGCTCATGGGCATTGATGCTGGCGGGATTGGGCATTGCGGGTGTGCTCTGCCGCAAGAGCGGGCGCAAGCCCAAGCTAATTGCGTTGTGATACATGGCGTTCGAATCACCAAAGCTGGCTGATCTGCTTTGCCTGTATTTTTGCCATAAATTAAAAACAAGGCCAGTTAGTTCATCAGGCCCCGCCCGTACCCCTCTCCACCACTACGGCCACTTGCCAGATTCGCCATTTCTGGATTTGTTCATTGTCAATATTCCACCCGAGAATTTTGATAAAAGGCAACGACGGTTGCCGTCATGACGCCTACCGTTTGCCCCAGCACTTTTTAGCAGGCACTTGCACACGGACTCGTCCATAGATCCACCCAATGGGCGGACCGGCCCGCGCTGCGGCCATAACGATCTAACATCGAAATTGCTATTGCAGAGGACAACATCATGAAACTCAAACCGGGTCTGATTGCCTTATCCATGGCCTTGTCAGGTATGGCACTGGCTGCCACGCCGGATGCCGAGCTGACCAACACCATGGCTCATCAGCTCAACGTGCAATACGACGTGATTGCCAACGGTCTGGACGCTGCAAAATGCGCACCGCTGGGCGCGGATTGGGCCTCTTGTTATTCGGTGGACGTCACGCTGACCAACACTGGCGCGGCCATCAATGGCAAAGACTGGGAGATCTATTTTTCCAGCATCCGCCGGGTGCTGAAGGTAGACACTGACCAGTTCAAGATTACCCATCTGACTGGTGACCTTTACCGCCTGCAGCCGACCGAAAAGTTCAACGGCTTCGGCGCGAACGCCGCGATCAAGATTCCGCTGGTGCTGGAATACTGGCAAATCTCCACTTACGACACCATGCCCCGCTGGATGGTTAAGGCAGGTAACGCCGATGCCAAGGTAATCGCCAATACCAACACAGAAGACATCAATAGCTTTGTCGGGCCATTGGGCAAAAACTGGCAACGTACGGCCACCGACGCCAATGTGTTGATGAACGCCAGCAGCCGCTTCGAGCAATACAGCCAGACCCCGGCATTATCTCAAGCTGCCATTGCCGGCCGCATGATTCCAGAACCCATGCAGCAAACCATGACCGGTGGCAACATCACCATCGCCAACGGGCTGGAGCTGAAAGCAACCGGTTTAACGGCCAGTAACGTGGAGGCACTGCAGGCCCGCTTCAGAATGCTGGGCGTTGCGCCCAAGTCAGGGAATCTGCCAGCCAAAGTTGCGCCATTGCCTGTCCGTGTTTCGGTGCAACCCGATGCTGTGCCAGAAGCGGCCCGTAAAACCGAAGGCTACAGCCTGACCATTACGCCGCAGGGCGTGACCGTGACTGGCTACGATGCAGCTGGTGCATTCAATGGCGTGCAATCACTGCTGTCGCTGGTCAACGTGCAGGGTCCGACTGTTGTGCCAGCCATGCAGGTCGTCGATGCACCGCGCTTTAACTATCGTGCCTTCATGATTGACGTGGCCCGCAATTTCCACAGCAAGGCAATGGTGCTCAAGGCCATCGACCAGATGGCGGCGTACAAACTCAACAAGTTGCACTTCCATTTGTCTGATGATGAAGGCTGGCGACTGCAGATTCCTGGCCTGCCACAACTGACCGACGTGGGCGGCAAACGTTGCCTGGACCTGAGCGAAACCAAATGCCTGTTGCCACAGCTGGGGGCCGGGCCGGACACCTCAACCAATGGCAGTGGTTACTTCACTCGCGCTGAATTTATTGAGATTCTCAAGTACGCCCACGCCCGCAATATCGAAGTGATCCCGGAAATCGATATGCCGGCTCACTCCCGTGCTGCGGTAGTTTCGATGGAAGCGCGTTACAAAGAACTGTCGGCGCAAGGCAAAACCGCTGAGGCCAACGAATACCGCCTGGTTGATCCGCAAGACACCAGCAATATCACCACCGTGCAGTACTACAACCGCCTGTCGACACTGAACCCATGCCTGCCTTCGACCCTGAAGTTCACCGACAAGGTGATTGGCGAAGTGGCGAAGATGTATAAAGATGCCGGCCTCAAAATGAACACTTGGCACTTTGGTGCCGATGAAGCCAAAAACATCTTCCTCGGCGGCGGTTATGCCGACAAAAACGCGAAGGACAACGCGGGTAAGGGCCAGATGGACATGAGTCTGCAAGATCATCCGTGGGGCAAATCACCAGTCTGCCAGGCGTTGGTCAAATCGGGCAAAGTGGACAGCATGGAACACCTGCCTTCCTACTACGCCCATCAGGTCAACGGCTTGCTGCCGAAGTACGGCGTGACCAACTTCCAGGCATGGCAAGATGGTCTGAAGAAAGCGCCGAATGCCAAGGAATTCCCGGTGACACCGCGCGTCAACTTCTGGGACACCCTGTTCTGGGGCGGCGCTGATACAGCGTCCGAGATGAGTGCCAAGGGCTTTGCGCAAATCATTTCCAGCCCGGATTATGTCTATCTGGACTTCCCTAACGAAGTTGATCCAAATGAGCGTGGTTATTACTGGGGCGCACGTTCCAATACGCTGAAAAAGATCTTCACTTTCGCGCCGGAAAACCTGCCGCAGAATGCCGAAACGTCGCTTGATCGGGATGGCAAGGCCTTCGAGGTCAAGTCGGCGGATGTCGCGCCGAATGTCATCGGCCTTTCCGCCCAGGTCTGGAGTGAATCGTTCCGTACTGACCAGCAATACGAATATATGGCCTTCCCGCGTCTGATCGCAGTGGCTGAACGCGCATGGCACAAAGCTTCATGGGAATTGCCATATCAATCGGGCGCGGTGTTCAAGTCTGGCGTAACGCATAACGTCGATGCCCAGGCAATTGCCAATGACTACACCGGCTTTGCCAATGCATTGGGGCAACGTGAACTGGCCAAGCTGGATCGGGCTGGTGTCGATTACCGTCTGTCCATGGTCGGTGCCAAGGTCGTGAACGGTAAGCTGGCGGCGGTAACTGAGTTGCCTGGCGTGCATATCCAGTATTCGCTGGATGCCGGTAAAACGTGGCAAGCATGGAATGCCGCCAATGCGCCAGCAGTGGCTGATCCGCAAGCTGTGCAGGTTCGTAGTGTCAGCACGGATGGCAAGCGCTTCGGTCGGGCCAGCGGTCTGTAACCAGGCACTGGTAAAACGCAATGCAAAACGCCCGGTTCATCAATCGGGCGTTTTTCATGCTGCGGCAGTAGCGGCCGGGCTTGGCCAGGTCGCTGTTGCAATCACAATGCTTCGATATCGATTTCGCCAACATTGTTGAAAACGTGGTTTGGCTTGTACGGGAACTGTTTGATCGATTCCCGGGTACTCACGCCAGACAACACGAGCACAGTGGTCATCCCTGCTTCCAGACCGCCAACAATATCGGTGTCCATGCGATCACCAACCATCACCGCGTCGTCCGGATGCACGCCCAGCTTGCGTGTCGCCAAAGTCATCATCAGTGCATTGGGTTTGCCGACGATGTAGGGCGTTTTGCCCGTTGCGGCAGCGATGGCGGCCAGGATGGTCCCCGCCGCCGGTTCATTGCCACCTTCCACCGGATCGATCATGTCGGGGTTGGTACCGATGAACTTGGCGCCGCCATCAATCAGGCGTACGGCTTTTTTCATTTGCTCATAGCTGAAGCTGGTAGTCTTGCCCACCACCACGTAATCCGGGTTCGACTCTGAAATCGAATAGCCAACGTTATATAACTCGTTGATCAGGCCGCCGCCGCCCACCACATATACCGTAGCGTGTTCTTTCTGGCTTTTCAGGAACATGGCCGTGGCCATGGCGCTGGTAATGAAGTTGTCTTCAGTCAGGCCTTTGATCCCCAGATGTTCCAGCTTGAGTTTCAAATCCAGCGGCGTTTGTTCGGCGTTGTTGGTCAAAAACAAAAACGGCGTTTTGGCAGCCAGCAAGCGCTGCACAAAGTCGTTGGCGCCGGGGATCAAGGCTTTGCCCCGATAAATCACGCCGTCCATATCTGAAATAATGCTTTTGGTCATGGCTCTGTGTCTGTGTGGTGAGTCGGATTTTTGCATCATGCCGTCTGGCCGGACCCGGCTGCTTGATCCAGGTCGCGGCAATACGCAAACAGCATGACGTGAAAAGGCCATATACCGCAAGTTGCTCGCGGCAAAAGCGCTGCACTGGCATCATGACGGCATGACAGAAAACACGCAGCAAACCCCGCCTTTTGCCGGACTCACCCCGGATTGTGTCCTCAATGCCATTGAATCCACCGGCCTGATCGCTGATGGCCGCCTGCTGGCCTTGAACAGCTACGAGAACCGCGTTTATCAAGTAGGCATTGATGAAGGCCCGGCCGTAGTCGCCAAGTTTTATCGCCCTTTGCGCTGGAGCAATGCGGCCATTGCCGAAGAACATGCGTATAGCGCCGAACTGGCCGCCAGTGAAATCCCGGTAGTCGCGCCACTGCTTATCAACGGTGCCACCTTGCACGAATATCAGGGCTATCGCTTCGCCCTGTTCCCCCGTCGCGGCGGGCGCGCACCGGAACTGGATAATCTGGACACGCTGGCCTGGCTTGGCCGTTTTATGGGTCGCATTCACGCAGTAGCCGCGCAGAAATCCTTCAGCGAACGCCCGGCGTTGAATCCCGAAACGTTTGGGGTTGAGCCACGCCGCTTTTTGCTGGATAACGGCTTTATTCCGCCCGACCTGCTCGCAGCCTGGGAATCAGTTAGCGCCCAGGCGCTGGAAGGCGTGCAGCGTTGCTACGAACGGGCGGGCGATATGCGTAACATCCGCCTGCATGGAGATTGCCACGCCGGCAACATCCTGTGGACTGACGATGGCCCGCACTTTGTCGACTTTGACGATTGCCGCAGCGGCCCGGCCATTCAGGATATCTGGATGATGTTGTCTGGCGAGCGCCAGGAAATGACCATGCAGCTATCCGAGATCATGGAAGGCTACGAATCATTTGCCGACTTTAACGCCCGCGAGTTGCATCTGGTCGAAGCCCTGCGCACGCTGCGGCTGATCCATTACTCGGCATGGCTGGCCCAGCGCTGGGATGATCCCGCCTTCCCCGCTGCCTTTCCCTGGTTCAATACGCAACGTTACTGGCAAGACCGCGTGCTGGAACTACGCGAGCAAGTGGCCTTGATGGACGAACCTGCTCTGCCGTTGCGCGGGTTTTGAGCGCGATCGCTGGCCCAATGCGGCCAGCTCGCTGCTATCTATAACGAAGCAGTCTCTTGACACAACTCGTTACCGAGGCTCGCGCCAATGGCCACTCGGCGGCGCTGCTCGCGCACCCTTTTGCGCTACGTTTCGCCTGAAAAACGACGAGCATTCGTCAGAAATATGACCAATACCCGTCAGCTTTCGTAGGGAAAAAACCTTACTCTCTCAGGAAAAAGACAGCCAGGCGGGCCCAGTGGCTGTATAACCGGGGATGAACGGTGTCGCAACCGGCATACACCTGGCATATCAGCCTCGCTAATATGTCGCAGATCACATGCTATTTGCTTACAATAAGTTCAATACCTCGATATCTCTGATTGATATCTCTAAATACACGCCACTGGCGAAGGGCAGCAGCAAAAGATGGATCGAAACGCGGTACTAGCCCAGACACGTAAAGAATTCCTCAAGGCCTTTGCCGAGGCCGTGGATGCTCTGACTCCCGTTTCCTTGCATAACCTGGATGAACTGGCCGAAACTGCTGGCACCTCAGCAGAACGTTATTCGCGGTTTGACGCACGCAGCGTGCTCTTCAAGCGCGACATTGAAATTCGCCAGCAGCTCAACCAGAAAATGGAAGGCCTGCTCAATCGCGCCTTTCAGACCGCCTATAGCACCCTGCGCCCTTCGTTTGCCGATGCTTTTACCCAGACCACGCTCAGCCTGATTGATACCTCGGCGCAAGAAGAAGAAGTGCGCCTGGATAACATCATGCGGCGCTATCGCAATTCGGCCGAACAGCAACTGCGTGATCTGAATATCCGTATCGCCGTGCTGTTTGGGCAAGAAGACATCAAAGAGCGGGAAAATCCGTTCCGGCCTTACCTGTTTACGCGTTGTATCACCCAGACCGTGGATGCGCTGGGTCTGGAAGAAGATACTGCGCTGGTACTCACCGACCAACTGGCATCCGACATGACCGGGCCGGTGGTTAAAATCTACGAACAGCTGAATGAACATCTGGCGGCGCAAGGCATTGCCAGCACGCTACAACTGAAAATTCGCCGCAGCAAAGCCGCGCCCTGGCAACAAGGCCAACAAGCGCCGCAACCTGGCCCGCCACAGGGTCATGATGACGCAATGGGTGGCATGGGTGGTGCCGACGGCCATGACTCCAACTATGTTGGCGAAATGCCTTTTAATCCGGCTGGTTTGCAATCGCCATTCGGCGCGCCGCCGGGCATGGGCTTTAACCCGGGCGTGATCCCGACCATGCCGGCGATGTCTGCCCCGCAGCCAGATCGCAGCGACCAGTTGCTGCAGTTTGTACAACACGCTTTGGGTATGGGACCGGAGCCGGCGGCATTGCAAGCACACAGCGCACAAACGCAAGGTGGCGGCTCACCACAATACGGTGCGGCTCCCGGCTGGTCCGGTGGCGGTGGCGCTGGTCAAAGCTGGCCTGCGGGCCAAGGCGGGGGACAGATGCCCGCAGGCGGCGGCCCCGGCCAATATGGCGCAGGCATGGCGCCGCAGCCTTATGGCTACGGCGGCGGCGCTGCCCAGAGGCAAGGTCAAGGTCAGGGTCAAACGCCGGGGGAGCAAGCTGGCGGACGCCGCGGCTGGCTGGGCGCAACTCAGGGCGTGGGTGAAGTTCTGCGTAATCTGTTTACCAAATCGCGCTCCGGTTCTGCCGGTTCTGCAGCAGGCGATTACGCTGAAGAAGACCACTTGCCCTTTAATGAATATGAACCCAGTGCCGGTGCGGATGGCAGCTTGGCTGGCATTGGTGTTCGCGGCGCGAGCGGCGGCATCATTCGCCATACGCCACTGTCCGGCATGGTCGAAGAACTGCAATTTGCTGCCACACCGACTGTGGAACAGATTTTTGACAACGGTCGCGTACGCAACCTGATTCTGGAAGCACGTTCGCGCTTGTCGGATGTCGCCAAAGACAGTTCCGAGCAGATGATTATCGATACAGTCGCCATGCTGTTCGAGTTCATCTTGAGCGATAGCGAAGTACCGGCTGAAGTGCGCGCACAGTTGGGCCGACTGCAGTTCCTGGTGCTCAAAACGGCGCTGCTCGACCCCGAATTCTTTACCCAGGCTCACCACCCTGCCCGCATGCTGGTGAACCGCATTGGCTCGATTTCGCTGGGCCTGCGTTCACTTGATCCAACCGGTGAACGCATCAGCGTCGAGATTCGCCAGATCATTGAAACCTTGCTGGCCGACAAAACTGAAGGCCTGGCGTTGTTTGGCGCCATGCTGGATGAGTTCGACGCGTTTATTGCGCGCGAACTGCGCAACGCCAGTACGTCGGTTGAACGCGCCGTCGAAGCAGTAGAAAACGCGGAAAACCACACCCTCGATTACGCCCGCACTAGCGGCATGTTGGGCGATTCGCTCTCCAATTACCGACTTGATGGCTATCTACACGATTTTCTGGTCAATGACTGGACCCACGCCATTGAACGGGCCGGTCGCAGCAACCCGGATCGCGCCTTGAGTTACCGTTTGCTGGTGCCGGATTTGATCTGGAGCCTGGCGCCCAAAGTGTCACTCAGCGAACGCAAAGAACTGTTGGGAATGATTCCAGGCATGCTGGCAACCCTGCGCGTGGGGCTGGAAGACACCGGCCTGCCCAAGCCGGATCAGCAAAAGTTGCTGACATGGCTGGCCGAATCGCACCGCCTGGCCTTGTCCGCCACGCATGTCTCCGCACCGGTGCCACCCGTTGAAATGGTGCGCGAGAACTTTGTTTCTTTCCTCGCGGCTGAAGCTGCGGACACCACCAACGCCGCAGTTGCCCCGGCCTTTGATCGGCAAATGGTCACCGAGGCGATTAACGAGTTGGCAGTGGAGCTGGATCTGATCGATCACATGCTGGAACTGGACGAAGAAGCCCTGCCCGCCATTCCTGCCAAAGAAACCGCAACGCCGGAAGAAATCGCGCAAGACGAGGCGGTGGATGCGGGCTTGCAAGACGGCGTTACCGTGGAGGTCAACCTCACCGGTCATCCGGCCACTGCCCGCCTGAACTGGGTCAGCAGTTCTGCCACCACATTGGTTTTGACGATGGAAGGCAACGATCGCCCCTCCGTTATCAGCGTCAAATTGTTCAAGCGCTTGCTGGCTGCAGGTCGCGCCCGGTTCCTGGAAACCACGCCGCTGTTCGAGCGCGCAATCCAGTCCTTGCTCAACTCGGCCGACAAACTGGATTCGGCACCGGCTACGCCTTTCAATCGGGCAGCCGGCCCACAACCTGCCATGTTCTAATCATGTGTGGATAGCCGGATCAGGCAAAAAAAGGGCCACGCAATTGCTGGCCCTTTTTTTATTTTTCCGTCAAACACAGGTGCGGCGCCAGCCGTTCAGTATCGCAATCGTAAGCCCGCCCGCGACCAATCCCCAGAAGGCCGAACCGATGCCAAACAGGCTGGTACCGCTGGCTGTCACCAGAAAAGTAATCAGGGCCGGTTCACGCAAGTTGTCGTCACGCATCGCGGTACTGAGACTGTTGGCAATGGTGCCAAATAGCGCGATCCCGGCGATGGCCATCACCAGTTCTTTGGGGAAGGCCGTAAACAAAGCGCCGACGGTGGCGCCAAACAAGCCCGCCAGCAAATAGAATATCCCGGCAAAGATCGCGGCCAGATAGCGCTGGGACGGGTCTTCATGGGCATCTTTACCCATGCACAACGCCGCGGAAATTGCCGCCAGATTCACCGCAAAGCAGCCAAACGGCGCCAACACCAAGGTGGTGACCCCGGTCCAGGTAATCAACGGCGAAACCGGCGTGTTGTAACCAGCCGCCCGCATGACCGCGACGCCGGGCACGTTTTGCGAAGCCATGGTCACCACAAACAGCGGTATCCCCACGCCGATCAACACTTGCCAGGAAAACGCCGGGGTCACCCAGACTGGCCGGGCGATTTGCAATTGCAGGCCGTTCAGATGCAACTGGCCTTGCAATGCGGCCAGCGCAATGCCCAGCAGTAACACCAGAATTACGCAGTAACGCGGCCAGAAACGCTTCAGTACCAAGTACGCCACAAACATCGCCAACACCATGGCAAAGTTGGTTTTCATGGCCACAAATGCGTTCATGCCGAAATGCACCAGCACCCCGGCCATCATCGCGGCGGCCACTGGCAGCGGCAGATGATTCATTACCCGCTCAAACCAGCCGGTGATGCCACTCAAGGCCATCAACGCGCCACAAAACACAAACGCGCCGATGGCGTATTCCATAGGCACGCCCGCTAGCGAAGTCACCAGCAACGCCGCGCCCGGCGTCGACCACGCGGTGACGACCGGATTGCGGTAGCGCAGGCTCAGGCCAATGCAGGTAATGCCCATGGCAAAACCCAGCGCCGCAATCCACGATGACACCTGTGCGGGAGAGGCCCCCGCTGCTTGCGCGGCCTGGAAGATGATCGCCACTGAACTGGTGAACCCCACCAGTACCGTCACAAAGCCTGCGGCAACGGTAGACAGCGGTAAGGGGCGTGGCAGTGATAAACCGGACATGAAGCGTGCCTTTGCAAACTCGGGAACAAGAACCTGATATTACGTTGCCATATCCGCAGGCGTATCGGTACACCTTGCGGGCAAAGCTGGCGCTACAGGTACAGTGTGCGAGATGACGCCGAAATATCTGTGTTTAGAGTGCAGCACGAAAAGTGAGGTTGATCCGGCAATTGCCGGTAAATGGATCATCGCCATCGGCCAAGGGAGCGATGCCGTGAAAAGCCAGCCGCGACGGGCCGCCCCATACCGCTACATCACCATGTTCCACGCGATATTTACGGGTTTTGTCGCTGCGATTCAGTCCACCAAACAAAAACACCGCAGGCAAACCCAGCGACACAGACACAATCGGCGCACGGGCATCGTCTTCGTCTTTATCCTGATGCAAAGACAAGCGCGAACCGGGCACGTAGCGGTTGATCAGGGCGGCGTCCGGCGCAAAGCCATTGAAACCCGCAGCCTCTGCCGCACGCCGGGCCAGATCACTGAACAAGACTGGCATCTGCGGCCAGAGCAAACCCGTTTGCGGATCATGCGGCGCGTAGCGATAACCGCTTTCATCCGACACCCAGCCCACGCGACCGCAGTTGGTCATGGCGACCGACATTGTATAGCCACCCGGCGTAACCAGATGGCGAAACGGTGCCACGCGGCTGATTTCGGCCACGCACGCCAGCAAAGCCGGGGCAATGTCCCGGGCGAATCCGCGCAGCAGCACGGCGCCTGGCGCGATCTGTTCCTCACCTTGCAACATACCGCTGAATAAATCGCCCATCGCCATCAGTTCTTCTCCGACTCCAGTTCCAGCAAGGCGCGCTTGCGCTCCACACCCCAGCGGTAACCAGACAAAGCGCCATCATTGCGCACCACCCGATGACACGGAATCGCCACCGCCAAGGCGTTGGCGGCACATGCCTGCGCTACCGCCCGCACTGCTTTGGGTGAACCGATACGCTGGGCGATATCGGTGTAACTGGCGGTGCTGCCTGGCGGAATGTCGCGCAGCGCTTGCCACACGCGCTGCTGGAACGCGGTACCGCGAATATCCAGCGGCAACGCCAGCCCCAGCGTGGGGTCATCGACAAAACCGATCACTTGCGCCATCCAGGCTTCAAACGCAGCGTCACCACCGGTCAACTCCGCATTGGGAAAGCGGTCCTGCAAGTCGCGCACCAGTTCATCTGGATCATTGCCCAGCAAAATGCTGCACACGCCTTGTTCGGTTGCCGCGACCAGAATCGCCCCCAACGCGCACTGGCCCACGCCAAAACGAATCAGCGCGCGCTGACCGCCACGTTGGTAGTCGCGCGGTTTCATTCCCAGTAACTGGCTGGATTTCTCGTAAAAGCGCCCACTAGAGCCAAAACCGGCGCCGTACAAAGCATCGGTAACGCTATCGCTGCGCTGCAGTTCGTCGCGCACTCGCCCGGCCCGGTGTGCAACGGCGTATTCACGTGGAGTGACGCCGGTGATGCTTTTGAAAACATGATGAAAATAATAGCGGCTCAGCCCGGCCACGCTGGCTAACTCGGCCAGCGCCGGTAGCGTTTCACTACTTTCAATCAACCGGCAAGCCTGGGCCACCGCTTTGGCGTGTTGCAGCGCCAGCGATTCCTGATCCGGCTTACAGCGTTTGCAGGCACGAAAACCGGCCTGTTCCGCTTGTGCTCCGGAGTCATAAAAACCGACATTCTCACGCCGGGCATGGCGTGACGGGCAAGATGGTCGGCAATAGACGCCAGTGGTGCGCACGCCATAGCAGAAGGCACCGTCAGCGGCTTTATCGCGGCGCAGGATGGCGTCCCAGCGCTCTTCTTCGCTGGCATAACCAGTTGATTGATCAATAGTTGTTTGCGGGTTCATTGCGGGTATAAGAAGTTGGGCAGACATGATTGCTCCCGGTTCAGTGGTGCAACCATATTCGTTCATCATGCCACGACCAGCACTCCGCGCCTTGCTTTCAAATTCATCAGCGCAAAACAACCCCTGATAGCCGCAGGCGGTGGCGTTTGTTGCATCCTGGCGCAGATACGCCATTATTCAGCACAGAATCATCCAAAAAACCTTCACCGCTCATTTCAGGCAAAAGGCAGATTCATGCGTAGCACCAGCGTTTGGCGAGTTGTATTACTGGCAGTGCTGTTTATGGCACTTGGCCATTATCTGATTCCGGCGCAGCGATTTTCAATCAGCTACAACGGTGAGCCCGTGCATGGCTTCGCGACTTGGGGTCTGGCGGCTGGCAGTGTGCTACTTGCCTTGGTGGCGGAATCGCTAGTGGCAATGTTGCTCATGCTGCTGCTGGCTGGATCATCCATCTTGCTGGTGACGCTGATTCTGGCGCCAGTGCTGCTGATTCTGCTGGCGATTTTTCTGATGCTGCCATTGTTGATCCCCGGCGTGCTGATCGCGGGGATCGTGGCGATTGTATTCATGCGCAACAAGACGCAGCAAGATGATCGGGCATCCCGACAGCATCACAACTGAATGACCGATATACCTGGCGCCAGCGTTTAACCTGGCGCCATTTTCTTGGTTACGCCATTGGCCATGCGCATGCAACTCACTCCAGCAGCGCAAATGGCAAACAGTGCTGCGGCCAGCAAGCTATTGCGGGTGCCGTTCATGGGAAACAAACTAAACATCAGCGCCACCAGTGATGCGCCCATGGTCTGCCCCAGCAAACGCGCTGTACCGAGCATGCCGCTGGCTCCGCCGCCGCGATGAGCGGGAGCCGACGAGAGCATGGCAAAGTTGTTGGGCGACTGAAAGAAGCCAAAGCCAATACCGCACAGTGTCATACGCCAAGCGATATCCAGCCCGGACGGATCAGCCGGTAACAGCGCCAGCAGTAGTAGACCAGCCGCGAAAATGGCCATTCCTACTCCCCCGAGCATGCCTGGCGAGTATTTCTTTTCTACCAGGCGCCCGGCCAGCGGTGCGACAAACACAATCGCCAAGGGCCACGGTGTGAGCAACAGCCCCGTTTGCGTAGCGGTACGGCCCAGGGTTTCCTGCAGGTAAAACGGCAGCGACACCATGGCCAGCATTTGCGCACAGAACGAGCAGATCGAAGTACAAATCGACAAGCCAAAGATCGGAATGCGCAGCAGATCAATCGGCAACAAAGGTGCAGACAGCGTCAATTGGCGGCGCACAAAGAAATAACCCACCACGATCGCAACCGCCAGCATCGCCAGCACCAATAGACGATTGGCCTCGTGCCCCAGACCGTCGATGCTGAAAATCAGCAATCCAAAGGTCAAGGCATTGAGCAGCGCGCTTTTGAAGTCGAATGCGTGCGTGGCTTTGTGGGCGTTGTTGGGCAAAGCTTTCATGGCAATCACAAACGCCAGCACGCCCAATGGCAGGTTGATGGCGAACAGCCACTGCCATGACGCCACCACCAGAATCGCCGCAGCAATGGTCGGGCCAGCCGCCGACGAAAGCGCCACAATCAGCGAGTTCAGGGCCATACCGCGCCCCAACTGGGCTTTGGGATAAATCACCCGGATCAACGCCGCGTTTACGCTCATCAAACCGGCAGCGCCAAAGCCTTGCAGAATCCGGGCGATGGTCAGCGTGGTAAGCGAATCAGACAACGCGCAAATCACCGAGGTCACCGTAAACACGGCCAGACCGGTTTGATAAACCCGCCGGTAGCCATAGATATCGCCCAGCGAAGAAAACGCCAGCAGCGACACGGTGATAGCCAATTGGTATGCGTTGACCACCCAGATCGATGCAGCCGGGCTGGCGTGCAGATCACGGGCAATAACCGGTAAAGCAATATTGGCGATGGCCCCATCCAGCACAGCCATGCTGATGGCCAAGGCAACGGTCAGGATTGCCCAATAACGTTTGGGGAGCGGTACGCCGTCAGCCTGAATATTCATTTTGGGTAGGTATCACGCAAAAGAACACCTCGCGGCCACAGTGGCGTAGAGGTGTAAGGTGCAAGGAAACTCTGAGCATACAGTCTAGAAAAATGGTCAGTTAATGTCGATAATATCAATCGACCTATTTGATATGAATTTCGACCCAATAAGCCTGACCGGAAAAACCCCGCCATGGAATTGAGACAACTGCGGTACTTTGTGGCCGTTGCCGAGGAACTGCACTTTGGCCGTGCCGCAGAGCGGCTGGAAATGACTCAGCCACCGCTGAGCCAGCAGATACAGGCACTGGAACAGGACATGGGCGTGCGGCTGTTTAATCGCACCAACCGCCGCGTCGAGCTCACCCAGGCCGGGCGTTCATTTCTGAATGACGCCCGTCTGATACTCAAGCAACTGGATCAAGCGGTCGAACAGGCGGTACGGGCGCATCGCGGGCAATCGGGGGAATTGCGGTTGGGCATTACCGGTTCGGCACCATTTACCGCGGTGTTTGCCCGTTCGATTCACGATTTTCGCGAAAGCCATCCGGCAGTGCAGCTCACTTTGCGTGAAATGACCACACCCCATCAGATTGACGCGCTGATGGAACGACGGCTGGATATTGGCGTAATCAGGCCAATCGCCGTACCCGACGCCTTGCAGATCATCGAACTCTTGCAAGAGCCGTTAGTGATTGCCATGCACACCAGCCACCCCGCCGCGCAGGGCGATCCGGCCGTGCCGGTATCGCTGGAACAATTTGCCCACGACGGCTTTGTGATGTTTCCGCGCGGCATTGGCATTACGCTGGCTGAACAGGTCTGGCATTTGTGCCGCGATGCCGGTTTTACGCCCAACATCGTGCAGGAAGCGCGGGAAACCTCGACGCAGATTGCCTTGATTGCCGCCGGGTTTGGCGTGGGTATCATGCCCGCCCTGCAACAACGTATTCAGGTAGAAACCGTGGCTTATCGCACCATTGACCACCCTGCCGCACGCACAGCGGTCTGGCTGGTCCATCGGCGCGAAAGCCAGCCCGCGCTGGTGCAAGCATTTCTGGAACGGGTACGTGACGAAGTTCGGCGTACTCGCGCAGCCGATGCGAGCGGCGCGGCAGCTGCGTGGGTATCTCCCTGAATTGACAGCAAGAATTGCCCAAAGCCTGTGGATTGAAGAACCCCGCACTCAAAAAGGCAAATATCGCGCGCTACAAAGCTGACCCAACGGAGTCTATCGGGCCAAAAAACGCGAAAAAGCTGTATGTCCCGCACATTGCACGGGATAATCCGTTTATGGATAGCTGCCTCAGGCAGAAAACAAAGGATTGCAATGCCCATTACCCTCAAAACGCCCGAACAGATTGAGTCTATGCGCGTGGCTGGCCGCCTGGCCGCCGAAGTGCTGGAGATGATCAGCGAATACGTGCAGCCGGGCGTGTCGACTGAAGAACTGGATCGGCGCTGTTTTGAATACATCACCAAAATCCAGAAAACCGTTCCTGCAAATGTCGGTTATCACGGCTTCCCCAAAACGCTGTGTACCTCGGTCAATGGCGTGGTTTGCCACGGTATTCCCAGCCCCAAGGAATTGCTCAAGGATGGCGATATCGTCAATATCGACGTTACCGTCATCAAAGATGGCTGGCACGGCGATACCAGCCGCATGTTCTACGCCGGTACGCCCTCACCCGCCGCGCAAAAACTGGTCGATACGACTTTTGAAGCAATGATGGCAGGCATTGAAGTGGTAAGACCGGGCGCGACGCTGGGCGATGTGGGTCACTCAATCCAGACGCTGGCCGAAAGCCGCGGTTATTCGGTGGTGCGCGAATATTGCGGCCATGGCATTGGTCGGGTGTACCACGAAGACCCGCAAGTGCTGCATTACGGCCGCCCCGGCACCGGTCTGCGCCTGAAAAAAGGCATGACCTTTACTGTGGAGCCGATGATCAACGCCGGTGAACCAGGAGTGCGCTCACTGGCCGATGGCTGGACCGTTGTGACCCGTGACGGCTCGCTGTCCGCGCAATGGGAACACATGATCGCCGTAACCGACGACGGTTTTGAAATTCTTACCCCCTGGCCCTCAAGCCTCTAATCCACACTTAAAAATCGAGGACGCCCTGTGACCAGGAAACAACCTTTTTCCGCGCTGCCATTGTCGCCAGAACAACTGGCCAATCTGGACAGCCTTGAATACTTTGAAATGACCGACATCCAGGCGCGCAGCTTGCCGCTGATCCTGGATCGCAAAGATGTCATCGCCCAAGCCAAAACCGGCAGCGGCAAAACCGCGGCGTTTGGCCTTGGCATTTTGCATAACCTGAACCCCAAGCTGTTTGCGATTCAGGCGCTGGTGATGTGCCCTACGCGCGAACTGGCTGATCAGGTGGCCAAATCGCTGCGCCAGTTGGCGCGGCATATGGACAACATCAAGATCGTCACGCTGTGTGGCGGCACGCCGATGGGGCCACAGATTGGCTCGCTGGAACACGGTGCGCATATCGTGGTCGGCACGCCGGGCCGCCTGCACGATCACCTGTTCCGCGAAACGCTGGACCTGCGTCGCATCAACACACTGGTGCTGGATGAAGCCGACCGCATGATCGATATGGGCTTCTTTGACGAAGTCGCCAACATCGTGCGCCAGTGTCCGCAACGCCGGCAGACTCTGCTGTTCTCGGCCACGTATACGGAAGACGTACGCAAGCAAAGTGCAGAGTTCTTGCGCCAGCCAGTGGAAGTCAAAGTGGAATCGTTTCACGATGCCAACCGCATCGAACAACGTTTTTACGACGTTGAACACACCGAGCGTAACGCCGCCGCCGCGCAGATTATTGAGCATTTCCGTCCGGTTTCCACGCTGGCGTTCTGCAATACCAAAATCCATTGCCGCGAGCTGACCGAAGAACTGCGCGCGCGTGGTTTGTCGGCCCTGGCTCTTTATGGCGACATGGAACAACGTGATCGCGACGAGATTCTGGTGCGCTTTGCCAATCGCAGTTGTTCCATCCTGGTTGCCACCGATGTGGCCGCGCGTGGGCTGGATATTGCCTCACTGGACATGGTGCTGAACGTCGACGTCTCCAAAGACGCTGAAGTCCACGTCCACCGTATTGGCCGCACTGGTCGCGGCAAAGAACGTGGTCTGGCGGTGACACTGGCAGCAGCTAACGAAAAGAAATGGGTCAAGCTGATTGAGGACTACCAGCAAGGCGTCAAAGCCGTCTGGCATCACCTGAACGAAGCCAAGCCTGCCGATGGCAAGACACTGCAACCGCCCATGTCCACACTGGCCATTGCCGCTGGCCGCAAGGAAAAAATCCGTCCCGGCGATGTGCTGGGCGCGCTGACTGGCGATGCCGGTTTTAAAGGCGAACAGATCGGCAAAATCAATGTGTTTGATTTTTCGACCTTTGTTGCAGTCGACCACAATATTGCCGATGAAGCCTGCAAGCGGCTTTCCAACAGCAATATCAAGGGCAAGCGTTTCAAAGTACGGCTGATGGACGAATAAATCGCGCGCGGAGATACACGCTCAAAACAAAGGCCCGGATCATCACTACTCCGGGCCTTTGTTTTGTGTGCGATGTTCAGCTGATTTGCTGCAGCAGTGGCACCAATTGCGCCATATGGGTAAACGCCGTTACACCGGCCGGAACAGCGTCTTGCTGGCCATGCGGCTGGTAATACAAGGCGTGCATGCCCGCGCCCAATGCGGCCTGGATGCCCGTTGGGCTGTCTTCTACGACGGCGCAAGCGGCAGCGTCAACGCCCAGTTCTTGAGCAACATGCAGGAACAAAGCGGGATCAGGCTTCCATTTGCCCACGTCGTACGCGCTGTAAATGCGCTCGCCAAATAACTCCGCCAAGCCAGTGATTTCAAGCGCGTGGCGAATTTTGGCGGCAGGGCCGTTGGAGACCAGACAAAACGGCAAATGCAGTTGATCAAGCATTTCAATGACGCCGGGCATGACTTCCAGTTCGGCATCAAACAGTTCGACCACGCGGGCGCGATAGCGGGCTTCGAAATCATCGGGTAATGGCTGGCCTATCCGCCGGGCCAAATCAGCCGCAATGGGCGCGAATTTGATGCCGCGATAACGCTGCACCATGCCGTCTATGGTCTCGTCCAGCTGCGGCAAGAGTTCGAGAAAGGCCTGGTTGCACAGTTTTTCACTGTCTACCAGCGTGCCATCCATATCAAAACAAACGAGTTTTACTGCGGGCATAGGCGAAGAATGTCGGGAAAGAAATTGTCGAAAAACCGGCAGGCTTACATGCGGCCGGTGCGACAAGAATAACATCCGCAGTGCCAGAGCGACCTGATCAGGTCATGTGCTGCGCAACCGAGCGCATGACTTCTTCACCAAATAGCGTATGAATTTCAGGCTGCAGCAACGCCAGCATGCTGAAAGCGGTGCCGGTATCCATGAAGCGATCTGCGGCATTGCGACAGCTGGCTTCGTCTTCCCACACTAGCCGGTCGAAAAAGTAACCATCGCCTTCGTACATCTCGTAGGCGACAAAACCCGCCTGTACCCGCAACCAGGCCAGCATGTCATTGGTGAGAGACACAAATACGTCATATGAATTTGGATCTTTCAACCGAGACTGTACTAATTGAACAAACATGAAAACTCCGGGAAATAAATTGCAATAGTCCAATCATCGCAGTTTAGCCCGCTGCGGGTATTTTTGCTGTGACCGAGGACGTGACATTTCGTAACTTCCTAAAAATCAGGACAAAAAAAAGCATGCGCCGTTCTGGCTGCATGCTTTTTTGCTGGCTAACCAGCGCTTACCTGGTCGTCGTCGCCGAAGCATTTTTGGGCTTTTTGGCGCTGTTCGGCGGCGCCAGTTGCCAAGTGCCATCTGCCGCTTTGCAATAGGATGGGGTCATCGTGTCGTTCTGGATCTTGCTCTTGAATGCCAGGATCAGCGCCCGGCAACTCATGCCGTCGCGCTCAAAATCACGCGTGGGTGTGATCTCTACCGAAGTTGGTGTGGAACTGGGCTGATCCACGTTGCTCCAGTTTTCCTTTTCTCCGATCTTGCTGTTGGCCAGCGCATCCTGGATGGTTTTGTTCAGACTGGTGATTTCATCTGGCTTCAGCCGGGCCAGCGGCGTGTCACTCATGAAGCCAAGGCCGGCTGCATGGCTGGTAACAGCTAGCGGTGCTAGCAGAGCCATTGCAATGGCCATTTGACGAATCGAACGCATCAAGCAAATTCCTTTTGGTGGGCTAGCCCGGATTTTAAAACGTCGTACATACCTTTCATAGCGGTTATAGCCCATCTCGCCGCGCAGCTACACCAGAAAATCTGCGGTGTAATCTGCTTCGGTACGTGCGACAAGCCGACCGGAGCGACACGCTTTGGAGAAAATGTCGTAATCGCGTTCGACCTGGTCGGCGTAAGCCATTGAATATTTGCCAATGGCAACCGCCATGCTGTCGCTTTTACCCAAGTACCCGGCCACTTCCGTTGCCAGACCACCGGCCCTTGCATGTGCCCGCGCCAGGACCCAGCCGCAGGAGCGTGCATAGCCTTTGAGTATGGTGGAGTCGAACAATTCAACCTGCGGCGAGACTTTCATGTCCCGCAACTGGCGCAAATAGAAGTGCCGCCCTGATGGCCCGGTTGACCAGCCCAGGAAAATATCGCTGGAAGCCTGCATCAGGCGCTGCCCTTCCACCACCCTTCGCCCCTGATGTTGAAACGGGGTCTTGGGTTTGACATACGGCGCCAGCACCGAATCGCGGGCTTCCTTGATTTGCAGGAACAACGGCTCGCCCTGACTGCCTATCATCAAGGCGATCAAGCAGCGGGTACCGACGCTACCCACCCCAACCACCTTGAAGGCCATGTCATGCAGCGTGAAGCGTTCCAGTAATTGCCGGTGGCTGGCCGAAATCGTGCCCGAATACTCTTTGTACAGTTTTTTGATCAACGCTTCCGGACTGCCCAGTTGCACCCAGTCATCCACTTCATCAAACAGGCTGGTGTTGCCGTGAATATGAAACACACCAGGAGGCGCATCGCGGATTTTCCAGACGCCGTCTTTCATCACGCCCAGTTTTGGCAGCAGCTCCTCGCTACTGCGCCGGTCGGCTTTGGCCATACCCTCGCGCACCAACCGCCGCCCTTCGGCAGTCTTGGCGCTTTCCAGAATTCGCTCAAACGTGATCTGGTCATACCAGGTTTCCAGCGCGCCCATTTCTGCGTATTCGAGCGTTTTTTGCCGATAGGACTCCGCCACAATATAAGCCGTTTCTTCGGCGGCTGAGTCACCGTGCCCGAGGTGGCGGGCGGCCACGGCAAAACTGGCGGCCAGACGCTTCAGATCCCACTCCCAAGGCCCGGGATGGGTTTCATCAAAGTCATTTACGTCAAACAACAAATTGCGTTCTGGCGTGGCAAAGCCGCCAAAATTGGAGAGATGACAATCGCCACAGATTTGCATCTGGATGCCGGAGTCAGGTGTGCCTGCCAGATCATGTGCCTGCAAAATTGCACTGCCGCGGAAAAACGCAAACGGTGACACCAGCATGCGCGCGTAACGCAACGGCACCAGTTTGGTCACGCGCCCTTCGCTATTGGCCTCAAGCAACGCCAACGGATCGCGATCCGTATTGCCAGTCTTGTGGTGACTGCTGCGTTTGGTTTGCTTGCGTGCTTCGATCCCGATCGCTTTGCGCTGTTCCAGGGTGGCTTCTTCGTTTGGCATGCGTTGTGAACTCCATTGACTGGCAACTGCACCGTGCCCGAGGCATAGATGGGCTGGCTGATTCATCATCATAGTCAGACAAGGGCAGTTTGCGAACTTTGCACCTGGTTCTACCGGCAGCCAGTACAACCGGCCATATCATTAAAGATGGGCTAATCCGGAAATAACACCGAGGCAGTCAGACGCACGCCCCAGCCCGGCACGCTATCCGGGCGCGCAATCCAGTATTTGCCTTCGACACCCAGCATGGCTTTCTGGCTACCAAATGAAAACATTTTGCTCAGGCCGGCGCTCACCGGCACGGTCCACACTTTATCCACCCAATCGTAGGTGGTTTCGGAACCTACCGACCATGTCAGCCCGGAACTTTGAGTGAAAGCCATAAACGGTTGAAAGGCCGAGGTACTGGCGTTGCCGTGCAAAGCCGGAATGGTATACGACCAAATATGGTTGGCCTCCACGCCCCAACTCCAGCTCTGGTTTTGCATCATGACAATGCCGGAGGGGCCGCCGCCCCAGCGGGTCAGCGGTGCGGTGGAAACCAGTGTGTTGTCGCCCAGAAAAGCAGTCCCGCCGCCGGCGATCCAGCCACTCTCAGGAACTTTGGCTGGCAGCACCAAAACGTTCTGCACGTCTTGACCGGTGCCGTAGGGGTTGGAGCCGGGCAACAAGTCAGACTGCCCGCCGTTGAGCAAGGGCTGGGTCACCAGGCTCCATTGGCTATTCAATAAATAGGCAGCTGCGCCCGGTTCGGTGCTTTTGCTGCCCCAGCCAGTGTTGGTACTGCTATTACCCAGACGGGATGCCACCAGCGTTGCGCCGGGCTGCATGGACATATCGGGAACAAAACCGTCGCCCAAGGCAACAGCAGGCAAAATGCCGGAAAGACTACTCACCAGCGCGCACCGGACCCTTAGCTTGAACAAGCCTTGTCGCATACGCATCTCCCGGCTCATTGCACCTGGGACTGGCGAGTGAGTCCGTTTTTTTTATCGATCTTGTTGTGTGGGCAGCAAGGCCGGGTTGATCAGCCTTGTGCACCTCATTAATGCTCATTCCTAAAGCTAGACGCTTGTAAGACTGGTCGCGAGGCAGTCTGGTTGTGAAACAACGCCGCTGGTCAGGAAGTCCCCTCGCCATTGGCCGGTTTGGCTGGCGCCGGATACCACTGGCCTTTGGGCACGAGTACCGCTTGATGCGGTTGCTCCTCGAAATGCGGCGACATGATCTGTACGCCCCAGGTGTTGAACTCGTCCTGGATATTGGCATGCAGCACAGACAAGGTTCCGGCCCGCCCCATCGGATCTGGCGTGTGGGCAAACAGTTGATATTCCACGTAAAAGTCCGACAGCGCGCGTTGCAACACATAAGGCGCTGGCGTTGCTGCCAGCCCAGGCGTCTTTTGCGCGGCGGCCTCCAGCATGGCATGTACCTGCCGCCATGGCGTGTCGTAACCGATGGTCACGGTCGTGGACAAGAGCGACCCGGTTGCCCCGGCGGCGCGGGTGTAGTTGTGGATGGTATTGCCCACTACCACCGCGTTCGGGATGGTGATTTCCTCTTTGCGCAGCGTCAGTAGTTTGACCGACAAAGTAGAAAGCTCAGTCACCACGCCTGTGGTTTCGCCGATCGCCACCAGATCGCCCTTGGTCAGCGCCCGCGAATAAATCAGCACCATGCCGCTCATGAGCTGATTCACAATCCCCGCCGAGCCCAGCGTGATCATGAAGCCGAACAGCACCGACAAGCCCTTGAACACGTCACTTTGCGAGCCGGGAATATACGGGTAGGCAAACGTCAGCCCCAGCGCCCATACCATCACCGATACCATGCGGCGCGTGGCACCGGCGGTATCCGGATGCAAGCCGGGGATTTCCATGCGCCCTTTCTGCACCGCCTCGAACACCCGGGCAATGATGTCTTGCACCGCCCGGGTGATCAGCAAGATCACCACCACGGTGATCACGCCCGGTACTGCGCTCACAAAGCCTTCGGCAATACGTGTCAGCAGATCCACCAGAAAGCCGCCCATGCGATCACCCAGTGGTTGGGTCAGCACGAACTGCTTGAGCACGAATACCAACCAGACATACAACAAAGTCAGCAATGCAAAGGCGGAACAAATCTGGATCAACCGATGCGCCAGTTGTACCGAGGCGCCCAGCCAGTCAAACCCTGTGGTTGCTTCGGCTTCATCATGGCGTTTCTGCAAACGCTCACACCAGCGCAGCAGTATTTTGCGTAAACGGCCCAGCCCCCACACGGCCATTGCCAGCACGGCAACGGCCAGCAATGTCGCCACAATGCCGTGGATCAGATTGGGCCAATGCATGCCTTCTTTGCGCACGGCCAGTACCGTTTTGAGATTACTTTCGGTATCCGTGGCAAAAGCCTCAAAGGGCCGGCGATCGCCGGGGTTTTGGTCATTCGGCAAGAGTGAGAACAGCAGCCGGTCGCCCAACTGGAATACCGTGACCTGGATATTGCCAAACAGCACCTGAATGCGATTGAGCGGCAGATCCAGATCGGATTCCTTCAGGCTTTCCAGCACGGCTTGCGCGCGTTGTGCCCGCACCGCTGGAGTCGCTCCCGCCAGATCGTCGCGGAACTGGACGATGGTCCGGTTCATATAGCGAAAGTCGGCCGGTTCTGGCGCTGAGGCCATCGGCGCGGAAGCCGAATGCTCGACGATGGAAATCGGATTGGCGGCCCATGTCGGGACGTTCATTACCAACAACATAAGTGCAAGGCACTGGATCAAGCGACGCATGTGCGTGATATTCCCGCAGAATCGATAAGGTTCTAGATAGTTCAAGTTCAAGCCAAGGGAGGCGATTACGGAATAGTTCGAATGATCGCGCCGGGAACCCTGGCATTTTTTGAGCCCCCTGAATATCAAATAGCATAAAAATGGTGCAGCTTGCTTACGTTTCGCCTGCAAGGACTGTTGGAAACGTCGCGTAGATGCGACAAAGCCCGGCGAAGCTGCTTCGTCGGGCTTTGGGAAATACCTTGCTGACTGGCGTTGGAGTGCTCAGCCGGTCGTGGTCTGCATCAGTGCTTTATGCCGCAGCAATCGCCTGCGGCCCGCGTGGATTTTTGTGATGCAACACCACCGTAAGCACCACGCCCGCCGCTGCAGCAATGGCCGCCACAAAGAAAATGGCCGGGTAGCCATAGCCACCAATAATCAAGCCAGCAACCGGCCCGATCAGGCCTAGAGCCACATCCAGAAACACCGAATACGCCCCTAGCGCAGCGCCACGGCTGGCAGCGGGCACCAATGCCACGGCTTCGACACCCAACGCCGGGAACACCAGCGAGAAACCGATGCCGGTCAGCGCAGCGCCGACCAGCGCCATGGTGGGCGTCAGCGCGGTCCACAACAGGGTAAGCCCAATGCACTCCACCACAAATGACACAATCGCCACTTTGAAGCCGCCGTAGCTGTTGATGCTGCGCGCAAATATCAGACGCGTCGCGACAAAACACAGACCGAACATGCTCAGCGTGAACGCCGCATTGGGCCAGTGGCGGCTGGCGTAGAACAACGTCACAAATGTGGCGATGGTGCCGAATCCGGCCGAACCAAGCGCCAGCCCCGTGCCATAAGCGAACACTTTGCCCAGCACGCTGCGAAACGGCAGGCGCTCACCATGCACAATCGGTGAAGCTGTGCGCGGCAGCGCCAAGGCAACACCAAGCACGCCCAGCAGCATGACTACGATGCCGATCACGGCAAAGCCAAACTGGTGCGTGAGCATAACGCCCAGCGGCGCACCGACGGCCAATGCGCCATAGGTGGCGACACCATTCCAGGAAATAACCTTGGCGGTATGCTGCGCACCCACCGTACCGATGCCCCAGGTAATGGCGCCAGTACCACAGCAGCTTTCAGCAAAACCCAGGATCAGACGCCCCACCAACAACAAGGCAAAACTCACGCCTGGCATATGGCTGGTCAGCGCGGCCAGCAGCATGAACACGCCACTGACACCCGCGGCGGCCAAGCCATATAACACGGTACGTTTGGCGCCCAGGTTATCCGACATTCGCCCAGCCTGCGGGCGACTGGCCAGCGTGGCCAGATACTGCGCGCTGATCACCAGCCCCGCCAATACCGAGCCGAAACCCAGATCCAGATGGACATAAGAAGGCAGCACCGCCAGCGGAATACCGATGGTGAGATAAGCAATGAAAGTGAACATCACAATGCTGACGACACGCCGGGTGACGCCTGCTTCGGCGGCGGTATCGGGCAATTGGGTAGAGCTGGAATCTGAAGACATGACACAACGCTATAACGAGAAAATGAAGGGCACTCAAGGCCTTGCACAACGCGGCCATTCACTGGACCGGTCGGTTTGATGCAAAGCAACATAAAGCGCACTCCCGAATGATAGGCCGAAATCCGCCAGCACTGTATCATCCGCGCACGAAATTAGTATTTCGTCATATTACAACTTGTACAAAACCGCTGCGGAAGATCTCAAGGAACCTCTGAACGGGTTCTTTGGGAGCAGCGTTTGCGCCAAATCGGGATGATCTGTTGACCCGTTGCTGTGCCCCAAGGCCAAGCGCCTTTGG
Organism: Silvimonas soli; assembly: GCF_030035605.1. Classification (NCBI taxonomy): domain Bacteria; kingdom Pseudomonadati; phylum Pseudomonadota; class Betaproteobacteria; order Neisseriales; family Chitinibacteraceae; genus Silvimonas; species Silvimonas soli. Next base: position 3,898,862 of record NZ_CP106736.1, on the reverse strand, counting down.
ACACAGCAACGGGGCGGCAGGCACCCGATTTCGCGCAAACCCGCAGGGACAGTCCGTTGCGGGCTGCTTGCTGTGTTGCAGGCCCTGAACAGGTAATGGGCCTGTCATACAGGCTGACGCCGCGCTCCATCCCGCAAAGGACCGTCGCTGCCCCAAAAAACTTGTTCAAAGGTTCCCGTATGCCTTATCTCGCCATCATCACCGTCGTCTGGGCGCTGTCTTTCAATCTGATTGGCATCTTTCTGGCCGGTCATGTCGATAGTGATTTTGCCGTGCTCACCCGCGTGGCCATTGCCGGGCTGGTCTTTCTGCCATTTACGGCCTGGAACGGCATTGCCGGCATGCGCAAGCTGGGCACCATGGCGGCTGGCGCGTTGCAGTTTGGCGTGACTTATCTGCTGTTGTATCGCTCTTTTCATTTTGTCAGTGTGGCGGAGGTGCTGCTGTTCACCATCTTCACGCCGATCTACATCACGCTGCTGGACGATCTGCTGCAACGCCGCTTCAATCCGCGCGCCTTTGCTGCGGCGCTGGTGGCAGTGATTGGCTCGCTGATCATCCGTTACGACCACATCGACAGCAACGCCCTCACCGGCTTTTTGCTGCTGCAAGCGGCCAATCTGACCTTTGCGGCGGGCCAGGTTGGATACCGCCGTCTGGTTGCCCGTTACCCGAGCGACCTGCCGCAATATCGCTCGTTTGGTTATTTCTTTCTCGGCGCGTTGATCGTCGCCCTGCCCTCGTTCCTGATTTTTGGCAACGCGGCCAAATTGCCCGCGACCCTTGACCAGTTTGCCGTGCTGGCGTTCCTGGGACTGATCTCGTCAGCGCTGGGTTTTTACTGGTGGAACAAAGGCGCCTGCATGGTCGATGCCGGTACGCTGGGCGCCATGAACAACATGCATATTCCAGTGGGCTTGCTCATCAATCTGGCGTTCTTCAACCAGCATGCGGATATCCCAAGGCTGGTGATTGGCGGACTGGTGATGCTTGCGGCGCTGTGGATTAACCGGCGCGGCTGGCAGCATTGAGGGCGAGGTAACGCGCGAAGACTTTCGGCCCAGACAAATGAAAAAAGCCTCCAGTTTCGGAGGCTTTTTTGCTGCTACGTTCATGCGTATTGCCGGTTTACTTTGCCGATGCGGTTTGCGTCATTTCAGACGCTTCCCAGCCACCGCCCAATGCTTTGATCAACAACACGTTGGCGGTAAAGCGCCGCTGCCGCACGTTCAGCGCATTGCTTTGCGCGTTCAGCAAAGCAGCCTGCGTCGTCGCCACATTTACATAGGTCGCAGTTCCGGCTTTGTACTGATTGAACGCCAGATCGGCCGAATCTTGCGCCGCATGCACCGTCATTTCCTGGGTTTTGGCTTCGTCTTCCAGAATCCGCAGCGCGGCCAGATTGTCTTCTACTTCCTGCAAGCTACCCAGCACGGTCTGGCGATATTCTGCCACCACCGCGTCGTATTGGGCTTCAGCCTCGTTTTTACCGGCGCGCAGCAAACCGCCTTCAAAGATCGGCTGCGTCAGCCCGGCCCCGAGCGACCAGATCCGGCTGGGCAAATTAAACAGATCGGCAAAGTTATTGCCCTGATAACCACCGGTGGCAGAGAGCGTCAGCGCTGGATACATAGCGGCTGTGGCCACACCGACGTTGGCATTGGCTTGGGCGACGGCACGTTCTGCGGCGGCGATATCCGGGCGACGTTCCAGCAACTGAGAAGGCAAACCGGCCGGGATGCCTGGCAAGTTCGCGGCCAGGGTTTCTTCTGGCAGCGTGAAGTTGGACGGAGCCTTGCCAATCAAAATGGCAATGGCGTGTTCCAGCTGTGCCCGCGAAACGCCCAAGTCAGTCAGTGAAGCCTGCGCCGCATACAACTGCGTTTGCGCCTGCGCCACATCTGCACGTGTCACGATGCCGGCTTTGTACTGGTTCTGCGTCAGATTCAGCGACTTCTGGTAAGCAGCGACGGTCTGTACGTACAACGCCTTTTGCCCATCCAGCACGCGCAGCTGGAAATAATCCTGCGCCAGTGTGGCTTGTGCCGACAACAAAGCCCCAGCCAGATTAGCTGCGCTGGCTTGCGTGCTGGCGTCTTGCGCTTCTACCTGGCGGCGGACCTTACCCCAGATATCCGGTTCCCAGCTGGCATCGAGCACCGTGCCATAGTTGTTCTTGATGGCGGTGCGGTTGGATGTGGTGGCGCCTGCTCCACCGGTACCGCTCACGGTACTGGTGTTGCTCTGGCTGCGACCGGCGGACAGATCCAGCCCGGCCGTGGGCCAGAATGCGGCGCGGGCCACGTCACCAGCGGCCTGGGCCTGCCGATACTGCGCCTCGAACTGCTTCACGTTCTGGTTGCTGATCTGGACTTGTTCCATCAGACCGTTGAGCGTCGGGTCACCGTAGGCTTCCCACCATTTGCCGCGCGGTGTCAGCTCTTGCGGGTTGGCTGGTTTAAAGCCTGCCGCCTCCTTGAACGCGGTACCAGCATCGACCTGGGGCGCGCCTTTGTAGTCAGGGCCAACGGCACAACCAGTCAAGGCGGTGACGATGGCAAGGGTCATCAGGCTGATTTGTCGTTTTCGGTTCATTTAGCGGACTCCTGCTCCACTTTGCGCGTCAAAGGTCGTTTGGGTTTCAGTGCGGCCCATGCGGCGCAAACACCAGAGACGGAAACGATCCAGGTAGAGATACATTACGGGTGTGGTGTACAGCGTCAGTATCTGGCTCACCACCAGACCACCAACGATCGAGATGCCTAACGGCTGACGCAGCTCGGCGCCATCGCCATGTCCCAGCGCCAGCGGAATGGCCCCAAGAATGGCCGCCATGGTGGTCATCATGATCGGCCGAAAGCGCAACATGCAGGCATGAAAGATGGCATCACGCGAACTCATGCCCTGGCGACGCTCTGCATCCAGCGCAAAGTCGATCATCATGATGGCGTTCTTTTTAACGATACCGATCAGCAACAGCACACCAATCAACGCCACGATGGTGAATTCAGTTTTGAACAACATCAGCGCCAACAGTGCCCCGACACCTGCCGAAGGGAGCGTCGACAAGATGGTGATCGGATGCACGTAGCTCTCATACAAGATGCCCAGCACGATATACACCGCCACAATGGCTGACAGAATGAGCCACTTCTGAGAGTCATTGGACTGCTGGAAAGCGGCGGCGCTACCGGCAAAACTGCCGTGTATCGACGACGGTACGCTCAGCCGGTTCATGGTGTCTTCAATGGCCGTCTGCGCTTCAGACAATGACGTTCCCGGGTCCAGATTGAACGAGATCGTCGCCGCCACAAATTCGCCCTGGTGGTTCACTGCCAGCGGCGTAAATGTCGGTGCATAGCTTGCCACGGTCGACAACGGCACCTGCGCCCCAGTCGAGCTGATGATGTAGATATTCTTCAGCGCTTCCGGGCTCTGCCAGTATTGCGGGGCAACTTCCATCACTACGTGGTACTGGTTTAGCGGCTGGTAAATGGTGGAGACCTGGCGCTGGCCGAATGCGTCATTGAGCACCGAATCAACCTGGCTCACCGTCAGCCCCAGCCGCGCAATGGCATCGCGATTGAGCGTCAGCGTGGTCTGCAAACCTTTGTCTTGCTGGTCGGTGTTTACATCTTTGAGAATGTCGACATTGGCCAGCGCATTCTGGATTTTCGGCTGCCATTCGCGCAGCACGGCCAGGTCATCGGCTTGCAAGGTGTATTGATACTGGGCGTTAGAGCTTCGGCCACCCACGCGAATATCCTGGACTGATTGCAAGAACAACTTCGCGCCCGGTTCGTGGGCCAGTTTGTCGCGCAGCCGTGCAATCACCGCATCGGACGAGAGCTTGCGTTCGGCCAATGGCTTGAGCGAGACAAACATGAAACCACTGTTGCGCTGGCCACCGCCGGTATAAGCCACTACCGAATCGACCGCCGGATCGTTTTTTACAATCCGGGTAAAGTCGGCCATTTTCAGGCGCATGGCCTGGAACGAAATACTCTGATCGGCCTGCACGTTGCCGGTAATACGGCCGGTATCTTGCTGCGGGAAGAACCCTTTGGGGATCACCACGTACAGATACACGTTCAGGCAAACGGTGATCAGCAGAATCAGCATGGTCAGCGGGCCGTGCCGCAAAATCCACGTGAGCGAGCGCCGATACCCGTTTTGCATCCCGTTGAAGATGCGTTCGCTCAGGCGATACAAGCGGCCATGTTCTTTGCGCTCGGCGCGCAGCAGGCGCGAACACATCATTGGCGTGGTGGTCAGCGAAACGACCAGTGACACCAGAATGGCCACCGACAGTGTCACCGCAAATTCGCGGAACAACCGCCCGACAATCCCGCCCATCATCAGAATCGGAATAAACACCGCCACCAGCGAAATGCTCATGCTGATAACCGTAAAACCCACCTCGCGCGCACCGGCCATGGCTGCCTGGAACGGTTTCATGCCCTCTTCGATATGCCTGGATACGTTTTCCAGCACCACGATGGCGTCATCCACCACAAAACCGGTGGCGATGGTCAATGCCATCAGCGACAGGTTATTCAGGCTGAATCCGCACAGATACATCGCAGCAAAGGTGGCGATCAATGACACCGGCACGGCCACCGCCGGAATCAATGTCGCGCGACCATTTCGCAGGAATAAAAACACCACCATGATCACCAGCGCTACCGAGATGATCAGCGTGCGCTCCACTTCAGACAGCGAGGCGCGGATGGTCGGCGAGCGATCCATGGCTACGGCGACGTTAATTGCCGCCGGAATTTGCGCCGTCAGGCCCGGCAGTTCAGCATTCACCCGATCCACTGTTTCGATGATGTTAGCGCCAGGCTGCCGCCGTAAAATCAGCAGTACCGAAGGTTTGCCATTGGCCGAACCCGCGTTGCGCACATCCTGCACCGAGTCTTTAACCTCGGCCACATCTGCCAGGCGCACCGCGTTGCCGTTTTTGTAACTGACAATCAGCGGCAAATATTCTTTGGCGGTTTTGGCCTGATCGCTGGCGTAAATCTGCCAGTGCCGATCACCGTCTTCAGTCTGGCCCTTGGGGCGATTGGCGTTGGCGGCTGATAGCGCAGTGCGCACGGTTTCCAGCGACACACCGTACTGGTTCAGCTGCAGCGGATTCAATTCCACCCGTACCGCCGGCAGCGAACTGCCGCCCACGTCCACCTGCCCAACACCATCAATCTGCGACAGCTTTTGCGCCAGGATGGTCGAGGCTGCGTCATACATCTGGCCCTGACTCAGGGTGTCTGAGGTCAGCGCCAGAATCATGATCGGCGCGTCGGCCGGGTTGACTTTGCGATAGGTTGGATTGCTCGGCATGCCGGTCGGCAACAAACTGCGAGCGGCATTGATGGCCGCTTGCACATCGCGCGCCGCACCGTTGATATCGCGATTCAGATCAAACTGCAGCGTCACCCGGGTAGAACCGAGCGAGCTGGAAGACGTCATCTCCGTCACGCCCGCAATGCGGCCCAGCGCACGTTCCAGTGGCGTCGCGACGGTGGCGGCCATGGTATCGGGCGAAGCGCCGGGCAAGCTGGCCGAAACCGAGATCGTCGGGTAATCCACCTGCGGCAGCGGCGACACTGGCAGCAGCAAGAACGACACCGCACCAGCCAGCGCAATGCCAACCGTGAGCAGTGTGGTGGCGACCGGGCGCTTGATGAAAGTAGATGAAAAACTCATCAGCGCACGTCCGTTGACGCGGCGGTGGTGCCGCCATCGCGTTGCGCCTTCCAGTTACGGAAACGCAGGCTGACGCGGTCAAACCACAGGTAAATCACCGGCGTGGTAAACAGCGTGAGCAACTGGCTGACCAGTAAACCACCAACCATGGTTACGCCCAACGGATGGCGCAATTCGGAACCCACGCCCGTGCCCAGCATCAGCGGCAAAGCGCCCAGCAATGCCGCCATGGTCGTCATCAGAATCGGCCGGAAGCGCAGCAAACATGCCTGGTAGATGGCTTCACGCGGCGGCTTGCCTTCGTCACGCTCTGCCTGCAAGGCAAAGTCGATCATCATGATGGCGTTTTTCTTGACGATACCAATCAACAGCACGATACCGATGATGGCAATCACGCTCAGATCAGTGCGCGCCAGCAACAGCGCCAGCAGTGCGCCGATACCAGCCGACGGCAAGGTCGACAGAATGGTGATCGGGTGGATATAGCTCTCGTACAACACGCCCAGCACGATATACATCGTGACAATCGCCGCCAGAATCAGCCACAGCTCGTTGGACAGTGCCGCCCGGAAAGCCAGCGCAGCGCCCTGAAAGCTGGTTTCCACCGCCGCTGGCATGCCGATTTCTTGCTCCGCCTGGTCGATCAGTTTCACCGCTTCACCCAGCGACGCGCCCGGCGCCAGGTTAAACGACACGGTAGACGACGGGAACTGCGACAGATGGTTGATCACCAGAGGGGTGTTTTTCTCCACCACCTTGGCCACCGCCGACAACGGTACTTGCACGCCGTTGGTGCCAGCCACGTGTAGATTCTCCAGCGATTGCGGACCGACAGCCTGTTCAGGCGAGGCTTCCAGAATCACGCGGTACTGGTTGGCCTGGGTGTAGATAGTGGAAATCATGCGCTGGCCGTAGGCACTGTAGAGCGCGTTATCAATCGCCGCTGGGGTAATGCCCAGGCGCCCTGCCGCGTCGCGATCAATATCCACGTACGCCTGCAAACCTTTGTCTTGCAAATCGCTGGTCACGTCCGCCAGTTGCGGCAGCGTGGCCAGTTTGGCTACCAGCTTGGGCGTCCATTCGCTCAGCTGGTTGATGTCCGCAGTTTGCAGCGTGAACTGATACTGCGTACGCGCTACGCGATCTTCAATGGTCAGATCCTGCACCGGCTGCATGAACAGCGAGATACCCTCGACCTTGGCTACTTCCGGCTGCAAGCGGCGAATCACATCGGTAGCAGACGAACTGCGCTGATCGTGCGGCTTCAGGTTGATCAAGAAACGGCCACTGTTGAGCGTGGCGTTAACGCCATCTACCCCGATAAACGACGACAGCGAATCCACATCCGGGTCTTTCAGGATGACATCAGCCAGCGCCTGCTGCCGCTGCGCCATCGCGGTAAACGACACCGATTGCGAAGCGTCCGAGATACCCTGAATCACGCCGGTATCCTGCACCGGGAAGAAACCCTTGGGCACGAACACAAACAGCAACGCAGTCAGCGCAATCGTGCCCACTGCAACGGTCAGCGTCATACGCTGATGGTCCAGCACCCACGTCAGCATCTTGCCGTAGCGGGCAATGACATTATCAAAGAACGCACCCATGCTGTGATAGAAGCGGCTTTGTTTTTCTTCCGGCGTGTGCTTGAGCAAACGCGCGCACATCATCGGCGTGAGCGTGAGTGAGACGACTGCAGAAATAAGGATCGATACCGCCAGGGTAATGGCGAATTCGCGGAACAAGCGCCCCACTACATCGCCCATAAACAGCAGCGGAATCAACACGGCGATCAGCGAAAAAGTCAGCGAGATAATGGTGAAGCCAATTTGCTCGGCGCCCTTGAGCGCGGCCTTCATCGGCTCTTCGCCCTCTTCGATATAACGCGAGATATTTTCGATCATCACGATGGCGTCATCGACCACAAAACCGGTGGCGATAGTCAGCGCCATCAGCGTCAGGTTGTTGATCGAGAACCCGCACATATACATCACGCCAAATGTGCCCACCAAAGACAGCGGCACTGCCACACTCGGGATAATGGTGGCAGGCACGTTGCGCAAGAACACGTAGATGACCAGCACCACCAGCGCAATCGCCAGCAGCAGTTCAAACATGGTGTCCAGCACGGATGCGCGGATGGTCGTGGTACGGTCAGTCAGCACTTGCACCTGCACCGCGCCAGGCAACGTAGCCTGCAACGATGGCAGCAGTTGCTTGATGCTATCGACCACCTGAATGACGTTGGCCCCAGGCTGGCGCTGGATATTCACCAGAATGGCCGGTTTTTCGTTGGCCCAGGCCGCCAGGCGGGTGTTCTCGGAGCCATCGACAATGGTTGCGACATCCGACAAGCGAATCGCTGCGCCATTTTTGTATGCCAGCACCAGGCTGTTGTACTCGGCCGCCGACTTGAGCTGGTCGTTGGCATCAATGGTTGAGGCACGCATCGGGCCATCAAAACTGCCCTTGGCCTGATTGGTATTGGCGTTGCCAATGGCAGTGCGCACGTCCTCGATATTCAGCCCGTACGATGCCAATTGCTGCGGATTCGCCTGAATCCGCACCGCCGGACGTTGCCCGCCGGACAAACTCACCAGACCTACGCCCGGCAATTGCGAAATCTTTTGCGCCAGTCGCGTATCCACCAGGTCTTCGACCTTGGGCAGCGTCATGGTGCCGGAGGTCACTGCCAGCGTCATGATTGGCGTATCGGCCGGATTCACCTTGCTGTAAATCGGCGGCATCGGCAGATCGGTTGGCAACAAATTGCTGGCGGCGTTGATGGCGGCTTGTACTTCCTGTTCGGCTACGTCCAGCCCGATAGCCAGATTGAACTGCAAAGTAATTACCGAGGCACCGCCGGAGTTCACCGACGACATCTGGTTCAGCCCAGGCATCTGCCCGAACTGGCGTTCGAGCGGCGCGGTAATGGATGACGTCGTGACGTCCGGGCTGGCGCCAGGGTACAGCGTGACCACCTGAATGGTCGGGTAGTCGACTTCCGGCAACGCAGAAATCGGCAAAAAGCGCATGGCCACCAGACCGGCCAGCAAGATGGCGACCATCAGCAACGACGTTGCTACTGGCCGCAGAATAAACAGGCGTGAGGGATTCATTTATGGCTCCGGAACAGGGGACGATCAGACCGACTCATCGCCTTATTCCTGGCTCTGCTTGTGTTTCCACGCGCCACTGGCTCGCATGCCATGCGGACCACTACCGCGATGCGCATGCGGCTTTTGCCCTGCCACGCCGCTGGCATTGGGCGAGATCACCTCAACCGGCGAGCCTTCCTTGAGCTTGTCGCCGCCGTCGATCACCACCGTTTCGCCGGGCTTGAGGCCGGACTCCACACCCACGTTGTCTCCATCCACCGGGCCAAGTGTGATGGGGCGGGCCGAGACGGTTTGATCATCGCCCACCACAAATACGAAGGTGCCTGCGGTACCGCGCTGCACGGCGGCACTTGGCAAAATGGTGGCGTCATGGCGCGTTTGCACCAGCAAACGGGCGTTCACAAACTGGTTGGGGAACAGCGAACCATCGGTATTCGGGAACACGGCTTTCAGTTTCACCGTGCCGGTAGTGGTGTCGATCTGGTTATCCAGTGACAGCAATTTACCGCTCGCCAGCTTGATGGTCTGGCCACGATCAAAGGCATCTACCGCCAGCGTCTGGCCATTGTTGACCTGCTGCAACACCGCCGGCAGGTTGGTTTCCGGAATGGTAAACATGACGGAAATCGGCGTGACCTGGTTAATCACCACCAAGCCATTGGTATCCGCCGCATGCACCATATTGCCCGGATCGACCTGGCGCAAACCGATACGGCCGGACGCAGGCGCGGTCACTTTGGTGTACGACAACTGCAACTTGGCGCTATCCACCGCCGCCTGGTCGGCCTTGACCGTGCCTTCGTATTGCTTGACCAGCGCCTGTTGCTGATCAACCTGTTGCTTAGAGATAGATTCTTGCGTCAGCAGCGTCTGATAACGCGCCAGATCTTGTTGGGCACCCAGCAATTGCGCTTGATCGCGCAGCAACTGGCCTTGTGCTTGCGCGACGGTAACGGCAAACGGCGCTGGATCAATCTGCGCCAGCACCTGACCTTCTTTCACTACCTGGCCTTCCGTGAACAACACTTTTTGCAGCAAGCCATCGACCCGCGTGTGCACGATCACGCTATTGGCTGGCGTCACAGTACCCAAGCCAGTGAGATAAACGTTCAGATCACCCGCATGTACTTTGCGCGCCTGCACCGGCATCGGCGCCCCGCCCGCTCCAGCCGCACCCCCGCGACGACCACCGCCAGCCTGGGCCGCAGCGCCTGGCTTGGCGTTATGGATGAAGTACCCGGCACCGGCCACCACCACCACGGCGGCGAGTAGCCACGGCCACACGCGGCGACGGGACTGGGGCTGAAAACTGGAAGCGGAAACTACAGGCGGGTTTTGGTGCTGGTCAGCAGACATGAGGTAATCCAGTGTTATCCGGTGCGGCCCTTCAACGGGCTTTAATAACCACTCGCGCTGCCGTCCGGACTTCTTGTGCCGGTAAAGCGGGCGCTTGTTACTCTGCTTGCAACCCCGGCAACAGCCGGGACGATGGGGCGAGCGGCTCTAAAACGTATGGAACAACGGTGCGAATTGATCAACGCAAGGCAGCGGAGCCAGTTTACGGCGCGACATCCGGCACTAATACCGATGGCGAACGCCAACCTGTTACAGGACTCGCTGCTTACAAGTGTATAGATCACAGCCACGGCCCGAAGTCTGCCGCAAATCGACTTAAGCCAGGGTTAGTCGAAGGTAAAAAATGTGTAAAGGCTGGCTTTCGCATTGTAGAGCAGCTAACGGACAGGCCATTGCGATAAGCGCAGAGCGCGTGCTTTCGCCCGGTGGACTGGCCGCAAGGCTATGTGTGAGCTTGCTTACTGTCCGTTACATGCGGCGGTCATCGTCGGGGCCAGCCAACCGTTGAATGTTTATTGCGATCTCGCAGATCAAGGATACGAACGCATGTTCCGAACCGGCCCTTTTCTTGCTGGCGCGTTGGCGCTGGGCAGCCTGCTCTACAGCTCGGGCACGCTGGCCGATTCGTCGTCAGACTTGCCGCAAGCCGATCTGAACTGGCTGCAACGCGTAACTTGGGGCGCCGACAGCGCCACCGTGGCGCGGTATCGCAAATTGGGCCGCGCGAATTTTCTGGATGATCAACTGCATCCGCATGGTGACCGTGACCTGCCTGCGCCCGTCAAACAGCAAATTGCTGGATTGTGGGTCGACCAGCAAACGCCACTGACGCTGGAAAACAACTGGCGTTATATCAACGACCAACTCAAAACCGCTACCAAAGACGAGCAAAAACAGGCGCTGCAAAAAGCCCGCAATGACTTGGGCAACGATCTGCTGCAAGAAACCATGCAGCGTCATTTGTTGCGTGATCTGTATTCGCCCGACCAATTACAAGAGCGCATGAACTGGTTCTGGCTCAACCATTTCAGTGTTTACGCGGGTAAGAACAACCTGCGTAATCTGATCCCGGATTACGAAGAAACGGCCATTCGCCCGCATGTATTGGGGCATTTTCGCGATTTGTTACTGGCCACCATGACCAACGCCGCCATGCTGGTGTATCTGGATAACGCGCAAAACGCCGTCGGCAAAATCAACGAGAACTACGCCCGCGAGATCATGGAACTGCACACCATGGGCGTGAACAGCGGTTATACCCAGCAAGATGTGCAGGAACTGGCCCGCGTGTTTACCGGCCTGGGCGTCAACTTCAATCCGCAACCGCCCAAGGTCAAACCGGAGTTGGCGGCTTATCTGGTGCGCAACGGCGTGTTTGAATTCAACCCACAGCGGCACGACTTTGGCAGCAAGCAGTTTCTGGGGCAGACCATCGACGGCAAAGGCTTTGCCGAGATCGTACAAGTTGCCGACATTCTGGCCAACCAACCCGCCACCGCCCGTTTTGTCAGCCGCAAGATCGCCACCTATTTCATGGCGCAAACGCCGCCCGAACACGTGGTCGAGCAAATGGCCAAAACCTGGCAACACACGGATGGCGACATTGCCGCCGTCCTCAAAACACTGCTGCAAAGCCGCGAATTCACAGCGTCACTGGGCAAGCAGTTCAAAGACCCGATGGCGTATACGGTATCGGCATTGCGGCTGGCTTATGACGGCCGCCAGATCATCAATCTGAAACCGGAAGTGAACTGGCTCAACAATCTGGGCGAGCCGCTATATGGCCGCCTCACGCCAGACGGCTATCCGCTCACCGCCGAGGCATGGTCCAGCTCGGGCCAGATGGTAAAACGCTTTGAAATTGCCCGGGCCATCGGCTCCGGTAACGCCGGTTTGTTCGACCAACCCGATGGCAGCAAGGGCACCGGCTTTCCGATGCTGAACAACCGCCTTTATTACCAGCTGTTTGATCCGTACGTCTCCGACACCACCCGCAACGCGCTGACGCAAGCCGCCTCCCAGCAAGAATGGAACATGTTGCTGCTGTCATCGCCGGAGTTCATGTATGACTGACGCCATCGCCGATTTCTCCCCCGAACGCCGCCGCGTATTGCAACTGATGGCCTTGGCAGCTGGCGCGACCACATTAAGCTGGTCCGGCAAGCTGTTCGCCGCTGCCAGCAACACCGACACCCGGTTTTTGCTGGTGTTTTTGCGCGGTGGTTACGACGCATCCAGCCTGCTGGTGCCGATCAGCAGCGACGATTACTACAGCGTGCGCCCGAATATCTCGATTGCCAAAACTCAGGCGTTACCGCTATCCACTGACTGGGGTTTGCATCCAGCACTGAAGGATTCGCTCTACCCGTTATGGCAACGCTCCGAAATCGCCTTCATGCCCTTTGCCGGTACCGACGACCTGACCCGCAGCCACTTTGAAACCCAAGACAGTATCGAACTGGGCCAGCCGGTGAGCGGGCACCGTGATTATCAGAGCGGGTTTATCAATCGCCTGGCCGCGCAAATCCAGGGCATACCGGCGATTTCTTTCACTGGCACGCTGCCGATCTGCTGCAGCGGCGGCATCAATATCCCCAACGTGGCTTTGCAAGACGCCAATCACAGCCCGTTTGATGAGCGGCAATCAAAACTGCTGGCTGCCATGTACTCCAACACTGCGCTCGCCCAACAGGTGCACGAAGGCCTGAACCTGCGTCAGGACGTGGCCAAAATGTTGCAAGACGAAATGACCGCCGCCAACCGCGGCGCCGCGTCCAGTACCGCCTTTGAAAATCAGGCCCGCCGGATGGGGAAACTGATGCGCGAACAGTATCGGCTGGGGTTTGTGGATGTCGGCGGCTGGGATACGCACGTCAACCAAGGCAACGCCAATGGTGCACTGGCAACCAATCTCAACAATCTGGGAAAAGGTCTTGCGGCATTTGCGCAGGAAACCGGCGATACGTGGTCAAAAACTGTCGTGGTTGTGGTCTCGGAGTTTGGTCGGACTTTCCGTGAAAACGGCAACAAAGGCACCGACCACGGCCATGGCAGTGTGTATTGGGTAATGGGTGGCGGCATTCGTGGCGGCCAGATCGCTGGCCAGCAAAGTGCGGTGTCGATTGCGACGCTGTTCCAGAATCGGGACTGGCCGGTGTTGAATGATTACCGGAGCATGTTGGGTGGGATGTTCGGACATATGTATGGATTGTCAGGCAAACAGCTGGATGCGGTTTTTCCGGGGGTCCGGGCGGTGGATATGGGGTTGGTTTAGGTTTGTTGGGCGAGGATTTCTGGAGTTAATCTCCCCGGTGCTTTTTATTAGCCGAGCACCAAACGCTTGAGTACCGTCGGCACGGCTATTTACATACCCGGTGGTGACCGGGGACACGTTACTTTTTCTTGCTTCGCCAAGAAAGTGTCCCGGTAAACCGGGATAAATAACCAAAAAGAAGGCGACCCCGAACCGGCTTCCAGCCTGCGGCTGGATACCCGCGCTTTCGCAAGATTGCCCCGGCGGGTCGACGAACTAGCCCGCAAGCGGGCGTCGGACAGGCGTCACCCGAAACCCCGGGTCAATCTCGCTTCGCTTGGCGCCTGACAGGGGAGGAAGAGCACTTCGTCTGTTGGCGAGCGATTGCGATTCAACTCCTCATGCACCTTTGCCTCCACCATTTCGTCATTCCCTCTGGAATGACAAGGTGATTGGTCTGCAAGGGTTTCGTGCTGTTGCTGTTGCTGTTGCTGTTGCTGTTGCTGTTGCTGTTGCTGTTGCTGTTGCTGTTGCTGTTGCTGTTGCTGTTGCTGTTGCTGTTGCTGTTGCTGTTGCTGTTGCTGTTGCTGTTGCTGTTGCTGTTGCTGTTGCAGTGCTGTTGCTTTTAGCTCCCCTCTTCTGGAAGAGGGGCTGGGGGAGATGGCTGCAATATGGAATTCACCATTGCTGTCTGATCCACCCAAAAACCAATCTCCCCTAGCCCCTCTTTGAAAAAGAGGGGAACTGATATTGCTGTTTCTTCCAGAATAATCATCCATGCTTACCACGCCGACCGAGAGCCGGAGACCTTAGGCTCCGGCCGACCGAGGGAACGCAGGATGGGCGTAAAGACCCCAAGCAAACAGACGGTTCGTTTCTGCTTTTGACTTCGGATCCCGTCGGCGCTTGCGCCCGGGTCGCCTTTTTGCTATCCCGCTCTGCGGGACTTTGGTTTCTTTCTTTTGGCGACGCAAAAGAAAGAAACGTGCCCCCGGGCACCCCGGGTATCAAACGCCTTTCACACCGTGCCGAAGGCACTCACGCTTTGGCTTTGGCGGTTGATATTCACCCCAATCCGCAACGGCAGCGTGCACCCGCCCTACATAATCCCCTCCTGCGCTAAAATACTCCCTTCCCCGCCCAACCCACCATCACCATGACCATCCCCCGCAAAGCACCCACCTTCGAACAAATCAACATCACTGGCCCAGCGGGCAACCTGGAATGTCTGCGCCTGGAATCCGCGCAGCCCGAAACACGAGGCATTGCGCTGGTGGCGCATCCCAACCCGCTGGAAGGCGGCACGTTCACCAACAAGATTGTGACGACGGTAGCCAAAACCTTGTCGCGACTGGGATACGTGGCGTACTGCCCCAATTTGCGCGGCGTGGGCAACTCTGAAGGGGAACATACCCGCGGAGTGGAAGAACCCAACGATATGGCGGCGGTGCTGACGCATGCCCGCAGCGAATATCCATACCTGCCCAAAGTGCTGCTGAGCGGGTTCTCGTTTGGTACCTATGTGCAATCGCAGTTTCGCCAGCGCCTGGGTGATGACGAAATTGAAGGCATGATTTTGATCGGCCCATCGGTAACTCGTCAGGCTTTTCCCAACGTGCCCGCCGACACCATCGTTATCCACGGCGAGGAGGACGAAGTGGTGGCATTAGCTGGTGTGTTCGATTGGGCGCGTCCGCAACAATTGCCGATTATTGTGGTGCCAGGTGTCGGGCATTTTTTCCATGGCCGTCTGACGCAACTGGCAGACATCGTGGACAAACAGTGGCGCATTCACCTGGCCTGATGCCATGAACCTGGTCGCCGCGCATTTTCCCGATTCCTGGCTGATTACGGCATGGCTGCTGTGCGCCTGCTTGCTGGCCCGCTCGGCGTGGCAAGTGCCGTGGCTCAAGTTGCCGCAGTCAGAACTGACCTGCTGGTTTGGCGGCACGGTGGCCGTGCTGATTGCCTGGCAAATGAAAGCCAATATCCAGCCCGGACTGGCGTT
The DNA here is from genome assembly GCF_030035605.1 of Silvimonas soli. Taxonomy (NCBI): domain Bacteria; kingdom Pseudomonadati; phylum Pseudomonadota; class Betaproteobacteria; order Neisseriales; family Chitinibacteraceae; genus Silvimonas; species Silvimonas soli. The sequence goes on along the minus strand of NZ_CP106736.1, from coordinate 3,883,417 downwards.
TCATTTGATCGGCGCCACCGCGTTAACGTTGATCGCTGGACCGGATCGGGCGCGGCTGGGCTTGGCGGTGGCGTTGGGCGGAGATATCTACGATGGGCATGGCGATTGGGCCAGCATGGGTTTGTCGTGGCTGATTGTGGCGGCTGTTCCCACCACGCTCACCTGGCAATTGCTGCGGTTTGCCCAAAAGAAAATGCCCATCAACTACTTCACCTATATCTTCGTCAACAGCTTTGCGGCGGGCGCTTTGTCGATGTGGTGCGTGGGGCTGCTCACCTGCGGCCTGCTGGCGGCCAGCGGTGTGTATGACCTGGGTTTTCTGGTTGACGAACAACTACCCTACTACCTGTTGATGGGCTGGCCGGAAGCCTTTACCAGCGGCATCGTCATGACCTTGCTGGTGGTTTATTTCCCGCAATGGGTCGCTACGTTTGATGACCGGCTTTATTTGAAAGACAAGTAGGCATCCAGGCAACAGCACCAAAGCATCTGCACTTTGCGCCCGCCACACCCGGATACGGCGGGCGCCTCAGGGCGGCCTCCACAGCCAAAATCCAGGGCCTGCGCTGTGTTTCTGCATTGCACCCCCGGATTTTCGTTTCACTTCATCGGGGGTTACGGTTGGTGGTACTCAGGTCACGCTCAATCCGGCTCGTCGGCACTCATCAACTTGCGCCAGCCATCCAGCCCGATCCGGCGCATGGTTTCCTGGTTACGCTCGTAAATGACCGATGCATCGGGAAAAGCCGCCACGGCGCGTTCGATGCTGGCTTCGCGGATCAAATGCAAAGTCGGATACGGCGCGCGGTTGGTGTAGTTCTCGATGTCATCTGCTTCGGTGCCCGCAAACTGATACTGCGGGTGAAAGCTGGCGATCTGGTACTTGCCCTGAAAGCCCATCAGCTTGAGCAAACGGTCGGCCTGGTGCAGAAAATCGTTGTAATCCAGAAAATCGGCAAACGCGGCGGGCAGGATCAGCAAGGTGGTATCTACGTCCGCCGGATCGCTATCGTTCAGCTCCAGCAAAGCCAGCTCCAGGGCTGCTTCGACGCCTTCGGCATCAGTGGCATCGCTAATCACGTAACGAATCTGCTGCTTCACATGCACGCTCTTGGCAAACGGGCACAGGTTCAGACCGATGATGGCGCGGGTGAGCCAGCGTTGCGTTGCTGCAAGGATGGCTTCAGGGGTTTGGGTAGATTCGGTCATGGTGCAAGGCTGGTCGCAAAACGCCATTTTAACGCGAGGCGGCCCGGTTCCGCGCAGTCACATTCCCGTTTGGTTCAGCTCTTTTTTGCCGATACCCACATGGTCACCGTCGCCAGCAGTACCAGTTGCTCATTGCTATCCAGCACTTCCACCTTCACCGGCAAGTCCATCCCTGTGCCCCAATCGGCAGGCGCGGTGACCGTAGCAACGGCGCGCAGATGGGTTTCGGCCTTCTTGAGGTACTCAACAGTCATGCCCTTGGGAATCCAGCGGTGCGTGGCCGGGATGGTGACGTCGGTCATCGTACCAGCTGCCAACTCGGCCATATTGCACATGGCGATGGCATGAACCGTGCCGATATGATTTTGCACTTTGCGCCGTTTCTTGATCGAAACCTGGGCTTTGCCCGGCTCCAGTACATCAAAACGCGGCGAGATCGAACCAAAGTACGGTGCTTTCAGGCACACCAGCCATGAAAACAGCCAGTTGCCCGCAGGCAGTCTGGAACAGCGTTGCCACATCTGCAGCAGTGCGGGAGAACGGGCCATGGGTATTCCGGGTTGAGGTTGAACAAGGCTGAACGAGCCGGGCTGCCCGCAGCATCACATGAGGCATACCTGCAAACCAATTGGGGGCCGGCCTTAGCGCAGCGTTTTAAACTGCCAGTCAAGCCGCCGGATTGCCCCACACCATATCGCCCGCTTTGGCTAAACTGCCACTTTAGCCCACGCCTGTTGACTGCCATGGACAACCTCTCCCGCCTTGCCACGTTGATCGCCAACGCCAACCATATTGCCGTGCTGTCCGGGGCGGGAATGAGTACCGAGTCGGGCATTCCGGATTTTCGCTCGGCCAACGGTTTGTTCACACAGAACCGCAGCTTTGCCGACGTGGTGTCGATCGATTACTTCTACGCTGACCCTGCCGGGTTCTGGGATGCATTTCGCGAGATTTTTAAGCTGAAACTGGCTGGCCAATATTCGCCTAACGCCGGGCATGAGTTTCTGGCGTGGCTGGAAGAACAAGGCAAACGGATCAGCGTGCTGACCCAGAATATCGACGGCCTGCATCACAAAGCCGGCAGCCGCGAAGTACTTGAAATGCACGGCACCTTGATGGGCGCCACCTGCCTGAACTGCCAGACCACGCACGATCTGGCTTATGTGCAGGCAAATCCGCTACCGCTTTGCCGCGAATGCAATGCCGCGCTCAAGCCGGATGTGGTGCTTTACGGCGAAGCGGTACCATTGATCGACCCGGCGTTTGATCTGGCCGTTAACGCCGATTTACTGCTGGTCATGGGTTCTTCGCTGGAGGTTGGCCCGGTCAATCTGATTCCGGTTGAGGCCGCCCGCGCGGGCGTGCCCTGCGGCTTGATCAACCTGAGCGACACGCGACTGGACCGGTTTTTTGATGTGATTGTTCAAGCGGGAATTGGCGAGACTTGCCAGCGGGTGAAAGCACTGTTGTGAGGGCGAATCGCAACAACAATCCGCCCCGCCCGCTTAAGGAATAAGCAGTATCTTGCCAGTGCTTTTACGGCTTTCCAGCAGTTGATGTGCAGCAGCGCCATCTTGCAGCGCAACTACTGCGGGCGGACTTACCTTGATCTTGCCACTGCCAATCCACTCAAACAGCCGGGCGGCGCGTTGTGTGCGTTCGGTGTAACTGGTCAGCACGTTCCACAAATCTCCGCCGGTGAGGGTCTGCGAAGTATCCATCAACATGCGCGGATCAATCGGCGCGGGGTCTGCACCAGCCATGCCAAAGAACACCACAGTGCCGCGTTTACGGGTGGCGGCAAAGCTTTGCATCAGCGTCGACCCGACCGACTCATAAGCCACGTTTACGCCGCCGCACAGTGCCAGCACTTGCTGCGGCCAGTCATCCTTATAAAGCAAGACATTGCTGGCACCCAGCGCCTGCACCACGGCGGCTTTGTCGGGCGATGAAGTCAGGCCGATCACCGAACCGCCCAAGGCAATAATCATTTGCGTCAGCAATTGCCCCACGCCACCCGCTGCCGCATGAACCAGCGCCACGTCGCCTGGTTTTACCGGATAGCCGTCGCTCACCAGATACTGCGCAGTCAGCCCTTGCAACAGCACAGACGCCGCCAGTTCAAAGCCGGTGCCTTCGGGTAAAGGAATCGCCTTGTCTTGCGGCACCGCCACCAATTCGGCGTTGGCATGTGGCACATCGGCAAAGCCAATGCGCTGGCCAATCTGCAGCCCTTGCACGTTTTTGCCGCGAGCAACCACCACACCGGCGCCTTCATAACCCAGGATATAAGGCGGCTGGCCAGCGAGATGGTAATTGCCTTTACGGCGATAGATATCTGCAAAATTCAGGCCGATGGCTTTCATCTGCACGATCACTTCATCGTCTTGTGCTACCGGATCGGCAATCTCCCGGTACTGCAAAACCTCCGGGCCACCAAATTGTTCAAACACCAGGGCTTTCATGCTGTTTTGTCCTGATTAACGCTACGGTCGCAAACGACTCAGAGCACTGCGGATGGCGGGGCAACCTCACCCAGTAAACGCGTCTGCACGCCAGGCAAGCGTTGCTGCAAAGCGGCCTTGACCCGCGGCAAATGCGACAAGCCAATCACCACGCAAATGCTGCCCGGCTGGTGCACTTTGGCCTGGACAAAATCAGCGATATTGGCATCGATCTGCAGTACGCGTTTGCGATAGAAAGCCGCCAGCGGGGCAAAGCGACCGGTGCACCAATTGTAGAAATTGATCCACCGTCCCGCCACGGCCACCGCATTGGGCTGATTCATGATGAACAAATCATCATCGCGCAGAAACGGTTCCAGCTCAGCATTGAAAGCGCTGTAAAACTCGCGCCCGGCGGGAGCGAGATCATCGCCGCCCAAATCCGCCGACAACGCCTGTTGTTCATCCATGTGGCCAGGCGGAATCGCTTTGCCAACAATGGCATCGCCTAACCAGTCGAAACCGTGAGCGATATTGCGGAACTGTTGCGCCAGCAGGATCATTTCCGGCCCGTAAAACGGCGCCAGCATTGCGGAATCTTGCTGGATGTCTTCCTGGCGCATTTCGAGCAACAGATGATCTGGCTGGAGCTGTTGCAGCACGCCACACAGTTGACGGAACATCAAGCTGTCGGCCTGCTGCATGTGATTGGTGCCAATCAAAAGAACCTGCATGATCTGCTCTCGCTCATCGCCAATGACAAAGCAGTGAGTTTGTCAGGTGGCCAACCAGGCTGTCTGCGGACAATTGCCACCACACCGGTTCACCAGGCCCGCTCATCACACTTGATTCAAAGACCGGCCAACAGTTGCTTCAAACTTGCTGCAGCGCCAGCAGTACCTGCTCTTGCAGCAATGGCGCCATGGGCACCGGCCAAGGCCCATTAAGTGGCAACCAGCGATATTCTTCAATTTCTGCCGCCAACTGAATATCACCGACGATTTCCCCGTTGTAAACCTGCGCCTGCACCAGGCGCCCCGACTCATTGGCGGCAGCACTGGCAAACTCGCCCACGTAGTGCAAGGTATCGGTGAGCACCAAACAACCCAGTTCTTCCTGCACTTCACGGCTGACGCAGGCAACGGCGGTTTCACCGCTTTCCGGCTTGCCGCCGGGCAACATGAAGCGCGTGGTGCCGCGTTTGCGCACACACAGCAATTGCTGGTGGCGAATCACCGCGAGAGTGACGACGTAAATCGGTTGCGAGGTAGTAGCAGGCAAAGCGGACATCAGCGTGACGGGTCGGGCGACCAGAAAATCGACAAGAAGCCGCAGCATAGCGCGAGTAAAACGGCGCTGCATCTGTTCAGCAGTCCCGGCGCTGATGCGCCAGTTCATCCATCCGGACTAAGCTTGTTCTTCAGTCTTGCTGCCCGATAATCCGCGCAAAAAAGCTTTGCGCACATCACTCAAATGCCGCCGCATGGCCGAGCGCGCTGCCGTGCTGTCGCGGCTGATAATGGCATCTAGAATCCGCCGGTGATCCTGGCTGGTGTCTTCAAACAGCCGGTGCGTCACAAAGTGATCTTCAAACCGGGCAAATACCGGGCTGCCGCGCTGATCCCACAATTGCTCGGTGAGATGCACCAGCGCCTGGTTGCCGCTCATCTCGGCAATCTTCATATGAAACCGACGATCGGCAGGCTGAATGTGGTGCAAACGGCGATGTTCGTCCGCCAGTTCCACCAGATATTGCTCCAGCAAATTGATATCCGATTGGGTGGCGCGCTTGGCAGCGAGCGCGGCGGATTCAGATTCCACCAGGATACGGGCCTCCAGCAACTCCAGCGGACCCACATCTGGCCAGCCGTTTTGTTGCACCGCTTCCAGCGCTTTGTTGTTCTCCGCCGAGGCCCCAGTCTGAACCGTTTTCTCCAGCACGGTCACGCCGTTTCCCACCTTGACGGTGACACGCCCTTCTACCTCCAGCGCGATCAGCGCTTCACGCACCGAGGCCCGGCTCACGCCCAGTTGTTGCGCCAGTTCACGCTCGGCTGGCAGCAGGCTGCCCGGCGGAAACTGGCCGCTATCAATATGGCGTCCGATCAATTCGGCGATCTGGCGATACAGTCTTCTGGATTCAATCTGCGGCAGGCGATGCGCCATATTCCACTCGCTTGGGTTTGCTGTTTTTTGTTGTCAAATCATTGCGATGCAGCATTTTGTAGTCATTAAAAAATCGCCACAAAACGCTTGACATCCGCCCACCATGCTACCTAATCTTTGGTTCAATGGTCAGACCAATAGACCTTCGAGCCAAGTATACAACGGGTGTAGTTGATTTACTGCAAACAGGCAAATCGACCGCAACTTCCAGCAGCTGGTGCAACAACCGGAGATACCGCGCAGTGACCACGCAGCAGCCTGATCCACTCAGCCAGCGCCTCGCCGCCTGTTATACCGGCGTGCTGCATGACGTCATGCGTGCCGCCGGGATGCGCAACTTTGTGTTGCCGCGGCAGATACACCCACTGGATGCCACCACGCGCCTGGCCGGGCCGGTGTTTACCGTTGAAGGTCAGCCTACCCCGGCCCCGGCGCATGACACGCTGCTGGCATGGACCAACCTGTTATCCCGTGCGCCAAGTGGCCATGTGCTGGTGATCCAGCCTAACGATCATCACGCGGCGTTCATGGGCGAGTTATCTGCCGAGACGCTGCAATACAAAGGACTGACTGGCGCGCTGGTCGATGGTGGTTGCCGTGACACCGCGTTCATTCTGGAGCTGGGATTCCCGGTGTGGTGCCGTCACACCACGCCGGTCGATGTAGTTGGTTACTGGCTGCCGGAACAATTCGGCCAACCGGTCGTTATTGGCGAGGTCACGCTGCATACCGGCGATTACCTGTGCGCGGATCGTGACGGGGCGATTGTGTTACCCGGCGCGCTGGCGGACGAAATCGTGCGCGAGGCGGAAACCGCCATCGGCAAAGAAAACAAAGTGCGAACGGCCATTCTGGCGGGTGTCGATCCACAAGAGGCGTATCTGCAACATGGCAAATTCTGAAACTTTGCTGACCGATCGCCGCTTGTTGCTGATCGGGCCTCAAGACAATTGTCTGATTGTCTGCGCGCCCTTGGCAGCGGGCGAAACAGTATTGGTGGAAAGCGTCACCGTACGCATTCCGCATGCAATTGCCATCGGCCACAAACTGGCCCGGCATAACATCGCCCAAGGCGAAAAAATACTTCGCTACGGCGCCATCATTGGCAGCGCCACTCAAGGCATTGCGCGCGGTGAACATATCCACACGCACAATCTGACCAGCGATTATTTGCCCACTTACACGCTCGAAGAGGGGCACAGCTATGTCCACCAACACTGAAACCGCCCTGCCTGCGCTCAAAGGCTGGCCGCGCAGCGATGGCCGCAAAGGCATCCGCAATGTGGTGGCGGTGGCCTATCTGGTGGAGTGCGCGCACTTTGTCGCCAGCGAAATCGTCCAACATTTTCGCGGGCAAGAAGTGCATTTGATTGGCTTTCCTGGCTGTTATCCCAATGGCTACGCCGACAAGATCATGCGCCAGTTGGGTACGCACCCTAACGTCGGTGCGGTGTTGCTGGTGTCGCTCGGTTGCGAGAGCTTTGACAAGCGCGGGCTGGATAGCCACATCGCCGCCAGCGATCGCCCGGTGCATACGCTCACCATTCAGGAAAAAGGCGGCACCCGCAGCACCATCGCGCAAGGCGTGGAGTGGGTGCAATGGGCACTTGATCAACTCAACACGCAAGACCAGGTGCCGATGGCCTGGGACGAACTGGTGGTTGCCACCATTTGCGGTGGCTCGGACGGTACCAGCGGCATTACCGCCAACCCGGCTGTCGGGCGCGCTTTCGATACGCTGATTGCCAATGGCTCGGCCTGTATTTTTGAAGAAACCGGCGAACTGGTCGGCTGTGAATTTCACATGCAGCGCCGCGCCGCCACGCCGGAACTGGGCAACGAAATCGTCAACGCCGTTGCCAAAGCCGCCAAATATTACGCCACGCTCGGCCACGGCAGCTTTGCGCCGGGCAATGCCGACGGCGGCCTGACCACGCAAGAAGAAAAATCGCTCGGCGCGTATGCCAAGAGTGGCGATTCGCCCATCGCTGGCCTGATCAAACCGGGCGATGTACCACCTACCGGCGGCTTGTATCTGCTGGATGTGGTGCCCGATGGCGAAGTGCGCTTTGGCTTCCCGAATATCTCCGACAACGCCGAGATCGTGGAACTGATCGCCTGCGGCGCGCATATCACGCTGTTCACCACGGGCCGTGGCTCAGTGGTGGGTTCAGCGGTCTCGCCGGTGATCAAGATTTGCGCCAATCCGCAGACCTACGAGCGGCTGGCAGAAGACATGGATATCAACGCCGGGCGCTTGCTCAATGGCGAAGCCACACTGGATGAACTGGGTGGCGAGATTGTTGATCTGGTAGGCCGGGTGGCTAACGGCGAAGCCAGCAAGTCCGAATCGCTGGGCCATCAGGAATTCATTCTGACCTACAAAAGTTTTGAGCCAATCGGGCCGTCATGTTTACCGATCCGGCGGGTGTGATCGTGTAGCCCGGATGGAACGAAGTGGGAATCCGGGAGCATGGTCGGCCAAAGCGAAGACCATTGGCCGGTTGATGCATTGCAATCCCGGATTCTCGCTAGCGTTTATGCCGAGCATAGGCCTTCATCCGGGCTACGGGGCTACGAATAGACGGGTCTGGGTTTGCAAATGGTGGATTGGCTACGCCGAATCCAGCCTACGGCCCGATGTTTTTTGGTGGACAAACAAAGCAACTGAACACGCCGACCGAGAGCCGGAGACCTTAGGCTCCGGCCGACCGAGGGAACGCAGGATGCGCGTAAAGGTGCCCGGCAAACAAACGGTTCGTTTCGGCTTTTGATCTGGGCCCCTTGCGGCAGCGGGGTGCCCCTTGGGGGTACCCCCCCAATGATGCGAAGTTAACGGGGAGTGGGTTGCAGCGGGGTCGCCTTCTTTTTGGTTACTTTTTCTTGGCGAAGCAAGAAAAAGTAACGTGTTCCCGGCCACCGCCGGGTATCAAACGCTTTTCATGGGTGCCGTAAGGCACTAACAAAACAAGCTTTTGAAGGATGAAACAGCATGTCCAACCGTCTTACCGGCAAAACCGCCTTCATCACCGCTGCAGGCCAAGGCATGGGCCGGGCCGCAGCGCTGGCTTTCGCCGCTGAAGGCGCCAAGGTGTGGGCGACAGACTTGAACGCCGATGCGCTGGCCACACTGGACCACGCCAACATCACCACCCGCGTGCTGGATGTCTGCAACAGCCTTGCCGTGAGCGAGATCGCAGTCGAAATCGGCACCATTGACGTGTTGTTCAACTGTGCCGGCTTCGTACACAACGGCTCGATTCTGGCGTGTAGCGAAGCGGACTGGGAATTCAGCATTAACTTGAACCTGACCAGCATGTTCCGGGTTACGCGGGCGTTTTTGCCCGCCATGCTGGAGAACGGCGGTGGTTCGATTATCAACATGGCATCGATGGCATCCAGCCTGAAAGGCTTTCCCAACCGCTTTGTCTACGGCACGACCAAAGCGGGTGTGATTGGTTTTACCAAGGCAGTCGCCGCCGATTTTGTGAAACAAGGCATCCGCAGCAATTGCATCTGCCCTGGCACGGTGGATACGCCTTCGCTGCGCAATCGCATCGCCAGCGCAGCAGACCCGGTGCAGGCCGAGAAAGACTTCATCGCCCGCCAACCCATGGGGCGACTGGCGACGGTGGACGATATCTCGCCGTTGCTGGTGTACCTGGCCAGCGACGAGTCACGTTTTGTTACCGGCACCGCAGTGTCGGTTGATGGCGGCGTAACGATTTAGAAGATAACCGTGCGGTTTGTGCCCTTGTGGTACCCCTTTTGGGGCATGCCCTGCATGCGAACGCGTTCAGCGGTCACGGTGCGCATCAATGCGCACCCTACAGCCAAGGATCACGAAGCAAATGGCATCAGTAACCCTTACGCAAGTGAAGAAAAGCTACGGCGATACGCACATCATCCACGGCGTGGATCTGGCCATTGCTGACGGCGAATTCGTGGTGCTGGTGGGGCCGTCGGGCTGCGGCAAGTCCACGCTGTTGCGCATGTTGGCGGGGCTGGAAGACATCACCGAAGGGCAGATTCGCATTGGCAACCGAGTGGTCAACAAACTGCCGCCGCGTGATCGCGATATCGCCATGGTGTTCCAGAACTACGCGCTTTATCCGCATATGACCGTGGGCGAAAACATGACCTTCGCGCTGCGTCTCAAGAAACAACCGGAAGACGAAATCAAGCGTCGGCTGGACCACGCCGCGCAGATGCTGGGGTTGTCGCACTTGCTGGAGCGCTTCCCTCGCGCTTTGTCCGGTGGCCAGCGTCAACGTGTTGCTATGGGCCGCGCCATCGTGCGCGATCCGCAGGTGTTTTTGTTCGATGAGCCGCTGTCTAATCTGGACGCCAAATTACGCGTGCAAATGCGCGCTGATATCAAGGCCCTGCATCAGCAACTGAAAACCACTTCTGTGTACGTGACTCACGACCAGATCGAAGCCATGACCATGGCTGATCGTATTGTCGTGCTGCACGATGGCTTGATCGAACAGGTGGGCACGCCGCTGGAGCTGTACGACAACCCGGCCAACAAGTTTGTCGCCGGTTTTATCGGCTCACCCGCCATGAATTTCTTGCCCGGCACTTTGCGCCACGACGGCCAGAGCAGTTGGGTGAATCTGGATGACGGCCAGACCATTCAGGTCGCCACCACGCAAGTTGGCGAAACCGGACAAACTGTCTGGCTAGGCTTGAGGCCAGAAGATTTACGCCTGAGTGTGCAGTCGGGCCTGAGCGCCAAGGTGCGTGTGGTAGAACCCACCGGCGCCGACACACATTTGATCATGCGCCTGGCCGAGACCGAAATCTGCGCCACGCTGCATGAGCGGATCAACGCACAACCCGGCGACGCACTGCTGCTGACTGCGGCGCCCGGCAAAATCTATTTGTTTGATCGACAAAGTGAAGCGCGCATTACCCTCGCCACCACCACCCAAACCGCTGAGGTGGCGCAATGAAGATCACCGACCAACGCGCGCTTGGCCGTAGCGCCCTGAAGGTGACTGCCCTTGGCTTGGGTGGTGCGCCGCTGGCAGGGCTGTATCGTGATGTGAGCGACGAAGAAGCGTTCGCCGCCATCAACGGCGCGTGGGATGCCGGTTTGCGTTACTTCGATACAGCGCCCTACTACGGTTATACGAAATCCGAACATCGTTTTGGCCAGATGCTGCGCCAGCGCCCGCGTGACCAGTTTGTGCTCTCAACCAAAGTCGGCCGTTTACTGAAGCCTGGCAAAGCGGTGAGTGACGAAAACGGCTGGGTGAATCCGCTGCCGTTCTTGCCCCATTACGATTATTCCTACAGCGGCGTGATGCGCTCGTTTGAAGACAGCCAGCAACGCCTGGGCATGGATCGCATCGACATTCTGCTGGTGCACGACATTGGCCGCGATACCCACGGTGACCAGCACGATCATTACTTCGCGCAACTGACTGCCGGTGGGGGTTTGCAGGCGCTGGATGAATTGCGCAGCGGCGGTCAGATTGCCGCAGTCGGGCTGGGCGTGAACGAGTGGCAAGTGGTGCACGACGTGATGCAGGTATTTGATCTGGATTGCTGCCTGCTGGCGGGCCGTTACACCTTGCTCGAACAACAAACGCTGTCGCCGTTTCTGGATGACTGTGTGGCGCGCGGCGTGGGGATCATCCTCGGTGGGCCATTCAACTCGGGCGTGCTCACCGGCAACCGCAAATACAACTACACCGATGCGCCTGCAGCTGTACTCGCTCGCGTCGATGCGCTGCAAAGCGTGTGCGATGAATATGCCGTGCCGCTGCCCGCTGCCGCGCTGCAGTTTCCGCTGGCCCACCCAGCGGTGGCGACTTGTATTCCCGGCGGCAAAACCCTGGCGCAATTGCAGCAGAACTGTGCCTGGTTTGAACAAGCCATTCCTGGCGAATTCTGGACCGTACTCAAAGCAAGTGGTTTGATCGCCGCCGCTGCGCCAGTGCCAGGGGGAGCGTAACGCCATGCGGATCGATGCCCACCAGCACTTTTGGGACTTGTCTTTACCGGGCTACGACTGGCCCACGCCAGATTTGGGCGCGATCTATCGCACCTTCCGCCCGATTGACCTGCAACCACTGCTGGCGGCCAACCATATCGACGGCACCGTGCTGATCCAGACCCGCGCTTCGGTCATCGAAAACCTGTATCTGACCGACCTGGCCCAGCGCTATGACTTTGTTAAAGGCGTGGTCGGCTGGATGGATCTGGCCGAACGCGATGCGCCCATCCGCATCGCTAAATGGGCAATGCAGCCGAAATTCAAAGGTGTACGGCCGATGCTGCAAAGCATGTCAGATGACACCTGGATTCTGCAGCCCAAGCTGGAACCGGCCATCCGCGCCATGATCAAGCACAACCTGGCGTTTGATGCGCTGATTTTGCCGCGCCACATCCCGCACATTCTCACGCTGGCTCGCCACTACCCACAGCTGCGCGTGGTGGTGGATCACGCGGCCAAACCGCAAATCCGCGACGGGCAGTTTCAACCTTGGGCCGATCTGATCGCCGGGCTGGCCGATCTGCCCAATGTGCACTGCAAGTTGTCCGGGCTGGCCACCGAAGCCGCGCCCGAATGGCATACCGAAACACTGCAACCTTATGTGAAGCATCTGCTGTCCACGTTTGGCCCTTCCAGGCTGATCTGGGGCAGCGATTGGCCGGTGTTGCGGCTGGCGGGCGATTACGCCAGCTGGTGCAGCACCACGGATGAGCTGCTCGCGCACCTGACGCCCTCAGAGCAAGCAGCCATTCTCGGCGAGAACGCCATCGCCTTTTACCGGTTGGATATTCCTGCAATGACACAAACGGAACGTCAACACACAGCTCCGTGATAACGACTCTGGAGGCCAAGATGAAGAACTATCGTTTCATGCCGTCGCTGACCCTTGTTTCGCTGGTGGCACTGGCATTTGCTTTACCGGCGCAAGCTGGCCCGTACGATGGCTACACATTGCGCGTCAAACTGATTGGCGGCGAGCAATACGAACCGCTATACACCCTGATTCCGGAATGGGAAAAGAAAACCGGCGCCAAGGTGCAGATTCTTTCCAGCAAAAGCCACTTTGAACTGGATCGCGAACTCAAACAGGATATTGCCTCGGGCAAGATCGATTACTGTTTGTATTCCAGCCACACCAACTTTGCCGCGCAATACACCAGCATCACGCGCGATCTGAAAGGCCTGGTGCCACCGGACTTCATCGCCAAATTCTCGCCACGGGTGATCCAGCAATCCACCATCAAGGGCAAGCTGCTGGAGATTCCGCGCCATTCGGATATCAGCGAGCTGTATTACAACAAGAAAGCCTATGACGATCCGGCCAACAAAGCCGCTTACAAGGCCAAGTTCGGCAAAGACCTCGCCCCGCCGCAAACCTGGGACGAAGTGGCTCAACAGGCCAAATTCTTTGCCAAACCGCCAGCGTTTTACGGCACCCAGTTTGCCGGTAAAGACGAAGCCATTACCGGGCGTTTCTACGAAATGCTGGTGGCCAATGGTGGCCAGTTGTTCGACAAAAACATGAAGCCCACTTTCAACAGCCCGGCTGGCGTGAAATCGCTGAACTGGTTTGTCGACATGTATAAATCCGGCGCCGTACCAAAGGGTTCACCCAACTATGTATGGGACGACCTGGGCAACGGTTTTGCCAGCGGCACCGTCGCGCTGGATCTGGACTGGGGCGGCTGGGCCAGCTTCTTTAACGACCCCAAGAGCAGCAAGATTGCTGGCGACGTCGGCATCGTTCGCGCACCTAAAGGCAGCAGCGGCAAACGCACCGGCTGGTCTGGCTCGCATTCGTTCTCTCTGACCAATTCTTGCGACAACCCGAAAGTGGCTGCGGACTTCCTGATGTTCCTGACCAGCCTTGACGCCCAGATGCTCGAAGCCCGCCGCGGCTTGATGCCAACCCGACTGGACGCGCAGCAAGCCGCTGCAGCCGAGTTCAAAGCCAAGAACGAAACCTATCTGCTGGATGTGTTCAACACGTTCTCGGCCGGCATGCGTGAAGACTCGTTCACTCCGCCGCTGATCCCGGAATGGATCGAAGCCTCTAACGTGATCTGGCCTGAATTGCAGAAAGCGATTGTGGGCGACAAGACCAGCAAGCAGGCGCTGGACGATGCAGCCAAGAAGGTTGAAGCGTTGATGGATGACGCCGGGTATTACAAGTGATTGAGTGAGTGGTGAAAGGTGAGGTGCGAGGAATAAATACCTCACGCCTTACCAATCCCGATGTTGTAGCCCGGATGGAGGCCGATTCTCGGCATAAACTTCGCTGGAATCCGGGGTTGCAATGCATCGACAGACCGCGTGCCTTGATTTTGGCAAGCATCGATTCCCGGATTCCCGCTAACGCTCCATCCGGGCTACGGAATTGAACATACCGATCGACCAGAGAACGCCGGATGCACGCAAAGAACACAGGCCAACAGACGGTTTGTTTTGGTTTTTGACTTCGGGCCCCCTTGCGGCAGCGGGGTCGCCTTTTCTTTGGTTACTTTCTTTTGGCGAAGCAAAAGAAAGTCACGTGCCCCCGGCCACCGCCGGGTATCAAACGCCTTTAAAACCCGTGCTGAAGGCACTCAAGCTTTTGAAGTAGAAGTTGAAGTTGAAGTTGAAGTTGAAACGGAAACAACCTTTGAACGCGTTCGCAGGCAAAGCCTGCAAACCCTACATATCGCCAGAAAACGAGCCACTCGATGATGTCATTGCGAAAACTACCTCCTGAAGCGCGCTTGCTGATCCCCTCGTTCCTGGTGATCGGCTTGGTGGTCGCCCTGCCACTGGTGTTCTCGCTCTATACCAGTTTCACCGCCTACCGCCTGGTGCGCCCGGAAACCATCTGGAACTTCATCTGGTTCAAGAACTACATCCGTCTGTTTGAATCCGTTGATTTCTGGTGGGCATTCGGGCGCACGGTATTGTTTCTGACGGTGGTGCTGAATCTGGAAATGCTGTTCGGGCTGGGCTTGGCGTTGCTCATCAACCAGGTCACGCGCGGGCAGCGTTTGCTGCGCACCATCATGATGTTTCCGATGATGTTCTCGCCGATCCTGGTGGGCTTTCAATTCAAGTTCATGTTCAACGACAACATCGGCATCGTGAATCACATTCTGCAGGATTGGTTCGGCATCACGCAGGCCATTGGCTGGCTGGTCGATGCCAAGCTGGCATTTTTCTCGCTGGCGGTGGCAGAAATCTGGAACTCCACGGCCGTGTTTGCGATTTTGCTGCTGGCCGGTTTGATGGCGATGCCGCAAGACCCGCTCGAAGCCGCCCGCGTGGATGGCTGCACGCCCATCCAGGCCTTCCGCCACGTGACCCTGCCGTTTCTGATGCCATTTGTGTATATCGCCATGACCATCCGCTCGCTAGATGTCGGGCGCGCGTTTGATATCGTCAAGATCATGACCAATGGCGGCCCGGCCGGGCGTACCGAGTTGATCTGGACCCTCTCCGCCCGCGCCGGTTATGAAGATGCGCGCATGGGTTACGCCAATGCGATGTCCTACGTGGCAGTGCTGTTATCGATCCTGTTTACCGTGCATTTTTTCCGCAAGCTCAACGCCTCGCGGCAGTACCTGAACGAAGTGGATGCCTGAAATGACCCAAATTGCGCACACCATGGAAAACCAGCATCCACTTGGCCGTAGCCTGAAAACAGCATCACCAGCTGGCCAGTTTGCGCCTTTGCAAGATGAAGGCGATCTGCCCGAACCCTGGTTCCCCGCTGCTTTGGCGTTGCGCTGGAGCGTGCGGATCGGCGTGTTCATCGCCATGTGCATGATCCTGCTGCCTGGGCTGTGGGTGATGCTGAACGCCTTTCGCACCAACGGCGCAATTCTGGCGCGGGACAGTTTGTTTCTGGCATCGAGCTACACGCTGGATAACTTTCGCAATATCTTCGGCCTGGGCGATGTAACGGAAATCCCGGTCAAAGCGTATTTCATGAACTCGGTGATTATCTCGGTGACCAGCACTGTCATCGCCATCATGATCGGGCTGGCCGGTGGTTACGCCTTTGCCCGCTACAAATTCCGCTACAAGAAATACCTGTTTGTCGGCCTGATGCTCAGCCGTGCCGTGCCGGGCATTGCGTTGTCATTGCCCGTGTTCATCATCTGGTCCTGGCTGGGGCTGATCGACACCAAAGTCGGTACGATTCTGGTGTACGTGGCCATGAACGTACCGTTCTCGGTTTGGCTGATTGATGGCTTCTTCCGCCAGATTCCGCGCGAACTGGCCGAAGCCGCCGAGATTGACGGTTGCACCCGCTGGCAAGCGTTCTGGCAGGTGGAGTTCCCCATGGCCAAATCCGGCATCGCCTCCGCTGCCATCTTTGCCTTTCTCACCTCCTGGAACGAATTCGCGCTGGCCTCGCAACTGACACGCACCACCGACACCAAAACCTTGCCGGTGGGGCTGATGGACTTCACCTCGCAATTCACCATCAACTGGGCGGGCATGTGCGCGCTGGCGGTGGTCATCATCATCCCCGCGTTGATCCTGACCTTTATCGTGCAAAAGCATCTGATCGCCGGGCTGACGTTTGGCGGGGTGAAGGGTTAGCGGCCAGCTTGAGGAACAAACCAATGCAACGCATGGGAATGGTGATTGGCATCAAGCCGGACAAGATTGCCGAATACAAACAGCTGCACGCTGAAGTCTGGCCCGAAATCATCGCCGGACTAACAGCCGCCAATGTGAAGAACTACAGCATCTTTTTGCGCGAGCCGGAGAATTTGCTGTTTGGTTATTGGGAATACCACGGGACGGATTTTGCTGCGGATATGCAGTCGATTGCGGATCAGGAAGTGACGCGGCGCTGGTGGGCCTTGTGCGCGCCGTGCCAGGTGCCTTTAGCCAGTCGAGCGGATGGGGAGCATTGGGCGATGGCGGAGATGGTGTTTCATATGGATTAGAGGTGTTGTGTTTCGGGTTGGTGGCGTTAGCAGTCGCGAATGAGTAACCAGCTGGGTTGATTTGAAAGGCATGAGTGCCTCCAGGGGAGGAAAAGCACGTCGTCTGTTGGTCACGTGGGCCTGTTTGGTGTTGCCGCTGTTGGTAGTTTGGTAGCCCGGATGAAGCGCAGCGAGAATCCGGGGTTGCAATACATCAATGAGCCTCCGGGATTAGCAAAGGCCAATATTGCCCCCCGGATTCCCGCTAACGCTTCATCCGGGCTACGAATTTCTTGAAATGCTTTTCACAAACGTGCCGTAGGCACTTAAAAAAACCGGATTGGAAAAATGCCCACTATCACCCAAATCCACCTCCACCAAGTCAACCTCCCCCCCAAAACCACCCGCAGTGACGCCATCCAGTCCTTCGTCACGCAGGAAACCCCCATCGTGCGCATCGTGTGCGATGACGGCAGCGAGGGCATTGGCTACAGCTATACGATAGGCACAGGTGGGTCATCGGTGATGGCGCTACTGAAAGATCACTTGGGCCCGCGGCTAATTGGCAAAAGCCCGGTAGAAATCGAATCCATATGGCGTGATCTGTTCTTTCATACTCACGCCACGGCGGTCGGCGCAATCACCAGTCTGGCACTGGCCGCTATCGATACCGCATTGTGGGATTGGCGCGCCAGACAAAGCAGCCTGCCGTTGTGGCGATTGCTGGGCGGAGCGAAGCCCAATATCCCGGTGTACACCACCGAAGGCGGCTGGTTGCAGTTGCCCACCGAGACGCTGGTTGAACAAACTGTTGCGGCCCAAGAAGCGGGCTTCAAGGGCGCCAAAGTCAAAGTCGGCAAACCGCATTTATCGGAAGACGTCGCCCGCCTCACCGCCATACGCGAAGCCGTTGGCGCGGCGTTTGAGTTGATGGTCGATGCCAACCAGGCGTTTCATTTATCCGAAGCTTTGCGCCGGGCCGACGCCCTCGCACCCATCGGCTTGGCCTGGCTGGAAGAACCTTTACCCGCTGACGATATTGCTGGCCACACCCGCTTGAATTCCCACAGCCGCATTCCCATTGCAGTGGGCGAATCGCTCTATAGCCCGGGCCAGTTTGCCGACTATGTGCGCCACGATGCATGTTCCATCATTCAGGTCGATGTTGCCCGCGTGGGCGGCATTACACCCTGGCTGAAAGTCGCGCATATGGCCGAATGCCACAACATCGCCGTTTGCCCGCATTTCTTGATGGAACTGCATGTGAGCCTGTGTTGTGCCGTGCCTAATGCCACCTGGCTGGAATACATTCCGCAACTGGAAGACCTGACCACCTCAGCCATCGCTATCGAGCAAGGCCACGCACTGCCGCCCGAAGATGCAGGATTAGGTATCCGCTGGGATTGGACCGCCATTGAAGCGCGCAGCGTGGCCCACTTCGTCATCAAATAATCCGCCAACCTGAACAGAGAAGCCCTCATGAAATTGCTGCGTTACGGCCCAATCGGCCAGGAAAAACCCGCCGCACTGGATGCGCGAGGTGTTATTCGCGATCTATCCATGCTGTTGCCCGATCTCACCGGCAAGCAACTGGACGCCGTCACCTTGAACGCGCTGACGGCGATTGACTTGACGCGTTTGCCGTCAGTCCCGGCGGACGTGCGCATCGGTTGCCCGGTGAACGGTGTTGGCAAGATTATTTGCGTAGGCTTGAACTACGCCGACCACGCCCGCGAATCGGGGTTGGAACCGCCGCCAGAACCAGTGCTGTTTATGAAGCCGTCCAGTTCCATCATCGGCCCCAACGACAACGTGGTAATTCCACGCGGCTCAGTCAAAACCGATTGGGAAGTGGAACTGGGCGTGGTCATTGGCAGCACCGCCAGCTACGTCGAAGAAGCCGACGCGCTGAACTACGTTGCCGGATACGTGGTGATCAACGATGTATCTGAACGCGAATTTCAGCTGGAACGCGCTGGTCAGTGGGATAAAGGCAAGGGTTGCGACACCTTTTCGCCCATCGGCCCGTGGCTGGTGACGCGAGATGAGATTTCCGATCCGCATGTATTGCCGTTGTGGCTAGAGGTCAATGGCAAACGCGTGCAAAACAGCAGCACCAACCAGTTCATCTTTGGCATTCCCAAACTGGTGTCGTACATCAGCCAGTTCATGACGCTCTATCCCGGCGACGTCATTAGCACCGGCACGCCGCCCGGCGTAGGTCTGGGGCAAAAGCCCGAGCCGTGGTATCTCAAACCGGGCGACAGCATGCGCCTTGGAATTGACGGCCTGGGCGTGCAGCAGCAGCTTTGCCAGGCTTGGGCACGCTCTAGCCAAGTGTTCTTGGGTTAGCCTGGAATAGTCCAGCAATCTGGCAGCAGCGACTGTCTGGACAGATACAGCAGACGCAAGTGGGCGCCAGCTGGCATTGGCAACCTGGAAACGCTGAAAAGAAAAATGAAGAGAAGAAGCCCTGATAAATCAGGGCTTCTATTGATATTGATATTGATAACGGATGCCGGCCTTAACCAACTATTCCTGTTCCAGTGCTCTGCGAACACCGAATGCCAAGGCAGGTCTAGAACTTGTAACGAGCACCGGTTGCCACTTCTACAGTGCCTTTATATGCCTGCCCGGTTCCGTACAACATGCCGTTGCCCTGTGCATCGCCCAGAACCCAATCGCCCGTGGTGGTGAAGTAATCCGCCGCCACATAGAGATCAAACTGTTTGTCGGCGTGGTACATGATTGAGCCATAAACGGCGTTCTTGCCACCATCGGCCGTCGCAGTCACCCCTTCGGTATTACCGTACGGGTTAATGACCTTACCAGCTGCATTCAGGCCGGAATGCGTGCCACGGGTTTGCTGGTAGCCCAGTGCATATTCTGTCGGGCCAAAAGTGTAAGTACCCGAAATTGTCCAGGCGTTATCAGAACGCGTCCCGGCACTATTGTTATCACCTTGCTGCGCGGTGTAGTGAAGGTAACCAGCGTTTACGCGGAAACGACCATAGGCAATATTGCCCCCGACCAGTTCGGATTGATGAATCAATTCGTTGATATTGGCCCGATCATAGGAGACGTTGGCGTTGACAACGGCATCGCCCAGTTGCAATTTGTTATATGCAATGGAGGCGGCCTGACCAGTACCCTTGGTAAAATCGCCCGGTGTTGAACCACCGTTTCCAACATCCCCGCTGCCGCCGGAACCGCCCGAACCAAAGGTATAACCCAGGCCCGCAACAATATGATCACCAAAGCGCTTTTTCCATTCAATGGCGCTATTCGAACGCGTACCGTCTGGTCCGCCGGAATAGAAAATCAATTGTTTGAAATTATTGACGTTACTATAGCCGCCTTCTTTCAGCGTCGTGCTGGCTGAGCCATATGGATCGCCCCAGTTCTGGGTAAAGTCGCGGGTCAAAGTATTTTGCCGACCCAATGTGATCTTACCCAGACTATCGCTATACACCCCCATCCACGCGTCGCGATTAAACAGCACGTTCTCCGTATCCATATTACCGGTTGGGAGTTCGAATTCGGTTTCAAGTTTGGAGATGACTTTCAAATCCGGCATGCCCAGACTTTCGCCAAAACCCAAAGCGTGACTGGCATCAAAGCCCAGCCGGTTACCACTGAACCACGCCGTTTGATACCCCGTTGCGTTGCCACCTGATTCAGTCTGGTGATTGGCATAGCTCAGCGTACCTTCAACCAATCCATAAATACGCAGACTGGAGGTGCCATTGTTGTAAAGCATCAGTGCGGAATCATCGGACTTGATCTTTACCCCTTCCTGGTCGGTTGTCAGGGCTAACGAAGGCTTGTCCTGGCTTCTCTGGGAAACAGCCGGAGCAGCTTGCTGCTGTGACTGAATGGTGGCATCCAGTTTCTTTTCCAGCGCGTCCAGTTTGGCCTGCTGATCAGCCGACTGTTTCTTTTGCGCGGCAATTTCAGCTTTCAAATCGGAAATCTGATCGGCAAAAGCTGGTGCCGAAGCATAAAAACAGCCAAGCATCGTTATATAGAACAATTTTCTCTTGAACAGCATCTCTCAACTCCCCAAATTATGTTTCACCACGCCGGATCAATAATCTGACCAAGAATGCAGTTACAGCTGATCACGGGTCTCCCAGTTTTTTTCGCGATAAAAACTTCAACCTCACCTGCTATCCGGACGCAGGAATTTGATAAATCTCTAATGACAGCCATTACTTGAAACGGAGTTATCTTTCCTTCAATTGGACATGGCTTTAATAAGTCAATGCCATTCACAATTCATAAATATTTAATTCATTTGCAAATGTAAATGTATCGAAGTAAATCATTTTTAATTTGATGGAAGTCAATTGCCGATTGAGGTTTTTATGGCGTTAATTTAATTAATTAACTTAAAAGAAAATCAACAGCAAACGGCTTTGCTTGATAAACCGATCTGAAGACGACATACCCCCGGCCCCGCGCCGATTCACGCAACGCTCGCCGTCACGTCAATCCCGTTATCACTGACCGGTTGAATCCATCACTATTAATTTCCGGGAGGCACCGTACAAGCCGTCGCATGTCTTTATCGAACCAGGATCACAAATAGCGCAGGTACCTGACGGCGGCGTTATACGCCATCCGATTGGTTGCTTTATCGCGTGCAGGTACTGGTTTACTCAGGGCTGTGGTGTGCCAAGCGGGTGGTTACGTGCAATGACTGGCAAATTCATGCAATAACGCCTCAGTCAACCCACCCTGCCTGTGGATTACCAATAAAACCAAAAACAACATTTAGTTCTTAAAAACCACATAAGTCTTTTGATCTAAATCACGCCTCTAAAAGCCGCAACAGTTAAAACTCACAATACAAAACAGGTACATAAGCTGTTTTTCAAAAAGAACAACATCCAGCATTCCCCAACTACATATAAATTTAAAAGAAAGAACTGGCCCTATTGATATGCACATTTCAATAAAGCCAGCCCATCAAGCGTGATTCAATCTTACGCGCGCGCGACCAAGTGGCATGCAGCGTTACGCATTGATTCACGCACTGCAGATACTGGAGCATCTGTTTTTACAAACAAATCAGAGAGTCGAGATGAAAAAAGACAAAGCTGTAATGGCTGCCACATTGGCAGTTGCGTTTCTTGCGCCATGTGTAATGGCAGACGTCACCATTTATGGTTCCCTGCGTGAAGATGTTGAATATGATCACTTTGGGGATATTGGTCATTCCCTGCCGACTGGAACTGTAAGTGGCGAAGCGCGTCTGGTCGATTCATCCTCGCGCATTGGCTTTCGCGGCACAGATAAATGGGATAATGGCTGGAGCACCGTCTGGCAAATCGAAAATGGCATCGGGGCCGCTGCCAATCCCGCTCCTGCCTCAACCAACGGCAGCAACCCAAAACAAATGGGTGGCGGGGTTTGGGGTAATCGCAATAGCTTCATCGGATTCAGTAGCCCGGAATTCGGCACCTTTCGCGCTGGTAACTACGACAGTGCCTACAAAAATGCGCTGACCATTTCCAAATTGACACCAATGTTCGACGATTTGCTCGATTCAATCGACTTCAAAGGCAGCCACGGTACGTTCAGTCAATTATCAACGCGCCTGAATGACAGCTTGTCCTGGGATTCCGCAGTATGGAGTGGCTTCCAGGTTCGCGCTGATACGGGTCTGGACGGCACACCGGATTCCAAAGGCCATGCTCCAATCTACGATGTGTCAGGGCTATATAACAATGGCGGCTTCAACGCTTCGCTGGCCTACCAATACGCCAAAAACCGGACCTTCCAGCAGGTCAGCGGTATTTCCACCGCGGACAATAACGGCAGCAACACCACCGGTGGTGCCAACGTTGCAGGGTATCAGTTAGCTGCAAGTTACAAGTTCGGGTTCGGTCTGGGTTTGGGTGCGGGTTGGGAACATATCTCCAACAATACCCCAACGGGTGACAGCAGCTGGAATAACTACGTGTTCAGCGGCGACTACTGGTTCAATCCGAAACTTCAGGTTCGTGGTCTGTACAGCCGCTCCAATAGCGTGCTGGGTATTTCCGGCCTGACCGGGCAACAAGGCTCATTGAGTGCAGTGTATTCACTGAGCAAACGAACCCGTTGGTATACCTCGATTGTTGGCCTGAAAAATGGCGGCGACATATCCAAAATCAGTGCTGACAACTATACCTTCCAGAATAACTCCAAATCGATTACCGCCAAAAACGACCAAACGTCTTACACTGCTTTAACCGGTGTCCGTACTGATTTCTAAAACTGAATCAAAACGCCACACTGGCCCTTTGAGGAATGAAAAAAACCGGGTAATTACCCGGTTTTTTTCATGTACTGCCATCGCGCTTTCGATATATCCGCTCTGGCCGACCTACATGACCATACGATATTTCTGCCCGCAACAAACGGCTCTCAACACAAAACTCAAGATAACGCCGCGCGGTGGTTTTGCTGATACCCAAGGCCTGGGCTATACTTTCCGTGGTGTATACGTCATCCGGGGATACAAAAACCTGTTTGATCCGCTCCAGCGTTAATGCTTCGATACCCTTGGTATGTTTGTCTCCGCGAAAATCCTTCGATTGCAGATTGTAGAGCTCGTCGACATGGTTCTGGCTGATCGGCGCATTGGTTTTTTGCGAATCAAAAAACCGCACAAAGCGTTCCAGTGACATTTGCAGCCGGTCATAAGACACCGGTTTGATCAGGTAATCAAAAGCGCCATAGCGGATAGCCTTGCTGCAGCTTTCCATATCGCTGGCCGCCGTGATGAAGATGATCCGGGTCGAAAAATCCCCGGCGACCAGGTCTTCCAGCAGTTCTATCCCCCTGCCATCGGGCAGATAGTTATCCAGCAACAACAGGTGCGGTTTGAGCACATGCACCAGCTTGCGTGCATCGGCCAGGTTGTGGGCCTGGTTCACAGCCCGAAAGCGCGAATTCTTGCGTACAAAATCGGCATGGATATCGGCCAACCGCTCTTCGTCTTCGACGATCAATGCATCAATGTTCTGCATGGCCAGGCCTTTTCTTGGGCACGAAGACGGAGAAAATCGTGCCATATGGAATGTTGTCTTCAATGGTAATCATGCCCGCCGCCTGCTTCACATAGCTATTAACCAGGTACAAGCCAATGCCATGCTCCGACCCGGCATGACTGCTTACTCCACGTTCAAACACATGGTCACGCAACGCTGGCGCAATGCCGCAACCGAAGTCGGCCACCTCGATAATCAATTCTTCACCCATATCGGAGATATACAGCACGATTTTTTTTTCGGGGTGATCCGCTGCAATCGTCGCATCGAAGGCGTTATCCAGCAAATTGCCGATGATGGACATCCACTCCACATCGTCCAGTGCATCGGGCAAGGTTTCGAGCGCACAACCCGATTCGAACCCGAGCGATAACCCCAGTTCGCGTGCGCGATAATATTTGCCAATCAGCAAGCCACAAACGCGGTAATTGCCAAAGGTTCGGGAAATATAGTCGAGCACCTGCTGCTGTACCTCAGAGTGCGCCTGCGCCAGTTTCAGAGCCTCGTCATAGGCTTTGATGTGCAGCAGCCCGGCCAGGGTGGACACCCAGTTCACATGCTCATGGCGGACTACCCGCAAATTATCAGCGTACCGCTTTACCTCACTTAATTGCAGGCTGAGCGTGCTGATATCGTCCTTGCGCCGAAAGCTGATCACCCATCCGCGCACCTGTTTGTCGACACGAATGGCAACGCGGCTTGCGATCACCTGCAGGCTGTTGAACAGACAAATCTCGTCTTTCTGATCTGCATCGTTTGGACCGACCTGCAGAAACGGGCAGTTCAGCACCAGTTCATCAAGCGAAATATTGACCAGTTCCTCGGACGACTGCGGCAGCTCCAGCATTTCACGTGCGGCCCGGTTAACAGCCGTGATGCGGCGCTGCGCGTCAATGGAGAGCACGCCTTCATAAATGGATTCAAACACTGCTTCACGCTGGCGCACCATCTGCGCGATCTCCAGCGGCTCCAGCCCAAACATCTGCCGTTTGATACTTTGCGCAAAGACCCATGCACAGCAAAACAGCGCCAATAATATCCCGCCGAGCAGGGCCAGCAAGGGCATGAATTGCGAACGGTTCCAGTTTTCGATGTGCGACTGGAAATACCCCACCGAAACCACGCCGATAATTTTGCCGTGCGCATCACGAATGGGCGCCTTGCCGCGCCATGACATCCCGTGCATACCCAGTTTGAGCGAGATGGTGCTTTTGCCTTGATGCAGCACTTCGTCATTATCGCCGCCTTGCATGGGGCTACCCAACGCGACGTCTGGCTCGGTATGCATCAGATGCAGCGCATGTTCATCGCCGATCACGATGTAACTGGCGTCAGACTCCGCCTTGAGCGGCATGATCAAATCATGCAGGGCGCCGGTATCGCGTCGGGCAACCGCAGACGCAACGCCAGGCAGGCCGGCGATCTGCTGCGCCTGCACCCGCGCCCGGATGCCGATCTGTTCATACAGACTGGCCTGCATCCGGCTATAGACGTACTGCCCGATCACCAGCGAGACAACGAAAGAAACCGTAAACAGCAGCAGAAAAGCGCGTGTCTGGAACGAGACTGAACGGGCAATCACAAGATATCTACCAAAAACCGGTTTCAAGATCTACCCGCCCAGATGTCGCTATTGATCCGCAAATTGGCCGGAGGTTGCCCTCTGGCCCCAGGCGGAGCGAGCGCCAGTCAAGCTGCGCTGCGTTCCGGCAAGGTTCCGGCCGGGATTAACGCCGGATAACGCGGGGCCCAGATTTTGGCCCGGATCAATGGCTCGATTTCATCAATAGCCACCCGGTCTTGCAACAAACCCTCGTGGTACGCCTGCAAACCCACCGCCAACGCTATTGTATAAGAGACGTGGCGCAGCATACTGACTGGCGGCAACAGGTTGGCGGAGGGGTTGCTGCGTGCGGGCGAAATTGAGGCCAGCGCTTTGGCGGCAGCCATAAACAGGCTATCGGGCAAACTCGGTATCTTGAGCGCAATCGCCGCGAGACCAAGACCAGGGAAAATATACGAGTTATTGGTCTGGTCAATCTTGAACATCTGGCCGTTGCGTTCCACAGCAGGGAACGGGCTGCCCGTGCCGAGAATGGCGCGGCCGTCGGTCCAGCGCAGCAGGTCAGCCGGAGTGGCTTCGCAACTACTGGTGGGATTGGACAGCGGAAAAATCACCGGTCTGGCGCAATGTTGGGCCATTTCCCGCACGATGGCCTCGGAAAACGCCCCCGCCTGCCCTGACACACCGATCAATACCGTCGGCCTGGCATTTTTCATCACTTCCATCAGCCCGGCGGTGCCGTCACTGTTCAGCTGCCAGCCTGCAATGGCAGCGCCAGGTTGCACGAAACGACGCTGGAACGGTTCCAGCGTAGTCGTATCGACCTTGCCCTCGACCATCAAGCCATGGCGGTCGACCAGATAGAACCGGCTGGACGCTTCTTCAGCGGATAGTCCTGCTTCGACCATCGCCCGATGGATCAGCGCGGAGATGCCACACCCGGCCGAACCCGCCCCCAGTACGGCGACACGCTGCTGGGTCAACGGCGTACCGGTGACGTTGATGGCCGATAGCAACGTCCCTGTCGCGACAGCGGCGGTGCCTTGTACATCGTCATTGAAGGTACACAGCCGGTCGCGATAGCGTTCCAGCAAACGGCTGGCATTGTGCTTGGCAAAGTCTTCCCACTGCAGCAGGACATGCGGCCAGCGTTCTGTCACTGCCTCGACAAATGCTTCGATGAAGTCGTCATACTCCTGCCCCCGTATGCGCTGATGCCGCCAGCCCACATACAGCGGGTCGCTCAGGCAATCTTTATTGTCGGTGCCCACGTCGAGCGTAATCGGCAGCGTTGTGGCCGGATGCAGCCCGCCGCAGCCCGAGTAGAGCGCCAGTTTGCCAATGGGAATCCCCATGCCGCCCGCGCCCTGGTCACCCAGCCCCAGAATGCGTTCGCCATCGGTCACGACAATGACTTCAACTTTGTCAAAGCGTGGATGAGCCAGAATGCCCCGGATCAGATGCTTGTGCGGATAGCTCAGAAACAGCCCACGCGGGCGGCGATACAAGTGGCTGAACTGGCGGCAACCGGCGCCCACCGTGGGCGTATAAATCAGCGGCAGCAGTTCTTCAATATGCTGGGTCAGCAAGGCATAAAACAACGTTTCATTACTGTCTTGCAGTTCGCGCAGCATGACATAACGGTCCAGGTCAGTGGACAAGGCGCGTAGCGCGTCATGCCGCCGCATGACCTGTTCCTCCAGTGTTTGTACCGAAGGCGGCAGCAAGCCATGCAACTGGAAGGTGTCACGCTCTTCCAGGGTGAAGGCCGTGCCCTTATTCAGTAACGGGTCAGTCAACACGTTTACACCGGTCCCGCCATGGGGGGCGCATGCCCGGACTAATGCAGGTTTGCCGGATTGGGTTTTGTTCTGGGCCATATAGCTCTCCAGCTGACAATTCGAGATGAGATGGGTGGGTCTTGCTGCCGCCGGTCTCCGCCAATGTTGCGGATCACCACTGGTGCTGACACATCGTGGGGCTGCAGCCTGATGTACATGCCGCCCATGCTTCGCTGGTTCTCCTGACCATATCTGCGGCCCTGCCAATATCCATGCCGGACATGCTGGATTGGCTTTGTATTTATTGCCGGTTTTGGGGCTGCATTCTTTTCCTTGTTGGCAAAAATTCAAAGCCATTCAATCTTTAAAATCTTTTAATTCATAAAAACCACGAATAAGTCCAACACAAATCAAATAAAGTTTAATGACGCAATTAAATTCATAAAAACCACTGTGGAAATTTGATAAATATCAGGCACATTGCCCGGCAAAATCCTGATATTCAAGTCACGCAAAGACTTGCAAAACCCATATCCCATACATTGTCCATGCGTGGAGGAGTCCATAATGAACTACAAGATCGCACTACAGATTTTCAATTCGATGGCGCCCGTTTTCCTGCTCATTTATCTGGGCTGGCTGGCGGTACAAAAAGGCATCGTTGACAAATCAGCCAAGAAAGTTTGTTCAACCCTGGTATCGGATTTCGTGTTTCCGGCACTCTTGTTCGAAAACACCTACAAAGCCAAACCCTCCGAGGTTTTCGACCTGACCTGGATGCTGGCTTTTTGCCTGGCCATGTGCTCGATGTGGGTAGTGGCGTACCTGATCAACAAAGTAGTGCTGCGTAAGGATATCCGTCAAAGCGCCATGCAGGCCATGCTCAGCAGCTTCCCGAATATGGGCGGCATGGGCATTCCGTTCCTGGCCTTGTTGATTGGTGCCAGTTCAGCCATTTCTGTAGCCGTTGGCAACGTCATCGTTGCGGTTACCGTGATCCCTGCCACTTTGTTCCTGCTGGAACTGGGCAGTGCATTGGCGGGCGAGACCGATAAAAGCGTGAGTGGCTGGCAAATTTTCACCCACGCCGTGATCAAGTCATTGAAGAAGCCCATGGTGATGGCTGTGATCCTTGGCCTGGTCTGCAGCACCACGGGCATCAGCGCTTACCTGCCCAAGTTTGTCATTTCCAGCCTGGAAATCACCGCCAAGTCCTGCAATTTTGTTTCCCTGTTTGCCGTTGGTGTAGCTATTCACGGCACCAAGCTGGCATTCAACAAAGGTTTGTCGGTCAACCTTGCGCTCAAGTGCCTGCTTAACCCGGCCATTGTCTGGGCGCTGGTCATGATGTTTGGCCTGACCGGCCAGCATGCTGAAGAGATGATCTTTTTACTTGCCATGCCTACCGCTACGACGGCGACCATTCTGGCGTATCAATGGAGCGTGCAGGAAGAAGAAGCGTCCAGTCTGTATATGGCATCAACCGCATTGTCAATTATTACATTGCCGATTTTACTGATTCTGATGCGTAGCTATATACCCGGCGTCATTTAAAAAAAGCTCCATCTGTCAGGCAATTAATTGCTATCGCAAAAATCGCAAAATTACCCAAGCAACGATGCGATAAAACAATGTCCATAAAATATATGCGGTGAAAATCAGGGCAAATAACAACCAACCGGTTGTTGCCCTGATTCAATCGCTTCTATGGTAACAAGCCATGTCTGGCGAATTTGATTTTTATACAGTATTTCCTGCTGGCAATAGCTTAGAAGCCGCCGAGATCCGGAGTTTTCTGGCCAGTTGCCAGCTGGAAATAGATAGCGATATCGACATCTTTGTCGTTGCCCGCCAGGCGCAGCGGCTGGTTGCCTGTGCCGGGCTATCCACCAATGTCATCAAATGCGTGGCCATCAGCCCGGACTGGCGTGGCGAATCACTCAGCCTGCAACTGGTTAGCGAAATCGTGCAGCTGGCGGCCGAGCGCAACCAGTTTCATCTATTCCTCTACGCCCGCCCCTGCAACGTTCCGTTTTTTAGCGCCTGCGGGTTTTATCCGCTAGTTGAAGTACCCGACACCATCGTGCTAATGGAAAACAGCCCGGTCGCCATTCAGCGTTATTGCCAGGGCTTGCAGCAACAACGCCAGCCGGGAGCCAAAACTGGCTGCATTGTGATGAATGCCAACCCGTTCACGCTAGGGCACAAGGCGCTGGCTCAGCAAGCCGCACAAGCCTGCGACTGGTTACATGTGTTTGTCGTACGCGAAGACGCCTCGCTGTTTCGTTATGCCGACCGCTTCAACCTGGTGGCAGAAGGGTTGCGCGGCATCAGCAATCTCACCGTGCATCATGGCTCGGATTACATGATCTCCCGTGCAACCTTTCCCGGCTATTTCCTCAAGGACCAAGGCATTATCGATCGCTGCCATACCGCCATCGATCTGCTGTTGTTCCGGGACTATATCGCCCCCGCACTGAACATCACCCACCGCTTTGTCGGCACCGAGCCCTTCTGCCAGGTCACCCGCAAATACAACGAAGACATGAAGTACTGGCTGCAGCATGCCCCTACGGCTAGCGCCCCGGTGGAGGTAGTCGAAGTCCCCCGCGTACTCAAGGCAGGCTCGCCGATTTCTGCTTCTGCAGTACGCCAGTTGCTGGAAGCCGGCAATTTTGAGCGCATCAGAACGCTGGTCCCGGACGCAACGCTGCATTTCCTGCAGCAGGAATACACCGGTCAATTGTGCCAACTGGACCATTACAGCTAACGGATAACAAACGGGTGATGGTGCCCCTGACACCGCTCCCGTTTTATCACCATTTGCCATTTATTCAGGATATGGAAACGCATCATGAAAATCATCAAGCAAGCCATTGCCGGAACGCTGGAATCCAGCGACCTGCTGGTAAAGGTTGCCCCAGCTGCCAACGATGATCTGGAAATCGTTCTGCACAGCGAAGTCATCAAGCAGTTTGGCGCGCAAATCCGCCAGGTGATCGATCAGACCCTGGCGCAACTGGGCGTAACAACCGGCAGTTTCATTATTGAGGACAAAGGCGCGCTGGATTGCGTCATCCGCGCCCGGCTGCAGGCGGCCGTGCTACGAGCCTGCGACTGTGAAAATCTGAATTGGGAGCAACTGTCATGAAATTGCGTCGCAGCATGCTGTTTTTACCGGGCGCCAATGCCGCCATGCTTTCCACCGCGTACATCTACCGGCCGGATTCCATCATGTTTGATCTGGAAGACGCCGTTTCCCTGCGCGAAAAAGACGCCGCGCGGCTGCTGGTGTTTCATGCCCTGCAAAACCCGATGTACGAGGACATTGAAACTGTGGTGCGCATCAACCCGCTGAACACCCCTTTCGGCCTCAAGGATCTGGAAGCGGCGGTGCGCGGCGGGGTCGATGTGGTCCGTCTACCCAAGACCGATAGCGCGAACGATGTCCGGGAACTGGAAACCCAGGTGGCACGCATCGAGGCCGAGTGTGGACGCGAGATTGGCAGCACGCAGCTCATGGCCGCGATCGAATCGGCCAGCGGCGTGGTCAACGCACTGAGCATTGCCACGTCCTCCCCTCGCCTGATCGGCATCGCCCTGGCCGGGTTTGACTATGTGATCGACATGCAGACCGAACGGGGTGACGGCACCGAGCTGTTCTACGCCCGTTGCGCCGTGCTGCATGCCGCGCGCGCCGCCGGGATTGACGCATTCGACGTGGTGTATTCCGACATCAATGACGAAGCAGGCTTTCTCAAGGAAGTAGACCTGATCCGCCGTTTGGGTTTCAACGGCAAATCATTGATTAATCCGCGGCAGATTGAATTGCTGCACAACGCCTACGCCCCCACCGAAGAAGACGCCAGCTACGCCCGGCGCGTGATTGCTGCGGCAGAGGCGGCAGAAGCCAACGGGCTGGGCGTGATTGCACTGAACGGCAAGATGATTGACGCCCCGATCGTCAACCATGCCCGTCGCACGCTGCAAATGGTCGCCGCCTCCGGCACCCGCAAATAACGCAAGGCAAACAGAACATGAAACCGAGTGAACAACTTGAACAATGGTCGGCTCAAGCAGGTTTATTGCGCCCGTTGCGCCCATTTGCGGGCGCCAATGCCACCACACCGTATCTGGCCGATCCGCAGCAAAAGCGCGAACGCAAACTGTGTGCTTCGCTGGAAGACGCCATTACCCGCTCCGGCCTGAAAGATGGCATGACCATCTCCTTTCACCACGCATTTCGCGAGGGGGACAAGGTCATCAATCTGGTGGTCGACACACTGGCCCGCATGGGCTTGCGCAATCTGACGCTGGCAACCAGCTCGCTGCTGTCGGTGAACGCCCCCTTGATTGAACATATCCGCAACGGCGTCATCACGCAGATCTACACCTCCGGCATGCGCGGCAAACTGGCAGATGCCATTTCGCACGGATTGATGCAAAACCCGGTGCAGATTCATTCGCATGGCGGCCGGGTCCATCTCCTGCAAAGTGGCGAGATCAAAATCGACGTGGCCTTCCTGGGCGTGCCGTGTAGTGACGTACTGGGCAACGCCAACGGTTCGCACGGCAAATCCCGTTGCGGTTCACTCGGCTACGCCAAAGTGGACGCCCAATTCGCGCGCCAGGTGGTGTTGTTGACCGACGAAATCGTACCGTTCCCCAACGTGCCGGTGAGTATTTCGCAGGACCGCGTGGACTACATTGTGCAGGTTGAAGAAGTGGGCGACCCGTCCCGCATCAGCGTGGGCGCGGCACGCATGACCAACAACCCGCGCGAATTGCTAATTGCCCGGCTGGCCGCCGACGTGATCGAACATTCAGGATATTTTCGTCAGGGCTTCTCGCTGCAAACCGGCTCCGGCGCATCGTCCACCGCCGCCACCCGCTTCCTTGAAGATCGCATGACCCGGCAGGGCATCACGGCCAGTTATGCGCTGGGTGGCATTACCGGCGGCATCGTCGAGCTGCACAAAAAGGGGCTGATCGAAACGCTGATCGACACGCAGTCATTCGACACCGTGGCCGCGCAGTCGCTGGCCGAATCACCGCGCCACCTTGAAGTCTCAACCAACGAATACGCCAACCCGTCGTCCAAGGGCACTTATTGCGATCTGGTCGATGTGGTGATTCTGAGTGCACTGGAAATCGACGTGGATTTCAACGTGAACGTGATTACCGGCTCGGATGGCGTCATGCGCGGGGCTTCGGGCGGGCATTGTGACGTGGCCACTGCGGCCAATTTGACCATTGTGGTCGCCCCGCTGGTACGTAGCCGCATTCCTACCGTGGTGCAGCATGTAACGACCGTGGTTACGCCGGGCGAATCCATTGATGTGCTGGTCACCGATCATGGCATTGCGGTCAATCCGGCGCGACCAGAGGTCGCCGAGCGCTTGCGCGCAGCAGGCTTGCCAGTGTTTTCCATTACCGAGCTTTACGCCAAAACCATCGCCCTCACCGGCAAACCGCAAGCCACCGAGTTTACGGATCGTATTGTGGGCGTGATCCGGTACCGCGATGGCAGCGTTATCGACGTGGTGCGCCAGGTTAAAGAATGACTACCAGCAGCAACGCCGTAGATCTGGCGCAGGTGCTGGCGGCGCGCGATGCACGTGTGCAACGGCAAGCGGCGTTGCGCGCCCGCTTTGGCTGGCCGCTTATCTCGCTCACGCTAGTCAGCCCAGGCGCCAACAAGAACGGGCCACTGCAGCGCTACGTGATGCAGCAAGCGCTCGCCACGCTCGATGAGTGCTTGCAACAAACGCAATGGGCAGTTCTGGTGCGCGAGACGATCTGGCCGGTGACCGGCCCAGAGGCTTTTTTCGTTGTTCAGACCGAAGCAGAACCGCTCAAACGGCTATTGATTGATCTGGAAAGCCGGCATCCGCTGGGCCGGCTCTGGGATATGGATGTCATCGGCCCCGCCGGCCCGTTATCCCGGCGGGCATTACAACTGCCTGTGCGGCGCTGCCTGGTTTGCGGTGAGCCAGCTCACGCCTGTGCCCGGGCCCGTACACACCCTTTATCAGAGCTGCTGACAGCCATTGAGGAACAAGTCCATGCATTTGAACGAAGCCATGCCACTGCATGCCATCGAGACAGCAAGTAGTCAAACCGCAGGCGAACTGATTGCCCGCCTGGCGCACGATGCATTGTTAAGCGAAGTGCTGTTGACACCCAAGCCAGGACTGGTAGACCAGCGCAACGATGGCGCGCATGAGGACATGGATTTGCCCTTGTTTGTGCTCAGCGCCCGGACAATCAGCCCCTGGTTTGGCCGGTTTGTAGAAATGGGTTACTTGCAGCCTTTTGCTCACGCCACGGGGGTATTACCGCAAATTCGCCCAATAGGCATCGCCTGTGAGCAAGCCATGTTTGCAGCAACACATGGCGTTAACACTCATAAAGGGGCCATTTTTTCGCTTGGGTTGATGTGTACTGCAGTGGGTCGCTTGCTCGGCCGCTGCCTGCAACCCAATCCCGAGAGCGTTTGCCAGGAAGTTGCCGATATCTGTAGCGGACTGGAACAGGAATTGGCAAATCGGCCGACCACGTCAACGGCCGGTGAACGCCTGTTCCAGCTTTACGGTGTCACCGGGGTCCGTGGCGAAGCAGCCTCGGGCTATGCCACTGTGCGCCAATACGCGTTACCGGTTTATCTCTCCCTGCGCCAAAATGGGTTTCCAAACGATACTGCTTTATTGCAAGCATTGTTGCAGTTGATGGCCACTAACTCCGACACCAACCTGCTTGCGCGTGGCGGCCCTGAAGGCTTGAATTGGGTAAAGACGGCAGCGCAGGCGTTGTTGCGGGAAGGTGGCGCACTCGCTGAGGATGGCGAGCAAAAACTGGCGAATCTGGATGACGAAATGATCCGACGCAATCTCAGTCCGGGAGGCAGCGCGGACCTGTTGGCTGTAACTTGCTTTTTGGCCGGCCTGCCAGCACGTAATTCCTCCCGTTAAACACGCATCCCCAGCGACCTGCAATGCGGCCAATCCGGGAAACGACCAGCCGTATTTGCGAATAACCAGCCTCAAACTCAATCTCGACCGGCGGGCAATGCGCTAACGAATTCGGCCAGAATCGACAGGCCATAAGGCCACGGGCCAAAGCCAGCCTCGGCATTGATATGCTGGGCGTCGCCCAGATCAATCAACCGGCTGCCCCAGGCATTGGCCCAGTATTCGGCCCGGTCAAAGCGCATCAACGGGTCGTCGTGGCTGGCCACGACCACGCTGGGCACCGGCAAGCGTGTATCCGGCACGCGGTCATCCAGTTCAAATTTGGCAGGTTCCGCCGGCGCCACCAGCATCAGACCCGCCACGGCCACCGGCTCGCTTGCCAGCAACGCGCAGCTAGCCAGCGCACCCAGGCTATGGCCAATCAATATCGCGGGGCGCTGGCAGGCGGCCAGCGTGCGCTTGATGGCATCACCCCAGCCATCAATATCAGGGACATTCCAGTTACGCTGGGTCACCCGGTGCCATGCCGGAAACTGGCGTTGCCAGCAGCTTTGCCAATGCTCTGTCCCGCTATCCTTCAATCCGGGCACCAGCACCAGCTCGAAGCGCTTTGCGGCTTCGGCCAATTGCTGCTCTATGAACCGGATCTGGCTTTCCTGCATGCTGGCTGACCTTGGCAAGTTAGGGTAATACGCTTGACCATTATGTACCGGCTTTATATCCCGTCACAACTGAAATGCAGGCTAATATCCAATGATCTTTTATTAGCCGAAAAGCCCATGGACTGGACGCAACTGCTGCAACTGAGTTTGCATTTTGATCAGCATCTGGGCGGTCTGATTGCGCAGTACGGCACCACCGTTTATGTCATGTTGTTCGCCATCGTGTTCTGCGAGATCGCCTTTTTGCCGCTGTTCTTTCTGCCCGGCGATCCGCTGCTGTTTATCTGCGGCGCGTTCTGCGCGCGCGGGGCGATCAATATTTGGATGCTAATCCCGCTATTGTTTGTGGCCACTGTGGGGGGCAGTGTCGTCAATTATTGGATCGCACGCGGCATCGGCCAGCGCGTACTGGCCAAAGAACACCGCTGGCTGGATCGCAACGCGTTGCAGAAAACCCATGCGTTTTACGAGCAGCGCGGCGGCATGACTTTTCTGCTCTCCCCTTTTATTGCCGTGATCCGCACGCTGGCTCCCTTCGTCGGTGGCTTATCTGCCATGACGTTCGCGCGTTTTCTGTGGTTCGTGACGCTGGGTGCGGCGTTGTGGGTGGGCGTACTGGTGGTCGGCGGATACTTCTTTGGCAACGTGCCGCTGATACGCGACCACATGAGTTCAATTGTGCTGCTGGGTGTGGCACTGGGAGTCGGCGCGCTGGTGGTAAGCAGTGTGTGGCGATTAATCAAAGGCCGCCGGGCGATCAGGTAGGCAAATGGGGTCCCCGGCAGCGTCCAGGTTCGGGGCAGTTGTTGCCGCTCCCCCTCAAGTGCCGCTCACTGCGGGCAACTGCCCGATTGCGCGGCTATTGTTACCGGCACCAGGACCGGCTCCGCTTGCCGCGCCGGGGCCCGGCGCAGTGTAAAGAACGCCAATAAACCCGTTGCCAAAGTCAGTCCGGCGAGCAAGAACGTCATAGTCTGGAAGGCCGAGCCGTAAACATGTAGCCAAGTCGCATGGCTGGTTTGTGGCAGCAGGCCATGGGCTTGAGCCAGATCGCCCGCTGCCAGTGCATTGCCCAAAGCTACAGCCGGGACATTGCTACCGAGTTCGCGCAGCATGATCACCTGCAACAAACCCGCCAGCACTGCAGCCACGATCGCCAGTGCCAGCGATTCACTTGCCAGCCGCACGGTGGCAAAGAAACCCGCCGCCATCCCTGCACGTTCTTTGGCGACAACGCTGATGGCCAGGTCATCCATTAGACCCCAAGGCAAGCTGGCGCCCACGCCAATCAGCAACATCGGCCAGACGAAGTCCGTTTGCGCTGCGCCAGGTGGCACGGTGCCCAGCCACAACAGCCCCACGGAGGAGATCACAAAGCCGATCAGGCACAAGGTACTGGCAGCGATCCACCGGGTAGACAACGCCGCCAGCAGCGGCACGATGAGCATGGGCAAAGACAGCGGCACCATCATCATCCCGGCATGGACCGGGTCGTAGCCTTCGATACCGATAAAGCGGATTGGCAGAATCACCAGTGGCACCACAAAGCTGAATGCGGTGCCCGATGGCAATGCCTGCGCGCCAATAAAGCGCCAGTTGCGGAACAACTGCAAATCAAGCATCGAGCGCGGATGAGTACGTTCGACCTGGATGAAGATTGCCAAAGCGATGGCAGACCCAACCAGCATCGCCAGTGTGGGCAAGCTAGCCCAGCCACTTTGCGGCCCCTGCAAAATGCCTAGCGTCAGCAACAACAAGGTGGCGGTGAAAGTGATGGTGCCCCAAATATCCACGCCCTTGGCTTGCGGGTCACGCGATTCACGCATGCGCGGCACACCAAAGATCAGCACCATTACGCTAAGCACCACGCAAGTCAGAAAGATCGAACGCCAGCCAAAATGCTCGATCACAAAACCGGACCACAACGGCCCGATGGCCAACCCGGTACCAAAGCTGGTGCCCAGCAGCGAATAGGCATGCGTGCGCGCCGTGCCATCGAACTCGTGGGCCAGCGAGGCCGAACCACCCGCCATCGCCATCGCTGCCGCCATGCCCTGCAGCGCTCGCAAAATATTGAGCGTGAGCAGATCAGGCACAAACACCTGCGCCAACGAGATCAAACCAAAGGCGATCACGCCAATGGTGAACATGCGTTTGCGACCAAAACGGTCTGCCAGTGCTCCGGCAGCCATCACCGCGCTGCCGAAGGCCAGAATAAAACCATTCACCACCCAGGCCAGCGCCAGCGCGCTGCCACCCAGGTCGTGACTGATGGCGGGAATGGCGATGCCGGGGGCGGTAAACGCCAGCGGCATCATCATTCCCGCCAAGCAAACGGCGGCAAGTACCAGCCATTTGCCGTGGGGATGTTGTGCGGTCTGATCCATGTAGTTC
The DNA here is from genome assembly GCF_030035605.1 of Silvimonas soli. NCBI lineage: Bacteria > Pseudomonadati > Pseudomonadota > Betaproteobacteria > Neisseriales > Chitinibacteraceae > Silvimonas > Silvimonas soli. The sequence continues at coordinate 3,846,275 of NZ_CP106736.1, read as the reverse complement.
TCCTGGAAATGGGCATCAAGCCGATGGTCTGGTGGTTTTACCAGCAGGATTGAAAGCCGGTACCATCGGCGTCATATTTTTGTAGTGATCGACACAAATATGATTGAAGATTACAAATGCCCCTGTCAATCAATTTTTGTATTGATCGATACAAATTCAGGATGAATGGAAATGGCAGAAAGAGGCCGACCGCGTTGTTTTGATCGTGAACAGGCATTAACCAAGGCAATGGACGTGTTCTGGCGCAATGGCTACGAAGGGTCGTCGCTGGCGCACCTGACCGAGGCCATGGGCATCAACTCGCCCAGCCTGTACGCCACCTTCGGCTCGAAAGAGGCACTGTTCAAAGAAGCGGTGGATCAGTACGACTTGCAGGAAGGGGCGGAAATCCAGGCCGCGCTGGAAAGCTCGCCACACGTGCGCACGGCGATATCCAACATGCTACAGACCAGCGCCACGTGTTTTTCTGATCCAGACAAACCGGCAGGCTGCATGGTGTTGCTGGCGGCGACAAACTGTACGCCGGAGAATGCCAGCGTCTGGCAATACATGAGCGAGCGGCGCAAACACTCGCTGGATATCTTGCAGCAACGCCTGGCGCGGGCAGTCGCCGAGGGTGATATTCCGGCCTGTGCCGACGTCGAAAAAATGGCCGCGTTTTATGGCAGCGTGCGCAACGGCATGTCGATTCAGGCCCGCGACGGCGCCAGCCGTGCATTGTTACAAGCTATCGCCGAAGCCGCTATGGGCGCCTGGGACGGCCTGATTGCCACGCCAGCCAACGCGGACGCATAAACACTGACGTCAGACGATATCGCTAATAATGAGCAATATGCGCGGCGCTTAGTGCAGGCGTTTGCGCATACCGATGTCGACCACCATGCCATCGTCGTCCATGCGCACAAACATGCCCAAGAGGCGCTCACCATCGGCGTGAAGCGATGAATCCATGGCGGCCAAGTCAGCATAATGCAGCCAGCGGATGCCGAAAGCCGCATCTTCCCTTGCTTGTTGGACCAGATGTTCAATAATGGCGGCTGGCACACGCAGCACTTGTTTGTGGATGGTGGCAGAGTCGGTCATACGAAAACGGGTACGGGTTTGCATGGCTCAGTCCTCATATAGAACAATCGTTCTACGTATTCTTAACCAGCTTCCCCCAATGCTGCAAGCATTTTTTTCGTAAGTGTTCCCGTGACTGTGCAAACTGGCTTGCAATAGCCCAGTTCTATTGGCTTGGTCGGGAATTTTTCATTTCCCCAATGCGCGCACCAAGCCAATAATAAACACATATCGAGCCGGCTTCCTCCCGGTTCAGCCATTCAACCGCATCAACAGGAGATCAAAATGGACATTCATCTGGGTATTCCCGAGAAAGACCGCAAGACGATTGCTGAAGGTTTGTCCCGGTTGCTGGCGGACACCTACACGCTGTATCTGCAAACGCACAATTTTCACTGGAACGTCACCGGGCCGATGTTCAACACGCTGCATTTGATGTTCGAGGGCCAGTACACCGAATTGGCGTTGGCGGTGGATTTGATCGCCGAACGTATTCGCGCGCTGGGTTTTCCGGCTCCTGGCACCTACGCGGCCTTTGCCAAGCTGACCAGCATTACGCCAACGGAAGGCACACCGGAAGCCACAGAGATGATCCGCATTTTGCTCAAGGACCAGGAAACGGTGGTGCGCACTGCGCGCGGTTTGATTGATACCGTGGGCGCGGTGAACGATCAGGCTACGGATGATCTGTTGACTCAGCGCCTGCAGTTGCATGAGAAAACCGCCTGGATGTTGCGCTCGTTGCTGCAATAAGCCAGCCGTTAGCCAAGAAAAAAGCCCGCAATTCGTGCGGGCTTTTTCTTTATCATCTGGCAAAACCGGTGATTATTCGTTATCACCCAGCAAATCGCGACGCAGTTGTTCTGGCACGTTGTAGAGCACGATAGTGTCATTGCTCTTGTTGTAGATCACGTCGCCCGTGCGGATGGCGCCGCGATCAAATTCCAGCTTCCAGCCCGGCGCAGTAGTTTTGAAACGCATCAGCGGCTTGATGGCGCGACGATCCGGCACAAAGCCGCCATTCAGATCCAGGCTTTCATCCGCCAGCGCTTCGCGCATTTGCGCTGGGGCGTCTGGCCAAACGCGGGCGGCGACTTCGTCCAGACTCACCGGGCGGCTGTCGTCACCCAGTTCATCCAGGTAGCCGTGTGCGCGTTCAAACAGCACATCGCGTGCTTCGTGGCCCAGTTGCGTCTTGGCCACAAAGTTTTCCAGCCCTTGCACCAGCTTCTGGGTTTCTTTGAGTGCGGTCACCACGTCGTTACAACCGAGGAACAGTTTGAAGTACGCGGCCACATCGCCCCGCCCTTTCAAAAAGCTCAGATAGCGATCTTCGCCTTTTTGCCACGCAGTCAGATCCACCTTGCCCGCCACGCGCAGATTGTTCATATCCAGATGGACGGAATCCAGAATTTCCATGCCGTCGTTGATGGCGGTGCCGACCACTTCAGTCACCAAAGCCACCAGCAGAAAGTCATTCTCTTCACCCTGCGCGCGCGCAAACAACACGTAGCCACCCGTGGCCAGCGCTTCTTGCTCGGCGCGCAGTTGCAGGTGCTGCATCATCTGGCCGGTCAGTGTGATGAAGTCGATGGCTTGTTCCTGCACATGCTGGCGCACCAGGCGCGGCACCGGAAAGCTCACTTCATCTTCTTCAAACTTGCCAAAACCTTTGCCCAGCCGCGCCACATATTGCTGACACAGATGGTCCACCAACCGCTGCGCGGCGGGGGTAATGGCTTGCTCGGACTGGCGCAAGGCCACGCTGGCCGGGCCATTCGCGTCTTTGACGAGTTTATGGACGACCAGATTACGAATGGTATTGGGAGGCGTGGACATGGGGCTACCTGCTGCAGCGTGAAACGAGAGCGTGGACTGTACCTAAAAACGGCCCACCTTTGAACCGTTTCAGACCGGTAGCACGGGCGAATATTGCGGCGGGGTAAATCGCAGCGGCAATGCGCCGGGCAAAAGCCGCGTCTGCGTCACCTGCAAATCCACCAGTCGTTGGGCTCCGGCAAACGAATCCAGGCGCGGACCATCCCAGATAATCGATCCGCGTACCGCCACCTGCAAGATATCGCCGGTTTCAAAATCCACAAACAATAAACCCGCGCGCGGCTCCAGCTGGATATTGCCGAGCGTGCGGAAATGAAAATTACCCAGGTAATCGGGCAAGGTCAGCGAGCCATCGTCATTGATCGCCACAAAGCCTGGTTTCCCGCCACGATGCGAGATATCCACGCCCTGCCACCGTCGTTCACTTTCCGGGGCGATGAGGCAACTGGTGGCAATGAATAGCGTATCGGCACTGGTAATGATGGCGCGGCTCTTTGCATCCAGCTGATCGGCCAGAACAGGCAAGCCAGGATGCAGGTCTGCTGGTGCGATGAATGTCGGTTCCCGGCTTTGAATGTACTTGGGACAATTGCCAAAAGCCTGATCCACGGCAATGGCAAAACCATGTTCGTCCAGTACCGACACCTTGCCATTCAAGCGATTACGCCGCCGTGTTGGCAACTCAATCCCCAGCACACCCAACGGTGCATTCAGATGGAGGTTTTCCATCAGTAAATCACCTGCCAATGGCCGGGCACTGATCGATAACTGTTCTGAGGTAGGCGTAGTCAGAAAGCCAGGTTGCCCGCACACGATAGAAGCCCATGGCTGGCCTGCCCCATCCACACTCCCCACCAGCAAGAACGGCAACTGAGGGTAGAAGTCTCGATGCTGCTGCGGCAAAAAACCACGAATGGTGCGCTGGCCAATCTGCGCCATTTTGTCGCCCATCCCCAAGCGCGCCTGAATCTGCCGCGACACGCTGTGAAAAGGTGATTCATCGTGCTGCCAACCTGGATCAAGCTCAGCCATGCTCATACCCCTAGTCTGCGATCTCTAGACATCTGCCGTTTCAGGCCGCCAGGCCAACTGCTGTGCGTTGCATGGGCACAAAGCCTGGTAATGCCTCAATGCGATTTAGCCAGGCGCGGATATGTGGATATGGCTCCAGCGATATATCCCCTTCCGGCGCATGTGCCACATAGGCGTACAGCGCGATATCGGCCAGCGTTTCGTGGTCGGCGGCAAGGAAGTCGCGCTCGGTCAGCCAGCCTTCAATCACCTTGAATAATTCGTGCGCTGACAGGATCGCCTGCTGTTTATCCAGCGGTTTGCCAAACACGTTAGCGATGCGCGCTGTGGCAGGTCCGGCAGTCAACGGTCCGGCAGCAATGGCCAGCCAACGTTGTACCGCAGCCTGCCCTGCCGGAGATTCAGGCAAATATCGGGTCGAGCCATAGCGTTGGTTCAGATAAACCAGAATGGCGGCAGAATCCGCCACCACCGTGCCGCCATCATCGATTACCGGCAGCAAACCGAACGGATTCAACTTCAGGAACGCCGGGCTTTTATGCTCGCCATGCGCCAGATCGACCTCAATTACTTCATACGGCAATTGCAGCATGGACAACAGCAGTTGCACACGGTGGCAGTGGCCAGACAAAGGATGGCGATAAAAGCGAATGGGTTGTTGTGGCTGCGTAGACATAACCTGGGCTCCCTGCTGGATAGGACTGGAATCGGAAGTGATTCCATGTGCCAAGTTATATACCGAACGTTCGGTACAATCAAGAAAAAACAAATGGGTATTTAGCTCAACAGATGCCGGTGTGCGCCACAGGCAGAGCAATGTTCTGCCCGTTCAATCGATACGCAGAGACACCGTTCAAGCACCCGGATAGGCATGAAAGCCGTCAAACTGCGACTTGCCCAACGGCACTCCCCTGCTACGCAAGATCAGATATGCGGTTACCAGGTGGAACATGAAATTTGGCAGCGCATATTCCTGCAAAAATGCGGCGGCCGGCAGTTGCACTTGTGCGGTACCGGCCTGGTCGCAAATGACTCGCTGTGCATCAAACTCGGCAGGCGTCAGCGTATCGAGCAATGCCTGCGCTGCGGCCACGCGCAACTGCAAACCCTCATAGCCCGGCGCCATAACCGGATAAGGTGGCAGCGGGTGTCCAGCCAACGGCAGGCAGGTGCGAGCCACAAAATTGCAGGCGATTTCCACCTGCGTGCCAAACGGCAACATGTCTGGCGCCAGGCGGGCATCCAGCAGATCGGCCTGCGGCACTTGCAACGCATGCTGTTCGGCCGCCTGGACGAGTTGTGACAATGTGTTTAGATAGCGCCGAAAAGTGGGCACGCTCAGCGAATAAAGATCGGGATTCATGAATTGCCTGTTGAAGAACTAATCAGCGGCCTGGCGCAGCAAGCGATCAGGCAATTCACTGAGAATGCGGCGGAAAGTATCGGTGGTGCGCAACGCATGGCTCACGACCAGCGCTCCTTGAAAGGCGATGACGACATCTTCGGCGTGGCGCGCGGCATCAGCAGGCGATTGACCATCTTCTTGCGCCACATTGGCCAACGTGGCAATCAGCAAGCGCAAGCGTTCTTGCAGCTTGTCGCCAAACAAATCTGCGGCCTCGCCAATGGCAAATACATTGGTCAGACACGCGTTGCTGCCACCCATATAAAAACGATCCAGCCCCAAGGCAAAGCGCTCTACCCGTTCACGCGGCGCACCCGCAGCTTTGAGCGGCCCCACCACATGCTCGCGCACGAACTCCCCGGCCCGCGCCAGCACCGCCGCACCCATATCGGCTTTACCGTTAGGAAAATAGTGGTAAAGACTGGAACGCCCCAGGCCAGTGGCTTCAGACAAGATAGACAGACTGGTGCCGTCGTAACCGTGATCGCGAAATACCTGCATCAAGGTATCAACAACTTCTTCGCGCGAGGTGATCTGGGTGGTCATGGCGGCGGCTTGTGTATCGAACGATCGGAACAATTGAGAGTACGCTGCCGGGCACACCTGAGCAAGGGCCGCTATCCAGCAGTTTGCGCTGTCATTAAAAAAATTTTCGATCATGCTGTAATGAATCAAAAATGGCCCCGACCAAAGTTGCAAGGCCCCACTTACTGGCCTGTTTAAAGCACCTCAACCAACTTCAGGAGATACACCATGGATCAAAAACAACGCTTCATCGCTTCCGCCCTCGCTGCTGTCATGACCTGCGGTATTGCCCTGTCTGCCCACGCTGCTGACAACAAAGCCGATGGCAACGAAAAATGTTACGGCGTGGCCAAGGCTGGCCAGAACGATTGCGCCGGTAACGGCCATGCGTGTGCCGGGCAGGCCAGCAAAGACAAAGATGCTGGTGACTGGAAGTATGTACCGGCAGGCACCTGCGAAAAAATGGGCGGCATGACCAAAGCCAAGGCCATGTAATTACACGGGGTGGATCAATGCGCCGCACTGCTCCACCCGCGCCCAGAATCATCAACCGGAGATCGTTGTGAATCACCCCGCCCTCACCACTTTGCCGCTGGCAGCCGGACTGGGATTGCGCTCACCGCATATCCAGACCGTGTTAGCCCAACCTCAGGCTGTTGCCTGGTGGGAAGTGCATAGCGAAAACCATTTTGGTGGGGGCGCGCCGTTGGCAGTGCTGGCGCAGATTCGCCGAGATTATCCGGTCAGCTTGCATGGGGTCGGGTTGGGGCTGGGTAGCCTTGGCCCGCTCGATGCCCGACATCTGGAGCAACTGGCTACGCTGGTTGCCGCAATTGAACCCGCCGCTGTGTCAGAACATCTGGCATGGAACCGCTACAACGGCCAGTGTTTTAACGACTTGTTGCCGGTGCCACGACTGGCAGGTGTCCTGGATAATCTGTGCGCCAATATCGATCAATTGCAACAACGGCTGAAACGAGCGGTTCTGCTGGAGAACGTCTCCAGCTACGTGGTGTTTGCCGAAGAAACCATCACCGAAGCCGAATTGCTGGCCGAACTGGTGCAGCGCACCGGCTGTGGCATTTTGCTGGATATCAACAATATGGTGGTCAATGCGCTTAATCACGGCATTGATCCTTTAGCTGAAATCGCCCGGCTACCGACGCACGCGATTGGCGAAATCCATATCGCTGGGCACGAAATGTTTGATGGCGTGGTGATTGATACCCACGGTGCCAGCGTCAGTGACCAAGTCTGGCAATTGCTGGCACAAACGCTGGCCCAAATCGGCCCGCGCCCGGTATTGCTGGAACGCGATACGCATATCCCGCCACTGACCGAATTGCTGCTGGAATATGCCACGGCCAGCCAGCATCTGGCTCGCGCCAGCCAACCTGCTGAGGTGACGGCATGAAATACGACGAGGCCATCGCCCTGTTCGCGGCCGCGTTGCAAGCGCGCGACGATGAGCAAGTTCCGGTAACCGACGCCACCCGCGCCAATCTGGGCTATTACCGTGGCAACGTGATTGCCAACCGCAGCAGCGCGTTGGCATCGGCGTTTCCCTCCGTGCATGATCTGGTTGGAGAAACATACTTTGTTGCGCTGACTGAAGCTTATATTCGCGCAACGCCTTCCATCTCCGGCAATTTGCATGATGATGGCGCGGCGCTGCCGGGCTTTATCAGCAGCTTTGCGCCCGCTGCCGAATTGCCCTATTTACCCGACGTCGCCCGGCTGGATTGGGCCATACATAGCGCCCATTTCGCTGCCGATATCCTCCCGGCAGATTTAACGCCCTTGCAAACGCTGGACCCGGCTGGCTTTGGGCAGATACGGGTTGATTTCCATCCTGCCGTGAGTCTGGTGGTGTCAGCAGACTGGCCGATTCATGCCATATACGCCATGCATCACGGCGCGGCCCCGGCCAACTTGAGCGCAGGCGGCGAAAGCGTGCTGGTCTGGCGCGATGACCTGCTGCTGGTGGATGTTGCTACCCAAAGCTTTTTGCAAGCGTTATTAACAGGATCATCCATCGATCAGGCCTGTGAAAGGGCCTGGCAAAACCACGCTGATTTTGACCCCAGCCCCGCGCTGGCCCAGTGGTTCGGCTGCGGTCTGGTCACCGCGCTGTACTTACCCTCGTAGAAGGACTCCATCATGAAAAGCATTATCGCTAGCTGCGCTCAGTCGCCGCTCGGACGCCTGTACGCGTTGGGTACCTGGCTTGCGGCAACCCTGGCACCGGTTTTTGACCTGGCCGTGCGGTTGTACGTGGCGCGGGTATTCATCTTGTCGGGATTGACCAAGCTGCATGACTGGCACATCACGCTGGCCTTGTTTGCCGATGAATACAAAGTGCCGGTATTGCCACCCGCAGTGGCAGCGGTGATGTCGACCACGGCGGAACTGGGCTTGTCATCGCTGTTGATTATCGGGCTGGCCGGGCGCTTTTCGGCGGCAGGTCTGTTTGTGGTCAATGCCGTGGCGCTGATCTCTTATCATGCCTCGCTGGACGCGGCCGGAGTCAAAGATCACATCCTGTGGGGCACGCTGCTGCTGTTTCTGGTCACCCACGGCATGGGCCTGTTATCGGTGGATGGCTGGCTCAAGACCAGGCTCGGCCGCTGAGGCGGTATAATGGGCGGCTTCTTTGAACCAGGCCGCCCCTCGCCATGTCCGTTACCGCCGCCCAGCAAACCTTGATTGATAACGCCATCGCCCAGTTGCGGGCTGGCGGGCTGGTTGGCATCCCTACCGAGACGGTTTACGGCCTGGCAGCAGATGCGGACAACCCGCAGGCCGTGCGCAGCATTTTTGAATTGAAAGGCCGCCCAGCCGATCACCCGGTGATTGTGCATATCGCCGGTGCCGCGCAACTGAGCGATTGGGCACAAGACATCCCGGACGCCGCATTCAAACTGGCTGAAGCCTTCTGGCCCGGCCCACTCACGCTGATTTTGCAACGCCAGCCGCATGTGCCCGACGCCGTCACCGGTGGCCAGGATACCGTTGGTTTGCGCGCGCCGTCGCATTCCCTGGCGCATGAGTTGCTGAAGCAGTTTGGTGGCGGACTGGCAGCACCTTCGGCCAATCGTTTTGGTCACGTTAGCCCCACTACTGCCCAACATGTGCGCGATGAGTTTGGCGACGCCCTGCCGCTGGTGCTGGATGGTGGGCCGTGCGAAGTGGGTGTGGAATCAACCATTGTCGGGCTGGTCAGCGAGCACCCAACACTGTTGCGCCCCGGCGGCGTACCGCGTGAGGCGATCGAATCACTGTTGGGGCTGACGCTGGAACATCACCAGAAATCCGATAGCGCCAAAGTGCGGGTCTCCGGCTTGCTGGATTCGCATTACTCACCCCGCACCCCGCTGATTACCGGCCCGGCTGCTGCGGTAGATAACGAAGCCTATCTGGCCTTTGAACGCGGCGAGCGAGCCGTGCTGGTGACTTGCGGTCCGCGTGATCATGGCGTGTGCGGCATTGACGTGCTGACGCTGGCCGCTGAACCGGAAGGCTATGCCCGGCAGATTTACGATGCCTTACGCCAACTGGATCGCCAGGGCTATCAACACATCTATCTGGAACTGCCACCGCACACTGCCGCCTGGCTGGCGGTGCAAGATCGTCTGCATCGGGCAGCGCATGTGCGGCTGGGTTGAGGTCAGCGGCAGCCAACCCTCGCCCGGCACCCAAACTGGCAATTCAAACCAGTTCTTTCATCTGGTGATACAACACGCCCAGGCGCAACAAGGCACCGTGCATTGCCGGGCCACCCGGATAAGCGTGGTGCTTTAGCCGGGCAAACAAATCAAAGCGCTCGGCCTGGCCAGCGATGGCATCCGCCACCATCTCTCCGGCAATGCCGGTCAATGCCACGCCATGGCCGGAGAAGCCTTGCAGATAGTAGAAGTTGGCATCTGCCCGGCCAAAATCCGGCGCGCGATTCATGCTGACATCCACAAAGCCACCCCACGCATATTCGACACGGGTTTGCGCCAGTTGCGGGAATACCGCCGCCAGCCGTTCGCGCATTTGCGGGATCAGCGCCATCGGGTCGGCTTTGCCATTGCTGATACGCCCGCCAAACAACATGCGGTTGTCCGCCGAAAGCCGGAAATAATCGATCATGAAATTAGTATCGCACACTGCGCAGCGATTGTGGATCAGGCTGTTGGCCAGTTCTGGCGCAATCGGCACGGTCGCAATGATGAATGAGCGCACGGGCATGATGCGAGCGGTGACTTTGGGCAGCAGATCGCCCAGCCACGCATTGCCAGCGGCGACCACAAACTTGCAACGCACCTGACCCTGGCTGGTGCGCACAACCGGCTGCGGGCCGCGCTCCACCTTGATGACCTTGCTGTGAGCGTAGATGCGCGCTCCCGCAGTCCGCGCCACTCTAGCCAGCCCGAGGCAATACTTGAGCGGGTGGATATGCCCGGAGAGCCGATCATTGGCCGCGCCGACATAGCGCGGGCTGGCAATCCATTTGGGCACCGCAGCAGGCGCAATACTGTCGATCGCCTCGTAGCCAAATTCACCTCGCAATTGCTCGACCCAAGCGTCCAGCGCCTGAGCTTTACGCGGCGAGGTGGCCACGTGCAAATAACCGCGCACCAGATCACAGTCGATGTCGTATTGTTCAACGCGCCGGTGCAGCAACTTCACACCTTCGACCGAGATATCCCAGGCGCGGCGAGCGTCAGCCGGACCTAACTGGTTAATCACCGGTTCGTCTTTGGCAAAGCCGACCAGCACCTGCCCGCCATTGCGCCCGGAGGCGCCCCACCCAACTCGTTCAGCCTCCAGCACTACCACAGACAAACCGCGCTGGCGCAAAGCAATGGCAGTAGAAAGGCCGGTGAAACCGCCGCCGATAATGCACACATCGGCGTCGATATTGCCTTGCAACGCCGGATCGTCGGGCTCGCGTGTGACGCTGGCCTCGTACCAGGAGTTTTGCACCATTGCGGCTTCACGTTGATCCATGCGGCAGTCCTCTTGTTTTGCGATTCCCGTGCGCTTTGCCAGCACACCCTGCGACTGGCTTCAAAACTCAAACCTGATTGATCCGCGCGGCCTGCCCGCACAACCAGGTCCAGACAATATTGGAAGCCATGTTGGTGGTGAGTTCAGCGTGGTCATACGCCGGGGCGACTTCCACACAGTCCATGCCCGCCCACGGCAGATCGGCCAGTTCTTCGAGGATGGTCAACACCTGGTTGGAACTCAAGCCGCCCGGTTCTGGCGTGCCGGTGCCCGGCGCAAACGCCGGATCAAGACAATCGATATCACAGCTCAGATACAGCGGCAGATTGCCCTGCGCCATGATGCGCTGGCGGATATCGGTCAGCACCGGTTGCAGATCGGATGGTTTTTCCAGACCGCGCAACATACGGGCAGTCCAGACCTTGCCGCCCATGTCGTCCACATACTCACGCGCTTCGCGCACGCCAGCCGAACGAATACCAATCTGCACAGTGGCTTTGGGGTCAACCAGCCCTTCGGTGATCGCTTCGTACACCCAAGTGCCGTGGCCGGAAGGCTCACCAAAGTGATCAGTCCAGGTATCGCAATGCGCATCAAAGTGCAGCAGCGCCAGCGGGCGGCCATAGTGTTTGCGATATGCGCGCAGGATCGGCAGCGTGATCGAGTGATCGCCGCCAATCCAGCACATGCGCCGCTGGGCGATCAGTGCCTCGACCTGCGGCTCCAGCGCGGCGCGCATGGTCTCAATGGACGTATTGGGCGTACGCAGATCGCCGGCATCGGCCAGCAAATCCACCGGCGACACATTGAAGTGCGGGTGAATGCCATCGCACAGCATCAGGCTGGCGCGGCGTATGGCTTCTGGCCCAAAGCGTGCGCCGGGGCGATTGGTCACTGCGCCGTCGTAGGCGACACCGGCAATGCCCAGCGGCCGCTCAGGCGCATCGCGCAGCGGCGGTACGCCCAGAAAAGTGGAAGAAGAAAGATAAGCAAAACCGTAGTCAGACATCATTATTCCCGGAACGAAAGGGGTGAAGTGTGTCCCGATAAACCGGGACACTACCCAGTAGCATTTCCACTTCGTCATTCCCGCCAGGGGGCCGCCGAGGTCGGGGATGACGATAATTTGGGTGAGATCGGGGTGGAGAACTCCTTCTTACCCCTCTCCCCTAACCGCAAATCGACTGTGCCAGCGTTGATAAATATGGTCGGCCAAGCGCTGGCTCGCTTCTATGCAATGCCGTGTGGACGCGTGAATCTGCCCCAAGTTTTGCACAAAGGGTTGCCCTGCTTCAGCGATTACTTCGGCCGCACTGGCTTGCAGCCAGGCCGCAATCTTGGCGGGATCGACCTCAATATGAAACTGCATGGCCAAGTGCAATTCACCCAGCGCAAACACCTGATTGGCACAGCCCGCGCTCGCGGCCAGCCGAGTCGCAACTTCCGGAATGGCAAAAGTGTCGTAATGCCACTGCATGACGTGCGCCTCGGTCACATCGCCAAACCAGTATTGCGCCAGCGGCATCTCGTCAATCACGACCGGAGTCCAGCCGATTTCGGGCGTTTTACCCTGACTGACCGTTGCACCCAGCGCGCGCGCCATAAGCTGGCCGCCCAGACAGTGGCCGATTACCGGGATCCCCTTTGCATACGCATCGCGCACCAGCGCTTCGGCCTGGCGCAACGCGGGCAGGTCGTCATTGGCGCCCATTACGCCACCCAGCAAAGCCACTCCACCAAAACCATCCAGTGTGGCGGGCAACACAAAGCCGTTGTCCGTATCCGCCAGTTGCCAAGGCTGCCCGATGCGGTCCAGCCAGGCACCCAGATACGCGGGCTGATCGTCACCTGCAAACTGGATCACCAGTGCGGGCAGTCGATTGGAATGGATGGGCGCAGCGCTCATTTCAGGCTCCAAGTTCGGTGAGCATTTCGGCCAGATTCGCCAGCAGCCGCGCCACTTGTCCGTGGCCGGTGGCCGGGCCGGCCAGCATCATGTTGTGAAACGGGGTCAGCAGTGTACCCCGGTTCAGCAAGCCCAGATGCAGCACCGCCGTGAGCGCATCATTCTCTGCCGCCGCCGCTTGCGCCGCCGTTGTTGGCGCGGTGGCACAGAACTGCAACTCCAGCCGCGCGCCCAGTCGAGTCACACTCCACGGCAGACCATGGCCGTGAATCAGTTCTTCCAGACCTTGCGCCAAACCGTTGGCAACACCAATGGCCTGTTCATAGGCCACCGGGGTGATGATCTGCTCCAGACTCGCCGCCAGCGCCTGCATGGCCAGTTGGCTGCCCGCCAGCGTGGTGCCGATACCGGAATGTCCCGGCGCCGCAGCTTGCTTGGCATCGCGCATACGTTGGGCGGCCGCGCTGGTGAAACCATAAACCGCACACGGCACGCCGCCAGCGATGGCTTTGCCGACAATCAGAAAATCCGGGCTCAGACCATAGGCTTTGGCGTAACCGCCCCACGCGGTCGATAGCGTGTGGGTTTCGTCCAGTGCCAGCAGCGTGCCGTGCTCTTTGCACGCGGCGGACAGCGCTTCCAGAAAACCCGGCTGCGGCAACACCATGCCGCAATTGGTCAATGCCGGTTCGGTCAGCACGCAGGCAATCTCGCCCGTTGCCAAAGCCGCTTTTACCGCCGCGATATCATTGAACGGCACGCTCACCGAATGCTGGGTGAGGTCATACACCTGCCCCAGCAAACTGGCGCGCGCCGTAGTTTTGCCATCAACCAGATCAACCAGCGTATCGTCCACGGTGCCGTGATAACAGCCATCAAACACCAGTATCTTGCTGCGCCTGGTCATAGCCCGTGCCCAGCGGATCACAAAGCGATTGGCATCGCTGGCGGTGGTGGCCAGTTGCCAGAATGGCAAACCAAACATGCACGCCAGCCGCTCGCCCACGCTGGCGGTCGATACCGATGGCAGCATGGCAGTCAGGCCGGTTTTGCTGGTGCCAGCCAGCATGTTCGCCAACGGTGCCGGGGTATGCCCGAACATCGCCCCGGTATCGCCCAAGCAGAAGTCGTCGTATTCCAGACCATCCACACAGGTAATGCGCGAGCCTTGCGCCTCTCGCAAAAACAAGGGCGACGGGCTCGGCCAGTCTTGCATCCAGTGCAGTGGCACGCCAAACAAAAAATGCTGCCCCGCCAGCCGATGCTGACGTAGCGATTCCGGATGCAGCTCGTTGAAGCGCGCCACCTCGCGGCGCCAGACTTCTTCGATACGGCCCGGCGAGCATGTTTTGACCGGGGTGGATTTCATTTCTGTTGCTCCGGGGTGGTGCTGGTTATGGGGTGGCAAATTTATGGGTTTGCTCTGTGGGTTTCGTTTCTTTTGAAGCTGGTTTTTCTGCCAAGAGTTTGAGTGCCCTCGGCACGGTTTGTTTACATACCCGGCGGTGGCCGGGGACACGTTAGTGTGGCCGTACAGCCTTATCGTGCAACTTGCTTCACCAAGAAGGTGTCCCGGTAAACCGGGATAAATAACCAAAAAGAAGGCAACCCCACGCTGATGCCCCTCCGGGGTTCCATCAGTCGGTCGGGAGCCTCGGGTCTCCCGACACTCCTTCGGCAGTGGCGTTAGGGGATTTAGAAACACACCCTCTGTTGACTAAGTACTGTGACAAAATCAAACGTTATAAATACCCGGCTCAAGCATGCAAACTGGGATGCCAGGACGGCGAGAAGCCAGCCGCCGTTGTTCATTGATACATTGCAGCCCCGGATTCTCACTTCGTTTCATCCGGGCTAAGGAACTGTTTGTTGTTACCGCTGCTTGCAATCACGGTTGCACTGGATTCCCGCCTTCGCGGGAATGACGATGCAATTGGTGTTCAATGGGTTGCTGTTGCTGCTATCACAGGCACATCGCCCTGCAAACCACGCCGACGGAGAGCCGGAGACCTTAGGCTCCGGCCGACCGAGGGAACGGCGGAGCCGCGCAAAGAGCACTCGCACACAGACGGTTCGTTTCCCCACAGCAACTTGCATCCCGAACATTCAGCATCGTTGTGGGGGTACCCCCGAGGGGCACGGCTTTTGACTTCGGCCCCCCTTGCGGCAGCGGGGTCGCCTTTCTTTGGGACACCTTTCTTTGGCGACGCAAAGAAAGGTGTCGTGCTCCCGGGTACCCCCGGGTATCAGAAGCCTTTCAACCCCGTGCCGAAGGCACTAACAACACGACCTTCAAAGCCAAAACCAAAGCGCGTTGCACCCTCCCTGCCCTACGACTCAAGCCCATATCGCAGGTGGATTGTCGCTACCCCTTGGGGCTGCTCCGAATCCACCCTACAAAAGCAGCCAATCCCTTACCGCAACCTCACCAACGTCGACTTCAACTCCGTATATTTCTCCAACGCATGCAGCGACTTATCGCGCCCATTCCCCGATTGCTTGTAGCCGCCAAACGGGAAATTCATATCCCCGCCTTCGTCATAGCAATTCACCCACACCGTCCCCGCGCGCAGACGGCGGGCGCCTTCGTGGGCAGTCGTCAAATCAGACGTCCACAACGCCGCAGCAAGGCCGTATTCGCTGGCATTCGCCAAAGCAATCGCCTCATCCAGGGTGTCGAAGGTAATCACCGACAGCACCGGCCCAAAGATTTCTTCAGCGGCGATGCGGGCTTCCTGGCTGTCCACTTCAAACACCGTCGGTTCGATGTAATAACCGCCAGTTTCCTTGAGTACCCGGTTGCCGCCCGTTACCAGGCGCGCTTCGCCTTTGCCGGTTTCGATGTATGACATCACCCGGTCCAGCTGAATGTTGTCGACAATCGCGCCCATGCTGGTTTTGGGATCAAGCGGGTTGCCCGGCTTGTAGGCCGCAGCCTCGGCAGTCACGCGTTTGATGAAGTCGTCTTTGATTGAGCGATGCACCAACAGGCGCGAGCCAGCGGTACACATTTCGCCCATGTTGTAGAAGATGCCACCAGCGGCCGAGCGTGCGGCGCGGTCCATGTCCGGGCAGTCGGGCATGATGATATTGGCGGACTTGCCGCCCAACTCCAGCCATACCCGCTTGAGGTTGGATTGGCCGCTGTGTTGCATCAACTGCTTGCCGACATAAGTAGAACCGGTGAATGCCAGGCAATCCACATCCATATGCAACGCCAGTTGTTTACCGGCGTCGCCAAAACCTGGCAGCACGTTGAACACGCCAGCGGGGATACCTGCTTCAAACGCCAGTTGCGCCACGCGAATGGCCGATAGCGGAGATTTTTCCGATGGTTTGAGGATCACGCTGTTGCCTGCAGCCAGCGCCGGGCCAAACTTCCAGGCGGCCATCAGGATCGGGAAGTTCCAGGGCACCACCGCCGCGACCACGCCAATCGCTTCACGCGTCACCATACCAACCAGGTGATGGTCGACCGGAGCGATTTCGCCGCCGACCTTGTCGATGGCTTCGGCAAACCACTGCACGCAATATGCCGCGCCAGGTACGTCCACGGTGGTGGTATCGCCAATCGGCTTGCCAGCGTCCAGCGTTTCCAGCAGCGCGATTTCTTCCATGTGTTCGGTAATCAGCGCGGACCAGCGCAGCAAAATTTCTTTGCGTTGGCGCGGATTGAGCCCGGACCAGACGCCCGCTTCAAAGCTGCGGCGGGCGGCAGACACGGCGCGCTCAACGTCCGCTTCACCGCAATATGCCACCTGAGTCAGCACTTTGCCGTCGATGGGGCTGACGCAGTCGAATGTTTTACCGCTAGCGGCATCGGACAGTTCGCCATCAATAAACGCGCGACCTTCAATGGTCAGACTGGCCGCTTTCTGTTGCCAGTACGCGAGGTCTTTTTGCAGAGTCATGATGTAGTTCCTTGTGAAACGTGAAGTGTTAGGTGCGATCGGGAAAAGTGATGCTGCGGATTGGGTTGTATGAAACCCACCTCACACCAGCCCTGTCACACAAGATCTTTCAATCTGAACCAGGCCATTGCCAGCACCAGTGACGGCATGCGCAATAGCGAACCACCCGGAAAATCGCGGTGCTTCAAGCGGGTGAAGATGTCGAAACGTTCGGCTTGGCCGGCGATGGCTTCAGCCATTAACTTGCCAGCCAGACCGGTCACGTTGACGCCGTGCCCCGAGAAACCCTGGGCGAAATAAACGGTATTGGACAAGCGCCCGAAATGCGGTGCGCGGGTCATGGTGATATCCACAAAACCGCCCCACGCATGGCTGACCTTGATGTCTTCCAGTTGCGGAAAAGTCTTGAGCATGTCGGCACGCATGGCTTGCGCCAGGTTGGGCGGCGCCAGTTTGGAATAGCTGACCTTGCCACCCCACAAAATGCGCCGGTCTGCGGTCGGGCGGAAATAATCCAGGGCAAAGCGGCTGTCGCAAATGGCCGCGTTGGCGGGCATCAGTTTGGCAAAACGCTCTTGTTCGATAGGCTCAGTGGTAATCACATAAGTGCCCACCGGCATGATCTTGCGATCCAGCGCGGGCGACAGCGTGTGGATAAACGCATTGCAGGCCAGCACCGCGAATTTGGCGTGCACTTCGCCCTGTTCGGTTTTGACGATATTGCTCTGGCCTTGTTGCAAGCTGGTGGCGCAGCTGCTCTCAAAGATGCGCACACCGGCGGTCACGGCGGCCCGCGCCAAGCCCAGGTTGTAGTTGAGTGGATGCAAATGCCCGCTGATTTTGTCATTCAGGCCGCCCAGGTAGCGGTCTGACGCAATAAACCGGTGCATGTCTTGCGGTTCAACGTATTCAAAATCATGAAAGCCGAAACGACTGGCGGCTTCGTCGCGCCAGGCTTTCAGTTCAGTCACATGCTTGGGTTTGTTGGCAGCGGTGAGGTAACCGTCGGCCAGATCACATTTGATATTGTGTTTGGCCACGCGCTCGCGAATGATGTTGATCGACTCGATGCCCATATCCCACACGCGTTTTACATCTTCGTCTGGCAAGTCAGCGGCGAAGGTGTCCATGCCGCAGGCAAAACCGGCAATCATCTGCCCGCCATTGCGCCCGCTGGCGGCCCAGCCGATGCGGCCTGCTTCCAGCACCACCACCGAGAACCCGCGTTCAGCCAGATTGAGCGCGGCGCTGATGCCGGTCAGCCCACCACCGACGACCACGACGTCGGCATCCAGGCGGCCAGTCAGGCGCGGATAACGCGTGTGATCGTTGGCCGTGGCGGCGTAGTACGAATCAATGTGTTCAGCGTTGGCGATATTCATGCTCATGGTGCGATATCCCGCTAGCTTTCGTTGTCTGGGCAAAGTGCCGAGAAGTTGTTTATGCGTTCGCAATGGTTGGCGTACCCATAAACAGCTTCTGACTACATCCTGATTCTGGCTCGCCAGGGGCGCAAAAAGCCCCGGCCTGTTCCGCCGTCTGGGACGCAATCCGTATTTTTGATTGTTGTTCTGCGGGTGGGTGGCGACACCAGACTAGCCAGTGTCGCCCCCTTTCAGGCTATGTCTTAGAGCCTGTTCATCATCTTTACTCGTCAGCGCTGTGCCAATAAAGGGTTAGCCACAAGACATGGGATGCAGCTAATAACTGGTTATTAGCCAATCACATAACACAGTGGATGACCCTTTATTGGCCCAGCCCTTCGGGTTCGGGGCATTACCGGCGCGCTGCTGTGTTGCGAAGCACTGCCAGTACTTGTACTGCGGCGTGCTTCGCGCCTTGCATCGCATCCGGTACTACCCCGAACGCTGTCGTGAAAAGATGGTGAACCGGCTCTTAGAAGGCATAGATGAACTGCGTACCCAACATATCGTTGCTCTTGGCGTAAGTGCCATCGCTCTTGATGAAGGTGTCTTCAGAGGACCAATCGTGGCGGTATTCGATCTTCAGTGTGGCCTGATCGGTTACGTACCAGATGAAGTCCAGCGCGATGTCGGCGCGGTTTGCGCCTTTGCAATCAGCACCAGCCGAGGTCGAATTGGCCAGGCAGTTCTGGCTGATACCAAAGCCGTTGTGCCCATCAATACCGGAATCACTCAGCACTACACCACCACCACCGCCGCCGTTCTTCTGGTCGTTCATGTAGTCAATCCGGGCTGCGGTGCCAAACTGGCCAGACTCAGCATGCCACTTCTGCAGACCCAACACAGAAACGCCCCACCATTGCGCATTGCCGCCATTGAAGGCTGCGTTCTGCTGCTTGCCAAGGTCGACTTCGGCATTGATTGTGGTATCTGCCCAGGTATAGGTCAGATCAGCTTCGGTGAAGTAGTAATTGCTGTACGGATCGTTCGAGCCGCATTGATAGCCGAAACCAGACGCACACGTGCTCGCTGTTGCCAGCGATTGACGGCCAATGTTGCCGGACCAGCCAAGATCTATCGAGCTCGACCAGGTGTAGTCCAGGCGAGTCGTGAACGTCGGTGTGTTGTTGGTTTCAAACTTGGCCTGACCGGTAGTCGCATTGGTATCGACCTGGGTAGTAGCGCCCTTGGTGCGATATTGCTCGTTGGCCAGCATGAACTTCCACGACCAGTTGCCGGTGGAGTAATTGATACCCGCACCCACGTAGCTACCCGGATCAGAGAAGTCATACAGCAGGTTGTGAGTCAGTGTCGGCATCAGCGTCGACAGCTGGTACTCATAACCGCCAAAGCTGGACATCAAACCGGCGACAAACGTGGTGCTCATGTCGATCGGCATGTTGATGACAGCGGTGTTGATGATGTTCATGAAGCTGTTTGAACCATCATCGGTCGCCAGCAATGTCGCCCCGTTACCCCGGTTAGGCATGATGCTGATTTCCGCACTCGGCGCCAGCGCACCGGCGCCGAAGGTCTTCTTGATATCCAGATAGACATCGCCGAAGGTACTGCCGTCGTAGTTATAGGTACCGTTGTGGTTTACAAACTGGAAGCCACCCGACTTTTGCCCGAAGTTGTAGACGTAAACCGGATCGAGATAACCAGTGACCGACAGACCGGCAATGCCGCCTTCGTTCACGGTTTTATCGATGCTGTCAGTCTTCAGTTGCAGCGAAGCGATGGATTGCTTCATGCCGTCAACATCGTCCTGCGTCATCGCCGGCGTAGTCGAAGCCGCAGCAGCAGGCACAGCGGCCTGTTGTTGCTGAACCTGTGCCTGCGTCGTCGTTTGCTGGGCTTTGAGCTGTTTGACTTCGGCCTGCAATTGCTGCAGCTCGGCCTTGAGCTCATCGAGCTCGCTTTGTTTTGGCGCTGCCAGCGCCGCGCCGGACACGGTCAGACCGGCCAGCAAAGTACATAAGATTTTCTTGCGCATTTTCCTCATCCCAAGTGATTGAATCTGCACCCCGAAACAACATTGTTTCTTGCTTGAACATCTACTGCTGTTAATACGCAATGCACTTTCAAAACTGTTTGTTTGCAGGTCGTTGTCGTTGTTATTGCGGATGGCCACCCCGACTGATGGTCAGTCATCCGCTTGTTGCCCGTTTACGCGGCCAGCGCCATGCGTTTGCGCTCTGCCTTTTGCATGAAGTGGTTCGCCGTCAGCACGCCAATCGTGACCAGCGTGATAAAGATCGTCGCCAGCGCGTTCATTTCAGGGTTCAAACCCAGACGTACCCGGCTGAACACCACCAGCGGCAGCGTGGTTGAACCAGGACCGGACAAGAACGCGGACAGCACCAGATCATCAATCGACAGCGTGAAAGACAGTAGCCAGCCCGAAATCAGCGCTTGCGAAATCAGCGGCAGCGTAATCACAAAGAACACTTTGAACGGTGTCGCGCCAAGGTCCATCGCTGCGTCTTCCAGCGAGGTATCCAGCTCACGAATCCGCGATTGCACGATGATGGCGACGTACGAAATACACAGCATCACGTGACCGATCCAGATCGTCAGCACGCCACGTTCTGCGGGCCAGCCAATGTACTTGGCCATTTCCACAAACAGCAGCAGCAGCGAGATACCCTGGATCACTTCCGGAATCACCAGCGGCGCGTTGATCATGGCGGTGTACAGCGCAAAACCGCGGAACCGCCCCATACGGGCCAGCACAAACCCCGCCCAGGTACCAATGAGCACCGAAGCAAACGCCGTCATCAAACCAATTTTCAGCGACAGCCATGCAGCGTTGATGAGCTCGTCGTCATGCAAGAGTTCGCCGTACCAGCGGAACGAGAATTTCGACCAGACCGTCACCAGTTGCGAATCGTTGAACGAGTAAATAATCAGGCTGAGAATTGGTGCGTAGAGAAAGAAGAACCCCAGCGACAGCACCGTAACCTGCAGGTTTTTATTGGGTTTGATCATGTCAGATCTCCTCCAGCTCTTTGGCTTGGTAGTGCTGGAACACCGCCATTGGTACCAGCAGCAACACCACCATGGCGCACGTCACTGCAGAAGCCATTGGCCAGTCCGCGTTATTAAAGAATTCGTCCCACATCACGCGGCCGATCATCAAGGTGTCTGAACCACCCAGTAGTTCCGGAATCACGTACTCACCCACCGCCGGAATGAACACCAGCAAACACCCGGCGATAATCCCGTTTTTGGACAGCGGCAAAGTGATCTGCACAAACACTTTCCAGGGTTTGGCACCCAGGTCGTAGGCGGCTTCCAGCAAGCGCAGGTCCATCTTCACCAGGTGGGCGTACAGCGGCATGACCAGGAATGGCAGGTAGGAATAAACCATGCCGATATAGACCGCGGTGTTGGTGTGATACAGCTCGACCGGATCACGTACCAGATGGGCCCACATCAGAAACTGGTTCAGCAGACCGTTGTTCTTCAAGATGCCGATCCAGGCATAAACGCGGATCAGGAAAGAAGTCCAGAACGGCAGCATCACCGCCATCATCAGCACGTTGCGCGTGGCCGGATTGGAGCGCGCAATGTAATAGGCAATGGGGTAGCCGATGATCAGACAGAAGAAGGTGGAAATCGCCGCCATCTTCAGTGAGCTCAGATACGTGGCGAAGTACAAGCTGTCGGTCAGCAAGAACTTGTAGTGGCCCAGTTGCAGCGCCATCTGCACCATGTTGTCTTTGATGACGGCCAGTTCGGTGTACGGCGGCACACCCAGCACCTGATCGGCAAAGCTGATCTTCACCACCAGCAAAAACGGCACCAGGAAGAACATCGCCAGCCAGATATAGGGCGCAGCGATCACCAGCCTTTGCCCGGAAGGCAGCCAGCGTTTGAGTTTGGCTTTGAGTGTCATGATGTCATTCTCATTTGGTCAGCACGACACCGGCCGTTGGGCCCCAGGACACGTAGACTTCTTCTTCGTACGCAGGCGGTTCCATATTGTCGAAATCCAGCGTGGAGACGTTGGCCATCACCGTTTTGCCGCTTTCGAGTTTGATGTGGTACAGCGTGTAGCTGCCCATATAACCGATGTTCACCACCTTGCCGACCGAGGCATTCGCCTCTTGTGCAGGTTTGGCGCGAGACAACAAGACACGCTCCGGACGGACCGAAATTGTCACCGGCATGCCCAGCGGACCAGTCACACCGTGGCTGATAAACAGCCGTTGTTTCATGTCGGCGCTTTCCACGTAGATGTGGTCCGGCTGGTCTTCAACGATCACGCCCTCAAACAGGTTGGTGGAACCGATGAAAGACGCGGCGAACTTGCTGTTGGGATATTCGTAAACTTCATTCGGTGCGCCCAGCTGCACGATGCGCCCTTCCGACATCACCGCCAGGCGGTCGGCCATGGTCATGGCCTCTTCCTGATCGTGCGTCACCATGATGCAGGTCACGCCAACCTTGTAGAGAATGTTGACCAGCTCGATCTGCGTGCGCTGGCGGATTTGCTTATCCAGCGCCGACATTGGTTCATCCAGCAGCAACACCTTCGGGCGCTTGACCAGGCTGCGAGCCAGCGCAGCGCGTTGTTGCTGACCGCCCGACAACTGGAACGGCTTGCGCTTGGCATACTTGGTCATCTGCACCAGGTTCAGCACGTCGGCCACGCGTTCAGCGATCTCGCCTTTGCCTACGCCTTCTTGCTTCAGGCCAAACGCGATATTGCTTTCCACCGTCATGTGCGGAAACAGCGCGTAAGACTGGAACATCATGTTCACCGGCCGCTTGTACGGCGGCAGCTTGGACATGTCTTCGCCATCAATCAAAATCTTGCCGGAGGTCACGGTTTCAAAACCCGCCAGCATGCGCAGCAGCGTGGACTTGCCACAGCCTGAGCTACCCAGCAAGGCAAACAATTCATTCTTGGCGACCGACAGATTCACGCCGTCAACGGCGGTGGATTCATCAAACTTTTTGACCACATCAATCACGCGGACAAAGTTCTCGTCCGTCGTGGCTGGTTTGCTTTGTGCACTCTCGTGGGCATTCATGATTCTGGTTACCTGTTGCTAAGAGGATGGTTGAGAGTCGCTAACAAAATCGTTCTGAATACTTGTCCAGCCTCATATACAAGGCACCAGAACGTAGGGTTTGCAGGCCTTGGCATGCGAACGCGAACATTGCTGACGGTGCGCATGAATGCGCACCCTACGACGCAAAAGCCAGGAATCAGGGCGCTTTTGTTGACAACTTCAAGACGCAGGAGGGGCCGAGCGGAGCCTGAATCGGCCCAACCTGCGTCATTGGCAATGCGTTGTTTAACTGTGTTGGTTAACTAATCAGACACGGCTGGAATCAGCGGCCCGACTTGTATTGCGCCCACAACCGGTTTTCCAGCCGCAGAATTTCTGATGGCAGCGGCTTGAGCAAGAACAGGGTCTTGGCGACTTCTGGCGGTGGGTAAACCACCGGATCATTGGCCACTTCAGGCTTCACGAACTTGCGGGCTTCGGCGTTGGCGTTCGGATAGAACACCTGGTTGGTAATTTCGGCGTGAACTTGCGGGGTTTCGATGTAGTTGATCCATTTCAGCGCAGCTTCTGGATGCGGGGCATCTTTCGGAATCGCCATGGTGTCAAACCACACCGGAGCGCCACCCTTCGGAATGAAATACTGGATTTCATAGGCCTTGCCCGCTTCTTTGGCGCGTTGCTTGGCAATGGTTACGTCGCCCGACCAGCCAAATGCGATACAGATATCGCCGCCTGCCAGGTCATTGATGTAACCCGAAGAGTTGAACTGACCAATGTACGGGCGGATTTTCTTGAGGGCGTCATACGCCAGTTGGTAATCGGCAGGATTGGTACTGTTAGGATCTTTGCCGACATAGTGCAGGGCCATGGCAAACACATCGTTAGCCTGATCCAGCATCGACACACCGCAACCCTTGAGCTTGGAGAGGTTCTCCGGCTTCATCAGGATGTCCCAGTTGGCCAGATCAACATCTTTACCGAGGATGGCTTTGACTTTGGTCACGTTGTAACCCAGACCATCGGTACCGTAGGCCCAGGGAATCAGGTACTGGTTACCAGGATCGGCACCGGCCACTTGCGCCATCAGGGTTGGGTCCAGGTTTTTCAGATTCGGCAGCTTGGATTTATCCAGCTTCATGTAAATGCCGGCCTGAATCTGCTTGGCAGCAAAGTTGCTGGTTGGCACAACGATGTCGTAACCCGCTTTGCCGGTCAGCAATTTGGCTTGCAAGGTGTCGTCACTGTCGTAGACGTCGTATTTCACCTTGATGCCGGTTTCCTTGGTGAAGTTGGGAATCGTATCTTTGGCGATGTAATCGGACCAGTTGTACACATTCAACTCGGTATCTGCCGCAAACGCCGAACCCGCCGCCGCTGCACAGATACTGGCCAGGGCCAGACTGCTCAAAATCTTGCACTTCATCTTATCTCTCTCCAATCAAAATGACGCTCGAATAGTCCGGCGTTAAGAGCGGGCCGGGTCGCTACGACAAACAGCTTGATTACTGCGTGCAGTGCCTGAAACAAAACTACTAATCTGTCGAGTCGCCCGGCCGTGTCGGTCGGTTTTTATTGGTCTTTGGTGTTACTGCCGCAGCGATCTGGCGCCGCCTGCGGGTGCTACGCTTCAAAACACTGCTTAATCTGTAAATCCGTAGATTCGTAGATTCGTAGATTCGTAGGGTGTGCATTCATGCGCACTTTTACTGACCGCGTTCGCAGGCGCTGCCTGCAAACCCTACGCGTTTCAATACCCAAGGTCTTTGGCCGTCAGATCAATACAGCGCGCGGCTTTCTCGACCAGTTCGTCAATTTCCGAGCGGCTAATCACCAGCGGTGGCGACAGCAACATCCGGTCACCAGTGGCGCGCATGATCAGGTTGTTGGAAAAACAATGATCACGGCAGATCAAGCCCACATCGCCACCATTCTCAAAACGTTTACGTGATGATTTCTGTTCACACAGCTGCATGCCGGCCACCAGACCCGCGCCGTGGATTTCGCCTACGATCGGGCTGTTGGTCAGTGCTTCACGCAGCGATTTCTGGAAATACGGACCGGTTTCTGTCTTGACCTGATTCACCACGCCGCCATCACGCAGAATGGCGATATTGGCCAGCGCCACTGCCGCCGCTACTGGGTGACCGGAATAAGTCATGCCGTGATTGAAATCGCCCGCCGCGATGATCGGATTAGCCACGCGGTCATGAATCGCCACCGCGCCCATCGGGATGTAACCGCTGGTCAAACCCTTGGCCAGGGTCATGATGTCTGGCTTGAAACCAAAGTGCTGGTGCGCAAACCATTCGCCGGTGCGACCAAAGCCGCCAATGACTTCGTCCGCCACCAGCAAGATGTCGTACTTGTCGCAGATGCGCTGGATTTCTGGCCAGTAGTTGTCTGGCGGAAAGATCACCCCGCCCGCGCCCTGGAACGGTTCGCCAATAAAGGCGGCGACGTTTTCAGCACCGACCTCAAGAATCCTGGCTTCCAGCTCGGCAGCGCGCGCCAGACCAAACGCCTGTGCGGTAACGCCTTCGGCGGCTTCGCCGTACCAGTACGGTTGGTGGATGTGCACGATGTTGCCGACCTTGGACGGCATCTGTTCATGCATGTAACCCATGCCACCAAGCGAAGCACCGGCAATGGTGGAACCGTGATAACCATTGATACGGCTGATCACGATCTTGCGTTCTGGCTTGCTTTGCGCGGCCCAGTACTGATGCACCAGGCGCAGTACGGTGTCGTTACCTTCCGAACCCGAATTACAGTAGAAAAAGTGATTGAAACCATCCGGTGTGAGTTCAGCCAGTTGGCGCGACAGTTCAATCACTGGTGGATGGGTGGTTTTGAAAAAGGTGTTGTAGTACGGCAGTTCCAGCATTTGGTTGCGAGCGGCATCGGCCAGTTCTTCGCGGCCATAACCGACATTCACACACCACAGCCCGGCCATGCCATCGAGGATTTTGTTGCCTTCGGAATCCCACAGATACACGCCCTTGGCGTGAGTAATCACCCGGCTACCGGCGCGGTTGAGCGAGCCCATGTCCGAAAACGGATGAATGTGGTGGGCGGCATCCAGTTGTTGCCATTCCTGGGTAGTCCGTTGAGTCAGGGTCTGAGTCATCATGATTCTTGCATCCTGTATTTCACGTCGTTTTCCGGATGGTTTCGTAGGGTGGATTCGCGAAATAATCCACCGGCATCAGTAGGGTGCGCATGAATGCGCACCGCCACTGAACGCGTTCGCACGCCTCGCGTGCAAACCCTACACGTACAGCAGCAAGTGCCGACGCTCCCACGAGCTGATCACGCGGAAAAACGCTTCATATTCGGTTTCTTTCACGCTGGTGTAGGCCTGGACGAATGCTTGGCCCAGCACTTCCGGAATCGCCGTGCTACTGCGCATCAGCGCAATGGCAGACTCCAGATTGCGTGGCAGTTCGTACGGCATGTTGTAGGCGTCAGTGGCGACCGGCTCGGTTGGATTGAGCTTTTGCACCATGCCCAGATAACCGGCAGCCAGCGTGGCCGCGATAGCCAGATAGGGGTTGCTGTCGACACCGGCGATGCGGTTCTCAACGCGCTTGGCCACCGGGCCAGACATCGGCACCCGCAGACCCACGGTGCGGTTGTCGTAACCCCACTGGATGTTGATCGGCGCAGCGGTAAAGCGTGACAGGCGACGATAGCTGTTCACGAACGGCGCAAAGATAGGCATCAGTGCGGGCACATACGCCTGCAGACCGGCGATGTAGTGATAGAACAACTCGGATTCTTTGCCATCGGCGGTGCTGAACAGGTTTTCGCCGGTTTTGGCATCCACAATGCTTTGGTGGATGTGCATGGCCGAACCGGGTTCGTTTTCCATCGGCTTGGCCATGAAAGTGGCGTACATGTTGTGGCGCAATGCCACTTCACGCACCGTGCGCTTGAACAGGAACACGCGGTCAGCCAGATCGAGCGGATCACCATGCAGGAAGTTGATTTCCATCTGCGCCGCGCCCACTTCGTGGATCAGCGTATCGACTTCCAGATCCTGCGCTTCGCAGTAATCGTAGATATCTTCAAACAGCGGATCGAACTCGTTCACCGCTTCGATCGAGTAAGCCTGGTGACCTACTTCGGCGCGGCCAGAGCGGCCAACGGGCGGCTGCAGCGGAATATCCGGGTTCTTGTTTACGTCAACCAGATAGAATTCAAGCTCTGGCGCCACGACTGGCTTCCAGCCGCGTTCTTTGTACAGATTGAGCACGCGCTTGAGCACGTAACGCGGTGAGTATTCGACGGGCGAGCCATCAAAGTGCACGCAGTCGTGAATCACCTGGCAGGTTGGGTCAACGGCCCAGGGCACCAGGCGGATGGCATCAGGATCAGGGACGCAGATCATGTCCGGGTCGGTCACGCCGGAGATGGTTTCATCATCCGGATATTCGCCGTTCACTGTCTGGAACAACACGGCAGCAGGCAGGCGCATGTTTTCGCCGGATTCAAACTTGCTACGCGGAATGATCTTGCCGCGAGCAATGCCGGTCATGTCCGGCACTACACATTCAACTTCGGTAATGCGATGTTCTTTCAAAAACTCTGCGATCTTGTCCATCTGGTTCAGTCCCGTTTGCAGGGCCCATTTCGGTAGTTAAGCACCGCTGATTCGTTGATCAGCCTATTGCCTGAAACCGTTAACATGCCGTTTCTACAGCGCTGCTAACGATCTTGAGAGTCGCTCACAAAATTGTTCTGGCAAGGCATCTGGCCGCAGACAGTACAAGTAGTACGGCAAGGCCTGATAACGCAGTCAGAACGGTTTTGTGTACGCCTCTAAACCACGGAAATCGACTCTTTTGACTGTGGCGGTTGCCACAATCTGATCTTCCCGGCTCTGTTGTCAGTCGCGGCCTACCCCCGCGTTTGTCCCCCTTGTTTTCTTGCTTGTTGATCCCGGCAGGCCGCGCCAAACGCCGCAAATAAAGCAACTGAAAGCGGGTTATCGGCAAATTGCCATTCAGGGTGCCACTGCACTGCAAATGCAAAACTGCTTGCATCTTTCACGCTGAATGCTTCAACCAGGCCATCGGGCGCAACTGCTTCTACCCGTGCACCGGGCGCCAGTGTTTCTACGCCCTGGTTGTGTAATGAATTAACGGTGGCCTCTGGCTTGCCGTACCAGCTTTCCAGCTTGCCGCCTGGCACCACTGCAATTTGATGCGCCGGGCCATACTGGATTTCCAGCGGGTCTTCTTCACGTTCGCGGTGCAGCAACATGCCGGGCACCTCGTGCACCTTCTGATGCAGCGTGCCGCCGAGCGCAACGTTGATTTCCTGAAAGCCGCGACAGATGCCAAACACCGGCACGCCCGCTGCAATGGCAGCGCGAATCAGCGGCAGGCTGGTGGCATCACGGGCGGGATCATGCAAAGTGCCCTGGGCACTGGAGGGGCCGCCGTAATGACGGGGCTCCACATTGGAGGGGCTGCCGGTGAACATCAGACCATCCACCAGATCGAGCGTTTGTTCGATGGATTGCTGGCCAGCCATGGCGGGCAGCAAAATTGCGAAGGTATCGGCACCATCCACAGCGGCAACAACATACTTGTTGCCAGCACAGTGAAACGGGTGGTGGCCGAGCATTTTGAGGTCGGCGATAACGCCTACAACCGGTTTGTTACTTGATGCCTGGTTCGGTTTACTCATGGGATCACCATGTCTGTTCCGGCGGGCAGCCACGCCATTGCGGCTGCTTGCGCGTTTGCTGGCGGCGGGCGAAGCCCACCTTTGTTCCAGTCCTGCACTTTCACCATCAACACAATCAATTTGAGTATTGCTGAACATCTGTAGTTTGCCGACCTGCTGGCCGGTTACTGTCAAACGCCTGCAATCTTCATATGTTCTAGTGATGTCTGGGACACTGCGCCTCGCGTATTGCCATGACGCCAGTGAGCCCTTATCCAGTCCGGTTGATCCTTGCGGTTGAGCGTTTACTACAGGCGCAGACCACAACCAGAACAGGCCACCGAGAGTGATTCGCATTGATAACGGTCAATTTGTTTGCCGTTAATCGTTGTGCGTATTCACATTTCGATGAACCCATTCTGCCTGGGTGTATGAGGGGAGTAAGAGAGAAAAACCGGTCAGCCGGGGGATAATTCGGGCCAACTTGCACGGTGTGCTCTGGCCGTTTTTTCCACCGGGGTGGCGCGGTACTCACTGGGGCATTGGCCAGTCCAGCGGCGGAAAGCATGACGAAAGCTGGCGGTTTCGCTATAGCCCAGCTTCTCGGCAATATCGGCCACCGGCATGGCAGTACGGGATAGATATTCCAGCGCTTTGTCGCGCAAGACTTGATCCAGCAAGGTCTGGAATTTCACACCGCGCTCATCCAGCCGCCGGCGCAAAGTGCGCTCCGACATAAACAACTCGCTCGCCACATTGTTGAGCTGGTTGTACTTGAGCGGGTCAGCCGACATCAGCCGCAGCGCCTTGGCGATCACATCCAGGTTGCCGTTGTTTTGCCAGGTCCGTTGCAATTGCGCACATTGCTGACGCATCACCTCATAACTGAACGGATCAGCCAGCGGCAACGGGCTGCTTAGCAATTCGGAGGGGAAAAACACCGCGCTTTCTTGCCGGTCAAAATAGGTCGAACAGCCGAACACCTGGCGATAAGCCGACGCATGTTCCGGTTTGCCATGACTCAAAGCCACGCAATCCGGACTGATCTTGTCGGCCATCACATCACAGACCACGGCCCACAATGCGGCCAGGCACATGTCGGTGTTCCAGATTTCCAGATCTGGCCGATAACGGTAACCCTCGACGCCCAGCGCGGCGGCATAGCCATCTACCCGCAAGGTCACGTCGAAATACGAGCCAAACAGCAGCGGGAAATCAAAAATGCATTGCAGCGCATCGGCCAGCGTTGGGCTGACCAGCATGGCGTAACCCAGCAGACCAAAACTGGATACCCGCAAGGCGTTGCCAATTTGCAAGCCGAGCGATTCGTCACCGGTGAGCGCACGGGCGTTGGCCGAAACAATCAATTCCTGCGCGTGGGTCACCATCATGGTGGTGTCTTGCAGGTCAGCAGCGCTGACCCCGCAGCCGGCCAGAACACGGTCTGGCGGAATATCGCGCCGCCCTGTGAGCCGCGCAATGGTTGAAATGGTTTGTAGCGTCGACGGCACCAGCGTGGCGGATGCCTGTACACATGAGCCCGAGCGTTTCATGTTGTATTTCCTGTGAATTACTCTTTACTTTGCTCTCGTCCGTGCAACAACACTGAGGAACCTCTGAACAAGACCTTTGGGGCAGCGACGACGCTTTGCGGGATGGATCGCACGACGTCAGCCCGCAGGACAGGCTTATTGCCTGTTCAAGGGCTGCAACACAGCGAGCCGCCCGCAAAGCACCGTCCCGAAGGGTTTAGGCGAAATCGGGCGCCTGCCGCCCCGCAGTGGTATCCAAAGGCCCCGGCCTTGGGACACCACTGCGGGTCAACAGATCATCCCAATTTGGCCTAAACGCTACTCCCAAAGGGCTTGTTCAGAGGTTCCCCTTGGCGGGTTTGCTGCGTTTTCTACTGGCACGTTGAATAACAAGGTCGTGCTTGTGCGGTTGAGATTGCGGGGCTGTTGATCTACCAGAGCAGTCGGTGCGCTGAGGCGGCCAGTAGAAGCCCTCTTGCTTGATCACCGTAAGGCGATCCGGCTTTTAATGATTCTGTGTTCTAACCTTATGCGACCTGCCGCCACAAAACCAGTCCGGCATGCGCAAGTGAGTACTCTGTGCCACTGGCAGATTTTGTCGGACAAAACCGGACCAAAGGCGACCTCACCGAGCAAACTCATACAGCAATGTATGGCAAGAAGCATGCCACTGAACGCTAGCCCCGGGATGTCAGGTGAAACCGCTATATACCTGATTAATTAAGCACTTTCTGGTGCATGCCGTTTCAATAATTGCACCACAATCATGCAAACAACCTGTAAACGCCTGACGGCTTGATCGCGCGATGGGTGTCTTGCAAATACGCAAAAAGAGCGGACGCGCCGCTCTTTTTGTCTTTGCTATCGGCTAGTTAGCTTACAGGCCGGCCAGGCATAGGTACTTCAATTCCAGATAATCATCGATGCCATGATGCGAGCCTTCGCGGCCCAGACCAGACTGTTTCACGCCACCAAACGGTGCCACTTCAGATGAAATAATTCCGGCGTTAATCCCCACCATGCCGTATTCCAGTGCTTCACCGACGCGGAAAATGCGACCAATGTCGCGAGAATAGAAATAACTGGCCAAACCGAACTCTGTATCGTTGGCCATGGATATGGCTTCTTCTTCGGTTTCAAACTTGAACAATGGCGCCATCGGGCCAAAAGTTTCTTCTTTGGCGACCTTCATGCTGGTGGTTACGCCGGTCAAAATAGTCGGCTCAAAGAACGACTGACCGAGCGCGTGGCGCTTGCCACCCAGCAATACTTTGGCGCCGAGGCTCACCGCATCGGCGATGTGTTCTTCAACCTTGGCCACGGCTTTGCCATCAATCAGCGGTCCTTGAGTCACACCCGCTTCAAAGCCATTGCCGACCTTGAGTTTGCTCACTGCGGCGGCGAGCTTTTCGGCAAACGCGTCGTAAACCCCGGCCTGCACCAGCAAACGGTTGGCGCAAACGCAAGTCTGACCCGCATTGCGATATTTGGAAGCAATGGCACCCTCGACCGCAGCATCCAGATCGGCGTCGTCAAACACAATAAACGGCGCGTTGCCGCCCAGTTCCATCGACAATTTTTTGACGGTATCGGCCGATTGGGCAATCAGCATGCGGCCAATCTCGGTGGAACCGGTAAACGACAGCTTGCGCACGATCGGGCTGGCGGTCAGTTCGCCACCAATGGCATTGGCCGAACCGGTAACCACGCTAAAAATCCCCGCCGGCACACCAGCACGTTCTGCCAGCACAGCCAACGCCAAAGCGGACAACGGCGTCTGGGTAGCCGGCTTGAGCACCATCGGACACCCTGCCGCCAGCGCCGGGCCAACCTTGCGGGTGATCATGGCGGACGGGAAGTTCCACGGCGTAATCGCAGCGGTGACGCCCACCGGTTGTTTGATGACCAGAAAGCGGCGGTCATTGGCCGGTGCCGGAATGATCTCGCCATCAATACGCCGGGCTTCTTCGGCAAACCATTCCAGATAACTCGCGGCATAGGCGATTTCACCCTTGGCCTCAGCCAGCGGTTTGCCTTGTTCTGCGGTGAGGATAGTGGCCAGATCGTCGACCTTGGCCAGCATCAAGTCGTTCCAGCGGCGCAGGATGACCGAGCGCTCTTTGGCGGTTTTTTTGCGCCAGGCAGGCCACGCCGCATTGGCAGCCTCAATCGCCCGACGGGTTTCGGCTGCGCCCATTTTTGGAATGGTGGCAATGATCTCGCCCGTGGCCGGGTTGTTAACCGGGATGGTTTCTTTGTTATCCGCGTCTTGCCATTGGCCGTCGATGTAACACTGTTGGCGTAACAGGGATGGGTCTTTGAGGTTCATTGCGGTGTTCTCCGTGTTCATTCTTTGCCATGGTCTGGATTTGCCCGCTACAACCCGGATTCACGCAGCAATCCGGGGGGGGTATCGGCAAAATCCAGCGCCCGCGTTCTGTGCATATGTTGCCACCCCGGATTCCCAGTTCGTTTCATCCGGGCTACGTTGCTTTGCTCTGGCCTGGATTTGTTTGTTGTAGCCCGGATTCGCGCAGCAATCCGGGGGCGACATCGGCAAGATCCAGCGCCCGCGTTCTGTTGATATGTTGCTGCCCCGGGTTCCCACTTCGTTTCATCCGGGCTACGTTGCTGTAGTCACCAGCCCACAACTCTGCAAACCAGGGCTACCGAGGGAACGCAGGCCCTGCGCAGACCTCCTGGCAAACAGACGGTTTGCTTCGGCTTTTGACCTTGGGCCCCCTTGCGGCAGCGGGGTCGCCTTTTCTTTGGTTACTTTCTTTTGGCGACGCAAAAGAAAGAAACGTGCTCCCGGTCACCACCGGGTATCAAACGCCTTTAAAACCCGTGCCGAAGGCACTAACCAAAGCAGGCATTCAAACCCCAGCACTTCGTTGAAACATTGCTACCCCGGATTCCCGCCTCCGGCTCCTTCCGGGCTACAAAACCACAGCAAGCAACATCCTTCTTCAAGCCGCCTGCAAGGCCTTCCCCAATTTCACCAACCCTTCCTCAAACACCGCATCTTCAATCGTCAGCGGGAACAAGAATCGCAATACGTTGGAGTACACCCCGCAAGACAACAAGATCAGCCCGTCCGCCAGCGCCAGCGTCTGCACGCGTTTGGCAAAGTCGGCATCCG
Source organism: Silvimonas soli (assembly GCF_030035605.1). Taxonomy (NCBI): domain Bacteria; kingdom Pseudomonadati; phylum Pseudomonadota; class Betaproteobacteria; order Neisseriales; family Chitinibacteraceae; genus Silvimonas; species Silvimonas soli. Next base: position 3,812,805 of record NZ_CP106736.1, on the reverse strand, counting down.
GCTCACCGGTATTCGGGTCGATAAACTCGGCGGCAACCATTGCGCCCGGGCCGCGAATATCGGCAATTTGGGGTACCACACCGCGCAGTTCGTTCAAGGTGGCTTTGAGTTTGTCACCGAGTTGATTGGCACGTTCCGCCAATTTCTGGCTTCCAATCACATCCAGCACGGCGTGCGCGGCGGCAATCGCCAGCGGGTTACCGGCATAGGTGCCACCCAAACCGCCCGGGTTCGGCGCGTCCATGATTTCGGCGCGACCGGTTACGGCGGAGAGCGGATAACCACCAGCCAGCGATTTGGCCATAGTCATCAAATCTGGCACCACGTCGTAGTGGTTCATGGCAAACAGCTTGCCGGTGCGGGCAAAGCCGGTCTGGATTTCGTCGGCAATCAGCAAGATGCCGTGTTGATCGCACAACTTGCGCAATGCCTGCATGAAATCCGCCGGAGCCACGTAGAAACCGCCCTCGCCTTGCACTGGTTCCAGAATGATCGCTGCCACGCGCTTCGGATCAATATCGGCTTTGAACAGGTCGTTCAGCGCTTTGAGCGACATGGCGGTGGTAATGCCGTGCAGCTCACACGGGAACGGCGCATGGTGAATTTCTGATGGGAACGGGCCAAAGCCCACCTTGTAGGGAACCACTTTGCCGGTCAGCGCCATGCCCATCATGGTGCGGCCATGAAAACCGCCGTTGAAGGCGATCACGCCAGGGCGGCCGGTGGCGGCGCGGGCGATCTTGATGGCGTTTTCCACGGCTTCGGCACCGGTAGAAAAGAATGCGGTTTTCTTGGCGTAATCACCGGGCGTCAACGCGTTCAGGCGTTCGGCCAGTTTTACGTAGGATTCGTATGGCACCACTTGATAACAGCTGTGGGTAAAGGCATCCAGTTGTGCGCGCACCGCGGCGGTCACTTTGGGGTGACAGTGGCCAGTGTTAAGCACGGCAATGCCACCGGCAAAGTCGATAAAGCGATTGCCTTCCACATCCCACAACTCGGAGTTCAGCGCGCGTTCCACAAAGAACTGCGCCATCACGCCCACGCCGCGTGGTGTGGCGGCGTTCTTGCGGGCAAACAAATCAGCATTGGACACGATATCGCTTCCTGTAAAAGTGGTTTGGTCTGGCAGTCTTACTCCGCGCAAAACGGAGTAGACGCTTTGGAATGCCTCGAATATAGTGAGCTTCGGCCCCCTCAAGAAGAGCCATTTTTTTCAAAACAATGGAACCACTTTGCGAACAAGCTTGTTATCAGACTGGTTAGCCCAGCGCCTGGACAAGGCCAGCGTCGAGCCTTCCTATCGCCAGTTACAACGATTGCTGCGTGAAGCCATCCTGGCGCACGAGTTGCCGGCCGGGCGCAAACTGCCGTCGTCACGCATGCTGGCCACCGAACTGGGCATTGCCCGCAACACGGTGATCCAGGTTTACGAACAACTGGCGGTTGAGGGTTATTTGCTGGCGGGTACCGGTAGTGGCACATTTGTGGCCGATAGCTCGCCCGATCAACAAATGCTGGGCAGTGCCGCAGCCGCCCCGGCGAGTAGCGACTCAGGCGAACATCTGTCGCAACGTGGCCAGCGCTTGATTGCATCAGCCGGTGTGTCACGGCGGCAATGGGGTGCATTTGTGCCGGGCGTGGCGGATGTGACGCGCTTTCCGGCCGCAATCTGGAGCCGGTTGCAAGCGCGGCATATGCGCAACCCGCGTCCAGAGTTACTCAGTTACGCGCCACCCGGTGGCCACGCGCCATTGCGCGAGGCGCTGGCCGATTACCTGCGTAATGCCCGCTCGGTGCGCTGCGAGCCCGAACAAATCATCATCACCACCGGTATTCACCAGTCGGTTGATCTGGCCGTACGTTTGCTGTGCGATCCGGGTGATGCGGTGTGGACCGAAGACCCGTGTTACTGGGGCGTGCGCAGTGTGATGCAGGCTTCTGGTCTGCAATTGAAACCCATCGCGGTCGATGCCGAGGGCATCAACCCTTCGCCTGAAGACCTGGCCACACCGCCGCGCATGATGCTGGTGACACCGTCGCATCAGTATCCGTTAGGTATGGTGATGAGCCTGGCGCGGCGACGCATGCTGCTGGAGTTCGCCCGCCAGCGTGACTGCTGGATTATCGAAGACGATTACGACAGCGAGTTCCGTTACGCCAACCGCCCGCTGATGTCGCTACAAGGCATGGATGATGCCGACCGGGTGATCTACGTTGGCAGCTTCGGCAAGATTCTTTACCCCGGTTTGCGCATTGGTTATCTGGTGGTGCCGCCGGCGCTGGCCGAACCTTTCGCCGTGGCGCTGGCCGAGTTGTATCGCGAAGGCCAGTTGCTGCAACAAGCGGTGTTGTCGGACTTTATCGCCGAGGGCCATTTCAGCTCGCATATTCGCCGCATGCGCAATGTCTACGGCTCGCGCCGCGAAATACTGATGCAAGAGATTTCGCGGCACTTTGGCGATGCCGTCAGCGTGCGTGGCGATGAAGCGGGCCTGCATCTGGTCGCTACCCTGCCCGGCCACGTGGATGATCGGCAGATTGCACAAGATGCCCTCGCCGCCGGTATCGCCACTCGCCCGCTCTCCAGTTACTACAACCAGGCCAATGCGCCCGAGCGCGGTTTGCTGTTGGGCTACGCCTGTGTTCAGGACGATGACATTGCCAGACACTTCGCCACGCTGGCACGGGTAATAGAAGAACATCTGCAAATTCATCGCTAAAGTAATAAGCACGCTGGTCGATGCATTCGTTAACCAGCTTCATTGCATAGTTATAACCAGCATCAACACAAAATCAGCCAGAGCCGCGAACAACTGCAGCGGCAGGCCGGCAAGAACGCGGGTCTGACCGTAAAAACGGCCAATAACACGGATAGCGCCCGCCAGGGGCAGGAATCCGCTTGCACGCGAGCCAAAGGGATACAACATGAGCCAGAAAACGCAGTGGGGCCACTTACGCACACGCATCGTCCTGGTTGCCGGAGCAGCCATTTTTATCGGCTTTGCCGTCATGGTCGGGTTGCTGGTCAAAATGAGTTACGACCGCGCCGAAGAAGCAGGTTTTGAACTGGCGCGAGAGCAAGCCGTCAGTTACGCCCAAACCGTACAAAACCAGCTCGACCGCACCTTCTTGTTGCCACGCCATCTGGCGCGCGCGGTGAGTGGCATCAAGGCCATCGGCAAAACCGACCGCAAACTGGTCGACACCGTCATTTTGCGCATGCTGGACGACGCACCCGGCGTAACCGGTTTGTGGATGGTGTGGGAGCCCAACGCGTTTGACGGCAATGATGATGCCTTCCGGCTGGACTGGCCCAAGCAAGACCCGAGCGGCCGTTACACGCCCTACATGACCCGTGGCAAAGATGGCAAAGCCACGGTCGACACCATGATGGAATCCTCGCGCATCAAGGACTTCCCCAAATATCACGATCACCCGGAAACCTACGTCCCGGATTACGAAAAACCAGGCTGGGGTGATTTCTATTACGTCCCCAAACAACGCCAGCGCGACACCATTACCGAGCCATTCCCTTATGAAGTGGCCAACGCCAAAGTGCTGGAAAGCTCGCTGGTATCGGTCATCAAGGACGACAGCGGCAAGTTCCTCGGCGTTGCTGCGGCAGATTTGACGCTGGATGATCTGCAAAAGCAGTTATCCACGCTGCATCCGTATGACACCGGCTACGTCACGCTGTTATCTGAAGGCGGCCTGTATGTGGCGGCCAAAGACGCCAGCCTGTTAGGCAAACCGGTGGCAAGCGGCACGCCACTGGCCGACGCTGTGGGCAAGATCAAAAGCGGAGAAGACTTTCAACTGGAAGGCAAGGAATACACCCATTTCTTTCACGCCATCAAAATTGGCGACACCGGCCAGTATTGGTCGTTGGGCGTGAGCGTGCCAACTGCGGCGATCACCGCGCCTGCCGTGCGTTTGCGCAATATTGCAATTGCCATCGCCGTGGTGTCGCTGGTGGTGATTTTGCTGGTGATTTACGCCGTGGTCAGCGCCCTCACCCGTCCATTGATCCGGCTGGCTGGCACCATGGAAGGGCTGGCCTCGGGTAAAGGCGATTTGACCGCGCGCATTGCCATTACCAACCGCGATGAAATTGGCCAGACCGCCGATGCGTTCAACCGCTTTATCGCCAGTTTGCACAGCATGTTTGTCGAAGTGCGCCAGCAAAGCCAGGCGGTAACGCAATCAGCCAGCCAGTTGGCCAGTTCTGCCGAGTCGGTCAAAGGTTCGTCCCAGCAACAGTCCGAAGCCTCCAGTGCAACTGCCGCCGGAGTGGAACAAGTCACGGTCAGCATTCAGCACATTGCCGACACCGCCAATCAGGCGGAAGACCTGGCGCGCGAAACCGGCCAGCTCACCGAAAACAGCACGCAAACCGTCCAGCAAGTGGCGACCAGTATTGCCGGGGTAACGCAGACCATGCATGCGCTGACCGAGCGTATGAGTCAGTTGGGCGCACGCTCACAAGAAGTCAGCACCATCGTCAAAGTGATTACCGACATCGCCGAGCAGACCAATTTGCTGGCCCTGAACGCAGCCATTGAGGCCGCCCGCGCTGGCGAAATGGGTCGTGGGTTTGCGGTGGTGGCCGATGAAGTCCGCAAACTGGCCGCCCGTACTGGCGAGGCTACGCATGAGATCACACGCATCGTGCACGCCATTCGCCAGGATACCCAAGACGCCATTACCGACGTCGCCCACACGCGGGATCAGGTAGTGGGCAGTGTGAGTGTGACGGACGAAGCCAACAGCACCATGGGCCAGGTCCGCAGCCATACCGGCGAACTGGTTACCCGTATGGTGGATATCGCTGCCGCCACGCGCGAGCAGTCGTCGGCCAGTCTGGATATCGCCCGCAATGTGGAACGCATCAGCACCATGGCGCAAAGCAACGGCCATGTGGTGGGCGAAATGGCGGCCGCCGTGCAGCAACTGAATACGCTGGCGGCCAATCTGGAACGGCTGGTAGGCAATTTCCGGTTGTGAAGCGAGCCCGATGCATCGGGAGAAGGCAGAGAAGTGGTTCGCCAGGGTGGATTGCAACGCAAATTCACCCTGCGCCCGCCCTACGACGTATTTGCCGGTTCAGATCCGGATCAACACCGCACCGATACTCACCAGCGCGCACGCCAGCAGGCGTCGCATGGTGAGTTTTTCCTGCATGAACAGCCAGCCCATCGCCACGGCAAAAATCGAACTGAGTTCGCGCAGCGCTGACACCATGCCCATTGGCAGGTATTGCAGCGCGTTAATCACAATGCCGTAGGCCGTTAGTGATACCAATCCCGCGGCCATGCCTTTGGCCGCCATGACTCGCTGCCCGAACAGGCCATTCCAGCCACCGCGCAAGCGGTATACCGTCAGCAGTAACGGAATGCTCCACAGCAAGTACACCCATGCGATATAGCTAAACGCATTGCCAGCCAGGCGCACGCCCATGCCATCGACCACGGTGTAACCGGCAATGAACACGCCGGTCAGTAATGCAGCGGGCACGCTCTGGGCAGAAAAGCGCAAGCCGTTTTTGAAAGATAACGAAATGATGCCGACCGACACCAGGCCGATGCCGCCCAGCGCCAGCGGGTGCAACGATTCGCCCGCGAAAAGAAACGCTCCGCCAGCGATCAGCAACGGTGAAAGGCCCCGGGCAATCGGATAAATCTGCCCGAAATCACCTGAGCGGTAGGCCTTGATCAAGGCAAAGGCGTAGGCAAATTGGAGCAAGGTGGAAGCCGCTATATACGGCCAACTCGCCTGCGCAGGCAGTGGCAGCACCGTAACGGCAATGCCGGAAATCACTGCATAGGGCACCGCCATCATGCCCCATTGCCACAGCCGGTCTGCGCTTAGATGCAGTAGGGCGTTCCAGCTGGCATGCAAAATGGCCGAGAACAAGACCAGGGCAACAAACAGGTTTTCCATTTTTTTTCTATGAATCATGGGCTGAGGGCTGGCGGGATAGTGAGTATGCGGTTGCCATCGCAGCCTGAACAAGTGGATAAGCGCAGATGGGTGGATTACGCCGACAAAAAAGCCAGCCGGGCTTTGGGGCCGGGCTGGCTGGTGCCGCGCGAGAGAATCTCAGGCGGGTGTGCTGCTATCGTCCTGGTCTTGCGCTTCGTCTTTCTTTTTTTCCAGCATTTCTTCCAGCGCACCGGCGCCTTTGAAGCCGGCAACTGCAGCAATGCCTTTGGTCAGCAAACCCGCATCCGGGTCCACTTTTTCAGTAGCTTCAACTGCAGCCACCGCACCGGCGATTTCACCAATCGTATCCAGAATACCCATGATCAAATTCCTCTTAGTCGGTAAGCGACTCAACGAATAAATGACAAATTGATAATGTCCGTCAGTTTTTTGACAAAAATCCGACAGGTCTTGGATGAAACGTCTGGTTTTGATCTACGGTTGACTTTGCGTCGATATTACCCCGATGTCATGACGACACCAGCAGCAGCCGTCTGACGGCCAGATAGCGGCATTCAGGCACGTGAGGGTCTAGAAATCCACTTTGCCGCGCATGGCTTTGATTTGCCCGCGCTGTACTTTTTGATCGGTACGTTTACGTTTGGCGCTGCGGCTGGGCTTGGTGGCAAAACGGGCTTTTTGCACCACACCGGCGTCATGAATCAGGCTTTGCAGCCGGGCAATGGCGGACACACGATTCATTTCCTGGCTGCGATGTTCCTGCGCCTTGATGATCACCACGCCTTCCTGGGTAATCAGATGGTGGCTCATTGCCAGCAGCGCCGTTTTGTAGCGCTCCGGCAAGCTGGAAGCATTGATATCAAAGCGCAGGTGAATTGCGGTGGACGTCTTGTTGACGTTCTGCCCGCCCGCGCCTTGGGCCCGGATGGCGGTCAAGGTGAATTCGTCGAATGAAATCGCCACGCGCGCGGTGATTTCCAGCATTTCAACGGCCATGATTACTTGCTGGCGTCATCAATCTGTTTACGCGTGGCATCGTCTTGTTGCTGCACCGTTTGCTCTACCCCTTTGGCCGCGTCGAGCGCCTTGCGCGCTTCAGGCGCGATTTTGGGTGCGTCTGGTGACGGGCCACAAGCGGCAAGCAGACACAGTGCTACGCCAGCGATCAATCCAGCTCGAAGTACACTCATTTCACATTGTCCTGGTGGGTGATTGATCTGGCCAGCGCCAACGCTGGATTCTGCTGCCAGATCAATTGGATCAAATATCGAGCCGCCATCGTACGGACAAACGTGCCAGCGTCAAAGCTGCTTGGCGGTAAACGTATTGCATTCGTCCACACTGCCACTATCAAAGCCTTTACGGAACCAGCGCTGGCGCTGATCGGACGTGCCGTGAGTAAACGAATCCGGGGTGACATTGCGCCCGGCATTGCGCTGCAATGTATCGTCGCCAATGGCGTTGGCCGCGACCAAGGCTTGATCCATGTCCTGACCATTCACCAGTTGCCGCTGCTCCGCATCGTGGCCCCACACACCAGCAAAACAATCGGCCTGCAACTCCAGCCGCACTGATAACGCGTTCGCCTGCGCCTTGCTCACCTGCCGTTCGCGCTGGCTGACTTTTTCCGAGATACCCAACAGATTCTGCACGTGATGGCCGACCTCGTGTGCCACTACGTAGGCTTCGGCAAATTCACCGGGCGCGCCAAAACGGTTGCGTAATTCGTCAAAAAAACCGCGATCGATATACAGTTTTTGGTCAGTCGGGCAATAAAACGGGCCAACAGCCGAACTGGTCTGGCCACAACCAGACGCAACTGAACCTTGAAACAACACCAGCGTGGGCGCCGTGTATGTGCGCCCGGACGCTTTGAATATCCGCCCCCAGGTATCTTCGGTATCGCCCAGCACCTTTTTGACCATCAACTTGTTGGGATCGTTGGCGTTGGCAGTTGTGGTTGCCGGGGTTTGCGGGCGCTGCTGCTGCACTTGCGGCGCGCCACCGCCAGACAATTGCGAGATCAGCCCGAGCATTTCCATGGGGCTTTTGCCAAACAGCAAGCCGACCACTACCACCACCACAATCCCGCCTACTCCCAAGCGCAGTCCGCCTCCACCAAATCCCCCGCCACCGCCGCCGCCACTTTGACCTTCGCGGTCGTCCACGTTCTGGCTTTCGCGCATGTCGTTCCAACGCATGATTTGCTCCTGTGCGATTTTCTTATTGGGTATTGAACCGGGGTATCCGGCGCAATTAGTGGTCGAACGAATTGCCGAACGAATCGACCTGAAGTCTCGGTTGAGCATAGTGGCTGCGCTGTACCAATGCGAGGCAGCGGTCACCTTTGCCCGGCAAACGGCGCGCGATGTTAACGCAAAGCCGCCACAGTTTCTGTGGGATGTTTCTGGTTTTGCCTTGGGCATTCTCGAAAGCCTTGATAGCCGCAGCACTCACCGGCCTGCTAGCATGCGCACTCGCTAAAGAGGTGTTCCATGTTATCCGGCCGGGGCGTTGCCCTATCAGTTACCGCTTCTGTCATCTTCGCCACCATTGGCTGGTTTGCCGCCTTGTTGCGCCCACTGGATGGCATGGGCATTGTGGCGTGGCGCGTCGTCTGGACGGTGCCCGCGATGGCGGTGGCATTGGTGTTGTTGGGGCAGACGGGTCGTTTTCGGGCGCTATGCATGCGTTTGCGCACCGAACCCAGACTATGGCTGGTGCTGCCAGTCACCGCTTCCCTGCTGTTTATCCAGCAATGGATCTTCATGTGGGCACCGCAAGTGGGCCGCCTGATGGAGGTTTCGCTCGGCTATTTTCTGCTGCCGCTGGTGATGGTGCTGACCGGATTCCTGTTTTATCACGAACGACCCAGCCGTTTGCAGTGGCTGGCGGTGGCCTGCGCCATGGTCGGCGTGGCGCATGAAATCTGGCTGACCCAGGCGTTTTCATGGGTCACCCTGGTGACTTCTGTCGGCTATCCGCCCTACTTGATGCTGCGACGCTGGATCAAACTGGACCCGGTCGCAGGCTTCTTGCTGGAAATCCTGTTTATCCTGCCGTTTGTGGCGTTTTATCTGTTTACCCATCATCCGGCGACCCAAGCACTTAGCGTTAAACCCATGCTGTGGGCAATGCTGCCCTTGCTGGGCATCATGAGCGCGGCGGCATTTGCGCTGTATCTGGCCGCCAGCAAATTGCTGCCCATGGGCGTGCTGGGGATTCTGGGTTACGTCGAACCCGCCCTGCTGTTTTTTATCTCCATCCTGTTTTTGGGCGAGCCATTCACCATGGCGGGTCTGGGCACCTACGTGCCGATCTGGCTGGCAGTGCTGCTCACTTGCGGCCACAGCGTGCTCACCTTGCAGCGGCAACGCACAGCCGCTCAGTAATATCCGTCCGGGCGAATCGCCCACAATAGCGGGCCAGCCGCTAACATGGTGGCATAACCGTCTTGTGGATTTGCCATGAAACACCTTGTTGCCTGTGGCTTGCTGGTGCTGGCCAGCGCCGTTGCTCACGCGGACCCACGCTATAACTGGGATTGCCGCGACGCACAGCAGCACCCCGCTCCGGGCAAAACCATCGTGCCTATCCTGGCTCCCGGACAGCGCCATTTCATCTTGTCCGAAGGGGCTGCGACTCGCCAATTGATCGGCGTAACCAGCGCTGGCAATTGCAGCACAGCGACATTAGTGATCGGGAGCAACCGCTATCAATGCGTTTTGGGCTTTGCGGTGGATGGTAGCGGGCGTAATGGCAAAAAAGTGGACAGAACTGAATGCGCGAACAAAGGCAGTTAGCAAGGGTTACTGAGCGTTAAACCACGGCATTCGCAAAAATCTCATCGCGCAAAAAATCCGCAATCGCATCCGTATCATTCTTGCCTATCACCCGTGCCGCTTGTTCGCGCACTGGTGCCTCAGCATTACCCATCGCCACGCCCAATCCCACCCCTTGCAGCATCGACAAATCATTGTAGTTATCGCCAAACGCCACCACTTCGGCTGGCGTAATACCCTGAGTGGCGATCCACTCCAGCAACAACGCCCCTTTGCTGTTACCTGCGCTGGCGACATCCACGCGGTTATGGCCAGAACGCTCACACGCCAGACCAAGCTCTGCTTCGACTTGGGCAATGAATGGTTCGATTTTGCCGTCACTCACGCTCGATACCGCGTATTTCCAGACCAGATCAGCCGCGCGCAGCAATGATTCAAAATCCGTTACTTGCACCATATTTGGCCGTACTTCGGCGGGCAGCGCTTCGGCCCAATGCAGCAGGTGCGTGAGATGCGGTTCCAGCGTTTCGTAGGCTTGAGCGTCCCGCAGATACAGCAACGCGTGGACATCATGCAGGCGAATCAATCCCAAGAGCGCAGTGGCCTCGGCCTTGGTCAGTGGCTTGGCAAACAGCGCTTCGCCACGGGCGAAATCCCAGGCGTAGGTGCCGTTGCAAGCCAGCAGCGGCGTATCCAGATTGAGTTGATGATGATACGGCCACGCCATGATGTGATGCCGCCCGGTGACCATCACCACCTTGTAACCCAGCTCGCGCGCAGTCTGAATGGCGGCGATGGAAGCCGGGCGGATTTGCAGATCGTTGCCCAGCAAAGTGCCATCCAGATCAAACGCCAGCAGTCGATAGGTCACAAGTAAAACTCCATGCCGTTATCAGGGACATCTACGTCAATATGCGGCCAGTCCATATTGGGATTCTGGTACGGGTAAAGCGGCTCGCCGCTGGTCTTGCGAAACTCGCTCGGGCTGACGCCGACCCGTTTGCGGAACACGCGAGAGAAATACAACTGGTCTTCATAACCTACGGTGCCAGCAATGCGCGCAATCGGCGTGCGCGTGCTGTGCAGCAGGTGTTTGGCCAGAATAATGCGTTGGTCTTCACGCCAGCGCAGGATGTTCACGCCAATCTGGTCGCGGAACAAATGTGCCAGCCGCGATGGCGACAAGCACACATGCCGGGCAATTTCATCCAGCCCGATCTCCTGCCCCAGATTGCGGGTGATGTACTGGCAAGCTTCCTGCACGCGGTTATCCAGCGGTTTGGGCAGGTTTTCCGGCGAGATTTCGTAAGCGCGAATCAACAAGCGCTCCAGCAGATTGATCGCCAGTTCTTCACTGGTCACCCGACCTTCACGATGAGTGCGGTCAATTTGCTGGAATAACTCATCAAACTCGGCGTATAGCGTTTTGTCTGGCAGGCACAAGCGCCCGACGTTGCGGATCTGGTCTTGCCATTTGAGCCAAGGTGCCCAGTAGGCGCGTGGCCGAAAGTAAATCCAGCGGTGATACCAGTTGGGGCTGCTCGGCGCGCGGCCGTAGTAATGCACGGTTTCGGGCGAGAACATCAGCATGTCGCCGGGGTTCACAAAGAATGCGTCGTCGCCATCAAACACCTTGCCCTGCCCGGCCACAGTGAGATTGATGATGAAACCCTGCATGCCTTTGGGCCGATCAATGATGAAATCCAGCGGGCCGTTTTCGATGATCGGCGTGATGCCAGCCACCAGATACAAGTTGAACGAATACCCCGGCATGAGCGGGTCAAGGCTTTGCTTCTCTGCCGGTTTTTCCAGATGTTGTGGTTGCATCGGGCGAGCCTGTTTTTGTGGCGGCAAGCGCTGCCATTCTCTGATTTGATCGAATCACCGTTGTGGCACGGTGGCCCGGCTTCGTGACGCGCCCGCTTGCGCTGTCTGGATTGTTATTTCGTCTATTTGCGGTAACACAGCCCGGCGGCCAGAACGCGAACCAGAATACAAAGGCTCTGGCCTGCCGGGCTGCGTCAGATCAACTGCAACCGGTGAAGCAAACAACGCATCAGACGCGAGACCTGGATTTTTGTTTGTAGCGGTCAAAAATCACCGCCGCCAGCAAGATCAGACCACGCACCACATATTGGGCAAACGGCGAGATATTCAGCAGATTCATGGCGTTTTCTACGGTGCCCAGAATCAGCACGCCAGCCACCACATAGCTGATCTTGCCCACGCCGCCTTTGAGCGAAACACCACCCAGCACGCAAGCCGAGATCACTGTCAGTTCCAGCCCCAGCGACGTCATCGGCTGACCGGAAGTCATACGCGAAGCAAGCACCACACCGGCAAAGGCGGAGATCACGCCAGACAAGGTAAAGATGGCGATCTTGTTGCGCACCACGTTCACACCTGCCAGTCGCGCAGCTTCTTCGTTGCCGCCAATCGACAGCGTGTTGCGGCCAAACAGCGTGCGGCGCATGACGAAGCCAAACACGGCAAAGCAGGCGATGGTGATCCACACCGGCGCCGGCAGGCCAAGCCAGTTGGTATTGCCCAGAGTAAAGAAGCTTTCTTCCGAAACGCCCACCGCTTTGCCGTCGGAGATGATGTACGCCATACCACGGGCGATCTGCATGCTGGCCAGCGTGGTAATTAGGGCGTTGATGCCCAACCACGCCACGATAATGCCGTTGAGCAAGCCGAACACCAACCCGGTCGCCAGACCTGCCAGAATCCCCATCGTCACGCTGTTGGTCATGTTGATGACCGTGGCACAGGCCACGCCGGCGCACGCCACCACGGACCCGACCGACAGGTCAAAGTCACCGGCAGCCAGGCAGAACAACATGCCGCAGCCCACCATGCCAGCCAGCGACACAGCCAGTCCCAGACCACGCATGTTCTGAAAACTCAGGAAATTGGGCACCAGCGCCGAACATGCAATAAACAGCACCAGGAACACCAGCAACATGCCGTATTTGTCCCACACTTTGGCAAACACGGTGCGGCCAGGCGCCAGGGTAATCTCCGGCACGGCCACGCCAGGACTGACAGGATTAATCGTTGCTTTGGACATTTTGCTTTCCTTTAAACCTTTCAAACCGGTACTTGAATCGGGTTGGCATCCTGCCCGGCGCTGTGGCCTGGCAAGGTTTCGGGCTGACGCAACATGGCCAGCGCCAGCGCTTTTTGTTCTGTGGCGGTGTCGTGATCCAGTTCGCCCACGATATGGCCTTCGCGCATCACGATGATGCGGTCCGCCAAGCCCAGCGCTTCGGGCAAGTCGCTGGAGGCAAACAGAATCGAGATGCCGTGCTCGGCCAGGTCGTATATCACGCGGTAGATTTCGTGCTTGGCGCCCACGTCGATCCCGCGCGTGGGTTCGTCCAGCAGCATCACTTTCATGTCTTCGGATAACCAGCGCCCGAGAATGGCTTTTTGCTGATTGCCACCCGACAAATTCATGATCAATTGTTCGTCGCTGGGGGTTTTGACGTTCAACTCTTTGACCATCTTGGCCGAGTTGCTGCGCTCCCAGCTTTCGTTCACCAGGCAGCCGGCGCGCACGGTGCCACGGCGGGCGCTGATATTGATGTTGTCGCGCACCGAATGCACCGGCACGATGCCTTCTGCTTTACGGTCTTCAGGGCATAGCATGATGCCAGCGGCAATCGCGTCACCCGGGCGGCGAATTTTCACCGGCTGGCCGTCAAGCAGCACCTGGCCGCTGAACACCGGCGAACCGCCGAAAATCCCTTTCATCAACTCGGAACGCCCTGCCCCCACCAAACCAAACAGGCCGACGATTTCACCGCGTTTGACATTGAGCGACGCGGGCGCGCGCAGGCCCGGCGCCAGCAGGTCACGCACTTCCAACCGCACTTCGCCATGTTCGCGTGGGCGATAACCGTAGATGTCGCCGATGTCGCGCCCAACCATGGCTTGTACCAGTTGGTCGTGCGTCACGTTGGCCATGTCCTTCCAGGTGTTTACGTAGCGGCCGTCTTTGAAAATGGTGACCGCGTCGCACATGCGGAAGATTTCTTCCATGCGGTGCGAGACGTACAGAATTACCCGGCCTTCGGCCTTGAGTTCGTTGATGACGCGGAACAGTTGTTCGATTTCACGCGCCGAGAGCGAACTGGTCGGCTCATCAAACGCAATGATCTTGGCGTTGCGGGTCAGCGCCTTGGCGATTTCCACCATCTGCCATTGCGCAATCGACAAGTGCCGCAACGGGGTCGCGGGGTCGATATCCATGCCCAGATAGCGCAGTTTTTCTGCCGCCATGGCATGCAGCCGTTGCTGGTCCACCACACCAAAGCGATGCGGCAGCTGGCCCAGATAAATGTTTTCTGCCACCGACATATCCGGTGCCAGATGCAATTCTTGATAAATGATCGCCACGCCAGCGCGCAGTGCGTCCATCGCACCATTGAAGGCGACGGGTTGCCCGGCGATTTCCAGATGTCCGCCGCTGGGCTGGTACATGCCGGAAAGAATCTTGAGCAGCGTGGACTTGCCCGCGCCGTTTTCGCCCATCAGCGCGTGGACCGAACCGGGCTCGCAGCCAAAAGAAATATCCTGCAGCGCTTTCACGCCGGGGAACACCTTGCTGATATTGCGAAATACCAGGTATGAATCGGGAAGATCGGTCATGGGACAGCTCTTTTCAAAGAATCAAGGCAAAGTCATTACAAGATGCAAACCCGCGATCCGGCGGACGGGTTGGGTAGATTTGATATTCCGGCCTTTCGGAAACGGCAACCCATCACGGCAACGGTGGATTGCCGCCACGCGGCGAATCCACCCTACGCCAGACAAACCTTTTCATTTCGTCATTCCCGCGCGGGCGGGAACCCAGGCCCGTAGGGTGCGCATTCATGCGCACGCAATATCCGCGTTCGCAGGCAAAGCCCGCAAACCCTACGCCCTGCACCTCACACTTGTTACAGGCCCTTCTTCTTCAGTTCTTCTTTGTAGTTGTCGCGGGTAATCAGCACCACGTCGCTCACTTCAGTGAACTTGGTCGGAGCCTTACCGTTGGCAGTCCACTCATGCAGCATCTTGATGGATTGATAACCGTGTACGTCCGGGCTTGGCAGCAAGGAGCCGTAGAAACCGGTCGCAGCAGACTTGCCCAGTTCGGTCTTGGCATCCACACCGTTGATACCGACACCGATCACGTTGGCCGCCTTGAAGCCCTGGCCTTCGGTAGCGCGCACGCCACCCAGCACGGTGTTGTCGTTCATGCCGATCACCAGCCAGTTCTTCACGTTGGGGTGTTGCACCAGCATGGAGTTGGCTGCATCCAGCGCGCCAGGAATGTCATTGGATTTGGTTGGCACGGTGAAGATCTGGCCTGCCGGGAAACCCGCTGCCTTCAGAGCGTTCATTGAGCCATCAGTACGGCGGCGCGCGGTATCCAGTTCGTTGGCGGTAATCGCCAGTACGGCGGTATCCTTGACGTTCCAGTTCCGCTTTTTCATTTCCTTGTACAGTTCCTGACCCTGACGCTCACCCACTTTGGTGGCGGCCATCATCAGCAGCGGTACTTCGGTCATTGGCTGGCCTTTGGCGTTCACGAACTGGTCATCCACGGTCACCACTTTCAGACCCAGGGAATTGGCCTTGGCCATGATCGCCGGGCCAAGCTTTGGATCAGGCGTACAGATCACGAAGCCCTTGGCGCCGCTGGCAGCCAGGGTATCAATGGCGTTCAGGGTTTTTTCGCCATCAGGTACGGCAATCTTGATGACATCGAAGCCCATATCTTTGCCAGCTTTCTCGGCAAAGGCCCATTCGGTCTGGAACCAGGGCTCTTCTGGCTGCTTGACCAGATAGCCGAGTTTTTCTGCTGCATATGCACTGCCAATCGCGCCGAACATTACACAGCTCAGTGTGAGCAATTTGACCATTTTGTTCATATCAGACTCCGTTATATTTGCGTTTCGCTATGTTTCGTACCTGGAATACCGTACTTACAAACTCCAGCCATCAAGCCTTGCAACGCAGCATTCATTGGGTTGCAGAGTCAAAAACCGGGCTGCAGGCTCAAGCTGGACGGATTATATGGCCGACTATTTCGTAGCGATTCATTCGATACTACACATTAGCTGATAAATCCATGCATTCGGCAAGATTGTTCGGGTTTGTCCATGTCGATTCAACAGGCAAACCACACTAAGGCGATTAGTCCATATTCTCGACCAGCGTTTCCTTATGAGCTGAACCGCCAGCGCCCTATTCTTCGGGAAAACCTGAAATACGACCCCGAAAGGCGCAATCCAACATGTCAGTTGATATATCCATAGGTCTGGACTTTGGTAGTGATTCAGTACGCGCGCTGGCGGTGGATTGCCACAGTGGTGCCGAGCTGGCTACCGAGGTCGCGTACTACCCGCGCTGGTCCAGGGGCGAGTTTTGCAGCCCGACCGACAACCAGTTTCGGCATCACCCGCTCGACTACATCGAATCAATGCAGGCTGCGGTGAAGGGCGTGGTGGCCCAACTCAGCCCGGTGCAACGGCTCGGCATCGTCGGTCTGGGCGTAGACACTACCGGCTCTACACCCGCGCCAATCAACGCGGCGGGCGATGTTCTGGCACTTACGCCTGAATTCGCCGACAACCCCAACGCCATGTTCGTGCTGTGGAAAGACCACACCGCTATTGCCGAAGCTGAAGCCATTACCGCGCTGGCGCAAAGTGGTCCAGAGCGCGGCGTGTATCCGGATTACACACGCTACATCGGCGGGATTTATTCGTCGGAATGGTTCTGGGCCAAGATTTTGCATGTGTCGCGGGCAGACGCTGCGGTCGCCAAAGCGGCGCAAAACTGGATCGAACTGGCCGATTGGGTGCCTGCCTTGCTCAGTGGCACCACCCGCCCCGCCGATATCAAGCGCGGGCGTTGTTCAGCGGGGCATAAATCGCTGTGGCACCCACAATGGGGCGGCTTGCCACTGAAGAGTTTCCTCAAGGAACTCGACCCGCTGCTGGTCGAAGAGCTGGATTACCCGCTGTTTACTGATACCTGGACCGCAGATATTCCAGTTGGCCGCATCACCGCAGAATGGGCGCGCAAACTGGAACTGCCAGAGCACGTCATCATCTCTGGCGGAGCGTTTGACTGCCATATGGGTGCGGTGGGCGCAGGCGCGGGCGAGCATACGCTGGTGAAAGTCATTGGCACTTCCACCTGTGACATCCTGATTGCGGATGACAGCGTAATTGGCGAGCGCGCCGTTGCCGGGATTTGTGGTCAGGTGGATGGCAGCGTCTTGCCAGGCAAGATCGGGCTGGAAGCGGGCCAATCGGCATTTGGCGATATGTACGCCTGGTTTGGCAACCTGTTGTCGTGGCCGCTGCAACTGGCCGCCAAGCAACAGCCCGAACTGGCAGAACCACTGGCCAAAGTGCAATCCACCTTGCTGCCCGCACTGACCGAAGCCTGGGCCGCACAACAGAATCTGGATCATCTGCCGCTGGTGCTGGACTGGTTCAACGGCCGCCGCACGCCATTTGCCAACCAGCGCCTCAAGGGTGTGGTCAGTGGCGTCAATCTGGGCACCGATGCACCGGCCCTGTTTGGCGGTTTTATCGCCTCCACCGCTTTTGGCGCACGGGCGATCATGGAGTGTTTTACGGAGCAGCAAGTCGCGGTAAATAGCGTGCTGACCTTGGGCGGGATTGCCCGCAAATCGCCCACCATCATGCAGGTGTGCGCGGACGTCATGAACCGCAACGTGGATGTGGTCGGCTCGGACCAGTGCTGTGCTCTGGGCGCAGCGATTTTTGGTGCCGTTGCAGCTGGCATTCACCCGGATGTCGCGACAGCGCAAGCGGCAATGGCCAGCAAGATCGAGCGAACCTACACACCCAATCCGCTCAACGTACCCAAATACGAAAAACTGTATCAACGCTATCTGCAATGGGGCGCGGCCACCGAGCCGCTATATGCCCCAGCCGCCGGGGAGGCCTGAGATGGATCGCCTCACCGCACTCAAACAACAAGTTCTGCAAGCCAATCTGGCGCTGCCCAAGCATGGCCTGGTGACGTTTACCTGGGGCAATGTCAGCGGTATTGATCGCGAGCTTGGCCTGGTGGCGATCAAGCCCAGCGGCGTGAGTTATGACGCCATGACGGTGGATGACATTGTGATGCTGGACCTGGCGGGCAATCGCATTGAAGGCAGTTTGCGCCCGTCATCCGACACCCCTACGCACCTGGCGCTGTACAACCGCTATCCGCTGATTGGCGGCATTGTGCACACGCACTCCACCCATGCCACCTCCTGGGCGCAAGCCTGCCGGGAAATTCCAGCGCTGGGCACCACGCATGCCGATTATTTCTACGGCGCGATTCGCTGCACCCGGCCGCTCACCCCGGCGGAGATTGAACAAGCCTACGAGGCCAATACCGGCAGCGTCATTATCGAGACCATTGGCGACGGCGATGTAATGGCCATTCCTGGCATTCTGGTCAGCGAACACGCGCCGTTTGCCTGGGGCAAAGACGCCAATGCCGCCGTACATAACGCCGTGGTGCTGGAAGAAGTCGCCCGCATGGCGCTGTTCACGCTGATGCTGAACGCCAGCCAGCACGCCATTCCGGATCACCTGCTGGACAAACACTATCTGCGCAAACACGGCGCCGGTGCGTATTACGGCCAGAGCAAAACCGAAGCCACACCAGCAACCGACGCGCCAGTAACCCCGGCTCCCGAACAACTCCCCCGGCGCGCTGCCTGACGCCACCGTTTATCTTCAAGGAAACATGTAATGGAATTCTTCAAAGAACTGGAAGTCTGGTTTGTCGTCGGCAGCCAGCATTTGTATGGCAAGAAAACTCTGGCAGAAGTGGCCGCCAATGCCGAGCGCATCGTTAAAGGCTTGAACGCAGAAGGCAATCTGCCGATCAAGCTGGTACTCAAAGACACAGTGACCTCGCAAGAAGGCATTCTGCAAATCTGCCGCGATGCCAATTACGCCAAAAACTGTATCGGTATGGTGACGTGGCTGCACACTTTCAGCCCAGCCAAGATGTGGATCGCCGGTTTGTCGGTGCTCGAAAAACCAATGATGCAACTACACACCCAGTTCAACTCCGTGGTGCCATGGAACACCATGGACATGGACTTCATGAACCTGAACCAGACCGCCCACGGCGGCCGCGAATTCGGTTTTATCGGCGCACGCATGCGCAAGCAATACAACGTCGTGGTTGGCCACTGGCAAGACCCGACGGTCGCCGCCAAGCTGGGCGACTGGATACGCGTTGCCGCTGCAGTGTACGACAGCAAGAACCTGAAAGTGGCCCGCTTTGGCGACAACATGCGTGAAGTGGCGGTGACTGAGGGTGACAAGGTTGCGGCGCAAATCCAGTTTGGCTACGCGGTGCACGCCTATGGTCTGGGCGATCTGGTCAAATCGGTCGAAGCCGTCACCGAAGAAGAACTGAACGCGCTGATCGCGGAATATGAATCCAGCTACACCTTGTCTGACGCGGTCAAAAACAGCGGCGACAAGCGCCAGCATCTGCTGGATGCCGCGCGCATTGAACTGGGTATCAAGCACTTCCTGGATAAAGGTGGTTTCCATGCCTTTACCACCACCTTTGAAAACCTCTACGGCCTGACACAACTGCCGGGCCTGGCGGTGCAACGTCTGATGCAACAAGGCTATGGCTTTGGTGCCGAAGGCGACTGGAAAACCGCCGCGCTGCTGCGTGCACTCAAGGTGATGGGCGCAGGTCAACCCGGTGGCGCCTCGTTCATGGAGGACTACACTTACGACTTCACACCTGGCAACGAACTGGTGATTGGCGCGCACATGCTGGAAGTGTGCCCATCCATTGCCAAAGAAGAAAAACCGCTGCTGGACGTGCAACCGTTGTCCATCGGCAAAAAAGCCGATCCGGCACGCCTGGTGTTCAGCGCCAAACCTGGTCCGGCCATCAACGTCACGCTGATCGACATGGGCAACCGCTTCCGCCTGATTGCCAGCGATCTGGAAACCGTGGAACAACCCAAGCCGCTGCCCGCCCTGCCCGTCGCCCGCGCCGTGTGGAAAGCATTGCCAGACCTGGCCACCTCTGCTGCCGCCTGGATCTACGCCGGTGGCGCGCACCACGCCGTGTATACGCAAGCAGTGTCGCAAGAACAATTGCGCCTGTTTGCCGAAATCACCGGCATTGAGTATCTGCAGATCGGTGCCAAGACCGAGATTGGCGCATTCAAGAACGAACTGAAGTGGAACGAAGTCTTTTTCAATCTGTGCAAATAAGCGGGTTTTAGCGTGATCTGCAGGGTGGGTTCATCCCGTCACATCGGGATATCGGACATCAACAATCCGCTCTGCATCATTCAGTACCCGCTGCAAAGCACGCCACAAGAGCATCAAGGACCAGCCGGGAACCGCGTTGCCAGGCTGGTCTGGCTGTAGCACTGGCAACGCGTCATTCGCAAATTGTCTGAAAGCCGATTGCGCTTTCGCAGTGATCAACAGCCTGCCCGGGCTCGAACATCCAACGGGGACTACCGGCAGTCACAGGCTGTGCCGCCTGCCGTTCAAAGCTGTTGATCACTGCTCCTTTCTTGTCCGCCGCGACTGACTCTCTCCCGTCCCCCCCCAAAAAAACAGCACCCGCAGGTGCTGTCTGATCGTCACGTCCAATCCTGTCCAGCCACGTGATATCACACGGCCATTTCCGGCTGCGCAATCCGCGTGCGCGCATCGCCTTTGGCATCGAATAAATGCATGGCATGGGCGGGCAAGGTAAATGGCAAAACATCGCCGACTTTGACATCTTCCCGCGCCGTTTTGGCAATAAACGACTGGCCACTGAGCGCGGTTTCCAGGTGCAGATAGGTGTGTTCTCCCAGCGGCTCCACGTGTACCACCTTGCCACTCAACGCGCCGCTGCCCACCTGGATATGTTCCGGGCGAATGCCCAACGTCACCTTGGTGCCCACGCCCAAACCGCCGCCTTCTACTGCCGCAGACAATTCCTGCCCGGCAACGGTGACTTCCACGCTGGACAGATTGATGCCGCGCACCACGCCTTCCATAAAATTCATCGAGGGCGAACCAATAAACGCGGCGACAAACAGATTGGCCGGATGGTGGTACAGCTCAAGCGGATGCCCCACCTGCGCGATGCTGGGCAAGTCATCCTTGCCCGACAGCGGGCGTAGCAGCACGATTTTGTCGCCCAAAGTCATGGCTTCGACCTGATCATGCGTCACGTAGATCATGCTGACGTCCGGTAAATCCTGGTGCAGCTTGGCAATGCCCACGCGGGTTTTCACGCGCAGTGCGGCATCCAGATTCGACAGCGGCTCGTCGAACAAAAACACCTTGGGTTTACGCACGATGGCGCGGCCAATGGCGACGCGCTGGCGTTGCCCACCAGACAACTCTTTGGGTTTGCGCTTGAGCAGATTGGTCAGGTTAAGCGCCTGCGCAGCCGTGGTCAGGCGCTGTTCGATCTCGCCTTCGGGCAACTTCAGATGGCGCAAACCAAAGGCCATGTTCTCTTCCACGGTCATATGCGGATACAGCGCATAACTCTGGAACACCATGGCGATATCGCGCTTGGCGGGCAATACATCGTTCACCCGCACATCGCCAATAAAAATGTCGCCACCGCTGGGTGCCTCCAGCCCGGCAATAATCCGCAACAGCGTGGATTTGCCGCAGCCGGACGGCCCGATAAATACGCAGAATTCACCGTGTTTGATATCCAGATCCACATCCGCCAACACCGCGGTATCACCAAAGCGTTTTTGCAGACCTTTTAGCTGGATATGGCTCATGCTGTTTGTCCTTGAAGTGACGCGTTCGCGGGCACCGAGGCGAAGCAGGCTTGCAACGGTGCCAGTTCGATCTGACCATTGCTGATCTGGCCGGTGAAGCCGTGGCCGATCAAGTCCGTTGCTTGCACGCCTGCAGGCAAAGCGTAGCTGGCTGGCTTGTCTGACAAATTGAGCGCACACAGCAGGCGTTCATCGCCCGCTTGCCGCACAAAGGCCAGTACTTGTTCATGCGCAGGCAGCAAGGTCAGATTGCCTTGGCATAGCGCCCCCTGAGTCTTGCGCCAGGCAATAAAGCGGCGGTAATCGTTGAGCACCGATTGCGCGTCGGCCTGCTGGTCACTCGCCACTCGATGAGTGTGATCCTCGCCCAGCGGCAGCCACGGCTTGCCGGTGGTGAAACCCAGATTGGCCGAGTGATCCCACGGCATTGGCGTACGACAACCGTCGCGGCCTTTGAACTCGGGCCACATGGTGATGCCGTATGGATCTTGCAGCAGTTCAAATGGCACATCGACGTCGGTCAGCCCCAGCTCTTCGCCTTCATAAATACACACAGCGCCTGGCAACGACAGCAAGAACGCTGCCAGCAAATGCGCGCGTTGGCGTTCATCGCCACCCAACGCGGCCCAGCGCGACACCAGCCGTGGCACATCATGATTGCCCAGTGACCAGCAGACATAGGCATTGCCAGCGTCACGCAAATATTCGGCCAGCACGCCATGCAGATAAGTCGGTTTGCACATATCAGTCAGCAGCGCGAACACATACGCCATGTGCAGGCGGTTATTGCCCTCGGTGTAGCTGGCCAGCGTTTCGTATTGATGATCGTCGCCAATTTCACCAATGGTGGTGATGTCGTCGTACTGGTCCGTCAATGCGCGCAGGCGTTGCAGGAACAACAGATTCTCTGGCTGCGTTTTGTCGTACACATGCTGCTGGCGGGTGTACGGATTGACCATGGGCGCGGTGTTGGAGATGGTGCTGCGCGGCATTGGCGGGTTGTTGCGTAGTTGCTGATCGTGCACGTAGAAATTGACCGTATCCAGCCGGAAACCGTCGACACCTCGATCCAGCCAGAACTTTGCGACATCCAGCAGCGCGTCTTGTACCGCCGGGCAATGGAAGTTCAGATCGGGCTGGCTGGTCAGAAAGTTGTGCATGTAATACTGCTGGCGGCGGGTATCCCATTGCCACGCCGAACCACCAAAAATCGACAGCCAGTTATTGGGCGGCGTGCCGTCTTCTTTGGCCTCTGCCCACACATACCAATCGGCATGCGCATTATCGTGGCTACTACGGCTGTCTTTGAACCAGGGGTGTTGATCGGAGGTATGACTCAGCACCAGATCAATCAACACTTTCAGACCCAGGCTGTGCGCTTTGGCCACCAGTTGGTCGAAGTCGGCCAGCGTGCCGAAGATGGGATCGACATCGCAGTAATTGGATACGTCGTAGCCAAAATCCAGCATCGGACTGGTGAAGAACGGCGACAGCCACACCGCTTGCGCGCCCAGATTGGCAATGTGATCCATACGGGGCGTTACGCCCGGCAAGTCACCAATGCCATCGCCGTTGCTGTCTTGAAAACTGCGTGGGTAAACCTGATAAATGACCGCACCGCGCCACCAGTTGGTTGCGGTTTGGGACAATGTTGCTTGAGACATGTTGTTTTCTCCTGGTAGCTGCGTTTTTGCTGTTTGGTCCGTCACTACTGAATCTTGAGTGCCTGCGGATACGGCACTTTTGTAGCCCGGGTTCGCGTAGCAATCCGGGGTGGCCATATCCACGCATTCAGATGTCTGTGGATTGTTGATGCCTCGCAACCGCGGATTCTCACTTCGTTTCATCCGGGCTACGGGAATGCATTACATGCTTTGAAGTCGAAACCCGAAGGTCGGTAGCACTCGCCCTACCCCTTCACCGCCCCCGCCGTCAGCCCGCTCACAATGTGCCGCTGGAAAATCAACACCAGCGCAATCAACGGCACAGTCACGATCACCGAAGCTGCCATCAGCAATCCCCACGGCAATTCGAAACTGCTGCCGCCCGAGATCAATGCAATCGCCACCGGCACCGTGCGTTCTTCGTTGGACAAGGTAAACGTCAGCGCAAACAGAAACTCATTCCACGCCGCAATAAAGGCCAACAAACCGGTTGCCACCAACGCGGGCCATAACAGCGGCAAAAAGATACGGAAGATCAGCGTAAAGATGCCAACGCCATCCATCACCGCGGCTTCTTCAATTTCTTTGGGTAGATCGCGCATGAACGTCACCAGCACCCACACGGTAAACGGCAACGTAAAGATCAGATCGGCCAGCATCAGCGCCCACAGGCTGTCGTACAAGCCCAGCGTGCGGATCAGCTCGAACAGGCCAGACAACAGCGCCACTTGCGGGAACATCGAGACGCTCAAAATGCACATCATCAAAGTACCGCGACCACGAAACGACACGCGGCCCAATGCATAGGCGGCCAGCATGGATAACAGCAGCGAGAACACCACCACGCCCGTCGCGACGAACAGCGAATTGGATAAATTGGCGCCAAATGACTGCTCTTTGAAAATGGCAATGTAGTTGGCCAGTGAAGGATGCGCGGGCCACAGCGAGGTGGAAAACAAGGCGCTACCGTTTTTTAGGGACGAGACAATGGCGTAGTAAAACGGGAACAACGAAAAGAACAGCACCAGCGCCGAAGCCAGATAGAACCCCAGCACCATCAATGGATTTTTCTTCATGCTGCGTTCTCCATGCGGCGGCGGGTGCCCACCATGTAAATCGTGGTGGATAGCGCAATGATCAGGAACAACAGCGTGGCCGAGGCAGAGCCGTAACCCACTTGCTGGAAGTCGATCAGTTGTTCACGCACGTAAACCGACATGCTCTTGGTGACGTGGCTGTTGGAGGTCATCACGTAGATCAGATCGAACACGCGCAAGGCATCGAGCGTGCGGAAAATCATCGCCACCAGAATGCCGGGCATGATCAGCGGCAAGGTGATGTAGCGGAACACGCGCCAGCGCGGCACGCCGTCAACTTTGGCGGCTTCGTAACAGTCTTCGGGCACCAGTTGCAGCGCGGCCAGAATCAGCAAGGCCATGAATGGCGTGGTTTTCCAGACATCAACCATGATGATGGTCGGGAAAGCCAGATGCGGATCAGCAGTAAAAGCCAATGGTGTCGAGATCAAATGCATGCTTTGCAGCGCGGCGTTAACGACACCAAACTGGTCATTGAGCATCCACGACCACATCTTGGCCGAAACAACCGTTGGAATCGCCCACGGCACCAGCACAGCAGCGCGCAAAAGCGCCTGAATACGCGATGGTGTATTGAGCAGCAGAGCCACGCCCAGACCCAGCAGGCTTTCCAGGACGACCGAGATAATGGCGAAGAACAGCGTATTGGATACCGAATGCCACCACTCGCCATCCCGCAATACGCCCGCTTCGCCGATATAGTTGGCCAGGCCGACAAACTCGCGGGCGCTCATGTCGGACAACTGGGCGTTGGTCAGACTGAACCAGATGGTGCGCAGCAACGGCCAGCCAGCAATGGCCGCCAACACGATCACCGTGGGCAGCACCAGCCAGTAAGCTTGCCGCCGTCGGGCACGGGCGATGAGCGAATCATCCATAGGTCACCTGTGAAGAGAGAGGTGTGCCCCGATAAATCGGGATAAATGGAGTGAGGGGTCACCTCCCCGTCATCAGCATGGCAGTGCCGATCACGGGAACGCTGAAATCGCCGTGTGCAAGGCTTGGGCGCTGACCACAGCGTGCGATACACACTGCAGCCTTTCCCTCACCTCTCACACTTCGCCCCTCACCGCACGCTGGGCGTGCTTACTTCCAGGGGCCCATATGCTTGAGCGACGCATCCAGACGGCCCAGTGCGTCGGTCGCATTGGAGTTGCCGGACAGCACGTCGTGGGTAGCATTCCAGAACTGGTTGCTAACCTGGTTGTACTTGGATGCGGTGACTGAAGAAGGCCGTGCCACAGCACTGGTAAAGGTGCTGAACAGGTCGCCCATGAACGGGTTGGCCTTAAGCACATCCGGATCTTTGTAGAGTGACGCAATGGTCGGGTTATAACCGTTGCTCACCGCGCGCATCTTCTGCACTTCCGGGCTGGTCAGATACATCACCAGATCGGCCGCGAGTTTGGCGTTCTTGGAGTACTTGGAAACGGCCAGTTGCCAGCCACCTAGTGCTGCGGCGTTGCGGCCATTGGCGCCACCCTTAGGCAGAGCCATCACACCGACCTTGCCCTTGACCGGGCTTTCGTCTTTTTGCGACAGCGCCCAGGCGTATGGCCAGTTGCGCATAAACACAGAGTTACCCGACTGGAACACGCCGCGGGCTTCTTCTTCACCGTAGTTCAGCACAGCTTTCGGCGAGATGGTGCCAACCCATTTTGCCGCGCTATCAATGGCTTTGATTGCTTGCGGGTTGTTGATGGATACCTTGCCGTTTGGCTCAACGATATTGCCGCCGCCGTAGCTGGACACCCATTCCACGGCGTCGCAAGTCAGGCCTTCATAAGCACGACCTTGCCACACGTAACCCCACATCTTGTCGTTACCGGCAGCGCGTTCGCCGTCCTGGATTTTTTTGGCGTCAGCAGCCATGTCATCCCAGGTAACGGGCGGTTTGAGGTTGTATTTTTCCAGCAAATCCTTGCGGTAGTACAACAGGCCAGCATCGGTAAACCAGGGCATCGCCATCAGTTTGCCGTTGACCGTATTGTTGGCAATCATGCTGGGGAAATGCTCTTTTTCCGCGCCTTTGGAATAAGGCTTCAGATCGACCAGATGGCTGGCCAGCAAACCAGGCCACACCACGTCAATCTGCAGAATGTCGATTTTGTCCGAACCGCTGCCCAGAATCTGCTGGTACAGCGCCAGGCGCTCGTTGGAATCGTTAGGCGGTGTAACCACCAGCACTTCGTTGCCGGTTTTCTTGGCCCACTCATTCACGGATGTCTTGCACAGCTCCAGCTCACCGCCGGTAGAACCACAAGCAATACGCAGCAGCGCGGCGTTAGCACCGCCAGCAGCCAGCAACGTCGCCAACGCAATCAAGCTCAACTTGGTCTTCATGGTGACTCCTCGTCTCGGTTTCGATGTGTTTCTTGGTTTGAACGAACCGCAGCCATTGAACCGTGTGCTTGTTAACCGGAAATTTCGATATTGCGGGTTTTGTTAACAATTGAAACATTGGCGGCATCCATGGGCGGGATGCCCGACGACCACCGTGCGGTCGGACTGACCGTGAACCGTGAGGATAGCCTAGTGATCGATCAAACCATCGGACCTCATGACGTTAAGGATGTCCATTGAGCCCAACAGGCTGACATGATGAGTATCGCTGTAGAGTGATTTATAACCGTCCCTGAAATTACAATAGTGGCCCGTGCAAAAATAGGAAGCCGGGTCGAAGATCAACATCTTTGGATTCTCACTCTTGACCTTCAACACCTCGCCTACGTATTCCTTTCGGGCTTGTTCATTTTCTTCTTTGGTAATTGAACACTCTCTGGACAAGCCAGAGTCCGAGGCCAACCTGAAGGAATAAGGGAGTTTCTGCAGGCAAAACCTCGGATCAATCTTCAAATGGGGAACATCAATAAAGTACACAACCCTCTTCCCCAACTTCAGGAGTTCATTTACGAGAAAATCATTTCCGGCGATAAAGGCCTCATCGCTGGATATGTGCTTGCCGTGCAGATAGTAAGAAAACCTCGCGTCCTGCCCATCAACATGGTAGTTAACCAGAACAACTACTTTTATCGAGTCTATTTTTTTTGCTGCATTTAATACTTCGTTGGCAATACCCGTGCAGGTGTTGCCAAAAGAATTTTTAAACGAGGGAATGTAAGTTAAATTTGGATACAAAGGGCAGGAATATCCGGATATCAACACGGAATTCAAATCAAACTGTTTGCCATATATGGAAGAATAAAGTGCCATAGCATGGCTATCGCCTGCGAACATGATTTGCGGACTCTTTGAGTTAGCCACGCAAACTTCCTCTGGCAAAGCGGACAGTCCCAGCAGGTCCCGGCAGCTACTGTCGGAGCTATGAATCGCCAAAAATGTGACGGGCTTTCCGAAGACCATCAGATCCCTGCTGCTATAAGGAAGACGGCCTTCAAACCCTTTACTGAAACTACCCAATGAGCCAAATACAATCAAACTCACACTTAAAACAATTCCATAGGTAAAAATTGTTTTACGTTTGACTCTTTGCTTGTTCCTGAAAGGCGCTTCAACAAACCGCCATCCAAAATAAGCGAGGAAAAATGAGATGCAAGTAAGGAATAACATCACGCCAGCACTGGGCCTGTCTAGAAAAATATATCTGGCAAACGCAAATATGGGTTGATGCCAGAGATAGGCGCTATAACTGATCAAGCCAATCCCGACAAACAAAGGGGTTCCCAATATCTTGCCAGCCCAAGTCTTTGGTGTGCTGTACAAGATGATAAGCGCGGCACCCACTGTGGGTACAAGCGTATATATGCTCGGAAAAGGAGTGGTCTTGTCGAAATAGAATATTGAAAACACAATAAGAGCCAGCCCTGCCAGGCTCCCGACATGGCTGACGAACGTTTCATTTGTTTCATTGGCTGCGTTTTTGGGACGGGCCAGATAGAATGCAACGAACGCTCCAACCAACAGCTCCCAACCTCTGCTTGGCAGCAAATAAAAAGCAGCCACTGGCTGCTTGAAAACATAAATTTGCGCCAGAACCAAACTGACAACAAACACAAGAGACAAAAGAATTAGAATATTACGTTTACCCAAACCCCAGGTTAACAGAAGAAAAACGGGAAAAAAAACGTAGAACTGTTCTTCTACGGCCAAGCTCCAGGTGTGCAGTAACGGGTTTAGTTCTGCGGCCGGGTCAAAATACCCGCCGGTAAAACCGAAAAAAATGTTGGATGAAAAAGTGGAGACTGCAATCAGGCTTTGAGAAAACTTTTTCATGTCTGGTGGAAAAAGCCACAACCACGCAAACGGAATACAAGTGAAAAGCACAAGAAACAGAGCTGGCAAGATGCGCCTGGCTCTGCGTTCATAGAATTTGATGATGGAAAAACTTTTGGTATCGAGCTCGGCGATGATAATGGTGGTAATAAGATAACCACTAATAACAAAGAATATATCAACTCCGATGAAGCCACCGCTGAAAAACTGAAAACCTGCGTGAAAAAGGATGACTGGAACAACGGCTAGCGCTCTAAGTCCGTCTATTTCCCGCCTATATTTCATATCGAAATTCTCCGGTGGAATCTGTATTCGGAATGAAATAAAACTGCTGATCTTGCAATTAACCGGTTAGCAAAAATCCATATTCAATACTCATTGTTGCACCCATGATCCGGCAGCTGGCAGGGCCGCACCCAACACAGGTGTAAACTACACACATCGTTGTAAATATCCCTGGAACAATATAGCGGGCTCGTTTCGGACTCTTGGCAATGCTTGTAGCTCCTCTTGCCCGGAACGTGGGACCCGTTCTCGCGACACAAGCAAAAATGCATCAATAAGCCCAAGCGTCCAATGCAGTATTGGAAAAATTTCCGCTTTCCGCCATGTCATCCATCAGGCGAAAGGGCCGTCGCGAGGACAGGACAAAGAACCATCCTTGCCCCCTCGCACCGGCCTTGTCTGATCGAAATCGGTTTCACCCCAATCAAGTGGCAATGGCCAACCGAAAGTCCGGCGACGCTACCTCAGGAAGATTTGCTGACCCGATTGCCTTGAGCATCAACCACCGCTTCGCCATCTTCCTTGTTGAAAGCGGCTCGTTGCGGGCCTGGCAGAATATCCAGCACCAGTTCGGAAGGTCGACACAGTCTGGTGCCCAGCGGCGTGACCACAATCGGGCGGTTGATCAGAATCGGGTGCGCCAACATGAAGTCGATCAATTGATCATCAGTCCATTTGGCATCATCCAGCCCGAGTTCTTCATATGGCGTGCCTTGTTTGCGCAGCAAAGAACGCACGCTAATCCCCATGGCCGCGATCAGCTCAACCAGTTTCTCCCGGCTCGGCGGGGTTTCCAGGTAGAGAATGACTTGGGGTTCTTCGCCACTATTACGAATCAGTTCCAGCGTGTTGCGCGAGGTGCCGCAGGCTGGGTTGTGATAAATGGTGATGTTGCTCATGGTGCTTTTTCCGTTGAAATTGCGGGTTTAGCGGGCAGCGCGCAGGCCGCGCTCATACCAGGGTTTGCTGCCGTTCACGATGCGGACCACCAGCAGCATGACGGGCACTTCAATCAGCACGCCGACCACCGTAGCCAGCGCTGCGCCGGATTCAAAGCCAAACAGGCTGATCGCCGCAGCGACGGCCAGTTCGAAGAAGTTGGATGCGCCGATCAATGCCGATGGGCAAGCCACAGAATGTTTCTCACCGACCTTGCGATTCAACCAATATGCCAGCGCAGAATTGAAGAACACCTGCACCAGAATCGGCACAGCCAGCAGCGCAATCACCAGCGGTTGCTGAATAATGGCATTGCCCTGGAAGGCGAACAGCAAGACCAGCGTGACCAGCAAGGCGCTGATCGACCACGGCTGAATCGTGCTCATGGCAGCATCAAAACTCGCCTGACCTTTAGCCAGCAGCACTTTGCGGATCACCTGAGCCAGCAGTACCGGAATCACGATGTACAGCACGACGGAAGTCAGCAATGTAGCCCACGGCACGGTGATGCTGGATACGCCCAGCAACAGCCCCACCAGCGGCGCAAAGGCGAAAACCATGATCAGATCATTGAGCGCGACTTGCGACAGCGTGAAATACGGATCACCACCGGTTAAGCGGCTCCATACAAACACCATTGCGGTACACGGCGCAGCAGCCAGCAGGATCAAACCGGCAACGTAGCTGTCGATCTGGCCAGCGGGTAGCCATCTGGCAAACAGCACGCGGATAAACAGCCAGCCCAGAAACGCCATCGAGAACGGCTTGACGCACCAATTGATAAACAGCGTGACGCCTATGCCTTTGAGGTGACCGCGCACCTGATGCAATGCGCTGAAATCAATTTTCAGCAGCATGGGGATAATCATCACCCAGATCAGCAAGCCCACCGGCAGATTGACCTTGGCGATCTCCATGGCGCCGATGGCCTTGAATACGCCGGGCAAGCCCTGCCCCAGCGCGATCCCGATCACGATACAAATGGCAACCCATAAGGTCAGATAGCGCTCGAAAACACTGAGCGGTGCACCGGCAGCTTGCTTGCCGATGACTTCACATTGGGCAGACATTCAATTACTCCAGACAATAAACCAGGGATTTTGAGCAGGAATCAGCAGCAACCACTACCCGTTGCAAGGCTTGCCTCAATGCCACAAGGCGCGCCACCGCAGCAGTTTTCGGTCAGAAATGCCAGCAACTCGTTCATGGCAGCGTAGTTGGCCGAGTAGTACACGAAGCGGCTTTCCTGGCGGCTGGAGATCAACCCGGCGCGTGACAGTTCTTTCAGGTGAAAAGAAAGCGTCGCTCCAGCCAGACCTAGCGTTTCGGCTATGCGCCCTGCCGCCAACCCGTCCGGGCCCGCGCCCACTAGCAGGCGAAAGATGGTCAGACGGGTTTCCTGTGCCAGCGCAGCGAGAGATTGGACAGCGGTTTTATTTTCCATATTTCCATAATTATGGAAATATCATGCAAGGTCAAGCAGCAAAGCGAACAGGGGCCGCTCGTACGTGCGCTAACCCGGCATTTCTTTACCGCTTCAGCTATCAATTTATGAGGAATGCAAAGAAGATCAACGTTAAACCACACCTGTTCACGTCGGGCAGAAGCGCTTCACTCCGGCGCATTGACCGGGCCAGTACAAGCGGTTCAAATATCTGTTATTGGAGAACCGGAAGACAGCATGGGTACAGAGACTGCGAGCCAGGACCCCGAGTTATTGCGTCGGTTGTTGCGGGCGAAAGACCGTATGGATGCTGCCTCGCAAGAGGCTTGGCCAATCAGGCGATTAGCCAGCGTGAGCCATGTTTGTGAAGCCCACTTCGCGCGATCGTTCAAAGACGCCTTTGGCGTGCCGCCGCATCGCTACCTGCTCACCCGGCGCATTGAACGGGCGGTGACGTTACTGCGCGATAGTGACCTGCCGATTACCGAGATCGCTTTTCAGACAGGTTGGCAAAGTCTGGGCACGTTCGGGCGCGTTTTCCGTGATATCACCGACGAAAAGCCGAGCACAATCCGCGCCCGCGCACGCGCTGCAGCACGCGAACTTGGCAGCGTGCCCGCCTGCATTCTCAGCGCAGCACACCGGCCCAACCTCACAATCTCAGTTTTGGAGAAGCGACGCCGCCCAGCCGGACGTATAAAAGAACCTCAACCAACGGAGGTGCAAAATGAGTCAGTGGATCCAGATGGTGGGTATATACGTGCGAGATCAGGATGAAGCGCTCGCGTTTTATGTAGACAAGCTGGGGTTTCGCGTACATACGGACGTGCGCAACGGTGATTTTCGCTGGCTAACGATACAAGCGGCAGATCAGCCAACATTTCAGCTCGGTTTGTTTGCGCCAGGTTCGCCCATGCACGATGCCGCGACAGAACAGACGTTGCGCGCAATGGTGGCCAAAGGTGCAATGCCCTCTCTGGTGCTGGCCGTGGACAATTGCCGCGCCGCTTATGACCGGATGCTAACCCAGGGCGTCGAGTTTACGCAGGAGCCCATGGATCGCTATGGCACCGTGGACGCCGGCTTTCGCGACCCGTCCGGTAATGGCTGGAAAATGATCGAGGTGCGTCAATGACACCGGCGGCGAAGCAACTGGCCAACTCGTCGAGCAGCCTGATCCGGCAGATTCCCCGTTGGTTATCGATTGCCTTTACTTTGACTGTCGTCGCCAATTTCGCGGTGAGAACGCAAGGGCAACCAGCGGCCTGGATCACCTATTCGCCGTTGCTTTCGCTCGCCTTGCTTTTGCTCACGGGTCTGTACTTGTTCATGCTCCCCTATGCCAGCCGTTGGCACAGCGAGTTGCGTACCGATCTCTAAACAGGGAAGCGAGATGCGCGTGAGGACTCGGAAGGCTCATATAACCAATTTCGAATCGCTTTTGCTGGCGTACCTGATATGCAGCTCAAAGAAAACGGGCGCAACTGCGCCCGTTTTCTTTTGCCCCAAAGCCGGGTTGGCTGGCGCCTTCACCACGTTGATTGCCGACTTGTCGTCTTTTTTTCCTGCTTGCTTTTCGACCGGTTCTTTGTTTTCAACATCAGCAGCATGAATGGGGTAGTCAACCGCAGTTTGTCTGGCTTCGCCGCGACCGCCACCCACGACCAGACACGATAAAAAAATGCATCCGCATGAGAAACGGTGCCGCAAAGCGCAAGAACCAGCAGCGTAAAACCAGCCATTCCGTATGCAGCCGACCAGGCAGATGTAGTTACATCACGCTATAAATCAGAGATTTAAATGCCCCGAATGACCTGCCCACGAAAAAAAAACCGCAGTCTTGTCGATTTGCGTGGCGCTGGTTCGTCGTACTTATAACAGCGGCCAAAACACGGTGTTTTCAAACCACATGAAGCTGCTCGTTACCCCTTTTCTTTCAAATCAGGAGAAACAACATGCGATTTATGGTGATTGTTAAAGCCACCAAGGATTCTGAAGCCGGCGTGATGCCAGATACCGAGTTGCTCACGGCCATGACCAAATACAACGAGGAACTGGTCAAAGCGGGCGTGATGCTGGCGGGAGAAGGTCTGCATCCCAGCTCCAAAGGCGCACGAGTGCTGTTTTCTGGCGACAAGCGCACAGTGATTGACGGCCCGTTTACCGAAACCAAAGAGCTGATTGCCGGATTCTGGCTGTGGGAGGTGAAGTCCAGAGAAGAAGCCATCGAGTGGATCAAACGCTGTCCGAACCCGATGCCAGGCGATTCGGAAATCGAAATCCGCCAGGTGTTCGATCCGCAAGATTTCGGCGAAGCCTTTACGCCAGAACTGCAAGAAGCAGAACTGCGGTTACGCGCCGAGTCGGCCAAAAACGGCTAAGCGCCTGCCCGCTAAACATCATTACAAAATCAAACATTCCCCCGGAGAAAACATGTTCAAAGGCATTCTGGTTCTGATTCTGCTGATCGTCGTGGTTGTCCTCGTGCTCGCCGTCCGCCAGCCCGATTCGTTCCGGATAGCGCGCACGGTCACCATTAAAGCGCCGCCAGAGCGAATTTTCGCGCTGATCAATGACTTTCATAGCTGGAGTGCATGGTCACCCTTTGAACATCTGGACCCGGACATGAAGCGTACTTTCAGCGGTGCGCCCAGTGGCGTGGGTTCAGTCTACGAGTGGGACGGTAAAGGCAAGGCAGGCGCTGGGCGGATGGAAATCACCACCGCGACTCCGACACAACAAATCGTCATCAAGCTGGATTTTCTAAAACCATTTGAAGCCCATAACCAGGCTGAATTTACCCTGAAAACCCAAGGCGACAGCACCGAAGTGACCTGGGCGATGAGCGGAGCAATGCAGTTTATCGCCAAAGTCATGGGGGTGTTTTTCAATATGGACAAGATGATTGGCGCTGACTTTGAAACGGGTCTGGCCAATCTGAAGGCAACAGCAGAAAAGTAAACGCGGCTGGGTCTCAAAGCGCCCCGCCACACTCTTCGCACTCTTAAGGAGTACTGAAATGCGTTATCTCTCGGTTTATACCCCAGACCAGCAACCGCAGGCAGGCGACGTCCCTTGCGACGAAGACAATGTCCGCATGGGCGCATTAATTGACGAAATGGTTAAAGCGGGCGTGATGCTGGCCACCGACGGCTTGTTGCCAAACTCTGCCGCAGATGCACAGATGCACTATCACGACGGCAAACTTTCGGTGGTTGATGGCCCATTTGCCGAAACCAAAGAGTTGATTGCCGGCTTCGCCATTATTCAGGTCGCTACCAAGGACGAGGCCTTGTACTGGAATCGCCGCTTTATGGAACTGGCCGGACCAGGTCGCTGCGATATCCGGCTGATGTATGACACGTCGCCCATGGAGAACTTTGCCGCAGCCGCTGAGGCCCACGCTTGAGCACAGTGGTAACAACGCATCGCGCCATCGAGGCGGTGTGGCGGATTGAGTCTGCCCGCATCATCGCCGCCTTGGCGCGCATGCTGCGTGACGTGGGCCTGGCCGAAGAACTGGCCCAGGATGCGCTCGTCACCGCGCTGGAACAATGGCCGCAAAGCGGTGTGCCGGACAACCCCGGCGCGTGGCTGATGACCACGGCCAAACACCGCGCGCTGGACCGGCTGCGCCACCACAAGCTGTTGGAACGCAAGCATGAAGAGTTCGGCCGCGAACTCGAGATTGAACAGGAATTACTGCGCGCCGATGCCGCTGACGCACTCGATGATCACATTGGCGATGATCTGCTGCGGCTGGTGTTCACTGCCTGCCATCCGGTGTTATCGCCCGAAGCGCGCGTCGCGCTCACGCTCAGATTGCTCGGCGGTTTGACCACCGACGAAATCGCCCGTGCATTCCTGGTACCCGAACCCACTATCGCCCAGCGCATTGTCCGGGCTAAACGCACCCTCACCGCCGCACGCGTGCCGTTTGAAGTGCCAGCCGCCGAAGCCCTGCCCGAGCGCCTGGCGTCAGTCTTGGCGGTGATTTATCTCATTTTCAATGAAGGCTATGCCGCCACCGCCGGTGCCGACTGGATGCGCCCGGCGCTGTGTGACGAAGCGCTACGCTTGGGGCGCATTCTGGCCGGGTTGGCGCCGATGCAAGCTGAGGTGCATGGGCTGGTCGCCTTGATGGAAATTCAGGCTTCACGCTCGCGCGCTCGCATCGGGCCTGATGGCGCGCCAATCTTGCTGCTGGAGCAAAACCGCGCAAGGTGGGACCAATTGCTGATCCGGCGCGGGCTGGCTGCGTTGGGGCAAGCGGAAAAACTCGGCGGCATGCTCGGCCCATACACCTTGCAGGCCGCCATTGCCGCCTGTCATGCGCGGGCGCTCACCGCAGACGAAACCAATTGGGAACGCATTGCCGCCTTGTACGACGCGCTGGCCCAGGTTTCTCCTTCACCGGTGGTTGAGCTGAACCGGGCCGTGGCGCTGTGCATGGCCTTCGGGCCAGAGGCAGGCCTGGCCCTGGTCGACACCTTGCTGGATGAACCGTCGTTACGCAGTTATCACTTGTTGCCCAGCGTTCGTGCAGACTTTCTCTGCAAACTGGGGCGATTTGCCGAAGCCAGCGCCGAGTTCAAACGCGCCGCAGAACTCACCTGCAACAGCCGCGAGCAAGTGTTGTTACTGGCACGTGCCCGTGAATGTGCCGAACGTGCCTCCGACAATTCGGCACACTGAGCAGCCATCCTCATAGCCATTAAAGAAGTCGTAGCCCGGATGCAGCGCGGCGAGAATCCGGGATGCAATGATGGCAAATGCCAGAGTCCGCTGCCCGTTTATGCATGGACACCCCGGATTCTCGCCAGGGCTTCATCCGGGCTACACGGCGACGGCTGCAGGTTTGGTAACACCTGATTACTGCAGCACCTGCGTAATCTCCAGCCCCAGTTCGTATTCCTTGCCGCGCTCGATCTCATGGCAGCGCCGCACTTTGACGGTAGCGGCGAATGGCGTGCGCGAACCGCCGCCCACTGGTGGCGGCATCACCACAATATCGAACACTTCATCCAGCTGCGGTACGTAACTGGTGCGCACGGTCAGGCCGCCGACACTGAGGTCGGTGCAGGTGCCATATTGCGACGGCGAGTGATCGTGAAAGCGTAGTTTGACTTCGCAATTGATTGGTATTCGTCGCGCGCTGCGTTTTTCTTGCTGCCCCATTCTTGCGGTCCCCAGCCTGGCAGATTAGCGTCATTTTTATTTGCGGCTTGCAAACACATGCTGCCAGTTTCTGCAGTGCACGTGGGAACTGCATGCAATCGGGTATCGGCCCTGCAACAACCAGTTGCCGCTCGCCCACCGATATGCGGTCAGCCTGGGACGGCATCGCATAATCGCGAGCTTTGGTGCATCCGGCGCAGCGCCAGCGGCGATATCGGGGCCAATATGGCCGACCCGCAGCTGTGCGTAGATCGGCCCCTGGCGTGGTCAGATTTATTGCGCGCCGTCAGCCGGTGCGACCTGGCCGGTGCCATGTACCAGATGCTCGGCGATGGTCTGGGCGCGGTCCTGACTGAAGCCGCCGTATTGATCGTGCAGCAGCGGGTGCGTGGCCTGGGTGGCAGTGCGCTGCAAGATCAGCGCCGGACGCAAACCGTGCGGGCGCGGATGCACATTGAGCAGCAGACCCAAGGTATCCGGATAACCGGGCAACTGGTTGCTTAACCAGCCCGAACGCACTACGTCCACGCCCGGCGCGGTCAAGCGTGTCTGGTGTTCGGCAAAGGTTTGCGCATCGACGGCCACCCAGACTAGCCAGCTGAACATCAGCTCGGTGCCCTGCACTGGCACTTCCAGCACGCCGCGAACGAAATGATCAACCTGATGGCCGTGGTCGATCTTGCAAAAATCAGAGTCAATCTGCGCGATGCTGCTCTTTTGTTCATCGCTCAGGTTGAAGTAGTGATACGGCACGGCAAATTCAAAACCTGGCTGGCCGACATGGGTTTGTCCGCACACGCGACAGGTAAAAGAAAAACTCGATTGCATGATGCTCTCGTGGAGGATTCGGCAAGACCGCCACTCTAGCCGTTGCGTAACATGCGCGTCCACTGCCGTGTGCCCAAGCGCCGCTGTGCTGCGGCAGGCCCGCATGAAACCTCGGTTTTCCCGAGCCTGGAGGCTCAATTGTGTAGCTTTGAACGCATTGCCAGCATGGCGGTCTCAACTCACGTATTGCGCTTCCTGGCTATCAGGCAGTGGTTACTGTCAGACAGCCGTTGTGGTTTGGTGACAACGCGTGAAAGACGCGTCGCGTAACCGATGACACGCGGGTAATATGGCCCGCGCCCGGCGCCTTTGTGCGTCCTCTCAAATGCCTGCCTATATCTTGAATAAATTCCCGAACCTGCTTGCCGTTTGCCTGTTCCTGCTCACCGTGGTGGTCGCGTCGGTCAGCCGCGCCGAGACCGTCTCGCCCGATACCTCGCAAGTGTTCCGCCAGTACAAAGATGCCGTGGTGCAAGTGCGCATCATGGATAAGCGCAGCAACAATCGTTCAGCGCTGGGAACCGGTTTTGCAGTGGATGATGCGGGCCACATCATTTCCAACTTTCACGTGATCTCGTCACTGGCGTGGCACCCGGAATGGTTCCGCGCTGAGGCCGTCCGTGCCAACGGCAGCGTGGTACCGCTGGCTGTAATCGGCTTTGACGTGGTGCACGATCTATCGTTGCTGAAGATTGCCACGCCGTTGCCCACTCACCTGGAGCTGGATGCCGGGCCGCTGGATAAAGGCACCACGCTGTACTCGTTCGGCATTCCGCTGGATCTGGATTTCACCATCGTTCGTGGCCTGTATAACGGGTTGATCGACAAAAGCCTGCGTGAGCAAATCCACTTTACCGGTGCTATCAACCCCGGCATGAGCGGTGGCCCCACGGTGACCGAAGCCGGTCGCGTCATTGGCATTAACGTTGCCACTTCAGGCAACGATGTCGGCTTTCTGGTCCCCGCCAAATATGCGGTCGCGCTGTTGCAGCAAAGCACCAACCCGCCGATGACCACCTCCACCCAGATGCTCAAACTGGTCGACCAGCAATTGCTGGCCTCGCAAGATGCCGTGGTCGCGCGCCTGCTGGCAGCGCCGCTAAAACTGGATAGCGTGGGTCATTACCGCACAGCCCGTGACTGGTCAGATTTCTTTCGCTGCTGGGGCAACGAGATACGCGGCGACGACAAACGTTATACGGCGCAGACCATGCGTTGCGGCTCGCAAAGTTCGATCTTTCTAACCGAAGAATACGAGACCGGCACGGTGTACTACAGCAGCAGTTATGTGCAAAGCAAAGGGCTGAATGATCAGCAGTTTGCTCATTTATACGGCGGGCTGTTCAGCGTTGATCCGCCCTTGCCAGACGCCACCCGCGAGGACGTCGGCAACTTCAGTTGCAAGACCGCGTTTGTGCATCAGCCCGACGGCTTGCCGCTGAAGAATGTGTTTTGCCTGCGCGCTTATCGCAAATTGCCGGGTTTGTACGATGCGGTAATGATGAGCGCCACGCTGGACCAATCGCAAAATGGTCTGATCAATCGCCTGGTGGTGGGTGGCATCAGTTATAACAACGCGGTCAAACTGGCCCGCAAATTTCTGGGTGCAACGGCATGGGCGAACCACTAATCCTGGAAATCCTGGATCGCCGGGGCAAAGTCACCCATCGGCAGAAATTCACGGATTTCCCCATTCGCATTGGTCGCGATTACAGCAATGAGTTGATCCTCGACGATGACGCGGTATCGCCACGTCATCTGCAAATTGAAGCGGCCGATAACGGCTGGCATGTGGTGGATCTGGGTAGCGAAAACGGCAGTTTCACCGGCAATGCCGGTGCGCGTTTTCAGGAATCCACCATCGCCGCGGATCAGCGTTTGCGGGTAGGCCGCACCATTTTGCAGTTTCGCAGTATTGCATCCGCAGTCGCGCCAACAGTCTTGCATGGCGGCTTTTTGTGGCGGTTGATGGAGTTGCTGGGCAATCTGTGGATCATGCTGGCCTTGCTGGCCGTCAATATCGGACTGCTGACCTGGAGCAGTTTTCTGGATCAGGCCAATCTGGTCAAAGCCTCCGACCTGATCGTCACCGCAGCCAGCGTTGGCTTCGCCGCCCTGCTGTGGGCCAGCGCCTGGGCCTTGCTGGCCAGATTACTCAATCACCGTGCCGTGCTGTTCGAGTACATCTCGCTCGCATCCATCATGACCATTCTGGGCGTCATAACCGAAGCCATTGATATCCGGCTGGATTATCTCTGGCCCGACACGCTTTCTGTGGGTGCGGTGACCAGCCTGTTGTGGCTGGTGCTGGTATTTGGTTTGGGCTATCTGCATCTGAAGCTGGCCACCGCGCTCAGTCGCAGCAAGCTGTGCACAATGCTGGGTGTCGGCGTAGCCGTGCTTTGCCTGATTTTGCTGACCACCAACTACCGCGATGCACACACCTTCACCACCGATGTGGAGTACAACGCCAACCTGCAACTGCTGCCAACAAGGTTATTGCCGAGCCAGCCTACCGATCATTTCTTTGACGATCTGGGCGATGTGAAAGATCAGGCGCAGAAAAAAGCCAAGGATTTGAATTGAACATTTGAACGCTTGAACGCTTGAGCACCCGCACCACGCGCGCGGATGCGGGCGTCAGGTGCCGGGGCAGGCAAAGTCGCGGGTCTCTTCAGCCGGCCCTGCCAGCCCTTGTCCATCCGGTGCGGGGAAGGCGTTCTTGAAGACAAACGCGTGTGCGGTCGGGCCGGACTTTTGCAGATAAGCCAGCCGCTCGGCTGCCTCGGCCAATGTCGGAATGTGGTCGTGATCCACCCACCACAACACCATATAAGCCCGATCCAGGCGCTCAAACCATTCATTGCGTCGGCGCATGATCTCGACGTGAGCGGATTTGAAAGCGTATTGGGCCAGTGATGCTACGTCTTCCCACACCGACATATTGACCAGCACGTTATCCCCAAATGCCCGAACGGCAGTGGCATCGCCCTCTTCATCTTTGAGCCGCCAGACAAAACCAGGAGAACACTCCGCCAGCGCATTGATGCGCTCCAGGTTCCCCACAAAATCGGCCATGACCGGGGACTCCAGCGGCGCTTTCATGCTGGCGATATTCAGTTGCGCCAATCGATACTTCGGCATGCATATCTCCGTTCAAATACACCACGCCTGAAACCAGTCACAATTTCTGGTGATTGCTCACTACTTCATCAATGATGGTGCGCAAGAACTTGATGGCGAACGCCTCGTCCAGGCCGTTATCCCGCGCTAGTTGCACGATGCGCTCGGTTTGTCGGGCTTCTCGCTCAGCGTCGACCGCAGGCAAACCCTGCGTTTTCTTGATCAGCCCCACGTTATGGGTAATCGCAAAGCGCTCCGCCAGCAAACTCACCAGTTGCTGATCGATTGCGTCGATGCGCTGGCGCAATTGCGGCAGTTGCTGTTCATTGGCCTGAGCCATCTTTTCCACCCTTCCTGTCTGGCTAAAGCGCATCAATCCACATGCTTGTTGCCGCGCCGGTCTTCAGGCGTGTTGGCGTAAAAGGCGCGTTTTTCTTCGTACATCAACAAGTCGGCGTGCTGCACGGTAGCTTCCAGCCGTTCACCTCTATGACAAGTGGCCACGCCGATCGAGAAGCTCAGTTGCGCGCCCGGATAAAACTGGTTATTCATATCGATCAAATGCCGGATGCTTTCTACCATTGCCGCGCCGCCGCGCTCATCCACGCCGGGCAACAGCAAGGCGAATTCATCGCCGCCGATGCGCGCAGCGTATTGCGGCGCCTCCACCGCTTTGGCAAACACCTCGCCCGCCCGGCGCAAAATGGCATCGCCACTGGCATGGCCTAGCTGGTCGTTAATGCTTTTCAGGCCGTTCAGATCAGCAATGATCACCGTAACCGGGAACGGGCCTTTGCGCTCCAGCCGGTTCAGCTCATCAATGTAGAAAGAGCGATTGCGCAGTTTGGTCAGCACGTCGTGTTTGCCGAGGAACTCCAGATACGCTTCGGCTTTTTTGCGGGCGGTGATGTCGGTCAGCGCCACCAACACCAAATCCCAATTCTGCTCGTGGCCAGGCAGCACGGAAAACTGCAGATGCACGTTCACCACGTTGCCTTCCAGCGAGTAATTGATGACTTCGCGCTGCTGAAACAGTTTGTTGTCCCACAGATCAATCAATTGCTCGCGAAAATGCGGGCGCATGTCATCGCGAAACACATCGCGCAGACGGCTCAACAAGGTCTTTTTGTCCGGCGCGCAGAACATTTGCAAGGTGTGCTGGTTAACATCGATCACATGGATTTCTTCCATGCAGCGCTCGACAAATTCCGGGTGTACGTCGGTGAATACCCGCAAATCCGAAATGCCTTGAGCGCGGATTTCATCGATCAGCGTTTTGACCGAGCTGAAATCTTCTACCCACAGCGATACCGGTGAGTGCTCAAACAAACCGCGAGCGTATTGCGCGCCGACCGCGACCCGATGCCGCGCGCGCTCCAGTTCGGTGATGTCTTCCACCGCGACCAGCACCCGATCCCAATTTTGTTCGTGGCCGGGCAATACCGTGCCGCGCAGCAATACGTCCAGCCGCCGTCCGCTGAGCGTGTAATTGACCGTCTGGCTCAAGAACTGCAACTGGCCGGACCAGAGCTGGATCAGTTCTTCCAGGTGTTCTTTGAGCATGTCGTCGCGAAACACCCGATCCAGCCCGCCGATCAGTTGTTCCACGTTTTCTGCCTCAAACAAAGTCAGCGTTTTGCGGTTGACCTTGACCACCCGAATGCACACCGAGCATTGCGCAACGCGGCTCGGGTCTTCGCGAAAGAACTCGCGCAGGTCAGTTACGCCCTCTTCGCGCCAGCGGGCAAACAGCGCACGCAAGTCGCTGTAGTCTTCCAGCCACAGCGAAACCGGCGCCAGTTCAAACATTTCGGCATCGTCACTGGCGGCAACCGTGCCGGCGCGTGTCATGTTGGTGCTGAGAGGGTTTTCCGACATGGCACACCTTTGTTTTATGTTGCCGTCATTCTAGAGAGTTATACGGTCGAAGAAAAACCGGTGTGTCAGTAGATTGGCGTTTATCCGCAAACATCAATAAAAAAATCCGGCGGAATGTCCGCCGGATTTTATTTGGAACACGAACAACATCAAGCGCCAGGTTACTGACCCAGATCGCTCACAAAGCGGTTGGTAAACGACAGATTGCTCTGACCGTTGGTACCGGCAACATCGCGATCAAACGACCAGTAGTGCACACCTGCCAAGCCGTTCTGAATCACGAAGGTCGACATCACGTCAGTATCAGCCAGCGTGAAGGTTTCGCCCGATGTGTCGTTCGCGGCAATCATGGGTGTCAGTTCAATCTGGTTGTACGGCAGCTTGTAGAAGTTATGCAGATCCATCGCGGCCTGGATCGCAGACTGACCCATTTCGCACTTGCCTGCACTCACCACACACACGCCATTGGATGCCGGATTGCCGTAATCCATCACCATCAGGTTGACCGTGTAGTTGGTCAGTCCCAGGTTCTTGATGGCGTTCATGACCATGATGCCTTCGTCACCCAGCGGATTAGGCGAGCTGGCACCCATATCCGTCGCAACGGTGGCACCGGACGGGCTGGTTGCCAAGGTAGCGATGGTGAAGCTGAAGCGCAGGCCAGGCCACGTCTTTTGCGCGGTAATCACGCGTTGAACCAGGGCGTTGATTTGGGCTTGGGTTTGACCGGCTTCAATATCGAAGTCCACGCCGATCATGTTGGCCGAGTAGTAGTTGTTGATGAAGGTGGTAAAGCCTGCATCCGTGGCGCAGCTGAAGACGCCTGCAGCACCGCCGGTGGACACCACATACTTCTTGCCCGCGCCGGTAAACATCGGCACGTTGGTGGCAGAGAAGGTGGCTGGCAGCATACCGGCCAGGTTTTCACCGACCGGGCTTGGCGAAGTGGAACCGCACTCGCCAGTCACAAAGGCCCAGGTCAGTGTCGACAAGTTGGACGGCATGGCGCTGGTGACATTCACAACCGTGCCAGCTGCATTCTTGCTACGCATGCCATCGGTGTTCCAGTCTGTATTGACGGTGACGTCTTTGTACGGGCTATCGATGAACTTGGGCGCTGTACCGCTTGGTGTCGGTGCGGGCGTTGGCGTTGGCGTCGGTGACGGTGTCGGTGTGGGTGTCGGTGTGGGTGTCGGTGTGGGTGTCGGTGTGGGTGTCGGTGTGGGTGTCGGTGTGGGTGTCGGTGTGGGTGTCGGTGTGGGCGTCGGTGTCGGTGTCGGTGTCGGTGTCGGCGTCGGTGTCGGTGTCGGCGTCCCGCTGGTACACGCACCGTTCGAGGTCCACGGTTGGCCGGTACCGCTACCGCCGTTGTTGGTATCCGGCTCCTGGTTCTGGGTCCACCAGTTGGCGGTGTAATTCACCCCGGCGAAGCTGGCTTTGTTACCGCCAACATAAGCGGTAGTGGCATTCCAGGCAGTCGAACAAGCCGGGGTCGCAGAAAATGCAAATGAGGTTGCCAATACGGCAGGCAGGACGGCCAAGGCCATCCGGTTGATGCGTAGCATGAAAAT
This sequence comes from Silvimonas soli, assembly GCF_030035605.1. Classification (NCBI taxonomy): domain Bacteria; kingdom Pseudomonadati; phylum Pseudomonadota; class Betaproteobacteria; order Neisseriales; family Chitinibacteraceae; genus Silvimonas; species Silvimonas soli. The sequence continues at coordinate 3,769,025 of NZ_CP106736.1, read as the reverse complement.
CTCCATCCAGTTAGTTGGTATTTGCTATCGAACGGACGCTTTTGCGTCTCTGGGTCGCGAAATGCTGCCTGCTCGCAGGCAGGTTCCGTGCGGTTGACAGATATGCGCCGGGTTTGTAAGGAATTCGGCGTGCTGCCATTAACCGCGACCCACCGGACGGCGTCAATGCCAGCCATGACAGGGCTTTTTGGGGGCAAGCAGACCACATGCAGATGGAGAAATTGCGCGTTGCTACGCCATAGAATCGGCAACCCGCATTCAGACACGGGCCGATACAAACATACCAACGTGACCGAAAATGACTGAATTGCCGAGCAATAGAACCACTTGGGTTTGGTGTGCCGAATATCGGCTACCGATGGCGGCAAAAACCGGAGAGAAGTTGCTGATTTTGCAACACTTTTGTTAGCAACCAAACCGTACCCGGCTAGTTACCCAAACCGGCTAACAACCGTGTCAGAGCATTGAGCGCATCATCCGGCGCAGCATCAATCTGGGCCCGCACAATGGCACCATCAACCGCCTGGGCAGCGGCTTGGGCATCGGCCAGACGCGATGGTGTATCCGGCAGCAAAGCGGCAATCGCCAGCGTCATCGCCGCTTTGTGTTCACGCGCGATCTCCACTGCATCGGGCAAGCTGCCGCCCAGTTCCACTACCGTGTTGATAAAGGCACAACCGCGATAATCAGCACTGCCCAGCCATTCGGCCAGCGTGGGGACCAGCGCGGCCACGCCAGTGCTCGCGCCGCCGTGACGCTGCAATGCGGCCGTAAACCAGGCTAGCCAATGCTCGTGGCGGTATGCCAGAAAAGCCCGGATCAGCTCATTCTTGCTGGGATAGTGCCGGTAGAACGTCACCTTGGTGACGCCGGATTCCGCGATGACCCGATCAATGCCGGTGGCTCTGATGCCCTCTTGGTAAAACAAGGCATAAGCCGTGAGCAAGATGCGTTCTTTGGCGGGTAGCGCTTCGCGCTCTGCCGCCGCAACGGGTGCCAGCATCGTGACAATGTCAGTGTTGTTGGGCGTATCCATAGCTGGCGAGTGTAGACAGATCTGTCTACACCGTCTAGAGTTGCGAGCATGTAGACAGACTTGTCTACATAATTGTATGCCTCAATTCATCGCCAAGGAATTCTCATGGAAAATCGCCCACCCCTGCCGCCGTTCACCCTGGAAACCGCCATCGCCAAAGTGCGGCTTGCCGAAGATGGCTGGAACAGTCGTGACCCCCAGCGCGTGGTACTTGCGTACAGCGAAGACACCCGCTGGCGCAACCGTAACGAATTCCTCGTTGGCCGTGCCGCTGCGCAAGCTTTGCTGGAACGCAAGTGGGCACGAGAACTGGATTACCGCTTGATCAAGGAAGTCTGGGCCTTTGGCGGCCCACGCATCGCCGTGCGCTTTGCCTATGAATGGCATGACGATTCCGGCCAGTGGTTTCGCAGCTACGGCAATGAAAATTGGGAATTCAACGCCGCCGGCCTGATGACCCATCGCCACGCCAGCATTAACGACGTCGCCATTGAAGAAAGTGAACGGCAATTTCACTGGCCGCTGGGCCGCCGCCCGGACGATCATCCCGGTTTAAGCGACCTTGGGTGTTAAGCCTGCCTTTGAAACAGTTGCAAATCGAGGATTCATGTTGGTGTAACAAAGCCAGGCTAAATTGCGCCCTGATTACTTTTTTCAGAGTACTCATCTCTCCAGTCTGGAAGTCCACAATTTGAAAGCTCCGCATTTGCGGGGCTTTTTTTTTGCGTGCGTGACAACGCCTGCGGCACTCATAAAGCACTTGAAGTTGAAGCTGCCACACCGGTCTCGACCCCCTCCTCCCATTCCCTTGTTAAACTACCCCCTACCTTGCTGCTGCCACCGGAAACCCGAATTCCATCCATGACCCACCCCATTCCCCCCGGCCTGCTGGTTCTACACGGCAATCGCCTCGAACTGCTGCGTGATGCCGTTTTTCAGTGGATCAGCCAGCAGCCGCTCAACCCGCTGGAAGAAGCCATATTCCTCGTGCAGAGCAACAGCATCGCCGAGTGGCTGAAGATGTCGCTGGCTGAGCAAACGGGGATTTGCGCAGCAGCAGCGGTGCAATTGCCAGCGCGCTTTCTGTGGCAGGGATATCGGCAGATGCTGGGCAAGCAGGCCGTGCCGCCCGTGTCGCCACTAGACAAAGCGCCGCTGGCGTGGCGTTTGATGCGCATTTTGCCCGCCCTGCCGCTTGAGCCAAGCTTCGCGCCGTTGCAACGCTTTATGCAAGATGGTGATCCGGCCCGGCGCTGGCAACTCGCCGAAAAACTGGCTGATTTGTATGACCAATATCAGGTCTACCGCGCGGATTGGCTGGCCGATTGGGCTGCGGGCAAAGACACGCTGCGCCGCGCCAACGGCCAGATCGACACTTTGACCGACGACCAACGCTGGCAAGCCGCGTTATGGCGGGCAATTCTGGCCGACGTGCCTGAAGAAACCCGTGCCACCAGTCGCGATGCCATTCACCGCCAGTTTGTCAGTTTGCTGGAGGCGGGCGTCGCCCCTGCCGTACCGTTGCCGCGCCGCGTGGTGCTGTTTGGCGTGTCCACCCTGCCAATGCAAACGCTGGAAGCACTCGCTGCGCTGTCGCAACAATGCCAGGTGATTCTGGCGGTGCCCAATCCGTGCCAGTTTCACTGGGGCGACATCATGGATGGCCGCGAGTTGTTGCGCGCAGCCCGCCGCCGTCATCCCTTACGCGATGGCCGTGATCTGGGGCTGATTGATCTGGATACCATGCACGTGCACAGCAACCCGCTGCTGGCCAGTTGGGGGCGTCAGGGCCGGGACTTTGTGCGCATGCTGGATGAATTCGACGATGCCGCCGCTGCCCGCGAGCGTTTCAACGCGCCGCGCATTGACCTGTTTGATGACGAAACCGGCCAAACCATCCTGGCGCAACTACAAGCGCAAGTGCGCGATCTGGAACCGTTGCCGCAACCGCAGGATCGGCTGGCGGTCGCAGCGGATGATCGTTCCATCGTTTTTCACATTGCCCACAGCGCCCAGCGCGAAGTGGAAATCCTGCACGACCAGTTGTTGAAACTGTTCGCCGCCGCCACTCCCGCGCAACCGCTATCGCCGCGCGATGTGGTGGTGATGGTGCCGGATATCGAAACCTTTGCCCCGGCAATCCGCGCCGTGTTTGGTCAATATGGCAATCGCGACGAACGCACTATTCCGTGGCTGATTGCCGACCAGAAAAATCGCGGTATCAATCCGGTACTCAAGGCCATGGAGTGGCTGCTGCGCCTGCCCGAGCAACGCTGCCGCCTGAGCGAGATTCGCGATCTGCTGGACGTACCGGCACTGGCCCAGCGCTTCGGGCTGGCGGAATCCGATCTGGCGCGCCTGGCGCAATGGAGCAGTGGCGCGGGCGTGCGCTGGGGTTTGTCCGCCGGGCAACGCGCACAGCTGGATCTGGCTGCCTGTGGCGAGCAAAACAGCTGGCTGTTCGGGCTGCGCCGCATGTTGCTCGGTTATGCCAGCGGTAACGACGCCACCTTTGCCGGAATAGAACCGTATGCCGAAGTCGGCGGGCTGGACGCTGCGCTGGCCGGGTCACTCGCCACTCTGGTCGCCGCGTTGCTCAAATGGAGCAGCGCACTTACCCAGGCTTTGACGCCTGATCAATGGAGCGATACCGGCCGGGCGCTGCTGGCCGATTTTTTCGCACCCGATAACGAAGCGGATCGCCTCACCCTCATTGCGCTGGAAAGCGCCCTGCAGCGCTGGCTGGAAGCGTGCGATACCGCGCAATTTACCGATACCGTGCCACTGGCCGTGCTGCGCGAAGCCTGGCTGGGCAATGTCGACGAACCCACGCTCAACCAGCGTTTTCTGGCAGGTGGCGTTACCTTCTGCACGCTGATGCCAATGCGCGCCATTCCGTTCAAAGTGGTGTGCCTGTTGGGCATGAACGATGGCGATTACCCGCGTCAGGCCAATCGCACCGATTTTGACTTGATCAGCCAGCCCGGCCAATACCGGCCCGGTGATCGCTCGCGGCGCGATGATGACCGCTATCTGATGCTGGAAGCCGTGCTGGCCGCCCGTCATACGCTCTACATCAGCTGGACTGGCCGCAATGCGCGCGATAACAGCGAGCAGCCGCCATCGGTATTGGTATCGCAATTGCGCGATTATCTGCGGGCCGGCTGGCAAGACGGTGTGATTGAACGCCTGACCACTGAACACCCGCTGCAACCCTTCAGCCGCCGCTATTTTGAAGGCGGCGAACTGCTGACTTACGCCCGCGAATGGCGTGCTGCGCATCAAGCCGTTACGCCACGGCGCGATCAGACCCTGGCGCCGTTTGAACCCACGCCCGAGTTCCGGTTAACCCTGCCGCTGCTGGCCGAATTTTTGCGCAATCCGGTGAAAACGTTCTTCCGCCAGCGGCTCAACGTGGTGTTCGATCAGCTCGATATCGCGCAGGAAGACGAAGAACCCTTTGTGCTGAATGGGCTGGAACAATATCAGCTGGTGCAAACCATGTTGGCCTCCGCCGACACGGCAGACCTTGGCGATGCGCCGCATCTGGCCGCGTTGATCGACAACCATGCCGAGCGCATTACCCGCACCGGCCGCTTGCCGATTGGCCCCATGGGTAAACGCACTCGCGACGCACTGGCGGCACAGGTCACCCCGGCCTGGCAGCAATGGTTGCTGCAACTTGAGGCATGGCCCGCCGCCGGGGAAAAAGTCCGGCTGCATTTTGAACATGCTAGCTTGCAAGTCGAAGACTGGCTTGACGGTTTGCGTCAGCAAGGCCATGCCCGCGCCTGGTTGCAACTCGACCCTGGCGTGCTTTGCAAAGACGGCCAGCCGCGTGCCGAAAAACTGATCCTGCCGTGGGTACGACAACTGGTGGCTGCCGCTTGCGGTGAAGCCATTACCGGCATCATTGTCAGTCGCGATGCTGTGCTGACACTGGGCCAGCCAGAACAACAAGACGCTATCGATACCCTTGAGCACGTCCTCGCTGCCTGGCAACAAGGCATGGCTGAACCGCTACCGTTTGCCGGTAAAACCGCGCTGGCCGCAGTCTCGGAAAATGGCAAGCCGTGGCAAGTTTATGAGGGTGGCATGTTCTCTCCCGCCGAGCGCGACGAACCTTGCCTGGCACGCACCTGGCCCGATTATGAAAGCCTGATCGCCGATGGCCGTTTTGCCACGCTGGCCACGGAGTTGTTTGCGCCTCTGCAGCAATGGATCACCGAACAAGTCGGCACCGTCACGCATGACGCCAGCGCCACCGATGAGGAGACCGCTGATGAGTAACCCGACGCCGCTGCAAGCCCTCTCTTTCCCGCTGTGGGGCAGCCGCCTGATTGAAGCCAGCGCGGGTACCGGCAAGACCTGGACCATCGCCGCGCTATACGTGCGGCTGGTGCTGGGGCATGGCGCGGGCAACGCTTTTGCCCGGCCATTGTTGCCCTCCGAAATCCTGGTCATGACCTTTACCCGCGCCGCTACGCGCGAGTTGTCTGACCGTATCCGTGCCCGCTTGCTGGAAGCCGCCCGCTGTTTTCGTGGAGAACAACAACCTGCCGCGCACGATGATTTTTTGCGCGAAGTGCTGGCAGATTATGTCGATGACACCGCTCGCAGCCGCGCCGCGTTACGCCTGGCCACCGCCGCAGAAATGATGGATGAAGCCGCAGTGCACACTATTGACGCCTGGTGCCAGCGCATGTTGCGCGAGCACGCGTTTGATAGCGGCAATCTGTTCAATGAAGAACTGGTGCAGAACGAAGATGAACTACGGCTGGAAGCCACACGCGATTACTGGCGCGAGCACGTTTACCAGCTTGGCCAGGCAGGCGTTGAAGCTGTGCTGTCGGTCGCGGCCTCACCGCAAGGATTGGCCGACAAGCTGCGTAGCGTACTGGCACTGGAAAGCCGCCCCACTCCACCTACAGACTTCTTCGCGCAACTGGAAACCGCAGCCCATGCCTTGCAGCAGCTCGAAAATGCCGCGCGCGAATCGTGGCGCAATCATCTAACCAATCTGGAACAAAGCTGGCTGGGTGCGTTTGAAGCGGGCTGGCTCAACAAGGCGCGTTACAACCACGCCAACACGCCATTTACGCAGCGGCTGCAAGTGATCCGCGACTGGGCAAGCAACGGCAAGCAAACCCATAAAGACTTGCGCAAATGGCTGCGGTTGTTTACGCCGGATGGCTGGGTATTCACCAAAGCGGGCGAGATTGATGGCCCAAGGCGGCTGACTCATCCGGTGGCAAATCACATTCTGGATTGGCTGGATGCCGCCGACAAATTCGCCGCCACTCGCGCCGATTTGATCCTGCATGCCACGCAATGGGTGGAGTTACGGCTAGCGCATCTGAAACAACAGGCTGGGGTATTCGGCTTTGCCGATATGCTGCAACGGCTGGACCACGCATTGTCTGGCCCCAACGGTGCAGCGCTGCGCGAACGCATCGTCACGCAATATCCGGTGGCGATGGTGGACGAATTCCAGGACACCTCGCCCATCCAGTACCGGATTTTTGACCAGCTTTATCACACCGCAGCCAACGACCCGGCCAGCGGTTTGTTTCTGATTGGCGACCCCAAGCAATCTATTTACGGCTTTCGTGGCGCGGATATTTACAGCTACCTGGCCGCCCGCACCGCCACCGCCGGACGGCACTATGTGCTGACCACCAATTACCGTTCGACCAAAGCGCTAGTCCGCGCGGCCAACCGTTTGTTTTTGCATGCCGAGCAAAACCCGCAACTGGCTGGCGCATTTCGTTATCGCCAGAACGGCGTTAACCCGGTGCCGTTTGAGGCAGTAGGCGCGCAAGGACGTAGCGACCAGTTTGTGACGGGCGCCGGTGCAGCATCCGCGCTCACGCTTTGGCATGGTCAGCAGCTACTCAATGGCACAGCCTACCAACGGCATTTTGCTGAACTGACCGCCGAACACATCGTGGGTCTGTTGAATGACCCACAAGCCGGGTTCGCCTCCGCCAACGGCCTGCAACGCCTGCAGCCCGCCGATATCGCCATTCTGGTACGCACCGGCAAAGAAGCCGCCGTTGTCCGCCGCGCCTTGCAAGTGCGCGGCGTGCCCAGCGTTTATCTGTCGGATAAAGACTCGGTATTCGAAAGTGGCGAAGCGGCTGATTTGTTGCGCTGGCTGGCCGCGGTCGCCAATCCGCTGGATGGTCGCAGCGCCCGCGCCGCTTATGCCACGCCCACAGCCGGGTTGTCTCTGGCCGAGTTGTCGCAACTGGCAGTGGACGACATCGCCTGGGAAACCCGCGTTGAAGAACTCAAGGCGCTCAAGCTGACCTGGCAACGCCAAGGTGTGCTGGCCATGTTGCGCCAGACCTTGCATCAGCTGGATTTACCGGCACGATTGTTGGGTGAAATTGGTGGTGAGCGGCGGCTAACCAATCTGCTGCATCTGGCCGAGTTGCTGCAAACCGCCAGCCAGTTGGTAGAAGGCGAACAAGCGTTGATCCGCTGGCTGGCCGAGCAGATTGCCGGGCTGGGCGAAGGCGGCGACGAACGTATTGTGCGGCTGGAAAGCGATGCCGAACTGGTCAAGGTCGTCACCGTGCATAAATCCAAGGGGCTGGAATACCCGCTGGTGTTTCTGCCGTTTGCGTGTACTTTCCGCCAGGTCGACAAGCGCAACCGTACGCTGGTGGAATATGTGGATGATCTGGGCCAGCGCCAGGTAGATTTCTCCTTGGGCGACGAAGCCATGCAGCGCGCAGAAGAAGCCCGCCTGCAAGAAGATCTGCGCCTGTTTTATGTGGCCGTTACCCGCGCCCGCCATGCTTTGTGGCTAGGCACCAGCGCGTTGGTGGTTGGCAATGGCAAGAAATCGCAACTGGATAAAAGCGCGCTGGGCTATCTGATCGCGGGCGGGCAAATGCTGGCAGAGACCGATCTGGCGGCGAAACTGGCGGAACTGAAAGCCGAGTGCGCCGACCTGGCCCTGCAAACTGTGCCCGATACGGATACCGCTTTGCCGCGCACCATCCTGCAACAACGGGCCGAGATTACCGAGTTGCCGCAAGCGCCGCACTATCATGGCCAGTTTGATACGAGCTGGAATATCGCCAGTTTCTCGTCGCTGATTCGTGACCTGCAAAGCTGGCAGCATGTCGCGATCCCGGCAGCAGAAACCGCGCAAGCCGAAACACTGAGCGAAGCGCCGGACGAAGCCCCCGCCACGCAGGTCGACGACGCGCCGTGGCATCGCTTTCCACGTGGCGCACTGCCCGGCACGTTGCTGCACGACCAACTGGAATGGCTGGCCAGTGAAGGCTTTGATCTCGTCTTGAGTGACAACTTTGCCCAACGGCTGGGCCGCCGCTGCGAACGGCTGGGTTGGGCCAATCGCAAAGAGGACGTGATCGCCTGGCTCAAAGAAACCACGCTCACGCCGCTGCTTCCAATTAACGTACCGCTGCTGGAACTGGACCAGATCATGCCGGAAATGGAGTTCTGGTTCCCTAGCGAACAACTGGCCAGCAGCACGGTCGACGCCTTGTGCCGCGAGCATCTGCTAGACCACGCACCACGGCCCAAACTGGCCGAGCGCGAGCTGCATGGCATGGTCAAAGGTTATGCCGATCTGGTGTTCGAACAGGACGGGCGTTACTGGGTGCTCGACTACAAATCCAACGCGCTGGGCGCGGGCGATGCCGACTACCACGCCACTGCGTTGCAACAGGCCATGGCGACGCATCGTTACGACGTGCAGGCGGCGATCTACATGCTGGCACTGCATCGCTTACTGCGTCAGCGGCTTGGGGTGAACTACAACCCGGCGCAACATCTGGGTGGGGCCATTTATCTGTTTCTGCGCGGCATTAAAGGGCCGGAACGCGGTTGTTATGTGGTCCCGCCCAATATCGCCCTGCTGGATGCGCTGGATGCCGCTTTGGGCGAGGTGCACGCATGAGCCGCCACACTGATACCTTGAGTGGTGATCTGTTTGCCGATACGCCAGCCACGCAGCACGCCGCCACGCTCAGCCAGGCCGATTTGCTCCAGCGACTGGATGCCTGGGCGGAACAAGGCTGGCTACGACGGCTGGATGCCGCCTTCGCCCGCTTCTTGAGCGAGCTGGAACCCGCCACCAGCAACATCACCTTGCTGGCTGCCGCGCTCGCCGCGCATATGGAAGGTCGCGGCCATACATGTCTGTTGCTGGATGAGTTGCTTGCCGGCGCCGCCACATTGCTCGGCTGGCCAGCCATTGCACTGGCGGAGATCGATAGCGTGCTGCACGGCCTGCCCGCCAGCCTGGCGCAATGGCAGGCTAGCTTAAACGGCAGCAACCTGGTTGCCCAAGCGTTGGGCGCGGATAACGCACCATTGCTGCTGGTCGGCTGCCGCCTGTATCTGCGCCGCTATTTCGATTACGAACGTCGTGTCGCCAACAGCATTCGCAGCCGCACCCAAAGCCTGGCCGCGGTGGACAGCACGCGCTTGCGCAGTTGGCTGGATCGATTATTTGTTACTCCCGCAGCCGGTCAGCACGAACCCGATTGGCAAAAGGTGGCTTGTGCCGTGGCCACGCGCGGGCAACTGGCGATCATCACTGGCGGGCCTGGTACCGGCAAGACCTACACCGTGGCGCGCCTGCTGGCCCTGTTGTTTGCCACCGCCGACGACGCCGACAAGCTGCGCATCGCGCTGGCCGCGCCCACAGGCAAGGCGGCGGCGCGGCTCAAGCAATCCATCGACAAAGCACTGGACGGTTTGCAGCAAAACCTGGGCGACGAACTGCCGCTTAAAACGCTGGCCGACCGCATGGGTGCCGCCCGTACGCTGCATGGCTTGCTCGGCGCCCGCCCGGATACCCGCAAGCTCAAACATCACGCGGGCAATCCGCTGGATATTGATGTGCTGATCGTCGACGAAGCCTCAATGATCCATCTGGAAATGATGGCGGCGTTACTGGACGCCCTGCCCGCTCACGCCCGCGTCATTTTGTTGGGCGATAAAGATCAACTGGCCTCGGTTGAGGCTGGCGCAGTGATGGGCGATTTGTGCCGCGATGCCGAAGCAGGCCATTACACGACAGACACCGCCACATTCGTAACCGCTGCCACCGGCGAAACCTTGCCCGCGAAATATATCGAGCCCGGCAACGCGCTGGCCCAGCAAACGGTGATGCTGCGCGTCAGCCGCCGCTTTGGCGGGCCGATTGGTCAATTGGCGCTAGCCGTGAACGCGGGCGAGATCACCCAGGCATTGACGACACTGCAGACGCCCGTCGGGCCGGACCTGCAATGGCTCAATCGCGCCCATCCTCAGGATATTGTCGCGCTGGCACTGTGCGGCCGCGAAGGTGCACCCGGTGGCTATCGCAGTTATCTGGAGCTCGTTGCATCACCGCAATTGAGCGACGCCGCTAGTCACGATGTCTGGGTCAAACAAGTGCTCACGGCGTTTGATCGCTTCCGCATCCTGTGCGCTTTACGCGACGGCGATTGGGGCGTTGCCGGGTTGAATCGCACCATTGAACAGGCGCTGGCAGAAGAAAAGCTACTGCGCAAAACCGGTGAATGGTACGCCGGCCGTCCGGTGATGGTGACCCGCAATGACTACAGCACCAACGTCTTCAACGGCGACATCGGCATCGCCCTGCCGCCACCCGCCGGCCAAAGTGCGCTGCGCGTGTATTTTCTGGATGGCGACACCGTGCGCTCAGTCCTCGCCAGCCGCTTGGCAGATGTCGAGACCGCATTTGCCATGACCGTACACAAATCGCAGGGCTCCGAATTTGAACACACCGTGCTGGTACTACCCGTCGACGGTGGCCAGATCCTGACCCGCGAGCTGGTCTACACCGGCATCACCCGCGCCCGCGAGCGCTTTACGTTGGTAACACCGGGGCAGCAGGCATTTGAAACCGCTGTTGCCCGCAAGACAAAACGGGCGAGTGGGTTGGCACAGGCGTTGGTGGGTGGGGAGATGTGATGCCCAGAGCGTCAGTGCCTTCGGCCCGGTGGTGAAAGGTGAATTGAAAAGCACATCGTTTGTTTGCGAATTGCTTCTGTTTATGTTCTTTCGCAGTTGTAAATCGCCATTGCACTGAATTCCTGCCAAGGGAGCGATGGCGAACGTAGCCGCTGGATTCCCGCCAAGGGGGCCGCCCAGGCCGGGAATGACGAGGTAGTATTGATGCCGAAGGTATCTGCTGTTGCTCTTAGCTCCCCTCTTTTGGAAGAGGGGCGGGGGGAGATGGCTGCAATATGGAGTTCACCACCGCTGCCAAATCCACCCAAAACCCAATCTCCCCTAACCCCTCTTTGGAAAAGAGGGGCATCGCATCGCCGTTACTTCCAGGCTCATCATCCATGCTCACCACGCCGACCGAGAGCCGGAGACCCAGGCTCCGGGCCGACCGAGGGCACGCAGGGTGCGCGTAGACCATCTTGGCAAACAGACGGTTCTTCCCCCTGCAACCGCATTCGAAGCATTTTGCATCGTTGTGGGGGTGCCCCCGATGGGCACGGCTTTTGACTTTGGGCCCCGCCGACGCTCGCGCCCGGGTCGCCTTTTGCTATCCCGCTCTACGGGACTTTGGGTTACCTTTCTTTGGCGACGCAAGTTGCACGATTAGTGTCTTTTGCATATGAAACGTGCCCCCGATCACCACCGGGTATCAAACGCTTTTCACTCGCGCCGTAGGCACAAACAAAACAAGCTTTTGAAGCTGAAACCCAATCCGCAACGGCGGGTTGCACCCGCCTTACAAAAACGCGTCTCATCGCAACTGCTGCCACGGTGGATAATCGCCCCGCGCCAAATCCCCTTCCAAATCGCCAGCCAAAAACAACCTCAACACTCCACCACATTCACCGGCACCTCAACAATATTGATCGCCAACCCACCTCTCGCCGTTTCCTTGTACTTGGTATTCATATCCCGCCCGGTATCGCGCATGGTGCGGATCACCCGATCCAGCGAAATAAAGTGACTGCCATCTCCCCGCAATGCCATCCGTGCCGCGTTAATGGCTTTGATTGACGCCATGGCGTTGCGCTCAATGCATGGCACCTGCACCAGTCCGCCCACCGGGTCGCAAGTCAGTCCCAAGTTGTGTTCCATACCAATCTCGGCGGCGTTTTCAACCTGCTGCGGCGTACCTCCCAGCACTTCAGCCAAAGCGCCAGCGGCCATAGAACAGGCAGAACCCACCTCACCCTGACAACCCACTTCGGCCCCGGAAATGGACGCATTCAGCTTGAACAAAATGCCAATCGCTCCCGCCGTCAGCATAAAACGCACGATGCCATCTTCATTCGCGCCGGGCACAAAGCGTATGTAGTAATGCATGACTGCGGGGATGATGCCGGCGGCGCCGTTGGTGGGGGCCGTTACCACCCGGCCACCGGCGGCGTTTTCTTCATTCACCGCCAGCGCGTACAGGTTGACCCAATCCATAACCGTAAGTGGGTCGCGCAGACCAGCCTCAGGCGTGGCCAGCAGTTTGCGTTGCAGTTCGGCGGCGCGGCGTTTCACTTTCATGCCTCCGGGCAGGATGCCTTCGCGCTCGCAGCCACGGCGCACACAGGCTTGCATGACTTGCCAGATATTCAGCAAGTCGTGGCGCACGGTGGCCTCGTCGCGCCAGGTGAGTTCGTTTTCCAGCATGATCTGGCTGATCGACTTTTGCTCCGATTCGCACAGTGCCAGCAACTCGGCGGCAGTGGCAAAACGGTGGCGCATGTGGGTTACGTCAGGTGGCGCAAAACCGGCATCAATGGCCGCTTCATCAACTACAAAACCACCACCCACCGAAAAATACGCGCGCCGCGACAACACCTGCCCAGCGACGTCGGAAGCTTCGAAGATCATGCCGTTTGGATGAAATGGCAGTGTTTTGCGCTTGTGCAGCGTCAGATGCTCGGGTTCGCGAAAAGCCACCGCGTGCGTGCCCAACACCAGCAGTTGCTGGCTGCTGCGAATCGCCGCTACCTGCGCGGCGACCTGATCGACATCCACTGTATCCGGCTCGGCGCCGCTCAAGCCCAGTAGCACGGCAATATCCGAACCGTGACCTTTGCCGGTTGCGCCGAGTGAGCCGAACAGTTCGGCGCGCACGCTAGTCACCTGGTCGAGCAAACTATCTTTGGCCAGCCGCAGGGCAAATTGCCGGGCGGCGCGCATGGGGCCAACCGTGTGTGAACTGGATGGGCCGATGCCCACTTTGAAGAGGTCGAACACGCTGATTGCCATAAGCACCTTCTCTGACTGGCCGGGCTAATCGTCAGGCCAGCGTACTGTGCTGAATCGGGCGGCGGGAGCGGTGGGATTGTGGCGCGCAAAGCGCAATGGCACCAAAGCAAGAGCCCATCCGTATCCAGCCGGATGTTGCCCCCTCTGTCCTTGGTGCCTGAGAGATTGCGGCACCCGCTATGGGCGCCTTGCTTCCTTCGGCGGGGTCATGCGACCCACTCTCCAGAGAGCCCTATGGCAGCACAGTTCTTTTGCCTGAGAGTTTTCAGGGCGATACCCCTTCGGCGCCACCAGCGGTGGTCTCTCCTGCGCAGCTGTCAGAGCTGAGGGCAATGTAGAGAGATGGCAATGGCATGTCAATCAGGGTTCTACGCCATGATCGGTCGCTGCGACATTCGCGCCAACTGCCTTGGCAGGAACAGAGTTTGCCGACATTGCGCGCTTGCATGGCGGTAACGTCAGCGATCAAAGCGCCAGGCCTATACTGGCTCGGCCCATCCAAACCAGAAACAGGAAAGCACCATGCCTACCTTGCAAGAACGCCTCGGTTTTCAAGCCAGTGATCGTCTATTGGTTACGCACGCGGACGATATCGGCATGTGCCAGGCTACCGTCAGCGCATGGCGCTCGCTGGTAGAGATCGGCACCCTGACTTCCGCCTCGACCATGGTGCCTTGTAGCTGGTTTCCATATGCGGCCCGCACGGCCAAAGAGCTGGGTGCAGCCGCTGATCTGGGCGTGCATCTGACGCTCAATTGCGAGTGGACTGACTATCGCTGGAGTGCGCTCACCACCAGCGATCCAGCCAGTGGCTTGCTGGATGCTCACGGTTATCTGCATTCGCTGGCGCGCCCGACCCACCAGTCGGCCAACGTAGATGCCGCACGCAAAGAACTGACCGCGCAAATCGAGCGTGCCGCCGCTTTCGGGATCGATATCACGCATGTGGATAGCCACATGCTGACGTTGTATCACCCCAAACTGATGCCGATCTACCTGGAACTAGCCGCCCAAAATGGCGTGCCACCGCTGATTGCAGATATCGATGCCGGGCAGGTTGCCCAGATGTGCGTGATTCCGCTGGAAGAAGCGGCAGAGGTGGTCGCTCAATACCGGGCGGCGGCAGGCAAAGTTGTGTTGGTCGCCAGCGTGATGGGCTTGCCGTTCAACAAGCAGCTTGAGCATTCAGAACGACTGGCATTTGCCTGCGACTGGCTCGATAGCCGTGGCGCAGGCGTGCACGTGCTGGTTTGCCATCCCGCCGACGATACGCCAGAGCTGCGCACCATTGCCGCCCGGGACTTCCGCACCCGTCTGGCGGATCGCGAGCTACTGGGCAGTGCGGCATTGCGTAGCGCCATTGACGAACGCGGTTTCAAGCTGATTGGCATGCGTGCCCTGCGTGAAGCACTGTCGGCTGATTGAACTCAGTCGGCATGCCCAAGCGCAAAAAAAAGACCGCAGCGAGGGTCAGCAACCCGCTTGCGGCCTGAGGCGTCACACTACAACACCAGTTCCCAGGGAAGTACGCAACGTGCGGCCAACAGTACGCACGGTCCAACAAAAAATCGGGTAAGTCGTTTGTCCTGACATTGACTCAAACAAAAGCCGAGTCACAAAGTTACTGCACGCCACAACCCGAAGGTGGCACGCCTTGCGGTGCGGAGCCGTCACGCGGGGGCGGGCGATGGCCCTCTTTACCACCCGGCGGCGGACCATCCGGAGGGCCGTCGCCATTGTCGCCATCCATCCCGGGTGGCGGCCGTCGATGTTGCTTGTGCCCATTACCACTGCCTTGCTCACCGGCCTGCCCCGGTGGTGCGCTGCACTGGCCAGCCGGTGCCGAAGCGCTCAAGTCTGTGTCCAGCAAAGAAGGTGGCGGTACACCGTCAGCCGCCCACGCCATCAGGGCCAAGCCAGAAAAAACCACCGCCAAAGCCAGCGCGGGTATGCGTTGTTTGTTCCCCATAAACCACTACTCCTGCGCAGTGTCTGTCACCCAAATGGTGAAGAGGCGCTGACAATAGCATGGTGGTTTAGCGGTAAATGAATGGCTGTGTATTGGTGTTTGTAGCAGCGGGCGACCTTTGTAGCCGCCGGTTTCAGGGCATGCTGCGGATACCTTGAGCTACAAATTTCCTGCCGATCCCCACGGTTGCGTCGTCCAAAAAACAAAACCCCGGTGGGCCGGGGTTTTGTCATCAGAAACAGATAAACACAACGTTTTACTTCAGGTAAGCCTCGGCCAGCGCCGCCCACATGGTCGCGCCAGGGGTCAGGCACCCATCGTTAAAGTCATACCCCGGATTGTGGATCATGCACGACCCGGCGCCATCGCCGTTCCCGATAAAGAAATAACAGCCATTGGGGTTGGCTTCGAGCATATAGGCAAAGTCTTCGCTGCCCATCAATGGCCGGGCACCGTAATGCGCGGCCTCGTCGCCAAATACGCTGGCGGCCACACCGTGGGCAAAGCGCGTCTGGGTTTCGTCGTTGATCAACACGGGTGTGCCGTGCTGCGTCTCTATGCTGGCCGTTGCACCAAAACTTTGCGCCTGCAAGCGCACCACATCGCCAATCCGTTCCAGCAAGGTTTTGCGGACCTGGCGATCCAGCGCCCGCACGCTCAGTTTCATGATGGCCTGGCCGGGAATCACGTTGGCAACATCACCCGCCTGGATCGAACCCACGGTGATGACTGCGGCCTGCTGGGTATCAATATTGCGCGACACAATGGTTTGCAGCGCAAGCGTAATGCTGGCCGCCACTACCACCGGATCAACCGTGGTGTGTGGCAAAGCGCCATGGCCGCCGCGCCCGGTGATGGTAACCAGCAAACTGTCGGCCGAGGCCATGAAGGCACCGCTGCGAAAGTAAAACTGGCCCACCGGCAAGCCGGGCATGTTGTGCATGCCAAATAGCGCATCGCACGGAAATCGGTCAAACAGGCCAGCCTGGACCATGCTCTCTGCCCCGCCCAGTGCTTCTTCTGCGGGCTGAAAGATCAGATTGAGCGTGCCGTTGAATGCGCGGGTTTGCGCCAGATAACGGGCGGCGCCGAGCAACATGGTGGTATGGCCATCATGACCACAGGCATGCATGCGGTTTGGCACCTGACTCGACCACGGCTTGGCCGACGCTTCATGAATCGGCAAGGCATCCATATCGGCGCGCAAGCCCAGTGTCTTGCTGACGGTACCGGCCTTGAGCACACCCACTACGCCGGTTTTGGCCAGGCCGCGATGCACCTCGTAGCCCCAGCTGGCCAGCTTGCTGGCAACCAGATCACTGGTTTGTACTTCTTCAAAGCCCAGTTCCGGATGGCGATGAATGGTGCGGCGGATTTCGATCAATTCGGGTTCAAAAGAACGGATGGATTGCAGCATGGCAGCCCCGATAAATTGGTTGCGTAGCCTTGCATCGTACCGCAGGCAGCGACGGGTGCAACCGGATTCGCCAGGCAACACGGCGCGCCCGGCAGGCACTCAGCGCGAACGCCCGCCCCGCAGTGACCAGCTCAGCAGCCCGAGCACAATTGCCCCTACCGCACACAACAATGCGGCCAGCCACTGATCGACAAAGCGGTCCAGCTGCGCATGCGACGGGTTATCGGCCCAATACCGTACGGTAACGGCCTGCCCGGCTTGCAATTGCGGTGAATCTGACGCCACCAGCGACACAAAATGAACCACCGCTCCGCTGGGCGTTGTAAAGGAGACTTCGGGTGTATACACGGAGGATTTGCGGGTACCGGCGTTGGCCGTGCTCTGGCTGCGGTTTTGCTCCAGCAATTGCACCACCTTGCCTTGGGTAGTCACCGAGCCTTGCAAAAACTGGTATTGCCGACCGGCCAGCACAATCGCCGCTACCAGCAGCACCAGTGCGCCCAGCTTCAGCAGCCCGGCCAAGCGCCGCTGGCCGGATTGAGTCGGATTAGAAGTGTAGTCCTGCATGGCGGCAAACTCGGGCAAAAAAGATGCCGTGCAGTCTACCGCAGACTGTCATCCGCCATTCAATGGCGTTGGCGGGCGGGATCGATAAAATCCGCTCAACCAATGTGACAGTGCACAGGCCAGCATTGCCACCAGTCCCAGGTAAAGCATGCTCAGATTGCGCAACTCGCCCGGGTAGCAGAACAGCAAAAACAGCGGCACGTTGATAACCAGCGCCAGCTGGATTTGTCGGCGCATAGCCGTAGGCAAACGCTTGAAGCCGCTACGCACCAGCAACACCACCAACAGGATATTGATGATATTGAAGCCACGCGGCGCCAGCATGCCGTACTGGAATTCAAACTGTCCGTAATGGCGGAAACGCCGGAAATACTCGATATGGTCGCTCAGATGAAACTCCACCATGCCGCCAGGGTTGCCGATATAACGTGATTTCACCCACCAGTACGCAACGCCGCTGGCCAGTACGGCCACACTCAACCAGCCCGCCGAACGGCGCCAGCCAAAGCGCGCCACCAGCACCGGATAAAGCGTGACCAGAAAAAAGAAGAATGACTCTTTGTTATACGTAGCTACCGGTGCCAGCAAGATCAGCCAGTATGGCATCTGGGTTAATGCGATCCAGCTGGCCAGAGCAAAGAAAAACAACTCGGTAAAGTCGTAGAAGTTGCCGCCCACGGTGAGGAATATCGGGAAAGCGAGCACAAAGATCAGGGCCGCCAGAGCCGAAGCCACCTTATCTGAGGTCAGATGCGTGCCAATGCGCCACAGCAACAAGGCCGCGCCAAAAAAAGCCAGCAAAGACAATACGTAGATGCAGTAAAACGTCAGCAGCATCTCCGGGGCTTCTGCTGTTGCCGCAATGGGCGAGGCATAGTGCAAACCGAGATTACCGTTTTGCAGTGCCTGCAACAGGTAACCATGAATGGACCCCGGCATATGGCCATCCAGCCAGCTTGCCAGCTCCGGCAGTAAACGACGGTAAACCCACGGACGGCGGGCTGTACCTTCGATCATTTGCTGCAGCATGCAATCGCCACTTTCGGTGGTACCGCAGAATCCCCATTTGGCGAAGAAACTGCTGTACGCGGCGGCGGAGCACACAAAAAACAGCAGCAACACTGGCAACCCGGCCAGCGCAGTGCTGACCGTACGCCACATCGAGCGCAATGGATTTGCCGGCACCGAGCCGAGCACGGCAGTGTTCTTTAGCACGACATTGCCCCCTTTGTTGTTGCTTTTATTGACGGTTGAAGGTTGTCTGGTTCTGCCAGCCGGTTCCACAGGCCAGTGCCGGTTAGTGGAATGCACCGACCGCAATGATGATTGAACCCGTCAGCACGGTCAGCTGACTCACCCGGTCGCGCACGGCAAACACCACCGGGTCGTCATGCACCAGGCCACGATTAGCCATCAACCAGAGTCGGCAAACCCAGAACATCAGTAGCGGGCAAAGTCCCCACAGAATCTGCGGCGTTGCGTACAACGGTGCGACCTCTGGGCTATTGATATACAAAGCCAGCACCAGCACGCTCAACAGACAACTGCCTACCCCCATGGCCATCACCACCATGCGATCGGCGACCAGATAATTGCGCCCGGATACCTTGTCGCGCCCGGCCTCTTCCAGCGCCAGCAATTCCGAGTAGCGCTTGACCAGCGCCAGCCCCAGAAAGATGAACATGGAAAACGCCAGCAACCAGAACGAAGGTTGCACGCCGATGGCGGCTGCGCCGGCAATGATCCGGATCGTGTAAAGACTGGCCAGCAGCACCACGTCCACCGCCATCTTGCCTTTGAAGCTGAACGAATACGCACTGGTCAACACGAGGTAACCCAGCAATACGCCGAGCAATGCTGGCGAGATGATGGCCCCGGCCACCAGACCGATGAACAACAACACCGGCACCGCTGCAAAACCTATCCACAACGGCAACTCACCCGAGGCAAACGGACGATTACGCTTGCGTGGGTGCAAACGGTCGGATTCCAGATCCAGCAAGTCGTTGACCAGGTAAATGGACGATGCGCAAAGGCCAAACGCAACAAAGGTCACCACACCCGCAGCAACCGAATGCAAATCCAGCAAACGGTGCGATACCAGCAGCGGCACAAACACCAGCACGTTTTTCAGCCACTGATGCACGCGAGCAGCTCGCACAAACGATTGCCACATCGTGCGATGCGGCAGGCCATCCAGCATTTCCAGCACTTCGCCTTTGGTGCGCATGAACCAGGCGCGGGCGGCACCGTCCGGGCGCACACATTGCGCCCGCTCCGCCACGGCCCAGATTGCAACGTCGTCGCGACTGTTGCCGATGTATTCAAACCCGCGTTGTCCGACTACTTTTTGAATGGCATCCAGCTTGCGTGTACTGGAGACATTCACACCGTTGCCGGAGGCCAGCACGCCATCGAACAGGTTCAGATGTTTGGCCACCGCCGCTGCAATGCGCTCATCTGAGGCGGTAGCCAGCCAGACTTGTACGCCTGCCGCGCGGCACTCGGTCACGTATTTGATGACTGCAGCGTCGTAAGGCAGCAAGGCCGGATTGAATTCAAAACCGTTGGCCAGCTTTTGCTTGAGTTCGGCTTTGCCGCCAAACAGCCACAAAATTACGCGAAAGAATGTCCAGACCGAGCGCTTGATCTGAAACAGCATCGACTCGACCAGCATATCGGTATGCACCAGCGTGCCATCGAGATCTACAAACAGATAACGCGGGCGCTCTACAGGAGAAGGATTGGTTGTCATTTTGCCCCCACCAGATAAACGCCAAGAGCCACCAGGCAACTGCCCGCGATTTTCCAGGCGGTAATTTGCTCGTTAAACACCAGCCCACCCAGCACCACGGTCACGATCAAACCGAGTGCCACGAAGGGATACGCTGTGCTGACATCAACCCGGGCCAGTACGCCCAGCCACACCACGGCGCCGCCAAAGTACAGCGCCAGGCCACTTAGCACCCATGGGTTGAGCGCTACGCCCGTCGCCAGCGCGGGCAAATTCATGGTGCGCAGTGCGTCCTGCACGCTGGCATCCACCATGCCGCGCTTGAGCAGCATCTGGGCAAAAGCGGAGCAGCTGACACTAATCAGAATAAGTACAAAGAGAAGCCTGGTCATTGGTCCTGCCTCTGAAATGATCAAATTCGTTGCACTGCACAAATTACAGTAACTTTCGGTAAAACATAATACAAATACAATAAAATTTCTTGTATAGAAAGAAATGCTGATATAGCAGCGTTTCCGCGGGTGAGCAAGACATGCTGTGGAAACGTGGTCAGATAAACGGTGGTCGCACAGGTGCCAATCTCGCTACATACGGCTACAACCCTGAAATATTTCCGCCGCCGAGGGCCATGCAGGGAGCCTTGCCGCAATGAAAAAACCCCGGCTATGACCGGGGTTTTTCTGGTGACGCACAAAAATTTGTGTCGTTATTTCATATTCGGCATGACAAATTCCGCCCCTGCCCGAGCATTGCCAGGCCAGCGTTGCGTGATTGTTTTCAGTTTGGTGTAAAACCGCACCCCTTCCGGGCCGTGCATGTGGTGGTCGCCAAACAGCGAGGCTTTCCAGCCGCCAAAGCTGTGGAATGCCATCGGCACCGGAATCGGCACATTCACGCCAACCATGCCAATCTGTACCGATGCGGTGAAATGCCGCGCGGTGCCGCCATCCCGGGTGAAGATGGCCGCGCCGTTACCGAACTCGTGTTCGTTAACCAGTTTCACCGCAGTGGCGTAATCCGGCACGCGGGTCATTGCCAGCACCGGGCCAAAAATCTCTTCACGGTAGATTTTCATCTCCGGCGTGACGTGGTCAAACAGACAACCGCCAAGGAAGAAACCGTTCTCATACCCGGCCAGTTTGAAATCGCGGCCATCGACGACCAGTTCCGCACCTTCGGCTACGCCAGCGTCGACATAACCTTTGACCTTGTCACGATGAATCGCCGTCACCAGCGGCCCCATCTCGGCAGTTTGATCCAGCGAATGCGACACTTTGAGCGTTGCCAGTCGTGCGACCAATTTCTCGCGCAGCGCATTGGCCGTGGCCTCGCCCACCGGCACCACCACCGAAATCGCCATGCAGCGCTCACCCGCCGCGCCGTAGGCCGCGCCCATCAGTGCGTCGGCGGCTTGATCCAGATCGGCATCGGGCATCACTACCATATGATTCTTGGCACCACCGAGCGCCTGCACCCGCTTGCCGTTGGCCGTACCGCGCTGATAGATATAACGGGCAATGGGCGTGGAACCAACAAAGCTCAGAGCGTGTACATCCGGGTGATCGAGCAGCGCATCAACCGCCACTTTGTCACCCTGCACCACGTTGAATACGCCATCCGGCAAACCGGCTTCTTTCAACAAGCGCGCAATCATGAGCGACGCGCCCGGCACCCGCTCGGACGGTTTGAGGATAAAACAGTTACCGCAAGCCAGCGCCACCGGGAACATCCACATCGGCACCATGGCCGGGAAGTTGAACGGCGTAATCCCGGCCACCACCCCCAGCGGCTGGCGCAGCGAGAAGCTGTCGACTTCGGTGCCAACATTCTCGGTCATTTCGCTTTTCAGCAACTGCGGAATGCCGCTGGCAAACTCGACCACTTCCAGCCCGCGCTGCAGTTCACCCAGTGCATCGGCATGCACCTTGCCATGCTCTTGCGAGATCAGCGTAGCCAGCGTTTCCAGGTTTTCTTCCATCAAGCGCAAAAACCGGAACATGACCCGCGCCCGGCGCAACGGCGGAGTGGCAGCCCACGCCGGAAACGCTGCCTTGGCCGCGGCAACGGCAGTATCGACTTCGGCCCCCGTTGCCAGCGCAACACGGCCACTGACTTCGCCTTTGCTGGGATTGAAGACTTCACTGAAGCGGTCTGAAGTGCCCGCTACCGGCAGGCCACTGATCCAGTGCGCGGTGGTGGTGAGTTGTTTGAGGTCTTGATTGGCGGTCATGGTCGTTGTTCCAGTAGATATCAAATATCAAATCGTTTGTAGCGCGTGTGGCGCGATGTTTTGTTACTTATCCGGCGGTGGCGGCAGGGCTTTTAAAAGCACGTAGGACGTAGCCCGGATGAAGCGTTAGCGAGAATCCGGGGGCGATATGACTCAATTCAAATGCCGGTTGTTCATTGATGCATTGCAACCCCGGATTCCCGCTCCGCTCCATCCGGGCTACATCCTGGCCAGCAGACGGTTTGCTTCTGTTTTTGACTTCGGGCCCCCTTGCGGCAGCGGGGTCGCCTTTTGCTATCCCGCTCTGCGGGACTTTTGGTTACTTTCTTTTGGCGAAGCAAGTTGCACGATAAGGCTTTACGGCCGCACTAACGTGCGCCCCGGCACCCCGGGGTATCAAACGCTTTTACAAAGTGCTGAAGGCACTAACCAAACAAGCTTTTAAAACCCCACCAAAGCAATGCCCCCCACGATCAGAGGTTTGACACTGCCCGAATACACCTGCGCAAACTCTCTACCATCCCGCCAATCTCGTCCGGCGTAGCAATAAACGGTGGCCCCATCGCTACCGTGTCACCAGTCACCCGGAACAAATGCCCATCGGCCAGGCCTGCTTCAAACAGCTTGTATGCCCGCAAACCAGGCTGACCGGCAATCGGTGCCAGATCCACAGCTGCAGAAAGACCAATATTGCGCACGTCCAGCACGCCAGGCTCGCCTTTCAGGTCGTGCACGGCCTCTTCCAGCACTGGCTCCAGTTCACGTGCGCGCTGCAGCAGGCCTTCTTCTTCGATGATATCCAGCACGGTATTGCCAACGGCTGCCGCCAGTGGGTGGCCGGAATAGGTATAACCGTGCATGAATTCAACCGCGTGGGCCGGGCCAGTCATAAAGGTTTGATAGATATCCGGGCGCACAATCACGCCGCCCATCGGCACCACGCCGTTGGTAATGCATTTGGCAAAGGTGATCATGTCGGGTGTCACGCCAAAACGTTGCGCGCCGAACCATTCACCAAGGCGGCCAAAGCCGCAAATCACTTCATCAAAAATCAGCAGAATGCCGTGTTTGGTACAAAGGTCACGCAGGCGTTGCAGATAGCCTTCGGGCGGCACCAGCACGCCGGTAGAACCCGCCATCGGCTCGACGATCACGGCGGCAATGGTCGAAGCATCGTGCAAGGCCACCAGGCGTTCCAGTTCATCCGCGAGATGCGCGCCCCATTTGGGCTGGCCACGGCTGAAGGCCATTTCCGAGAGGTTGTAGGTGTGCGGTAGATGGTCCACGCCGTTGAGCATCAGCGGGGCAAACATCTTGCGATTGGCCACCATGCCGCCGACAGAAATCCCGCCCATGCCCACACCGTGGTAGCCGCGCTCGCGACCGATCATGCGGGTGCGGGTGGCCTCGCCACGCAAGCGGTGATAGCCAATGGCGATCTTGAGTGCGGTATCCACGGACTCCGAACCGGAATTGCAGAAGAACACGTGATCCAGGCCCGCCGGTGCCAGATTGGCGATGCGCTCAGCCAGGCGCAGCGTTTGCGGGTTGCTCAGCTGAAACGCCGTGGCGTAATCCAGGGTTTCGGCCTGGCGTTTGAGAGCTTCAACAATCTTTGGGTGACCATGGCCCAGCCCGGTACACCACAGGCCAGACAAGCAATCAAACAGCTTCTGCCCATCCGCCGTCTGGTAGTACGCGCCTTTGGCCGACACCAGCGTGCGTGGCTCCGGGTTGGCCTTGAAGGCGCGATTACCGGTGAATGGCATCCAGTACGGTTCGGCATTGACTTGCGCGTTGGCGATCTGCTCGGAGTGCTTGGCGTTCATGTGGGCTCCAGGTGCAACGGGGGTGATGTAAATATGCTAGCCAATGTATGCAACTCGAGCACCAACGTATATATACAGATATCCAAGTTCACGCTAAGACTGTCTATATCCCGCTACCGCTACAGTCGCCTTTTTCGCCCCTGCGGCCAGATAAATCAAGGCCTTCCTGCATCGGCAACAGAACTCGCCGCACTGTATATACACGGTATATGATTGCGGCAATAACCCGCCACGAGCCTGCTGCCATGCCCGCCAGCCACCCCGCCGCTTTGCCCATTCATATTGATCCGGCCAGTGCTACGCCTTTGGTAACGCAATTACACGACGCCATTGCCAGCCAGATTGATCGCGGCTTGTGGCAGCCGGGCACTCGTTTGCCTTCGGTGCGCACGCTGGCCAAGGATTGCAATATCAGCACGCTCACCGCAACCAACGCCTACAACCGGCTGGTGGCAGAAGGCTATGTCGAGGCCCGGCGTGCGAGCGGCTATTTTGTGCAAAGCAAACCGGTCGCCAAAACTACGACCAAACCGGCGCAAACACCGTTATCGATTGATTCGTTATTGCTTCTGCAGCGCGTGTACGGCGATGACTCACTCACCGTCAAACCCGGCAGTGGCTGGCTACCCGACAGCTTGTTGTTTACCGACGGCATCAAACACGGCCTGGCTACGCTGGCCCGCCGCCAGCCTGGCGCATTTGCCCGCTACGGTCATGCCTATGGCTACACGCCGCTACGTCAGCAAATCCAGACACAACTGGCCGCGCGCAATATTGACGGCGCGCCGGAGCAGATCATCCTCACCCACGGTGCCAGCCACGCGCTGGATCTGGTCGCCCGCGTATTGTTGCAGCCCGGCGATACCGTATTGGTGGATGACCCCGGCTATTGCAATCTGCTGCCTACTTTGCGGCAAATGGGCGTGAACATTGTCGGTATCGAATTTACGCCGCAAGGGCCCAATACCGAGGCGCTGACGCTGGCGGCAGAACGTCATCGACCCAAAGCGTTTTTTACCAACACCAATCTACAAAACCCGACGGGAGCCAGTTGTTCACCCGCCACCGCTTTTCGCATTCTGCAATTGGCGAGCCAGTTTGATTTTCTGGTGGTCGAAGACGATATCTTTGCCGATCTGCAACCCGCCGCCGCACACAGCATGGCCAGCCTGGACCAGTTGCAGCGGGTGATCCATATCGGCAGTTTTTCCAAGACCATCTCGCCCAGCCTGCGCGTGGGGTTTATCGCCTGTCATGCGGGGCTGGCAGAAAAACTGGTGTTCGCCAAGATGGCGCAAGGGCTCACGACATCCGAGATCAATGAACAACTGGTGCACGCTGTGCTGGTCGAGGGTAATCACCGCTCGCATCTGGCCCGCCTGCGCGGCAAGCTCGCCGAGGCTCAGCAAAGCGTCTGCGATGCCTTAACCGGTTGCGGCTTGCAGCTGTTTCATCGCCCCACTGGCGGGATGTTTGTATGGGCGGGCATGCCGGAACAAACCGACATGCAAAGGCTGGCCGACGCCGCCGCCCGGCAAGGCATTTTGCTGGCGCCCGGCTATCTGTTTCGGCCCGACCAGCGCGCCACACCGTGGCTACGCTTCAATGTGGCGCATGCAGATTCGAAAGTCTTGTTTGGATTTTTGCGGCAAGCGGCTGGCTAAAAACGATCGTCCTGACCTGTGTGGACGCGGTTTCATCTCAGTAACCAGCTTGCGGGAGGACTGTCGTTAACACCCGATCCAGCAAAGCCAGCAGCCCATCCTGGCTTAGTGGCAACACTGCGCCGAATAAACCAATCGGTCGGTAGTGTAATCATCTAGACGAAACATTCATCCGGTAAGATACGTCCAATCGCCGGTGGCTCTGGCCACTATTTCTTTCAGGACAATAACGATGAACATGACTGTAGAGCGCGGTTCCGGTATTTCGTTGTGGCGGCAGATTGAAGAAACGCTGGCGGGGGAAATCTCCCGCAAGTTGTTGCGTGAACGCCTGCCTAACGAAACCGATCTGGCCGCGCGCTTCGGCGTGAATCGCCACACCATCCGCCGTGCCGTGCAGGCACTGGAAGCGCGTGGCTTGGTGCGGATCGAACAAGGCCGTGGCACGTTTGTGCAGGAAGAGTTCATCGACTACAAACTGGGCAAACGCAGTCGTTTTTCGCACAGTCTGGAAAAACAGCACCTGGCTGGCACCAGCCAGGTACAACGCTCACGCGAAGCGGTGCCACGCGATGAAGTTTGCGCCATGTTGCAGGTTGCTGCGGGCACGCCGGTGTTGCAGGTAGACGCGCTGGACGTGGTCGATGGCCGCGTTATTGGCGTATGCACCCAGTATTTTCCGCTGCCGCGCTTTCACGGCTTCGATGTCATCTACAAAGCCTGTGGTTCAGTTGCCACCGCACTGGGCCAGATGGATATTACCGAATACAGCCGCAAGCTCAGTCGCATCAGCACACGCCTGCCAGAGGCTGAATGCGCACAGCAATTGGGGCAACCCAAGAGCCAGCCGATTTTGTATGTTGAGAGCGTGTACGTCGACGCCGGGGGCGTACCCATCGAATACGGCATCACCCGATTTGCCGGTGATGCGGTGCAACTGCTGTTTGAACCTGAAGCCATCTGATGTCGTTACGCGCACACCTCGAAAGCTATCTGGCCACGCAGCCACGATTTAATCCGGCTGGCTTGCTGCGTTTGCAGGTATTGGGGCTGGATCTGGGTTGGGTCGAACCGCAAACGGTCACGTTTTTGCAAGCGCACTCCCCGGCCTTTGTCGTGGCTGAACAGCGCTTGCTGGTGAGTGCTGCCGATCCGGCAATGGCTAGCGCAGTGCTGACCGACGCGGCAGTGGCCATGCGCGCCAATGGCTTGATCAAAGGTTGGCGCGACGAGCTTTACACCGTGCTCGCCCCCGCTAGCGACGGCACCCCCGACGTTGCCCAACCGTTGTTTCAACTGGAGCGCGGCGCATTCCGGCGCTTTGGCATGACCAGTCTGGCGGTGCATATCAACGGCTGGCGGGCCGATGGCCAGTTGTGGATAGGCCAGCGCGCTGCCAGCAAAGCGGTGGACCCTGACCGGCTGGACAACATCGCTGCGGGCGGCATGTCTGCGGGCGAGAACGCCTTTGAATGCGCCGTTCGAGAATTGTGGGAAGAAGCTGGCGTGCCTGCCGCCCTGGCCAGCACCGCCATCGCCACTAGCGAGATTCGCACCTGCCGCAACGAAATTGACGGCACGCATGACGAAATCCTGTACTGCTACGATCTGGCGGTACCTGACGGTTTCACCCCGCACAATACCGACGGTGAAGTAGCAGGTTTTCAACTGCTCGACGCCTCAGCCATTGTCGCCAACCTGACCCGGTTTACCTGGGATGCCGGCTTGGTCACCGCAGACTTCCTGCTGCGCACCAATCACGTTTGAGTATACCAGGGCAGCACTCCGGCCGCCTCACATCTCCCTTGACTTCGCGTTCCCCTCGACGCTCACTGGCACACCTCCGCCATGGGTTGCACCATAAGGTGCAACCGCAATTGCTTACCGGTTGCACCTTGCTTAAGCTGCGCGCAGAATCCTTGGTAATAATGCCAACCAGCCTTGATCAGGAAGCGCACCATGAGCACCACTACCCTTGGCGTAAAACTCGACGAAGCCACGCGCGAGCGCCTTAAACAAGCCGCGCACAAGCTGGATCGCACCCCGCACTGGCTGATCAAGCAGGCCATTTTTACCGCGCTTGACCAGATCGAACGCGGTCAGTCGTTCATCGCGCCCGGGCTGCATGATGAACACCATCCATCCGCTCACAGCGAGGTTGCACCCGACGAGCACAGCGCAGCGCAACCCTTTCTGGAGTTCGCGCAAAGCGTGCAACCGCAGTCCGTCTTGCGCGCCGCCATCACCGCCGCCTACCGCCGCCCGGAAAGTGAATGTCTGCCTGCCTTGCTGGAACAAGCCCGCTTGCCCGCCACTCTGGCAGCCAGCACACAACAGCTGGCCACCGATCTGGCCAGCAAGTTGCGCAACCAGAAAGTCGGCACGGGTCGTGAAGGACTGGTTCAAGGTTTGATTCAGGAGTTCTCGCTGTCTTCGCAAGAAGGCGTGGCGCTGATGTGTCTGGCTGAAGCGCTGCTGCGCATTCCAGATAAAGCCACGCGCGATGCACTGATTCGCGACAAGATCGCCCGGGGCAATTGGCATTCCCACGTGGGCCAAAGCCCGTCGCTGTTTGTAAACGCGGCCACCTGGGGCTTGTTGCTGACCGGCAAGCTGGTCGCCACGCACACCGAATCCGGCCTTTCCAGCGCACTCACCCGCATTATCGGCAAAGGTGGTGAGCCACTGGTACGCAAAGGCGTGGACATGGCCATGCGCTTGATGGGTGAGCAGTTTGTCACCGGCGAGACGATCTCCGAGGCGTTGGCCAATGCCCGCAAGTTCGAAGCCGAAGGGTTCCGCTATTCATACGACATGTTGGGTGAAGCGGCGATGACCGAGGCCGATGCCCAGCGTTATCTGGCTTCATATGAACAAGCCATCCGCGCCATCGGCCAAGCCTCGCAAGGTCGCGGCATTTATGAGGGGCCGGGCATTTCGATCAAATTGTCGGCCCTGCACCCGCGCTACAGCCGCGCTCAACATGACCGCATGATGAGCGAACTCTATCCGCGCCTCAAATCGCTGACCGTGTTGGCACGCCAGTTTGATATAGGCATCAACATTGATGCCGAAGAAGCTGACCGCCTGGAAATTTCGCTCGATCTGCTGGAACGTTTGTGTTTCGAACCCGAACTGGCTGGCTGGAACGGCATCGGCTTTGTGGTGCAGGCCTATCAGAAACGCTGCCCGTATGTCCTTGATTATGTGATTGATCTGGCCCGTCGCAGCCGTCACCGCTTGATGATCCGACTGGTCAAAGGCGCTTACTGGGATAGCGAGATCAAGCGCGCCCAGGTAGACGGGCTGGAAGGTTATCCGGTCTATACCCGCAAGGTTTATACCGATGTGTCCTATCTGGCCTGCGCCCGCAAACTGCTGCACGCGCCAGAAGCCGTCTACCCGCAATTTGCCACGCACAACGGTCATACGCTGGCGGCGATTTATCATCTGGCGGGCCACAATTATTATCCAGGCCAGTACGAATTCCAGTGCCTGCATGGCATGGGTGAACCGCTGTATGAACACGTGGTTGGCAAGTTGGGCGACGGCAAACTCAATCGCCCTTGCCGCATTTACGCGCCGGTCGGCACCCACGAAACGCTGCTGGCATACCTGGTACGTCGCCTGCTGGAAAACGGCGCCAACACCTCGTTTGTAAACCGCATTGGCGATGAGTCGATCTCGCTGGCCGAACTGGTCGCTGATCCGGTTGCGACCGTTGAGGCGATGCACGCCAGCGAAGGTGAGTTGGGACTCCCCCACCCGCGCATTCCCCTTCCCGTTGCTTTGTATGGCGCGGCGCGTGCCAATTCGGCCGGGCTGGATTTATCCAATGAACAACGGCTGGCTTCGTTGTCTGCCGCATTGCTATCGAGCGGCGCCACCCCCTGGCAGGCGACGCCGCTGATTGATGGGGTAACACCGCCAGCCAGTGGCGGCGTTGCTGTGCTGAACCCGGCGGACCATCACGACGTGGTCGGGCATGTGATCGAAGCCAGCGTTGATGATGTCGATCTGGCCTTGCAGGCGGCGGTACGTGAAGCGCCAATCTGGCAAGCCACCCAGCCGCAGAGCCGTGCCGCCTTGCTGGAGCGCGCCGCCGATTTGATGGAAGGCCGCACGCAGCAACTGATGGGGCTGATCGTGCGCGAAGCGGGCAAGTCACTTCCGAACGCCATTGCCGAGGTACGCGAAGCCGTGGATTTCCTGCGCTATTACGCCAGCCAGATTCGCAGCGGCTTTTCCAACGACACCCATCGCCCGCTGGGCCCCGTGGCGTGCATCAGCCCGTGGAACTTCCCGCTGGCGATCTTCACCGGTCAGGTCAGCGCAGCATTGGCCGCTGGTAACCCGGTACTGGCCAAACCAGCGGAACAGACGCCGCTGATTGCCGCGCAGGCGATCCAGATTCTGCGTGAAGCGGGGATTCCGGCTGGTGCGGTGCAACTGTTGCCCGGTCGCGGCGAAACGGTCGGCGCTGCTTTGGTCAACGATGCTCGCGTCAAAGGCGTGATGTTTACCGGTTCTACCGAGGTAGCGCGGATTCTGCAGCGGGCGCTGGCCGGCAGGCTCGATGCCAACGGCTCGCCGATTCCGCTGATTGCCGAAACCGGCGGCCAGAACGCAATGATCGTCGATTCATCGGCCCTGGCCGAGCAAGTGGTCGCAGATGTACTGTCGTCCGCATTTGATAGCGCCGGGCAGCGTTGTTCTGCGCTGCGCGTTCTTTGCCTGCAAGAAGACATCGCCGACCGCGTACTGACCATGCTTAAAGGTGGCATGGCCGAGCTGACTTTGGGCAACCCGGACCGGCTCACCACCGATGTCGGGCCGGTGATTGATGACGAAGCGCAAGCTGGTATCCAGGCCCATATCGACGCGTTTTATGCCAAGGGCAGAAAAGTCCATCAGGTCAGCGAGCCCGAGTCCTGCCGTAATGGCACTTTTGTGCCACCCACGGTCATTGAACTGGCCAGCATTGATGAGCTGGAACGAGAGGTATTTGGCCCGGTATTGCACGTGGTGCGTTGGCAACGCACGGCGGACAATCAAGGGCTGGATCAACTGCTCAACCAGATCAACGCGACCGGTTATGGCCTGACGCTGGGCATCCACACGCGCATTGATGAAACCATCGCACACATTGTTGAACGCGCTCGCGTTGGCAATCTGTATGTGAACCGCAATATTGTTGGCGCGGTGGTCGGCGTTCAGCCATTTGGTGGTGAAGGATTGTCGGGCACCGGCCCTAAGGCGGGCGGCCCGCTCTATCTGCAGCGCTTGCTGGCCGTCTGCCCGCAAACCGCACTGCGTCAGAACCTGCGCCAGACTGATAGCAGCGAAACCATGCTCAGTACACCGGCCCGCGAGCAATTGCTCGCACCGTTTAACGCGTTGCATGGCTGGGCGCAGAGCCACGCGCCGGAACTGGCGCTGCTGTGTGACAAACTGCTGGCCGCTACCGTGATCGGCGCTGCCGTGACGCTGTCTGGCCCGACCGGAGAGCGCAATACCTATACCCTGTTGCCACGTGAACGCGTACTTTGCGTCAGCGGGCTCGATAGCAATGCCGGCAATCTGCTAAGGCAAATCGCTGCCGTACTCGCGGTGGGTGCCACGGCGGTTATCCAGACCACCGACAGCGCTACTCGCCTGGTGCAGCAACTACCCAAGCCAGTGCAAGCGCGCATCACTCTGGTCCCTGCCACGCAAGCCATTACAGAAATGGAGATCGACGCGGCGTTGCATCATGGCGATTCTGATCAATTGCGTGTCTTGAGCGAAACCCTGGCACAGCGCGACGGCCCGATTATCAGCGTGCAAGGACTGGCATCGGGTGGCGAACACTTTGCGCTGGAGCGCCTGCTGATCGAGCGTGCTTTGTCGGTCAATACAGCGGCAGCGGGCGGTAACGCCAGCTTGATGACGATCGGCTAACATGCAGGGCATGGACGCCCATGCCCGCCTCTTCATCGCCCTCACCCCGCCGCCGGACGTGCGCAAGCAACTGGCGGCGGCGCGTGATGTCATTCATTTGCGTGTGAGCGGCAAACCGGTCGCCGACAGCAATCTGCATCTCACGCTGGCATTTCTGGGGCAAACACCGCGCACGCGACTGGAAGAACTGACGCAGCTGATTGATCGATCAGGCTTCATGCCGCTGGATTTACAACTCAACCAGTATGGCTTCTTCACCCAAGCGCAAGTGGTATGGCTTGGACTACCCGCTCGCCATATCGCGCTGGATGGATTGGCGCAGCGCCTGGGGCATGGTTTACGGACAGCGGGTTTCAACTTTGAAGATCGGCCGTTTAGCCCGCACGTCACGCTATTGCGCAAAGCCACCTGCCCGCCAGAGCGCCTGCCACAACCCGTAATCTGGCATGCAAACCAGTTGAGTTTGTACGAGTCAGTATCGACACCCGATGGCGTGAAATATCGCGTGTTGCATCGGGTGCTGGCGGGATTTGGCCGCTAGAACAAACAGTTATCAGGGTGCGGCTGGGTAGCGCCACCTCGATATCAGGGAAAAACCGCACCCTGTATCGCCAACACGCCACTGCGACCTTCTATCTCCGCCATCTCGACATGGTGATATGGCAAGGTGGCCGGATCAAGCGCGTCGTACAGATCACCGCACGACACCAGCTTGTAACCCTGGGCAGTCCAGCCTTCGAGCAAGCGTTCAAACACCGGCAGCAACTTCATGCCTTCCAGTTCGGCGTGCAGGGTAAACACGTGGCCATACGGCTGTTCTTGTTCAGTCAGCCGCAAGATGTGTTCATGAACGTTGTCTGCAGTCAGGCCATCCAGCCCAATCAGTTCATCCAGCGTCGGCAAAGTCCCCGGCAATTGGGCGCAACGCACCAGTTCGCCCTTCACTACGGGCCAGAACGGATGGGTACCGCGCGTATCGGCTGCATAACGCAAACCCAGTTGCTGTTCATAGCGATAGGCGTGTTCGTTCATTTGCCAGCCCGCAGCGCCGTGGGTTCTGGCTGGTTCGCCAAACACGGTTTTGTAACGCTCTGCAGCCAGATTCATCTCGGCGCGAGTCCAGTCTGCCTCGGCACTGGCCACGCCGTCTTGCCAGCGGATGTGGTCCCAAGTGTGAATGCCGTTCTCGAAACCCGCCGCCGCCACACCGCGCATCAGCTCAGCACAGCGCTTGCCGATATCCGGCCCCGGCAACAGCGTGCCGTACAGCAGGGTCTTGATACCGTAGTGCTCGACCACCGAGGTGCGCGAGACTTTTTTCATAAAACCGGGACGAAACACCCGCTTGATCGCCCGACCCGTATGATCCGGCCCCAGACTCCATAAAAAGGTGGCGTTGGCTTGATGCCGCTGCAGCGCATCTACAAGGCGCGGCACACCGATTCGGGTGCCACGATAGGTATCGACATCAATTTTGAGCGCTAGCAATCGCATATGGGTCTGGAACGGAATCTATCGGATGAATTGAAAAGTGAGTGGCTATTGGGCAGCGGCATCAGCGGCTGAGGCATCCGCAGCTTTGCCTTTATGGCCCCCGCGACGCAGCATTTCCTGCTCCATGGCAGAAAATTGATGCAGCAATTGATCACGTGCGGCACCGGTGCCGAAGCTACCCACCAGTTTGGACGTCGGCGTCCATTCGGCGCGGTAGCTTACCACGGTCTGGCCGTTCTTTTCGGATAGGGTACTGACACTGGTCATGGCTCCCGAATCGCCACCCACTGCCTTGGCGTGGATTTCGGTCATCGGCGTCAACTCCACTTCGCGGATCGAATCATAAGCGACGTGAAACGGTCCGAACGGTACTGAGCCTTTTTGCTCAACCTTGAGCGATTTGGGCGTGCGTTCCAGTACCTGACTGCTGGTCAGATTCGGCACAAATGAAGCCATGTGCTCAAAATCCGTGAGGACTTGCCAGGCGATTTCGCGAGACACCGGTACGGTGAATTCGCTATCGAGCTTGACGGTCTGTCCGGCTTTTTCAACGTGGGCTTCCACCGCGCTGGCAGCAGCATCGGCCGCACTGGCCATGCTCGTCCACACCAGCAACAGGCTCGCCAGGCTGGCGAAGAGGATGTTTTGGCGCATGCAGTTTCTCCTGATCAAGCCATTTAGGGTCGCGCCATAATATGCCAAGCGCATTACCAGCTTCAGGAGTAATGGTAGACGGTGATACCCGATTTGCTGCACTGCCAATTCAGGCGGTGCAGCAATCTCGGCAACCGGGCCGCAATACGCGGTGCGGCCCAAAGCTGACTCAGCAGAACTCAGCCTTCGCGAGTGACGCGCCAGACCTCTTCCAGGCTGGTCTCGCCACGCAACACGCGCCGCAATCCGTCCTGGCGCAAGGTCAACATGCCATGGGCCAGCGCGTAGTCCTTGAGTTGCTGCTCCGGCACGCGGGCATGGATCATGCCACGCAAAGCTTCATCGACTTTCAGCAGTTCATACAAACCGGTGCGCCCGCGATAACCAAGACCGCCGCAATCCGGGCAACCGGCCGAACGGAACACCGCTGGCACTGGCTTGCCCTCAAATGCCGCGCGCTCCTCTGCCGTGGGCTCATCCGGACGGCGACAGGTCGGGCACAACTTGCGCGCCAACCGTTGCGCCAGCACCCCCAATAATGACGACGCCAGCAGAAACGGTTCTATACCCATGTCGGTCAGCCGGGTGATGGCGCTGATCGCATCATTGGTGTGCAAAGTTGCCAGCACCAGATGGCCGGTGAGCGAGGCTTGCACGGCAATTTGCGCGGTTTCCAGATCGCGGATTTCACCAATCATGATGACGTCCGGATCCTGTCGCAAAATAGCGCGCAAGGCCCGGGCAAAGCTCATGTCGATTCGTGGATTCACCTGGGTCTGACCCACGCCATCAAGGTCATACTCGATCGGGTCTTCCACGGTCATGATGTTGCTGGTCTTGGCATCCATGCGCGCCAGGGCGGCGTACAAGGTCGTGGTCTTGCCGGAGCCGGTTGGCCCGGTAACCAGCACAATACCGTGTGGCTCATTGAGCATGGACTGCAGCAGATCGAGCGTGTCCTTGCCCATGCCGAGCTTTTCCAGATCCAGCCGCCCGGCCGATTTATCCAGCAAACGCAGCACCGCGCGTTCGCCGTGGCCAGTAGGCAGCGTGGACACGCGCACGTCTACCGGACGACCGGCAATACGCAGGGTGATACGGCCATCTTGCGGCATGCGCTTTTCAGCGATATCCAGCCCGGCCATAACCTTGATCCGCGATACCAGCGCAGCATGCAGCGCGCGCTTGGGTTCAAGGATGTCACGCAGTTGACCATCGACCCGGAAGCGCACCACGGAGCGCGTTTCGAAAGGCTCCAGGTGCAGATCGGATGCGTTCTCGCGCAGCGCTTCGGTCAGCAGTGCGTTTATCAAGCGAATAATGGGCGCGTCGCCTTCGCTTTCCAGCAAATCTTCGATTTCTGGCAGTTCTTGCGCCAGCCGCGAGAGATCAATGTTGCTTTCGAGGTCATCCGCCACGCTGGATGAGGCGCTGCCGGCATTGCTGAACAAGCTGGACAAGCGGGTTTCGAAGGTTTCGACGTCCAGCAGTTCGACATCCAGTGGCTTGCCAGCCACCCGACGCAATTCGTTGAGTGCCGAAAGATCAGCGCCACGCCGCATCAGCACATGAACGGAGTTCTCATGTTGTTCTACGTCGACCACCCCGAAATCACGGGCAAAGTGGTAAGGAACCAGCCGGGCACTCACTTGGCTACACCCTCAGCGGCTGCCGGGGCGCTGGCATCGGCCTTGGGTACAGCCGGTGCGGCAGCGGGTGCTGGCGCGGCCTTGCTTTGCGGAACACCGTAACGTGAGCCGGTGGTAGGTGCATCTGGCCGGTCTTTCATTTCAGGCATCACCACGGTTGGCACCGCAGGCAAGACGAAGCTGTCCGACATCTTGAATTCTTGCTGCACCTTGCGCAGATACTGGTAACGATCTGCCGAGAGGCGATCGGTATCTTTGGCGTCATACAAAATGACCGGGCGCAGGAACACCATCAGGTCGGTCTTGCTCCAGTTGCGGCTCTGGTAGCGGAACAAGGCGCCGATATAAGGAATGTCGCCCAGCAATGGCACTTTGTTTTCGCCATTGGAAGACTGATCCTGCAGCAGGCCGCCCAGCACGATGGTCTGCCCGTTGTCGACCAGCACCTTGGAATCAATAGTGCGTTTTTTGGTAGCAATGCCGCCGCCGTTGGTGTTCACCGTGGTATCAACATCTGACACTTCCTGGTAAACCTGCATGGTGATGGTGCCGCCTTCCGACACTTGCGGGCGCACCGCCAGGGTAATACCGATATCCTGGCGGGTATAGGTGTTGAACGGGTTCTGGTTGGAGCCAGTGGATGCGGTCTGCCCAGTCAGGATCGGGATGTTCTGACCGACCATGATCTTGGCTTCTTCGTTATCCAGCGTCACCAGATTTGGCGTGGACAGCACGTTGGCATCGCCAGTGTTTTGCAAAGCCGACAGCAATGCACCCACCGTCGGGGTACTGCCATTGCCTTGCGCCGAGCCATTCACCACGCCAACGTTAAAGCCACCGGGTGTGCTGGAAAAGGTTCTGGTCGCGATGCTGGAAATGATGTTGCCCAGCGAATTGTTCAGTGTGCCGACACCGGTTGCCAGCGACGACAAACCGATCGCCGACGCGCTGGCATTATCGCCCGCCAGCAGCCACTGCACGCCCAGTTCGCTGAGCTTGGAGGCATTTACTTCGGCAATGATGGCTTCGACATAAACCTGCGCGCGGCGCACATCAAGCTTGTCTACCACTTCACGCAAGTTGTTATAGATATTGTCCGGCGCGGTAATGATCAACGAGTTGGTCATCGGGTCGGCTGTGATCAATACATTGGTGCCACCCACCTGAACGCTGGTGGAAGTTGGCTGGGTGTTGCTGGTGCTGGTTGTCGTCGACGGCGAAGTGGAACTGCTCATGCCAGACAAGCCGGTGCTGGATCCGGTACTACCGTTTGAACTGTTACTTTGGCTGGCCGAAGATGCCAGGCTGGTCGATTGCGAACCCGTGTTGCCCGAGTCCTGACCGCTCAGAATCCCCTTGATGGTGCTGGCCAGTTTGGATGACTCAGCGTTGCGCAGGTAAATCACATGGATATTGCCGCCAGCTGCGCCGGGCTGATCCAGTGTTTCGACAATGCGTTTGATCTGCTGGGCCGTCGCGACGTTTTCCGAACGCACCAGCAAGGCATTGCTGCGCACATCCGGCACCACCGTGCTGCGGCGAATGCCCTCACCCGGATTATTGGTCGGCGTAACCCCCTGCATGGAGATTTCCGGCATCAGCTTGGCCAGCGTCTGCGCCACATCCAGCGCCGAAGCGTACTTCAGCTGAATCGGGAAAATATCTGACGATGCGGGCTGGTCAATGCTGTCGATAATCCGGTTCAGGCGACGCACGTTGTCTGCGTAGTCGGTAATCACCAGCGTATTGCCAGCCGGGTAAGCAGCCACCGTATTATTGGGCGATACCAACGGGCGCAAGATCGGTACCAGCTGCGTGGCAGATTCAAACTTGAGTGGATACACCTGGGTAACGATGTGATCGCCACTGAGTTTCATGCCACGCTGGCCGGTGGCGCTGAAATTTTGCTTGGCGTCAGCCTCAGGCATAACCTTGACCACGCCATTGGCTTCCAGCGCGGTGAAACCTTGCTGGCGCAATGCCGACAGCAGAATCGGATAAACCGCATCGCGCGCCACGGGTTCTGCAGAAACGATATTGACCGTTCCCTTTACCCGCGGATCGATCACGAAATTCTTGCCACTGATCAGACCAACTGCCTTGATGGTTGATTCAAGATCGGCATTCACAAAGTTGAGCATGACTGTGTTGTCTACGGCGCCAACGAGCTGGCTGGCGAGCAAACAGGCAATCAATAAAGGGCGAAAACGAGGTTTCATTGCAATCCGTCAAGGCTGAATCTGATAACGCAGGCGCAACAGGTTGCCGTGCCGAATAAGCACAAGCTGCACCTGGGACTGCTGACTAAACGCGGTGTACAACGTAGAAATATCGGTGTTCTGTGCCAGATTGGCGCCATTGACGCTCTTGAGCACATCACCACTTTGCAACCCGAGCGGCCCGGCAAACGGCTGCTGGGATGGATTATCAATCTGGATGCCGCCAACGGACGCTGTACTGATCCCTTTGGCCCAATCCGAAATATTCGCGTTCTGCATGGCTGAAGCCAGTTGTCCGCGCGTCAAGGTAGACGATGGCCCTTCGGTCGCAGCGCCATCACCTGGCGGCGCTTGGGGTGGCGCAGCCATGCCACCAGTTGCACGACCACCATTCACGCCACCTGGCACCGCACCGGCAATGGCGACTGCCGAAGCATTAGCTCCCTGTAGCAGCAGGCGCGAGGTCGTACCGTGCTCCAGCAGTTCTACATGATCACGCTCCACGCGCGTGAGTTTTATACCGGGTTTTAATTCTTGCCCCACTTTGACAGCGGTGGGCATGGACGCATCCAGACCGGTAAAGATCGCCGCACTGTAATCATCGCCACCGGCAATCACTGCAATCAATTGAGCGGACAGGTTACTCGCACCCGCATTACTCGCCCCAGAACCGAACCAGGTGCGCGCGCCGCTCCACTGCATGGACGCGCTACGTGGCGCCTGTACCGACGGTGTTAAACGCACCTGCGGCGAATGCGGCGCGAACAGTTGCCAGAAAAAGCCGGCGCACACCCAGGCAAGTACAACGATCAGCAACAAATCCAGCGCTGCAATCCAGCGGGTCTTGTCTGATATAAGGAATTTGGAGACTTTCACTGAGGATGTTTTGTTCTTGTCTGATCTGGAGGCAATTTATACCAAATGCGATGGCCGCATGACTACATGCGCAATGGGCGAAACCTGGAGGGAGACACTTTATTTATCGATTTTTACGGTTTTGCTACTTCCCCGCAAAAAAGTATTTGACAGCCCTAAACCCCCATGCTCTAATGCGCACCTCTCGACGAGAGACGGGTGATTAGCTCAGATGGTAGAGCGTCTGCCTTACACGCAGAATGTCGGCGGTTCGATCCCGTCATCACCCACCAAACCGCTGCGGAGCGGTAGTTCAGTTGGTTAGAATACCGGCCTGTCACGCCGGGGGTCGCGGGTTCGAGTCCCGTCCGCTCCGCCAGCAACACTCTTGTTGCAGTCAAGTTCGCCTCAGTTGTTCAGCAGTATTTCTCTAGTATTAAATCAATAAAAATTACATAACAAGTAAGAATAATCACGCATCGCGTGGCGATTCGGCAACACTTAACGGCTTGTTTCCACGCCCGTCGCTTAAATCCCAAGCTCTGCTTGACCTACCCCTTGCTCTAGCGCAAATTCGTCAGAAATCATCTGCTGACCATGTCCATGCCGCTTGCTCCACGAACTCTTAGTGTGAATCCCCGCCCAGTACCGCTTGGTATTGCTCTGTTGGTGAGCGTGGGCGGCATATGCGCATTGCACCTGTGGGGCGGCGTAAAGCCTGGCATGCCGCTGTGGGTCATCGAAGCATGGCTGGTTGCCGGAACGATCTGGCTGGCATTGATGGCCACCAGCAACAAGCCGCAGCCCGCAACCGAGCCCGACAGCATGCTGCAACAGGCCATTGATGAAGCAGCGACGCCTATTGCTCATTGCTTACCGGATCTGGTCTGGCGCATCGACTACGCCAACCGTACTGTAACGCCGCTCAACCAGGCTGGCGCCACGCACCACCCTACCGCGCATGGCGGCAACGAGCGTTTGTCCGGTTTGTTTCCAGCTCGCGTCTCGCGCCAGTATCTGGAAGCGCTCATTTCTGTGCAAAGCGCCCAGACACTGCAACAGTTTGAATACCGCCTGGGTAACGGCGCCGAAGACAGCCAACGTGTCTTTGAGGCCCGCCTGCTACCTTTGTCTGCTGGCGAATGCCTGGCGGTGATCCGCGATATCACACAGATGAAGGCCACTGAAGAAGCTCTCTTCAACCAGCAGCTGTTTGTGCACCAGATCATTGATTCCAGCCCCAACCTGATTTTTGTACGCGACAAGCATGGTCGCTTCTTGCTGGTAAACCGGGCGACGCAAACCACGCTGGGCCACGAATTGCTGGTGCAATCGCATCTGGCCGTGCATGACACCCGCCTGCCCTTCACGCTGGGCGATACTGACGTACTGGAACTGGGCGAGACCGTGCGCATTGTTGATCACTGGACACTGCCTAACGGGCGCACCCACTGGTTCGATATCACCAAGCAACCACTGGTCCGCGACGGCGACGTATATATATTGTCGATTGCTATCGACATTACTCACGTAAAAGCCGCCGAGGCGATGATGGCGTCTTCTGATCCGTTATCTGAAGGTGTGGCCGATGCCTTGCCGGTGCCGTTCATGCTGGTGCGCAAGGGCATTATCGAGTTTGTTAACAACCCGATGTGCGAACGGCTGAACACACCACCCACCGACTTGCTGGGCCGTCCACTGGAAGCGATCACCGCCAATAGCGAACAACTACTGGCTGAATCGTGCCCGGAGGCTTCTCACCAATTGGTCTACAGCCGCGATCAAAAGTCTCACACCTGCAGCATTCAGCAAATCGGCGTCGACGATAAAAGCCGTACCTTGCTGGTTCTGCACTAAGTTACACACTCCCCAACACTCCCGCGCAAACTCCGGGCATCTCACTTGAGTTCCCGGCAGGCCGGCGTGCATATGCGTTCGGTCGCACCATTGATTCAGCGCATCGGCAGCAACGCCCCAGTCTCCTCACGTGTTTTCAGAAAATCAATAAACGCGCGCAGCGGTGCCGGTAAATGGCGGCGGCCTGGGTAATACAGAAACGGCCCGGAAAAGCGCTGCCACCAGGGTTCAAGAATCGGTTCCAGCGCGCCACTGTCCAGATGCGGGCGCAGCATCTCCTCAAACAAGTGAATTACGCCAACCCCGGCCAACGCGGTGCTGACCGCAAGGTCGATAGCAGCGCTCGGCCGCACCAATAGCGGCCCCGCTGGGTCCAGCCGCACTACCTCGCCGTCGCGTTCGAAATCCCATGTCGGTTTGGCGCCGCCGGCAAACTGCCCGCGCAGGCAGGCGTGCTCCAATAGATCACGGGGATGTTCGGGCCTGCCGTGAACATTGAGATACTCGGGTGCCGCAGCGGTAGCGAAACGCTGTACGCGTGGGCCGATCGGCACAGCGATCATGTCCTGTTCCAGTCGCTCATCGTAGCGGATGCCCGCGTCGCAGCCAGCGGCCAGCACGTCCACAAAGCCATCCTCGACCACCACCTCAACCCGAATATCCGGATACATTTTCAGGAATGCGGCGATAACGCCCGGCAAGACGATGTGCGCAGCGCTCGATGGCACATTGAGCTTAAGCGTACCCGTCGGCTTGTCACGAAACCCGTTCAAGACGTCGAGTGACGCCTCCATCTCACTGAATAACGGTGTTAATCGTTCCATCAGTCGCAGCCCCGCTTCGGTTGGTGCGACGCTTCGCGTGGTGCGGTTCAGCAGCCGTAAACCGAGCCTGGTTTCAAGGCGGCGTACGGCGATACTCAGACTCGAAGCCGACACACCATTAATGCGCGCTGCATCGCGAAAACCGCCCGCCTGGGCCACCGACACAAATGCCGCGAGATCATTGAACTCCATAACCATTGTTCACTTTTTGAAACAACCCGTGCAATTTAAACCGGATTATCGAACAGCACAATTGCGCTCATACTCGCTTCACCAATCCTCAAGGAAAGCAGCATGCCGAACTTCACTTCAGCAGATACATTTGAATTGGCCGGTCGCCCGGTGCGCCGGATGGGTTACGGTGCAATGCAACTGGCCGGGCCTGGCGTTTTCGGGCCACCGAAGGATCGTGCCGCAGCCGTTGCCGTGCTGCGTGAAGCCGTGGCTTCGGGCGTCAATCACATCGATACCAGCGACTTCTACGGCCCGCACATTACCAACCAGATCATCCGCGAAGCGCTTCATCCGTATCGCGATGATCTGGTGCTCGTCACCAAACTCGGCGCCATTCGTGACGACAAAGGCGCGTGGCTGGCAGCGCTGGAACCCGCTGATCTGGAACGTGGCGTGCATGACAACTTGCGCAACCTTGGCCTGGATGTGCTCGATATCGTCAATATCCGCATCATGGGCGACATCCACGCGCCCGCAGAAGGATCAATCGAGCGGCAAGTCACTGCGCTGGCCGAGTTACAGCAACGCGGGCTGGTACGCCATATCGGCCTAAGCAACGCAACGCCCACCCAGATTGCCGAGGCGCAACACATTGCCCCGATTGTCTGCGTGCAAAACCAATACAACCTGGTGCACCGCACAGATGACGCGCTGGTTGATGCGCTGGCGGAGCAAGGCATTGCTTACGTGCCGTTCTTCCCGCTCGGCGGCTTCACGCCTATTCAGTCATCGGCGCTCTCGCAAATCGCCCAAACGCTGGAGGCGACACCCATGCAGGTGGCATTGGCATGGCTGCTCCATCGCTCGCCGAACCTACTGTTGATTCCTGGCACCTCGTCGCTGGCGCATCTGCGGGAAAACCTGCAGGCGGTCGACTTGCGCTTGTCCGATGCCGTTCTGGCAGAACTGAACGCAATTGGCACGACTGGCAGCGCGAACCTCTGACATGTACCGGCGCAGTATCCTCAAGTGATCTCCGCCCGCGCCCCGCTGCAAACGTGCAGCCGGGCGCGCGGCGTGGGCATGCTAGAATCGGGCGTTTTTACGCCCGGTTTCGTTTATGCCCTCCGACATCCTTGCCCAACTGAGCGCGCAGCTTGACCACTGCCTCGCTCGTGACCGCTTTCAATTGCAGCCCAAGCTGCAATCTGCGGCACACCGTGCGGCACAGGGCAAGCCGGTGGAGCGATCCGTCGCCGAGCTGACGCAAGCCATTGAAACCAGCGTGCGCAAGTTTGCGCTGCGTGAACAGAATCTGCCCAAGCCGGAGTTCGACGAGAGCCTGCCGGTCAACCAGAAGCGCGACGAAATCCGCGCCGCAATCGCCGCAAACCAGGTCGTGATCATCTGTGGTGAAACGGGCTCCGGTAAAACCACCCAATTGCCGAAAATCTGCCTGGAACTGGGTCGTGGCGT
Source organism: Silvimonas soli (assembly GCF_030035605.1). Lineage (NCBI taxonomy): Bacteria > Pseudomonadati > Pseudomonadota > Betaproteobacteria > Neisseriales > Chitinibacteraceae > Silvimonas > Silvimonas soli. The sequence goes on along the minus strand of NZ_CP106736.1, from coordinate 3,726,206 downwards.
TTCCGGGTTGATTGGTCACACGCAACCACGCCGGCTGGCCGCACGTTCGGTCGCCGCCCGCATTGCGCAAGAACTGAAGACCGATCTGGGCGCCGTGGTCGGCTACAAGGTGCGCTTTGCCGACAAGACATCTGAGGCCAGCTATATCAAGCTGATGACCGACGGTATTTTGCTGGCCGAAACCTTGTCCGACCCGCTGCTGAGCAACTACGACACCATCCTGATCGATGAGGCGCACGAGCGCAGTTTGAACATCGACTTCTTGCTTGGGTATCTCAAGCAGTTGCTGCCGCGCCGCCCCGACCTCAAAGTCATCGTCACCTCCGCCACCATTGATGCGGATCGCTTCTCCAGCCACTTTACCGGTGCGCCAGTCATTGAAGTCTCTGGCCGCACCTTTCCGGTGGAAGTGCGTTATCGCCCGCTGACCAGCCGCGATGAAGACGACGCTGAAATCGAAATGGAAGAAGCCATCGTCAACGCTGTCGAAGAATTGTGGCGGCACGATGGTCCGGGCGATGTGCTGGTGTTTTTGCCCGGCGAGCGCGAAATCCGCGAAACCGCCGAAGAATTTCGTAAAGCCAAATTGCGCGACGCCGAAGTGCTGCCCTTGCTGGCGCGGCTGTCCAACGAAGAACAACAGAAGATTTTCCGCGCCTCCAACGGCCGCCGCGTGGTGCTGGCCACCAACGTGGCCGAAACATCGCTCACGGTGCCAGGCATTCGCTACGTGGTTGATTCCGGCCATGCACGGGTTAACCGCTACTCGCCGCGCGCCAAGGTCGAACAACTGCTGGTAGAGAAGATCTCCCAGGCCTCGGCCCGCCAACGCGCCGGTCGCTGCGGTCGGGTGTCTTCCGGTATTTGCGTACGCCTGTATGACGAGCTGGATTTCAACGGGCGCCCTGAATTTACCGACCCGGAAATCGTCCGCTCTTCACTGGCAGCCGTCATTTTGCGGATGGCCGCGCTCAAACTCGGGCGCGTGGATGAGTTCCCCTTCCTGGAAGCGCCATCAGGCAAATTGATTGCCGATGGTTATCAGCAACTACGCGAACTGGGCGCAGTGGATGAAGAAGATCGCCTCACCCAAACTGGCCGCCAGTTGTCTCGCCTGCCGGTCGATCCCAAGCTGGGCCGCATGTTGTTGGGCGGGCATCAAGAACATTGCCTGAAAGAAATCCTGATTATCGCCAGCGCGTTGAGCCTGCAAGACCCGCGCGAACGGCCGTTTGATGCGCGCGACGCGGCGGACCGGGCGCAGATTCGCTTTGTCGATGAGAAGTCCGACTTCCAGTCTTATCTGAAGCTGTGGCACTTCTTTGAAGAAGCGTTGGCCAACAAGCAATCCAACCGCCAGTTGATCAACCTGTGCCACGACCACTTTTTGTCTTACCTGCGTCTGCGTGAATGGCGTGATCTGCACCGCCAGTTGGCCGACATCGCCGAGGAAATGGAATGGCGGCTGAATGAAAAGCCCGGCACTTACGAGCAGATTCACAAAGCACTGTTGACCGGTTTGCTCGGCAATATCGGCATGAAACAACCCGACGCCGATGAATACTTGGGTGCGCGCAGCATCAAGTTCCAGATTTTCCCTGGCTCCGGCCTCAAACGCGCGCGCCCGAAATGGGTGCTGGCCGGTGATCTGGTCGAAACCACCAAGCTATTTGGCCGCTGCGTTGCCACTATCGAGTCTGACTGGGTAGAGCGCCTGGCCATGCATCTGGTGCATCGCCAGTATTTTGATCCGCACTGGGAGAAAGACCAGGCGCAAGTGGTCGCGTCCGAGCGCGTTACTTTGTATGGTCTGCCGATTGTGGCGCGCCGCCGCGTGCATTACGGCAAGATCAACCCGGTCGAAGCGCGCGAGATTTTCATTCGCGAGGCGCTGGTGCGCTTTAACTACAACACCAAAGCCAAATACCACGAACACAACTTTGATTTGCTGGTGGAAATCGAAGAACTGGAACACAAAGCGCGCCGCCAGGATTTCCTGGTGGATGACGAAGTGCTGTTTGGCTGTTTTGACACCATCATCCCGCACGGCATTGTGAACGGCGCCGGGTTCGAAGCATGGCGCAAAGACGCGGAAAAAACCGATCCAAAAATCCTGTTTTTGAATCGTGAAGACTTGATGAGCCGTGCGGCGGGCATGGTCACAGCAGATCAATTCCCCACGCATTTCAAGCTGGCTGAAGCGCGCCTGCCACTGTCCTACCGCTTTGAACCCGGTCACGTGCTGGACGGTGTAACGCTCACCCTGCCCTTGCACCAGCTCAACCGCGTCAACGCCAGCGTATTCGACTGGCTGGTGCCTGGCATGCTGCGCGAAAAGGTTACGCTGCTGATCAAATCGCTGCCCAAGTCGATTCGCCGCTTGTGCGTGCCGGTGCCGGACTTCGCCACGCGCATGCTGACCGAACTGGACAAAGCCGATCACGAAGCGCCGCTGTTGCCGCAACTGGCGCACGCCGCCACGCGCGGTATCGGCCATCCAGTATCCGAAAATGACTTCCAGGGCACCGAGTTACCGCTGCATTTGCAAATGAATTTCCGCGTGGTCGACGATGCCGGACAGGAACTGGCCAATGGCCGTGATCTGGTCGCCATCCGCGCCCAATTAGGTGAAGCGGCGCAGATTACCTTCCGCGAATCCGGCGATGATGACAGCGGCAGCGAGATCGAAAAAACCGGCATCGTGAAATGGGACTTTGGCGATCTGCCCGCCAAGCTCACCTTTAAGCGTCAGGGTCGCAGCATTACCGGCTTTCCGGCGCTGGTGCCGGATGGCCCGGATAGCTGCGCCATTCTGCTGTTCGATACCGAGCACGCCGCCGAAGCCGCGCACCGTGAAGGCATCGTGCAATTGCTGCGCATCGAGCTGAAAGAACACGTCAAACAGCTGCAAAAATCAGTCCCCACCTTCCAGCAACTGGCACTGCAACTGCGTGCGTTGGGCAACGCCGACATGTTGATGGACGATCTGGTCAATTGCATCTGCAACCGGGCCTTTCTGGGTGACGACGAACCGCCGCGTTCACGCAAAGCCTTTGACGAACAAAAAACCCGCGCCCGCGCCAAGCTGCCGTCGGTGCGCGACGGCGCCATTCGGGCCTTGACCGAGATCACCAACGAATACAGTGCCATCGCGCCATTGGTGAACAAACCCGGCCCGCTGGGCAATGCCGTAAAAGAACAGCTGGATAAGCTGATATTCAATGGCTTTATGGCCGCCACACCGTGGGAGCAACTGCCGCGCCTGCCGGTTTACCTGAAAGCGATCAAACTGCGCCTGGACAAACGCGTCGCCAACCCGCAGCGTGACGGCCAGCGTGCGGCGGAAGTCACCGGGTTTGTGAATAAATGGCAGAGCGAACTGGAAAAATGGCAGCGCGAAGGCCGCGATACCGCCAAGCTATTGCCGATGCGCTGGATGATTGAAGAATGGCGCGTCAGCTTGTTTGCCCAGGAACTGCGCACGCCCTATCCGGTATCGCTCAAACGCTTGAGCAAGTTGTGGGAAGAGTTGCTGCGGCGCTGAGACAGGCTGAAGGTTTGGATAAAACAAAGGGCTCACTCGAGCCCTTTGTTTTGCATGGCGATTGCGCTAGCGCGCCACTGGTCGCAATGGATCGGCACACCACTCGCTCCACGATCCGGCATATAAGCGCCCGCCACTCTGCCCGGCTGCGGCCAGCGCCAGCAGGTTGTGGCAGGCGGTCACGCCGGAGCCGCATTGATGCACCACATCGGCCGACGGAATAGCGCCCAGAAAATCGCGCCATTCGCGCTGGAGCTGTTGCGTTTCCTTGAAACGGCCACCCGGCGCCAGGTTGTTTTGAAAGAAGCGGTTGATCGCGCCTGGAATGTGTCCGCCCACCGGGTCTATGGTCTCGCCTTCGCCGCGAAAACGTTCCGGGCTGCGCGCATCGACCACCTGAAATGACGACTCACGCAAATCTCTCATCACATCGGCGGCTGTCACCACGCGTTCTTTGCGCACATGTGGCGCGAATGAACTGCCCGGCAATGTCCGCTCAGTATGGGAAATCCGCTGGCGCGATCCTTGCCATGCCTGGTAACCGCCATCAAGCACCTGCACGTTGTCGTGACCCAGCCAGCCCAGCAGCCACCACAAGCGCGCGGCGTAGATGCCGCCAGAAGCGTCGTACGCCACCACACGGCTGTCGTTATTTATCCCTACTGCGCCCAAGCGTGCAGCCAGCCAGCCCGGGTCCGGCAAAGGGTGGCGGCCGTTGGAGCCATTTTTTGTGCCCGAAAGATCATCGTCCAGATGCAGGAAAATCGCCCCCGGAATGTGATCCAGCAAATAGGCTTCGCGCCCCGCTGCCGGGTTGGCCAGATCATGACGGCAATCAACAACGATGAGCTTGGGGTCAGCCAGTTCGGTCGCCAGTTCGGCGGCGGTGATCAATACGGACATGGGAGCTACTCCAGCAAGAGGGGTTCGCGCGACGCATTCGTTCAAGGCAAAACGATTTTGCTGCAGTGTGTCATCAACCCCTCTTGCCGTCGATATGCAATTGGCATTAAAAACCGCCAGATTTTAACCGGGCGTGGTTTCAGGAAAGTGGGCGCACCTCATGTTTATGCGAATAAAAAAGCGCCGTTGCAAGGCGGCGCTTTTTTATTTGGACGGCAGCCGACAAACGAGGTATTGGCATCCGTCTGGTCACGGTCAGACTTTAGCGTTCAACAGCCAGCGCAACCCCCATGCCGCCACCAATACACAAAGTGGCCAGGCCCCGTTTGGCATCACGCCGCGCCATTTCGTGCAGCAAGGTCACCAGAATGCGGCAGCCAGATGCGCCAATCGGGTGGCCCAGCGCAATGGCGCCGCCATTGACGTTAACCTTGTTCCAGTCCCATTTCAGCTCTCGCGCCACGCCCAGCGCTTGCGCGGCAAAGGCCTCGTTGCCTTCCAGCAAATCAAAGCTGTCCAGCGTCCAGCCGGTACGCGCCAGGACGCGTTGGGTGGCAGGCACCGGACCCATGCCCATAATGCTCGGGTCAACCCCGGCCGAGGCCGCAGCGCGAATGGTGGCCAATACTTTGAGGCCCAGCGCGTCGGCTTTTTCGCGGGTCATCAGCATGACGGCGGCGGCGCCGTCATTGATGCCAGACGCATTACCCGCGGTCACCGTGCCTTCTTTATCGAACGCAGCGCGCAGCTTGCCCAGCGATTCCATCGTGGTATTGCCTTTGATGAACTCGTCCTGATCAAACACCAGCGGGTCGCCTTTACGTTGCGGAATGTGCACCGGGATGATCTCTTCGGCAAACCGACCCGCTGCTTGCGCGGCAGCGGCTTTTTGCTGCGACGCCAGGGCCAGTTCATCTTGTTCGGTACGGCTGATGCTGTACTTTTTGGCGATGTTCTCGGCAGTCACGCCCATGTGGTATTGCTGGTAAGCATCAGTCAAGCCGTCATAAACCATACTGTCGATCAACTGCGCGTTACCCATGCGAAAACCATCGCGGCTGCCGGGTAATACGTGCGGTGCGGCAGTCATGTTTTCCTGGCCACCGGCGATCACCACGTCACTCTCACCCGAAAGAATGGCTTGCATACCCAGAGCCACCGCTTTCAGGCCGGAACCACAGACCTGGTTGATCGTCAGTCCGGGTACTGCATCGGGCAAACCAGCCCGGCGCAGCGCCTGGCGGGCGGGGTTCTGCCCTAAACCCGCAGTGAGGACGTTGCCCAGAATGACTTCGCTTACCTGATCTGCAGCCAGCCCGCTTCTGGCCAGCAAGCCTTTGATCACAATAGCGCCCAGCTCCGGGGCACTGACTTTGGCTAGCGCGCCGCCAAAACTGCCAATTGCCGTGCGCCCGGCAGCAACGATTACGATTTCACTCATCATCAATCTCCAAACCTGCTATGCAAGAGTCCGTCCGTGCGGTGTGCACGGCCCGTGAGCGGGAGCGCATTGCTTAATGCGGTCTCCTCGTTATGGCACTGCTACTGCATGGCACTGCAGCAAAACATCCTTGAGACCCGAACCGGCGCTGCCGATCAACCCGCAAGGTCAAACCTGAAACGTAGCAAGAACCGCTTTAATCGTTAGTTCTATCAACCAATCAGTCGAGCTTTTCTTTCACGTAGCGACCAGGTGCGGGTTCCAGCGGTTTGAAACCTGCCGCACCTAAGGTTTTGCGTGCGGGCACTTTTTTGCCGGCAAACTGGCCCAGCCAGACGCCCCAATCCTGCCACCAACTCCCGGGACGGGATTCGGCGCCGTCGAACCAGGTTTGAGGTTCTGATTCGAGTGCTTCGTTAACCCAATAGTTGCGTTTGTTGGCCGCCGGGTGATTGATGGTACCGGCGATATGGCCGGACGCACCGAGCACAAATCGCAGCGGACCTTTAAACAAACGCGTGGTCAGATAAGCCGACGTCCACGGCACGATATGGTCTTCACGCGCGGCGAAGATGTAGGTGGGCGTGGTCACCTGAGTCAGATCAATCGGCACGCCGCACAGCGCAAATGAACCTGGCTTGGCCAGATTGTTTTCCAGATACATATTGCGCAGAAAGAAGGTATGCATCGGCAAGGCAAGGTTGGCGGAATCGTTATTCCAGTAGAGCAAATCGAACGGCGGCGGGGTTTTGCCTTTCAGATAGCTATTCACCACGTAGTTCCAGATCAGGTCATTGGCGCGCAATGACGAAAACGTGCGCGCCAGTTCTTTGCCGGACACCACGCCGCCTGCGGCCAGCTTGGTCTCGCGCGAACGGATCAGGTTCCAGTCTATATAGTGTTTGATATCGCCCGGCTCGCTGTGGTCGAGCATGGAAGTCATCAGGGTAATGGATTTGAACCAGTCACCTTGCCCACGACTTTGCATAACCGGAATGGCGGTGGCGACCAGTCCGCCACCAATGCAGAACGACAAAACATTGAGTTGTTCGCGGCGGCTGATCTTGCGAACCACTTCGGCGGCCTTGATGATGCCGTCCTCAATATAGTCATCCCATTGCAGATGGCCCATCTGGGGTGGAATCGAGCGCCAGGAGATCAGAAAAGTAGTGTGCCCCTGCTCTACGCACCAGCGCACCATGGAGTTCTCGGGCTGCAAATCCATGATGTAGTACTTGTTGACACACGGCGGCACGATCAACAAGGGAACTTCGTTCACCTGCGCGGTCAATGGCTGGTATTGCAGTAGCTGGAACAAGTCGTTTTCAAAGATTACCGCGCCAGCAGTCACCGCCAGATTGCGCCCGACCTCAAACTGCGATTCGTCGGTCATGGTGATGGTGCCTTTGCCGATATCTTCCAGCAGGCGCTTCATGCCTTCTTGCAGACTTTCACCATTGGTTTCGGCAGCCAGCTTCATGACTTCCGGATTGGTGAGCGCGAAGTTGGCAGGACTCATGGCATCAATATATTGTTTGATGAAGAACCCGGCTTTTTCGCGCGTGGATTCGTCGGTTTCAGTGGCGTCCACACACTGCAATAAATGGCGCGAGGTCAGTAGATAGTTTTGCTTGATCCAGGAGAACAGCGGAGCTTCCCATTCCGGGGAGTTAAAACGACGGTCGCCTTTGTCTGGCGTGATCACCGACGCGGCCGGTTTGGCCCCGATCAGGCCCAGCCATAAATCGAGTTGTTGCTGATAGTACTCAGCCTGACTGGCCTGCCATTCGGGCGAAGAAGTAGGGAACGCGGCGAGTAACTTGGGAAAAATTTGCGGCAGCGCGTCATCCTGGGGCGCTGCAACAGCGTTGACCCATTGTTGCCACCACTGCTGGCCTGCAGTGTTTAGTTGCTGGAAGAAACTCTCGTACAGCGGGGATTCCGGCACTATCTCTCACTCCGAAAAGGGATGGGATGACGCACTGATCTGGCGCAATAAAATGTGCAATTGGTGCATCACAACATACATAAAACATCCAGCCCCTGCAAGGTCGGTGAAATCTTTTAAAGTTGCACTTTGCAAGTGTTCGCGTACTGCTTGATTTAGCATGACATTTTGTAATTTCTCAATTAACATTACAGCGTTCTGATAATTATGGCCGCACCTCGGAGATTATTGATGCGTCCCGCATTTCCCCTCTTTTTCGCCCTGCTGACTAGCGCTTGCATTGCATTTGCGCCAGTCGCCAGCGCCAGTAGTTCCCACAAGCATAAAGCCGCTTCGCAAACTGCAAGCAAAAAGACAGCCAAATCAAAGACTGTTGCCACTACCAAATCTGCCCGTACCGTCACCGTCATTGAAAATGGCCGCGTCAAACGCACTGCCATTGCCAATGCCCGCAGCAGCGTGCGTGTTACCCGCGCTGTAGCCGTGCCCGGTTTTGCTGCGGATAATCCTGGTCTGGCATCCGCTTCAGTCTTGATTCTGAACGAGAATTCCGGTGAAGTGATTTACCAGAAGAATCCGGATGACGTCGGCCCGATCGCTTCGATCACCAAGCTGATGACCGCCATGGTCACGCTCGATGCCCATTTGCCGATGAACGAATACATCACCATCTCTGATGATGATGTGGATACGCTCAAGAACAGCAGTTCGCGTTTGCGTGTGGGCACTCGTCTGACCCGCGCTGAAGTCATGTTGCTGGCCTTGATGTCGTCGGAAAACCGCGCAGCCGCAGCGCTGGCTCGTACCTACCCTGGTGGTCACGATCTGTTCATCCAGAAGATGAACGAAAAAGCGACCGAACTGGGCATGGGCCACACACGCTTTTATGATTCGAGCGGTCTGACACCACAAAACGTGTCTAACGCCCGCGATCTGGTGCAAATGGTTAAAGCCGCGCGCAAGTATCCGGAAATCCATCAGTTCACGACCTCATCGCAATATGAGTTCACGTCGAACCTGAATGGCCGCACCATGGCTTTCCACAACACCAATCCGCTGGTGAAAGAAGATCAGTGGGATATCGGCCTGACCAAAACCGGTTTCACCAACGAAGCAGGTCATTGCCTGGTGATGGAAGCCACCATCAGTGGTACACCGGTGGTGATGGTCTTGATGGATTCCAACGGCAAATACACCCGTATCGGCGATGCCAATCGCGTCAAGAAGTGGCTGGAAACCAGCCCGATTGCCTTGGCTCGCAGCTAAAACGACGATATCTGTCTCGTTTTTCACTCGTGTGAGTGTCACTTGAAAACCCCGGCCAGCCGGGGTTTTTTCATGTCTAAATGGCACCGCGCCCCGCTCTGGCGTTGAGTCTGCCAGTTTGAAACCGCTCTATTGGTAGTTCACCTGATAGCGACTACATGATCCAGGTTAATACGATTGTATTAATACATTTGTATTAGAAACCGGAAGTTGCCAGGTATGAGCCCCTCACAAACCTCGGAAGAAACCCGCAGCGGTACCCGCCAACGGTTGATCGACGCTGCTACCCGGCTGGTTGCCGAAAGCGGGCTAGATGGTGCTTCGGTGCGCAGCATCAATCGCGAGGCGGGCGTGGGTAACCAGTCGGCCATCAACTACCACTTTGGCGATGTCTGGAACCTGATCTCTGAAGCGGCACGCCAATCGGCTCAGGCTTATGTTGCGTCGATGGATCAACTGATCATCTCAACTCAGTCACGCAATGCGGATGGCCAACTCACGCTCACCGACGTGGCTGAAGTGATGATCCGGCCAATCGTGCGGATGGTCAGCTCTGAACAAGGTCGTTGCCAGGTGCAACTGATGGCACGCATGGCGGGCGACTGTGGTCAGCGTGGCCGCCGGTTGCTGGCCGAAGGGCTGGGCCCGACTTCGCTGCGTTTGTCGGCGCTGGCCCTGGCGGCCATGCCGGGACTGGGCAAAGAAGCCGCTGGCGTCAAAATCCTGTTTGCTTTCAATACCGTACTCAACGTGATTCCCGACGCCGGGCTGGAAGCCTGGTGGCCGCTGGAAACCACCAGTCGTGACCGGCTGGACCGCTATCTGCGCGACTACATTGTTGGCGGCATCGTGTTTTCTTCGCGAGTTTCTTCCACCGCACCATCTGGCGAATAGCAACTCGCGATATCCCGTTTTATCCGTTCGACCCTGCACAAAACCAGAACAGTACCGGTAATACACGACCCATATAAGGAGGAGCCCGTGTCTGTCTTTCGTACCCAAACCCTTGGTCTGATTTCCAAAGGCCTGGCAATTACGCTATCAGCAGCGATTCTTTCCGCGTGTGGCGGCGGCGATAGTTCAACCAGCGCAACCCCAACGCCGACCCCGGCACCCACTGCGGTGCCCACGCCAACCCCGACGCCATTGCCCGCGTCTTTCAGCGTGCAGCACGCCACGCAATCCTGTTTGTGGAAAGGCCCGTTGTCTCGCGATAATCCGAACGGCAATTTTGCTTATCCAGATACCGGCGCGGCGTATTGGTCAGCCACACTGACGATCCCTGCTGGCGCCCGAGTGTTCCTCAAAGGCCAGTTCCCCTACTCCCGCTATATTTCGTACGTCAGCTACAACTCGCTGGCCCAGCCTGTCAACGTACTGGGTGATCACAGCATCCAGCCCGAAGTTGGTTCAACCAATCCGTTCATTGCGGGCAATCCACGTTACGCTGATGCGCGGGATTATCAGGTTGAAGTGGTTGCTGGCAACGCACCCGCAACGCCTGCCGCCAATACGCTCTACACCGGTACGCCAGGCCCGACCGTCACAGTGTGGTATCGGGTTTACGTCCCGGATAACGGTGCCGATATCACCGGCGCGACTGGCCTGCCCGATGTAGTTCTGCAAAACGCCGATGGTAGTTCACTGGAAGGCGATGCGGCCTGCGCGCAGCTCAATCCGGCGCCAACCCTGAGCACCCCCACGCTGCTGACCACCGCGCAATACACCATGCTGCGCGACCAAGCGGGTGTGGCGGATAGCTTCCCGTCGCAGAACCCGGGCGTGTGGCACTTCCCGTTCAATCGCACCTGGAATCTGCAGTGCCTGTTCTTCTTCTCGTGCGGCGGAACACCGACCTACACCATGAACTGGTACGGCAATCCGGATAACGCTTATCTGGAAAGCATGATCAGCCGGGATTACGGCGACGTGATCGTCCTGCGCGGCAAGTTGCCGACAACCCCGGCGACTTACCAGAACGCCCAGGTGGCTGCAGATGCGCAGGTGCGCTACTGGTCGATATGTACCAACGAGTTCTACACGCAGAAAGTCACTGACTGCGCGTATGACGCCCAGGTACCGGTCGATGCGAACGGCAATTACGTGATCGCGATCAGCCGCACAGCTGATCGACCCGCGAATGCCACCACCGCCTGCGGCTTTGGCTGGATCCAGTTGTCAGACGCGGGCGATGGCGCAGGTCACCCCAACGACGGATTGCTGATTCTGCGCAACATGTTGCCAGACCCATCATTTGCCAACGCCATTCAGAACGTGACAGTGCCAGGGCAAGAGCAATCAGTGGTCGGCAACTACATGCCAACCGTAACCTACGCCAGCACCCACAGCTTTACAGCGTTGGGTTGCGCGAAATCCTGACTGATTCGTCGTCTGCCAGCCAGCAAAAAGCCCGGTCTATACCGGGCTTTTTTTATGCCACCTGCCAACCGCTTATTCTTCCCACGGCGGGTCGTCGTCCGGATATTCCACAATGACGGCTTGCGAGCCACTGGTGAAAGCAGTGGCAGGTTCAGTCGTAGTCGGTGTGGCGGGCCGCGATGGTTTACGCGCGGCGGGAGCGACCGCAGAAACTACCGGAGCATCCTGCAAATCAGCAGGCCACCAAGCCTGGAATGGATTGATATCCACGCCGTGCGGCACGTACCACTTTTTGCTGGCCGCATCCCAACGTGCACCCAACTGTTTGGCCTCGTCTTTTTGCGCGAAAGGCACGCTCAAATACATCTGTACTTTGGGTGCGGATTTCGAACCTGGTGATGCCCCGTTTGTTGCCATATAACGCCCTGCCCGATTGCGATTGCCGGTAAGGCCGCAGTTTAACCTGTGTGGTCAGCCGGGCTCAGAAAAAATCCAGCAGCCACGCCTTGAATTGCCCCAGCGACATCGCCCCACTTTGCCGCGCCTGTTCCTGTCCACGTTCGAACACCAGCAAGGTCGGAATGCTGCGGATCTTCAAACTTGTGGCCAGCGCCTGTTCCTGATCGGTATCCACCTTCAAAAAGGTGGCTTTGCCGCTGAAGTATTCCGCTGCAGCCGTATAAGACGGCGCAAATGCCTGGCAAGGGCCACACCACGTCGCCCAGCAATCCACGACCACCGGGTTCTTCAGTTGTTTGGTCAGCACGGCAAATTGCTCAGCATTGACGGCGATAGGTGCGCCGGTAAATAACGGTTTGTGGCAGGCGCCACAGGTCGGGCCGTCGGCCACACGCTCGGGTTCAACCCGGTTCTGGGTATGGCAGTGCGGGCAGGCAATTTGCATCGATTTCTTCCTGAAATAGGGCTGAAACGGGTGGACCTCATTCAGGTGGAATATTCGCCGCTTTTACCGTCTGGCGGCAAGCACCTTCATTACGGGTGCGGCGAATGCCACCAAGGCAAAAAATGGCGGTTTGCGTCAGGTCGGGCAGCCGGTACAATCGCGCACCTTATCAAAGCTAACGAGCGCCGCACCCATGCTCTGGTTTCGCAATATCCAGATTTACCGCCTTTCCCCTGATCACACCCTGAACGCCGATGGCATCAGCGCCAGTCTGGCCAAGCGCCCTTTCTTTGGCTGTGGCAGTCAGGACTTGATGACGCAAGGCTGGATCGCTCCCGCCGCGCACATGCCCGAAGTGATGGCTTATCCGTTTCAGGATGCCGTGCTGGTCATGCTCAAGACCGAAGAAAAGCTGCTGCCCGGCTCGGTCATCAAGCAAACGGCTGACTCTCGCGTTGCCGAAATCGAAGCCCGCGAAAACCGCAAAGTGGGCAAGCGCGAGATCAAGGAACTGCGTGAGCGCGTCACCGAAGAATTGTTGCCGCGCGCCTTTACCCGTTCGCGTACACAACGCGCCTTGATTGATCTGCGTAATAACCTGGTCCTGGTGGAAAGCGCCAGCGCGGGCAAAGCCGAACAATTGTTGTCACTGCTGCGCGAAAGCCTGGGCAGCCTGCCTACCCGTTTGATCCAGACCAATACCACACCGCAAACCGCCATGACCGTGTGGCTGGAATCGGCTGACGCTGGCGTGTTCGATCTGGGTCAGGATGTAGAACTGCGTGCGCCCGGTGAAGATGGTCCGATTGCGCGCCTGGTCAAACAACCGTTGATGGGCGAAGAAATCCAGCAGCATTTGTCGTCCGGCAAGCTGGTCAGCAAGATGGCCCTGTCCTGGCAAGACCGTATTGCCCTGCAACTGACCGAGAAAATGGAACTCAAGCGCGTCGCCATGCTTGATGCGCTGCAAGACGACTTCAAGAACGCTGACGCTGAAGATCGCGCCGCGCTGTTTGATTCGGGTCTGGCATTGCTGGTTGGCGAGTTGCGCACGCTGGTGCCGGAATTGCTGGAAGCACTGGGCGGCGAACAAGTCGGTTAATTTCGCAGCGCTGCAGCATTCTTGAAAAGGCATACCTCACGGTATGCCTTTTTGTTTTGCGCATCCCGTTGGCTCACCAAGAGGGGCAATACCGCCCCTCACGCCCTGCCCCAAGTCAGCACAGCTGACGGCACTCGACCTTGGTCTAAATCTCGATATTTAGAGAGTAAATCGCGAATTGTTTGTCTAGCGCAACGAACAATCAACCGACCGGTCGGCTAGTTATCTCAAAATGATAATCAAAATCAGTGTTTTATCGAAAAAACCCTAGCCCACATCGATTATTCGCATCCATACCTTTGCTTTGACAACTATCACAAAAGAAACCTAATATCGCCACAAATTTACCCTTTACCAAGGCTTTGTCATGTCTCACATCCAAGCTCCCGAAGAAAACCTCGGGGTTCTGGTCCGCCAGGTTCGCGATGGTCTGTTTCAACTGTTTGAACGCAAACTTGCTGCCAGTGGCCTTGAGCTGAATCTGAGCCAGTTTCTGGTACTCAAGCGTTTGGCCTATCACGGCGCGCAAACCGCGACCGAGCTGGCCCGGGCCATAGACCACGATGCGGGTGCCATGACGCGGCTTTTGGACAAGCTGGAAGAGAAAGGTTATCTGCGCCGCCAACCGCACCTGGAAGACCGCCGCGCCTTGCAAATCACGCTGACCGAAGCTGGTCTGGCACTGTGGGCAACCATGCAAACCTGCGGTGAAGACTCGATGGAACAAGCGTTGATCGATCTTTCACAAGACGAGCAAGACACCCTGATTTCGCTACTGAAACGTGTCCGTAATACCCTGGAGACCCCGCAGTGATAACAAAAACTTTGCGGCGGCAAGTATCGCCGCGTAAAAGCCAACTGCTGCTTAGCGTGCTGGTCACGGCGCTGCTGGCGGGTTGTGCCAATTGGGAAGGATTGAGCCCGCAAGGCAAGGTGCTAGATGCCAACACGCTGGGCGCCAGCAAGTCGCTGAGTGGCGCGCGCGTCGATGCCAGCGTCTGGCCACAGCAGAACTGGTGGACCGCACTGGGTGACGCGCAGCTGTCGTCACTGATTGATGAAGCGCTCAAGAATAATCCGACGCTGGAAGTTGCCGACGCCCGTACCCGTGTCGCACTGGCGCAAGCTGGCCAAGCCGATGCCGCGCGTATGCCGCGTGTCGATGCCGCTGCCGCGTATTCGGGCATCCGTATTCCGGGCACGGTATTGCCTGCGCCGTTCGGCGATGGTTACGCCGCGCTCAAGATGGTTTCGCTCAAGTTCAGCTACGACTTTGATCTGTGGGGCGGGCAGCGCGCCGCGTGGGAAGCCGCAGTCGGCCAAAGCCGTGCCACCGAGATCGATGGCCAGCAAGCCCGCATTACCTTGTCTGGCAACCTGGCCCGCACTTACGCACAGCTCGGTTACGCCTGGCAATTGCAAGACATCGCCAAGGCTGACCTGCAACGCGCACAAGACCAGCTCAAGCTGGTGCAACAGCGTGTAGATGCGGGGATTGATAGCCAGGTGCAACTCAAGCAGGCGCAATCCGCGTTGCCAGCCGCGCGCCAGCAACTGGAATCCACCCAGCAGCAAATTGACGACAGCCAACTGGCGCTGGCGGCATTGCTAGGCGCAGGCCCGGATCGGGGTCAGCAACTGGCACGCCCGCAAGTGCTGCAACCGTCGGCACTGGCATTGCCGAGCGTGCTGCCCGCTGAGCTGGTAGGCCGTCGTGCCGATATCGTCGCAGCCAAATGGCGCGTCGAAAGTGCCAGCAAAGAGATCAAAACTGCGCAAACCAAGTTCTATCCCGATTTCAACCTGACCGCCGCGATTGGTCTGGCCTCATTGGGTCTGGGCAATCTGGCCGAGTGGGATAGCCGTTACGGTCAACTTGGTCCGGCACTGACTTTGCCGATCTTTGATGGCGGCCGCTTGCGCGCCAATTTGTCGGCCAAAGACGCCCAATATGATCTGGCGGTAGCGCAATACAACCAGTCGCTGGTCAACGCCATGCACGAAGTAGCAGCCCAAATCAGCGCGCTGCGATCGCTGGCCCGGCAAGTAACCCAACAAAAAGAAGCGATCCAGACCGCCCAGCAGGCTTATGAGTTGTCCATGCAGCGCTATCACGGCGGCCTTGGCAACTACCTGGATGTCTTGAGCATCCAGCAGCAGTTGCTCAACGCCCAGATGCGCCTGGCGGGCCTGAATGCCCAACAGCTGGATGCATCGGTACTGTTGGTGCAGGCACTGGGTGGCGGTTATCGCCCGGCTGACGATACGCCCACACTGGCTACTGCCTCCGCCCCGGCGCAAGCGCAATAAGCTGCCCAAAGATCATCAAGAATCGAGACATCAAGGAATAGACGAGCATGAGCACCGAAAACAACGCCGCTGCTGCCGCCCCGCAGCGCCCTTCCCGCCGCAAATTTCTGTTGCGCCTGGCTTTTGCCATTTTTGTCCTCGCCATCCTGGCCTGGGCCGTCTGGTATGTCACCGTAGGCCGCTGGAACGAAGACACTGACGATGCCTACGTCCAAGGCAACGTGGTGCAAATCACCCCGCAAATCCCTGGCACGGTAGTCAGCATTGGCGCCGACAATGGCGCGCTGGTAAAAGCTGGCCAAACGCTGGTACAGCTGGACCCAAGCGATGCGCATGTTGGTCTGGAGCAAGCCAAGGCCAACCTGGCCAGCACCGTGCGTAAAGTACGGGGCCTGTTCAGCAACGTGAACAGCCTGCAAGCCGAAGTGGCCGCCCAGCAAACTGCACTGGATAAAGCCAAGGCCGACTTTGATCGTCGCCAGCAACTGGTCAAAACCGGCGCTATCTCTGCTGAAGAACTGGCGCACGCTCGCGATGCATTGGCTGCAGCCCAAAGCGCGGTGGCTTCGTATCAAGGCCAACTGACCAGCAGCAAAGTGCTGGTTGAGGACACCGTTGTGGCATCCCACCCGGACGTGCAAGCTGCCGCCGCCAAGCTGCGTTCTGCCTATCTGGATGACGTGCGCACCACCATGGTCGCGCCAGTCACTGGTTATGTTGCCCAACGTGCGGTGCAAGTGGGCCAACGCGTGCAGCAAGGCACGCCACTGATGGCCGTGGTCCCGCTGGAACAAGTATGGGTTGAAGCCAACTTCAAGGAAACCCAGCTGCGCCACATGCGTATTGGCCAGCCGGTAACGCTCAAGGCCGATTTGTACGGCAGCAGCGTGGAATACCACGGCAAGGTTGATAGCCTGGGCGTTGGTACTGGCAGCGCGTTCAGTTTGATTCCGGCGCAAAACGCCACCGGCAACTGGATCAAGATCGTGCAGCGTATTCCGGTACGCATCACGCTGGACCCGAAAGAAGTGGCGGCCAACCCGCTGCGTATCGGGCTGTCGATGAGTGCCGACGTTGGCCTGCATGACCAGTCTGGCGCCTCGTTGTCGCAAACCGCTGCCACGCACCCGCTGTTCACGACCGACGTTTACAAGCAGCAACTGAACGCTGCCGATGAACTGATCAAGGACACCATCCATGCCAACCTGGCTTCCGGCCAGGCCAAGAAGTAAGGCGGGAAAAACACAATGAGTCAGCCCTCATTTCGCCCGCCCAATTTAGGGCTGGCGACCATTGGCCTGTGCCTGGCCACCTTTATGCAGGTGCTCGACACAACCATCGCCAATGTCTCGCTGCCAACCATCGCCGGTAATCTGGGTGTGAGCTCGGACCAAAGCGCGTGGGTCATCACCTCGTTTGCGGTCAGCAACGCCATTGCACTGCCGCTGACCGGCTGGCTGGTGCGGCGTTATGGCGAAACCAAACTGTTTATCTGGGCCACCATCCTGTTCTCGCTGGCTTCGCTGCTGTGCGGCGTGGCGCAAAGCATGGGCATGCTGGTGGGTTTCCGGGCGCTGCAAGGCGCGGTAGCCGGGCCGATGTACCCGATCACCCAATCGCTACTGATCTCCATCTACCCCGCCAACAAGCGAGGGCAAGCACTCGCGCTATTGGCGATGATTACGGTGGTGGCGCCGATTGCAGGGCCGATTCTGGGCGGCTGGATTACCGATAATTATTCGTGGCCGTGGATTTTCTTTATCAACGTGCCGATCGGTATCTTTGCTTCCTGGGTTGTCGCCGGCCAGATGAAGGGCCGTCCAGAAAAACTCGAACGCCCGAAGATGGACTACGTTGGCCTGATCACACTGATCGTTGGCGTGGGCGCACTGCAGGTGCTGCTCGACAAGGGTAACGATCTGGACTGGTTTGGTTCGCCGTTCATCGTGGTGCTGGCGATCATTGCTGCCGTGGCGTTGACTATCTTCCTGATCTGGGAAATGACCGACAGCGACCCGATCGTGAACCTGCGCTTGTTCCGCCACCGCAACTTTGCGGCAGGTACGGTGACGCTGACGCTAGGTTATGCCGGGTTCTTCGGCATGAGCTTGCTGTTGCCACTGTGGCTGCAAACGCAGTTGCACTACACCTCGGTGTGGGCAGGTCTGGCGACGGCGCCTATCGGGATATTGCCGGTGATATTGACGCCGTTCGTGGGCAAATACGCGCCGCGTTTTGATCTGCGCATACTGGCCTCGTTCTCCTTCATCATCCTGGCGGCCACCTCGTTCATGCGAGCCAGCTTCACCATCGATGTGGACTTCCAGACCGTGGCGCTGGCGCAGTTGCTGATGGGCCTTGGTGTGGCTTTCTACTTCATGCCAGTGCTATCGATTGTGCTGTCTGACCTGCATCCGCATGAAATTTCGGCGGGCTCTGGTCTGGCGACCTTCCTGCGTACCTTGGGCGGCAGCTTTGCGGCATCGCTCACGACGTGGATCTGGCAGGAACGGGCAATTGAACACCATGCGCGGCTCACCGAGCATATCTCGGTCTACGACCCGGCTACGCAGCAAGCGGTGACCTCGCTCGGCCACGGCAGTTTGCAGCGCACTGCGGTCATGATCGAACAAATGGTGCAATCGCAAGCGCTAATGATGTCGACCATCGACTACTTCAACATGCTGGGCGTGCTGTTCCTGGCGCTGATTGCGGTCGTGTTCTTTGCCAAACCACCCTTTGCTCCCAAAGGTGGCGGCGCCAGTGCGGCAGCGGCGGGCGGGCATTGATATTTACTGTGTGCCAACAAAAAAGATCCTCTTGAGGGTCTTTTTTGTTTTGCGAGTATCAGGTTGGCGTGCATAAACCAGTGCCTGTAGCCCGGATGGAGCGCTAGCGGGAATCCGGGGGCAACGTATCAACGGATAACCGGCATTTGATTTTGACAATATCGCGCCCCGGCTTGCTGCGCGAATCCAGGCAACGATGCAAACTGTTGGCGTTGCAGCCCAGCAGCAAAGCCGTCTCCGTCATATCCCTTCTCCGTAACCCCACTTCTAACCTCCTCCCAAACCGGGTACTGTCACACCTTGTATCCACGACCAGGTCTTTACCGACTCACCGCCCATGCAAATCCGCCCTGTCCAACCGTCTGACGCCCAAGCCATCTGCGATATCTACAACTATTACGTCGTCAATACCGCCATCAGCTTCGAGCAACACCCGGTCGCCGCGGCCGATATGCAAAAACGCATTAACGATGTAATCGCACACTATCCATGGCTGGTAGCTGAAACCGAGTCTGGCGTGGTGGGTTACGCCTATGGCACGGTCTGGCGCGGTCGCCCGGCGTATCGTCACACGGTGGAAAGCACCATTTATCTGCGTGCCGATTCGCTTAAAGGCGGGATTGGTACGCCGCTATATACCGCGCTGCTGGATGAACTGCGCGCGCGCCAGTTTCATGCAGTCATTGGCTGCATTGCATTGCCCAATCCGGCCAGCGTGGCATTTCATGAGCGTTGCGGATTTCGCAAAGTGGCGCACTTTAACGAAGTCGGCCGCAAATTTGAACAATGGCTGGATGCCGGTTTCTGGCAGGTATTGCTGTAATTCCGCCAAACCCCAAGCCAGTGCCACGTGGTAACCCGATGCCTTATCTCATCATCAAATATCTGGTCACCGCCGCAGTGGTGGTGGCCGTGTCCGAAATAGCCAAACGCAGCGACAAGCTGGGAGCGCTCATCGCATCCCTGCCGCTGGTCACGCTGCTGACCTTGTGCTGGCTGTATTTCGAAAGGCAACCTGCCAGCAAGATTGCCAATCATGCCTGGTATACCTTCTGGTACGTGTTGCCGACGCTGCCGATGTTCTTGTTGTTTCCGTGGCTATTTGCCCGGTTTGGCTTCTGGCCAGCCATGGCTGGCAGCGCTGTCTTCACGATTGTTTGCTTTGGCTTGTTTGCGCTGGTCATGCGCCGCTTTGGCGTAGCCTTGATCTGAGCTGGCGCCTCACTCCCGCCATTTGCGCCAGGCGTACCAACCGGCAGTACCGGTCACCGTTGCCACTACGCCCACCACAATCCAGAAGCCGTTGGCATGCTGGGCAAACGGGATGCCGCCTACGTTCATCCCCAGCAGACCGGCGATGATATTGAAGGGCAATGCCAGCACGGTCACGATAGTCAGCACGAACAAGCTGCGGTTATCTTGCTCGTTGATATGTGCGGCAATTTCTTCCTGCAAGAGTTTGATTCGCTCGTGCAGCGCGGCCAGATCGGTCAGCACAGCGGCGAACTCTTCGGTGGATTGGCGCAACTCGTTGACATCGGCCTCGGCAATCCACTTGGGCGGCCGACTCAGCAAGCGAAACAGTGCGGCGGGTTCAGGTGCCAGCAAACGTTGCAGGCGGACCAGCACACGTCGCAAGCTGCCCAAGTTGACCCGACGGCGCTCCAGTCGATCTGCCAGCAAGCGGTCTTCAATGCGATCAACCTCCTGCGCCGAATCGCGCACGATCTGCTCCAGCACACTGGCCTGCAAACTCAGCAAACGCACCAGCAAATCCACCGGCGAGCGCAGATTGACACCACCGCGCACCGCCTCGCGCAAGCGGTCGATTGAGCGCAGCGGCTTGGTGCGGGCGCTGATAACCATGCGGCAATCCAGACACAGCCACAGGGTGGATATCTCGGCGGCGTCAAACGAAAACTCAAACAACACATCATTGAGCACCGCCAATAACGACTCCCCTTCCAGCTCAACCCGCGAAGAACGACTGGCCATGCTTAACGATTGATGAAAGGCTTCGGGCAGCGGCAGATGCTCATCCATCCAGCGCGCGGTGGCGGCCTGCGCTATGTTGAAATGCAGCCAGATGAACTGGTCTGGCGGCGCCGGTTGCGCCAGCCAGTCTTTGGCGGCATCCGAGGTCAGCGCGCTGACACCGGCCGGACTGAACAAAAAACCGCACACCAGGCCGCTAGCGTCAGCCCCGTAACCGCCGAAATGACCTATCTCCACACACCCGCTCCCCTTGGATAGCGCAACAATGCACGTTGCATAAACTGCCTACGCTAGCTGGTCTTCATGACAGTCTTGTTGCAAGGTCATTACCGTACTGCAGGGCCATTGCCGTTGTCATGGAGCGAGCCCATAATTTGCCCCGGCACCATTTGCATTCAAACAGCCATTTACACAACAAATAGCAAAACAAGGCTGACCGACGCGCATGGACTACACATGCACAACACGCGGCAGCCGGTGGGACGGAGGAGTCATGTTCGAGCATATTCTTGCCTGGCACGGCCTTGGCTGGCTGGTCTGGGCCATCTGGTGGATCTTTTTTGCTGGCGGCATCAAGCAAGGGCAAACCCCGCAACATGCCTGGGCGTGGCTGGTGCAAGTGCTGCTGATTTTTGGTGGCTTTGTGCTGCTCAATCAATACGACCCCAGCAACAGCACGCTGGAGCAGGTGTTATCGCTGCTGCTGCTGGTTGTGGGGCTGGCGGGCATGTACCGGGCCCGGCGCATGCTGGGGGCCGCATGGACCGCGCCCGCTGGCCTGCCTGATCCGCAGCCGCTGATTACCTGCGGGCTGTACCGGCGCATCCGTCATCCTTTCTACAGTTTCTTTGTTGTGGCCTTTGCTGGCACGGCCCTGGCACATGGCTGGCAAGCGCTGTGGATAGTGGTGCTGGTGCTGGTGGCCTTCATGTGGAAAGCCCGGCATGAGGATGCAGCGCTCAGGCAGATTTTTGGCAGCACGTGGTCTGATTACAGCAATCACACGGCGCGCATGTTGCCAGGCATCTGGTAAATCGCTCTGAGCACGGTCAGCGCAATGCCTGCTCGCGCGTTTGAATGACATCTATCGGCCAGAACCATCTGGGCCATCTGGAGAAACTACGCATGAGCAGCCGTCGAGACTTTTTGCTGAAAACCCTGCCCGCCGCTGGCGTCGCGGTCATGCTGGCGCGCCACGCCCATGCGCAGGACCCA
The DNA here is from genome assembly GCF_030035605.1 of Silvimonas soli. Taxonomy (NCBI): domain Bacteria; kingdom Pseudomonadati; phylum Pseudomonadota; class Betaproteobacteria; order Neisseriales; family Chitinibacteraceae; genus Silvimonas; species Silvimonas soli. Next base: position 3,704,410 of record NZ_CP106736.1, on the reverse strand, counting down.
TTGCTGGCAGAAACAGACCCGGAAGCGATCAAGCTGGCGTATGTGGCCGATGCCACGACGGTCGACAAAGCCAAAAACCCGAGCTGGGCCAGCGGGCAGCGTTGCGATACCTGTGAACTCTATAACTCACCGGATGGTGGCCCGACCGGCTCCTGTAGCTTGATCAAAGGCAAGCTGGTGCAAGGCGGCGGCTGGTGTAACCAGTATGTGATGTAGTCACGCCACCGCGTCAGCCCTGATGAGCCGGGACGGACGCCAATAAATTAAAAAAGCAGCCAACAGGCTGCTTTTTTTCGCACATCGCCACTCAGGATCAGAGCTGATACTGCGCGGTTTCTTTTTCCATTTCTTCAGCCAGACGCCCCAGGTTACGAGCTGCTTCACTGGTGTTACCAGCGATGGCACTGTTTTCGTCAGTCATCTGCGCAATGCGTTCGACTTGTTGCGCAATGTTGGAACTGGCCTGCGATTGCTCGCGCAAGGCAGCGGAGATATCCGACACCATATCCACCGTGCGCCCCGCATGCTCGCCAATTTGCTCGATCACCGTCCGCGCCTCACCCGCTTGCGCCACGCCCGAATGCACCAGCTCGACCGCCTCATTCATGCCGGCGACCGTGCGTTGGGCGCTTTCTCCGACCGATTCAATTATCTTGCTGATTTCCGCAGTGGATTGGGCTGTACGTTCTGCCAGTTTGCGTACTTCATCGGCCACCACCGCAAAGCCCCGGCCGGTTTCGCCAGCACGTGCGGCTTCAATGGCAGCGTTCAGCGCCAGCAAATTGGTTTGATCTGCCACGTCGCGAATCACCCGGACCACAGAGGAAATCTGCTGGGTTTGTTGTTCTAGCTGGGTCAGCCGTTCTGCGGCCACGCCCACACCGTCGGCAATGCGGTTGATTTCGTCCGCAGTGCGGCCAATGATGGTGCGACCGGTTTTGACCAGCTTGCCCGATTCGTCGGCCAAATGCTGTGCCTCGCCTGCCCGATCAGAAACATGGGTGATGCTGACCGTCATTTCTTCAATCGAAGCTGCCATGCTGGCGGTCGCTTCGCTTTGTGCGGCTGCGGCTTTGGCCACCTGTTCGCTGGCATCCGACAATTGCGTGGCGGAGCCCGCCACGCTGGTGCTGGCACCTCGCAGTTGCTTGAGGCTGTTCTGCACTTTGTCTTGCAGCTTGTTGAATGCGCGGATGGTGACGCCCACTTCGTCACGGCCAGATCCGTTAACCCGGTTACGGAAATCCAGGCGGCTTTCCACGGCTTCAATGCCATTGCGCATGGCGGCCAGTGGTGTAGTTACGGAACGGTAAATCAGCACGCTGAATATGACCGCGCCCACCAACACAAGAACACCCAGACCAATCAGCAAATATAAAGCGGAGCTGTAAGTGGCCTGAGCCGCATCTCGCGCCTTGTTACCCAGGTCATTGTTATATTTGGCATGTGCGGCAAAAGCGTCGGTTACTTTCAATTGATCGTTATACGAAGACATCATCAGCGCAATACCCTGCTCAGGCGTACTGCCACTGGAAGCATCCAGCATGTTTTTCTGGAGGACCAGATAGGCGTTATACGCAGCGATATCCGCATCCAGCAGTGTTTTATCCTGGTCGTCGGAAATCAATGATTTATAGCTTTCCAGTTCTTCTTTGATCTGTTGATCCTGTCCGGCAATTTTCTGCGCAAGGCTGGTTTTTTCTTCAGCGGTTTTGACTACCAAGTGGCGAAATAGCGAAACCCGCATCCGCTGATAATTTTCAGACGCGTTTTTAATTGCCAGAATACTGGGCACCACATCTTTATTCAGCTGGACAACGCGGTCGTCCATTTTCCCCAGCTGCCAGATACCCACGGCCAGAATGAACACCAGACCCGCAATGAAAAAACCGATGAGAAGAAGAAGACGCTTTCCGATGGACATGGCAGTGTATTACCCGGTGAGTTAAAACATGGGCGGGTTCAATTCCGCCTCAGTAATATTCCATCATCATAACCGCAAAGCAAATATGGTTAATCAATTAACCCAGCATCGAACTCAATGTCTCAACTGGAATAATCTTCATATCGGCAAGGACTTACGCTTCTTTAGGACATCAGCTTTTATCTGACAAACGGTATTTTTCACGAAAAAAAAGCATGAAGCGAAACGCTTGCATGCTTTTTTTCTGATTAGCTTTCAAATAACGAAAACAATTAAAAAATTAATTAGACCCATCAATTATTGAAGAGATCAATTCTTGAACATGTCGATTACTTTTTGTTTGTCGGAAATCTCGTCCGCTGTTGGCGCGCTGGCTGTTGGCTGGTCTGGATCAGCCGCGTCGCCCGCGCCCAAATCGATCCCGGCCACAAAACCATTGCCCGGCGTCATGTTGTCAAAATAAAGCTCGCCATCAATGGTCAGCAGGTTATCCGGCTGTGTCATTTGATATTGCGGCACACCTTGCAGCGCTTTACCCATGAACGAGACCCACAATGGCAAGGCCAGTTGCGCGCCAAATTCACGGCTACCCAGGCTCTTGGGCTGGTCGTACCCCAGCCACGTGACGGCTACCAGCGTGTGTTGATAACCAGCAAACCAGCCATCTACCGCATCGTTGGTGGTACCGGTTTTGCCAGCAAGGTCGCTCCGGCCCAGTACATTGGAGCCCGCGCCGGTGCCGCGTTGCGCCACGGTTTGCAGCAGGCTATCCATGACATACGCGTTACGGGCATCAATCACCCGCGGTGCGTCTTTACTGGCCACCACTGGCTTGGCTTTGGACAGCACATTGCCACGGGCGTCACGCACTTCGGAGATCAGCCACGGATTAACCCGAAAGCCGCCATTGGCAAACACCGCATAACCATTGGCCAGTTGTAGTGGCGTGACCGCACCGGCACCCAGCGCCATCGGCAGGTAAGCCGGGTTTTTGGCCGCATCAAAACCAAAGCGCGTGATGTATTGCTGGGCGTAAACCGGACCAATGAAATTGAGCGTACGCACTGCCACCAGATTCTTGGATTTCTGCAAACCGCGACGCAACGTAATCGGGCCTTCCGGTTGGTCATCATCCTTGGGCGACCAGGCTTCCTGATCCGGCGTGGCCGGTGGCAAGGTGAACGAGGCGTCGTTGACCAGCGTGGCCGGGCCGACGCCCTTCTCCAGCGCCGCCGAATAAATGAACGGCTTGAAGGTGGAACCTGGTTGGCGCCACGCCTGCGTGACATGGTTGAACTTGCTGCCATCGGCCTCAAAGCCGCCAACGAGTGCCTTGATTGCACCGTTGTCTGGCGCCAACGCAATCAATGCGCCTTCGACTTGCGGCATTTGCGAAATCTGCCAATTGCCCTTGGCATCCTGGGTAATGCGGATAACCGAACCGGCGCGAATCGGATTCTTGGCGCTTGCCTTGAGCGAGTTGGCGGCAAACTTCAAGCCATCGCCAGTAATCGTTACGCGTTCGCCGTCGGAGGGCACCGCCACGACTTCCTTGGCATTGGCGCTGATCACAACCGCAGCCAGCAGTTCATCGTTGTCCGGATGCTGATTGAGTGTGTCGTCAATGGCGTCTTGCTGGGCATCGGCATCGAGCGGCAGCTCCATTGTGCCTTCCGGGCCGCGATAGCCGTGGCGACGGTCGTAATCCATCACCCCGCTACGCACCGCTTTGTAGGCAGCGGTCTGATCGACCGAGTTCACCGTGGTGGTGACGCTAAAGCCCTTGGTATAAGCATCTTCCTTGTACTGGCCGTACAGGGTCTGGCGCACCATTTCGGCAATGTACTCGCCGTGTACCGCAAACTGGCCGCCACTTTCCACCACGTGAATTGGCGCTTTGACCGCCTCGTCATACTGGTCTTTGGTGATGTACTGCAGTTCGTACATGCGCTTGAGGATGTATTCCTGGCGAATCTTGGCGCGCTTGGGGTTTACCACCGGGTTATAAGCGGACGGTGCCTTGGGCAGACCGGCCAACATGGCGGCTTCAGGCAGCGAGATGTCCTTGAGGTCTTTGCCAAAATACACGCGCGCGGCACTGGCAAAGCCGTACGCACGTTGACCCAGGAAAATCTGGTTCATGTACAACTCAAGAATCTGGTCTTTGCTGAGCGCAGCTTCGATCTTGTACGCCAGCAGCATTTCGTAAATCTTGCGCGAGTAAGTTTTATCGCGGGAGAGGAAGAAATTACGGGCCACCTGCATGGTGATGGTACTGGCGCCCTGCGCCGCGCCACCGTGCATGACGTCAGCCACACCGGCACGGGCAATACCCATGAAGTCCACGCCACCATGTTGGTAAAAGCGGTAGTCCTCAATGGCCAGCACGGCCTTTTTCATGACATCGGGAATGTCCTGAAACTTGACCAGGCTACGGCGTTCTTCACCGAACTCACCAATCAGTACGTGATCTTCGGTGTAAACCCGCAACGGCACTTTAGGCTGGAAGTTGGTCAGCGCATCCAGATCGGGCAATTTAGGGCCCATCAACAGCACGACGTAGGCGACCCCAAGCACGGCCAGTACAGCCAGTGCGGCCAGCAGGCCCAGCAAAAACAGCAAAATACTGCCGCGCGCCGCACGCAGCGGGTTTTTCTTGTTCTGAACGGAAACCATGGGTTGATCCGGTAGGCCTTTTACAAGCGAAGGCCCAGATGATACCGGGGACGGGTCTCAGTTGTAATGCCAGGGTGATGTCTGACACTTGGCGAGTGCTGCACTCGGCAGCAAAACCCTGATTTTTAATCGATCGGGCATGTGCGCCACGCGCGGCCACAGTCGCGCCGCACTTGGGAAGCGTCGGTCAGAAGTATTTGGGCGGTATTTGACGTATTGGGTTTGTGCTTAATGCCAAAGCGGCCCATCCGCCAGCAAAGGCAGTAAATCGGCATCAAGCGGATCAGAGAACGGACGCTCTACATCCGGCAAGCGTGAGCGCGGATTGTCGATCCAGTCTTTTTCAGCATACAACCCCGCCATGCCACCAAGTACGGAGGCGGCAACCAGCAAATTCACGGAACGCGAAGGAACGAACATGATGCTCTCCTCTTCGGATCAGCTCACCCGGAGCAAACCTTCATGATCCGCGTGCTGCGTTCGCCACAGGATCAGTCTTGCTCTGGTGCTGCTGTCAGCATGGACCGGACAATTTATGCTGTCATCATGAGCGGATTGGCGGCAGGCGCGCGGCATAATCGCCCGCCAGCAAACAAAAACAGGCTCCCATCGGGGAGCCTGTTTATTGAAGTGGAGCTACATAACCGGAAAACCCGGCGCACCGTAACTTAAGCGGCTTGTGCCAGCGCGGCTGCGGCATCACGCAGTGCGGTGCGCACGCCCTCTTCTACTACCGGGTGGTAAAACGGCATATCCAGCATCTGCGCAATCGCCATGTCTTGCTGTACGGCCCAGCTCAGCAAGTGGGCGATGTTTTCGGCACGCGGGCCGATCCACTCTGCGCCGAGGAACTTGCCGCTGACTTTATCGGCATAAACGTGCATCAGGCCCCGGTTCTTGAGCATGACACGGCTGCGGCCCTGATCTTCAAAGCTGACCTCACCGGTCACAAACGTACCGGGCTGCAGATCCGCAAAGCGTTTGCCAACAATGGCGATTTGCGGGTCCGAGAACACCACCGCAATCATGGCCCGGCGCAAACCGGCTTGCACCACCGGGTAAGTCGCCGCGTTGGTACCCGCAGTTTTGCCTTGGTCCGCCGCTTCATGCAGCAGCGGCAGGAAGTTGTTGGCATCTCCGGCGATAAAGATGGGCGACTGGCCACATTGCAACGTGTCGGCGTCAAACTTGGGGATGCCGCGCTCGTCCAGTTCCAGACCGATATCTTCCAGGCCCATATTGCGTACATTTGGCGTGCGACCGGTTGCGGCCAGTACGTATTCAAAGCGCTCAGTTACCACTTCTCCCTGCAAATTTCGGAAGGTGATGACAGCCTCGTCGCCATCACGCGCCATGCTGATGATTTCGGCATCCGGATCAAAATAGAATTCTTGTTTGAACGCAGCCTTGGCGTAATCGCGAATCTGTGGGTCGCTCAGCGGGCCGACCCCGCCGCGCAAACCAAACAAGCGGACCTTCACGCCAAGACGCGACAGTGCCTGGCCCAGTTCCAGACCGATTACACCGGGGCCGAATACCGCCACGCTTTGCGGCAATGTGTCCCAGCTGAAAACGTCATCATTCACTACCAGCCGGTCACCAAACACTTTGAACGGTTCTGGAATCGCTGGGCTGGAACCCGTCGCGATGACCACGCGGGAGGCTTTGACCAAAACTTGCTCGCCACCATCAAAGCCAACTTGCAATGTAGTGTTATCCACAAAGCGGGCGAAACCAGCGAGTTTGTCTTGCGCCGGGATGCCATCGACGCTGTTGACCACAAAGCCGACAAAGCGATCACGTTCGCGTTTTACGCGGTCCATCACTTCACGCCGATCAATGCGGATTTCACCATCAACATGTACGCCAAACGGCGCGGTGTGACGCAATTCATGTGCGGCCTCGGCGGCGGCGATCAGCAGTTTGGAGGGCATGCAGCCCACGCGGGCACAGGTTGTGCCATAAGGGCCACCTTCGATCATGATCACTTGCTTGCCATTGGCTTTGGCTGCGCGGTAAGCCGCCAGGCCAGCCGTGCCTGCGCCAATAACTGCAACATCGGTGGTGATGGTTTTGAGTGTGGTCATGAATAGCCCCTTTTTTATGATTAGTCTGGATCAATCAACGGACCTGAATACACCGCTTTTGCTGCTTGAACGCTGCGATGCATTCAGGTCCGCAAACTGCGAACCGGGCGGACTTTCATCCGCCCTTTTTAGAACTAACGAAATCACTAACAAAACCCAGCGAAGCGGTGCAGGCAAGGCGCGCGAAACGCAGACAGTACAATTAGTACGGCAAGTGAGGGCGACGCAGCCTGCAGGGTTTTGTTTGCGATTTCTTATTTGCCAACGAACTTGGCTACTTCTTCCGCACCGCCAATCAGCTTGCCGTTCACAAATACTTGCGGGGCAGTCATCTTGCCGGACAGTGCGCCCAGTACCTTGCCGCGCACTTTGTTGTCCAGCGGCACTTCAATGAAGTCGTAACCGGCTTCAGTCAATTGACGCTTGGCAGTGGCGCAGAACGAGCAACCGACCTTGCTGAACACCACAACCTGGTCTGGCTTCTTGGCGCTTGGGGCGACAAAGTCGAGCATGGTGTCGGCATCGGACACTTCAAACGGATCGCCTTCTTTCTCTGGCTCGATAAACATCTTTTGCACCACGCCGTCTTTCACCAGCATGGAGTAGCGCCAGCTGCGCTTGCCAAAGCCAAGGTCGGATTTGTCGACCAGTTGGCCCATGCCTTCGGTGAATTCACCGTTGCCGTCTGGCACCATAACGATGTTGCCGGCTTCCTGATCAGCGGCCCATTCGTTCATCACGAAGGTGTCGTTCACCGAAACACACAGCACGCTATCGACGCCGTGTTTCTTCAGAACCGGAGTCAGTTCGTTGTAGCGCGGCAGGTGGCTGGACGAACACGTTGGGGTAAATGCGCCTGGCAGCGAGAACACGACAACCGTTTTGCCCGCAAACAGATCGTCAGTGGTGACGTTCTTCCAGGCATTGTTTTCACGGACGCGGAAAGTGACGTTGGGGACGCGTTGGCCTTCACGGTTTTGCATGGTTCAAACTCCTTTGGGGGGTTATTGGCTGGGTGTTGCTTGATGCGATGAACGAAGTATGCCGACGTCCAAACGATTGATCCAATTTATTGTTACAAACAAATCAATAGATTATTTATATCAATCGAAATTGCGTCGTCAACAGAGCGAAACTATTTAGAACCCATAGAAAGACAGTGGCAGACTGTCAAAAGTGCCTGCACAAACAACACGGAAAGGTGTGAATACTCGCTTGAATACACGGCAACTTGCAGCCCATTCATGTGCCCACCGCCGTCACGGCGGTAAACACTGCGCGAGGTTTAACGACTGGCCACCATGCGTGCGGGGTAGCGGGTTTCTAGCGACTTGAGCCAGATCGCCAATTCGTTCAGCACTTCGCTGCGGGCGGGTTCAGCTTCATTGAATAGTTCGTGATAGAGCCCGGGAAACTCATGCAGCGTGACCAGGCTGGGCGGTGCGGCGGCGGCGAAGTCCCGGCTGCCGGAGGGGTCGACCAGTTCATCTTCGCCAGCCACCAGCAACAAAGTCGGTATTTGCAAACATGCGGCTTTGGCCAGCACCTCTCTGCCACCACGCATCAAGAAGTACGCCAGGCGTGGGGTCATGCGGCCATGGCGCAACGGGTCAGCCAGAAAAGTCGGGGTGACTTGCGGATCGTGCGAAAGCTTGTGATTGGGCAAACGCTGCCACAGTGGAATGTCCGGCACCGTCAGCGCCAGCACATGGGCCAGCAGTTGTACCGAGGGGGAAATCCAGGTGCGTAAGGCGGGCGAACTTAGCACCAGCGCTCGTGGCTGCACCCAGCCGGTGGTGACCGCCGCTGCCGCCACCAGTCCGCCCATGCTGTGCCCCAGCAAGATGGGCGAATAGCCTAGTTCGGACTGGTAATCGTGAAACTGGGTGCGTAGATCATCCAGCAACATATTGTTGTCGGTAATCGAGCCACGCGGGCCCGGGCTGTGGCCGTGGCCGTAGTGGTCGTAGCCGCGCACCGAGTAGCCGCGCTGGTTAAACCAGTCGGCCATATGCTGGTAGCGCCCCATATGCTCGCCCAGACCATGCACGATCAGTACCGCACGCTGGGCGCGCGGCAACGGGAAGTCTTGCAAATGCAGACTCACCGGCGTTGGGCGGGGCGGGACCGGCGCGCGCATGGCGTTAGCCTTTCACCGACAACACAATTGCCGGGCTAAGCAGAAAAAACACGATGGCCAGTTTGTACAGCACAATGCCGCCGAAATTGATCTGGTTGTATTGCGCCTGAGTCACGCCAAAAAGCCGGGCGCACCACGGGCCCAGCGTCGCCCTGGTTAGCAGCGCCAGGACAAACCAGGTCAGCAACAGCAGATAGTTGACCAATGCTGTCCACAGCAGCAGATCACGCCAGGCCATGGCTGCCATACACACCTCGTAGCAGGTTGATTCAACTTATAAAACTAGCACAGGCGACAAGGCGTCGCGCAAAACAAAACCCCGGCACCAAGGCCGGGGTTTTGTTTTCACGTTGAAGCAGAGGCTGCTTCAAGCCGTGTCATGGAGCTATCAGTGCGCGCTTTCACCAACGGTGCCGTCATCCAGCGCCTTGATCTGTGCATCTTCTTCTTCATGCACCGAGGCGTTGTGGTCAGCGGCCAGCATCATGTACATCGCTGGCACCACGTACAAGGTGAACAGCGTACCGATCGAGATACCGGTGGCAATCACCAGACCCATGTTGTAGCGGCCCAATGCACCAGCGCCAGAAGATGTAATCAGCGGCATCACACCCAGCACCATGGCGGCGGTGGTCATCAGAATCGGCCGCAGACGAATACCGGCGGCGTCTTCAATGGCTTTACGCTTGCTGTGGCCCAGTTTTTGCTGCTGGTTGGCGAACTCAACAATCAGAATACCGTGCTTGGAAATCAGGCCGATCAGCGTCACTAGACCCACTTCCGAGTAGATATTCAGACTGGCGCCACCCAGACCCAGCGAAACAAAGATCATCGCACCGCAAATCGACATCGGCACCGACACCATCACGATCAGCGGATCGCGGAAGCTTTCAAACTGCGCCGCGAGCGCCAGGAAAATGATGATCAGCGCGAACACGAAGGTCACGATCAGCGCACTGCTTTCCTGCACAAACTGACGAGACTGGCCACCGTAATCAATGGTGTAACCCTGCGGCAGCGTGTCTTTGGCAATGCCTTGCAGCGTGCTGATCACCTGACCCACCGTAACGCCCGGGAAAGGCACGCCAGAGATAGTCGCCGAGTTCATTTGCTGGAAGTGATTCAATTGTTGCGGAATCACCGTGGTCTTGACCTTGGCCACCGTCGACAGTGGGATGGTATCGCCCGTGCCGGTGGTGATGTGGTAGTCCAGCAATTGGTTCGGATTCAGACGATCTTCACGGCCGACCTGCGGAATCACCTTGTACGAACGACCCGCCAGACTGAAGTAGTTCACATAGCCACCGCCCAATGCGGCACCCAGTGAATCGCCCAGATCTTTCATCGAGAGACCCAGTTGCGAGGCCTTGTCACGATCAAAGGTGATTTGGGTTTGTGGCTTGTCGTACTTCAGGTCGACGTCCATGTAGATGAACACGCCGCTGGCTCGCGCCTTGGCCATCATGTCCTGAGCGACTTCGTTCAGTTGCTGGTAGTCGTTCGTGGTGTTGATCACGAACTGCACCGGCAGACCACCACCACCGCCCGGCAACGGCGGCGGCTGGAAGGCCGCAGCTTGCGTACCGGCGATTTCACCCAGCTTTTGCTGAACCTGCGGCTGAATCTTGTCGGCAGTGGTTTTGCGCTCATCCCAAGGCTTGAGCACCATACCGCCAATGCTCGAGTTCAGGCCCGACACACCGGTCAACTGGAACACATGATCGGTTTCCGGGAAGGTCTTGAAGATGTTGAAGACCTGACGGGCATCGATCTCGCTTTGCTTGAGCGAAGCGTTCGGCGCACCGGTACTCATGGTAATGACAATACCCTGATCTTCTTGCGGTGCCAGTTCGCTCTTGGAGGTGATGAACAGGAAGTAAATGCTCACCAGAATGATCAGCGCGAACACGCCCACCACCGGCAGGTAATTCAGCGAACCACTTAACGAGCGCTCATAGCGGCCACGCAATTTATCAAACTGCTTGTCCAGCCACTTCGCCAGTTTTTCCGGATGTTCCGGGTCCGGCGAACGCAGGAACTTGGCGGTCATCATCGGCGACAAGGTCAGCGCGATAATCGCGGATACGCCCACGGCACCGGCCAGGGTAAAGGCGAACTCGGTAAACAGCGAACCGGTCAGGCCACCCATAAAGCCGATTGGTACGTACACCGCAATCAGCACCACCGAGATGGCGATAATCGGGCCAGCCAGTTCGCGCGCACCACGAATGGCCGCCTGGAACGGTGTCAAGCCTTCCTCGATATGGCGGTGGACGTTTTCCACCACAATAATCGCGTCATCCACCACCAGACCAATCGCCAGCACCAGCGCCAGCAAGGTCAGCAAGTTGATGGTGTAACCCAGCGCCAGCATGATCATGAACGCGCCGATCAGCGACAGCGGCATCGCGATCACCGGGATGATCACCGAGCGGAATGACCCCAGGAACAAGAAGATCACCACGGTCACGATCAACAGCGCTTCACCCAGCGTCCAGATCACTTCGTGAATGGCGCTGTTCACATACTTGGTCGCGTCATAAACGATGGTGCCCTGCAGCCCTTCCGGCAATTGCGCCTGGACTTCCGGCATGGTCTTGCGCACGTTGTCGATCACGGTCAGCAAGTTGGCGTTAGGCGCCACCTTGATACCGACATACACCGCTTGTACGCCGTCAAAACCCACTTGCGTGTTGTAGTCTTCCGAACCCAGCGAGACATTCGCGACGTCTGACAACCGCACAATCGCACCGGCTTTTTGCTTGACGATCAGGTTGTTGAATTCATCAGCCGAATGCAGCCCGGTATCCGCGGTCAAGTTGACCGTCACCATGTTGCCGTCAGTACGACCGACCGCCGAGATGAAGTTATTCGCTTGCAAGGCGGCCGACACATCCGCAGCCGTCACGCCATAGGCGGCCAGCTTTTTCGGATCCATCCACACGCGCATGGCAAAGCGGCGCTCACCCAGAATTTCCGCCTGTTGCACCCCATCCACGGCTTGCAGTTTTGGCTGCACCACGCGAATCAGGTAGTCGGTAATCTTGTTGGGCGGCAAAGCCTTGCTGTAAAAGCCGATATACATCGAGTCAATGGTGTCACCCACCGAGATCGAGATCACCGGCTGTTGCGAGCCTTGCGGCAACTGGTTCAGCACCGCATTCACCTTGGAGGTGATTTCGGTCAGCGCCTTGTTGCCGTCGTAGTTCAGCCGCAGGTTGGCCGTAATGGCCGAGCTACCCTGCGTGCTGGTCGAGGTCATGTAATCAATGCCCTCGGCCTGGGCGATGGAGTTTTCCAGCGGTGTCGTAATAAAGCCCGCCACCAGTTCCGGGTCAGCCCCGGTGTAGGTGGTGGAAACATTAATAACCGCGTTTTCCGTCTTGGGATACTGCCGAATCGGCAGCAAATCCAGCGAACGCAAACCCAGCACCAGAATCAGCAGGGAGAGCGTGGTCGCCAGCACGGGCCGGCGTATGAAAATATCGGTAAAGCGCATCTGGCTAACCTCTGTGTATCCGCTTGCCGCCGGGGCAAGCAGAGTGCCTTTCTAGCCCTGGAACGACGCGCATTGTGGGCTCGCCATTCCAGGTCGTACTTATCGTCTGACTAGTCTGATCGACCGTTTACCGCAGGCAACGCATCAGTCTTCGTTGCCAACCAGCGGGTTCGGGTTATCCGACGGCTGTTGCTTGTTGTTGATGATCACGGTGCTGCCGTTCTTCAACTTGTGCTGGCCGCTGGTAACCACGTAGTCACCTTCTTTCAGACCGGACGTGATCGCTACCTGGTCGCCGCGGGTCTGGCCAGCGTTAACAAAGGTTTGCTTCACGGTCAGCTCAGGATTGCCCTTGGCATCTTTGCCTGTTTCCGAAATCAGATACACCACTTCGCCGTACGGATTGAAGCTGACTGCGGTTTGCGGCAGCGTCAGATACTTGATCGGCTCTTGTGTGGAGACCTGCACGGTGGCAAACATGCCTGCCAGCAAATCACCCTTGGGGTTGCTGACCGAAGCTTCGACCTGAATGTTGCGGGTGGACGGGTCCACCTTGGCATCAATCGCGGTGATCTTGCCGGTGTAGGCAGACTTTGGATTAGCGTCACTCTTGACTGCAATCGACTGGCCAATCTTCAACTGGGTCAGCGCTTGTTGCGGCACCAGGAAGTCAACCAGGATCGGATCAACCGTTTGCAACGTTGCCAGCTTGTCGCCCGGATTGATGTACTGACCCGGATTAACCGTGCTGATACCGACCTTGCCAGCGAATGGCGCGCGGATCACTTTCTTGGCGATCACGGCTTGTTGCTGAGCGACCAGCGCATTCTTGCTGTTCAGGTCGGCCTGATCGGAATCCACCACGGCTTGCGCCACGGCTTGAACATCCAGCTGGGCTTTGTCGCGCTTGAGGGTGGTTGCCGACAGATCAGCCGCAGCCTGCAGCGACTTGAGCTGCGCCACTTCAGTATCGTCATTGAGCTTGACCAGCGGCTGGCCAGCTTTCACAAAGGCGCCCGATTGCAGCAGTACGTCGCGCACCTGGCCAGCGACTTCGCTGGACAGATCCACGCCACGCACAGCACGCAAAGTACCCACTGCCGACAGCGTAGGCTGCCAGGGCTGGGTGCTGATATGGGTAGCGGTTACGGTGACTGGCGGCGCTTTGTTACCGCTCAGGTACTTCTTGATCATGATGCCCTTGAAGACCTGGAAGCCGAAAATGCCCCCAAAAATCACCCCAACAGCAATCAGCATGATAATCATGCGCTTGGCCATACAAACTCTCCCCGAAGGCTTGGGTACTGCGATTACGGATTCTTCAAATGCCGGACCCGGACAGTTGTGCTGATCGGGTCCATTGGCAGTCAGAACGGATTTGTGGCTCGCTCAGTCAAACAAAATCCGCGTTTTGTGTTCTGGCGTTGCGGTACTGCAGTTGTGTTTTCAGCCGCCCGCAGCCGCTGGCGCGCTGGCCGCTGCAGTAGCTTCTTTCGTGACTCCGCCGCCAATGGACTGGAACAGCGCAGCGGTGTCATTCAAACGCGAAGCGTTGGCTTGCCACAGGTTCAGCTGGGTTTGTTGATATTGCAGTTGCGAGATCAACAACGAAGCAAACGAGGTGGCACCCAGTTTGAAGCGCGCCTGGGTGAAATCGAGCGAACGCTTGGCGGCATTGGCAGCATCAACCCGTGCCTGCAACGCCAATGCGTCCTGATCCAGCGCCTGCAAGCTGTCCGACACGTTCTTGAACGCGGTCAGCACCACTTGCTGGTATTGCGCCAGCGCGACATCCATCCCGGCTTCTGCTGCACGTTTCTGTGCCCGCAGTGAACCGCCATGGAACAACGGCTGTACCAGCCCTGCCCCGATGCTCCACAAGCCATCGTTACCAAAGCTCACGTTATTCCAGTTTTGCGAGCTGATACCCAGCGAGCCGGTCAGTGTGATCTTCGGATACAGATTGGCCGTAGCGACACCCACTTGGGCGGTAGCTGCATGGACCAAAGCTTCCGAAGCCTGGATGTCCGGACGCGAGCGCACCAGTTCTGACGGCAAACTCACCGGCAGATCAGTTGGCAGCTTCAGGTCTTCCAGTTTCAGCGGCGGCGTACCGTTATCCGGTGTGCGGCCAAGCAGCACTGCCAGTTGCGTGCGCGCTTGCGCGAGTGCCTTGTTCAGATCTGGCAGCGAGGCCTTGATCGTCGCTACCTGCGTTTCTTGCGTAGAAACATCGGCCTGCGAAACGGCACCCAGCTTGAATTGCTTTTGCAGAATGTCCAGCTGGTTCTGCTGCAACTTGATCAGTTCGGTGGTTACATCCACTTGCTTGCGCAACGAAGCTTCGGTGACCGCAGCGGTCACAATGTTGGCAGCGAGCGTCAAACGCGCAGCTTCCACTTGATATTGCTGATAACCCACTTGCGCGGAATACGCTTCCAGCTGGCGACGATTCCCGCCAAACAAGTCCAGCGTGTAAGACACATCTACCGAAGCGTTGTATAGGTTAAAAATCAGCGACTGATCGCCAGCCTGCGATGAACCGGCACTGATTTTGTTACGCGTAGCCCCCAGCGAGCCGTCAACTTGTGGGAAGACGGTTGTACCATACTGGGCATTATAGTTTTCCTGAGCCTGACGCAGCGTGCCTTGGGCAGCGGCCAGCGTCGGGCTATGCGCCAGACCCTCAGCCACCAGGCTATTGAGCGTGTCAGAACCAAACAACGTCCACCAGTCTGGCTGCAACTGGCCGTTTACAAAACGCTGCGAAGCGCCTTCAACGGTATCTGCGCTGACGGTCTGGCCAGGAATGGGCTGTTCTGTATAAGCTTTATTGGCCGGGGCATCCGGCGATTTGAAGTCAGGACCAACCGCACAACCGGCGATCAGTGCGACAAGGGGAACGATGAGAAATCGGCGAGGCACAACACGCATCTTTACTATCCCGAAATAGCGATCAGCTCAACCGCAGCCCTTCGATAAAGGCACTACGGTGAGGGAACAAAACCGGCAAAGCGGCTTTCGCCCGACCGACATTGTGACGACGAGCAACGAAACCTGCCCGTAACAGGACAGCATCATAAAGAAGCGCTAGCGACGCGTCTAGACTGTACCGTCCAGCAAATATATTTTTTTTAACTATTTTTTTATGAATCCCTCTTGCAAAGTCGCGAAATATCTGTGCAAGCAAGGTATCAGCGGGGGCCAGCCTGGCAGACCAGCGGTGGACCAACGGCCCGCCAATAGTGGATTAAACGCAACTGCTCAGGAAATCCCTTAGTGGTTTTGCGGGCAATTTCCGTAATGATTGGCGCAATATTTCAAACAATCGTTTGAATCGTTTCGTCTGCAATCAGCAAATTCCGGATAATTCCGGGGTTATAGCAAAAAAAATCGAGGACTTTGCAATGGCCGCCTACCCTCATCTGCTCAATCCGCTTGATCTGGGATTCGTCAAACTGCGCAACCGCGTGCTGATGGGCTCCATGCACACCGGACTGGAAGAACAACACGACAGTTTGTCTGCGCTGGCCGCTTTCTATGCCGAGCGCGCCGCCGGTGGTGTCGGCCTGATTGTGACCGGCGGTATCGCCCCCAATGCGGCGGGTCAGATTTACCCTGAAGCCGCCATGCTAAACGATGCCAGCGCCGTTGCGCGGCATCGCGAGGTCACCAAGGCTGTTCATGCGCAAGGCGGGCACATTTGCCTGCAGATTCTGCATGCCGGGCGCTACGGTTATCACACCGAAGCCGTCGCCCCCAGCGCCATTGCATCGCCAATCTCGCCGTACACCCCGCACGCCCTGACCGACGCCGAAATTCGCGCCACGATTGCTGACTTTGCCCACACCAGTGTGCTGGCCAAAGAGGCGGGTTACGACGGCGTGGAAATCATGGGTTCAGAAGGCTATCTGCTGAATCAGTTCTTGAGTCTGCACGCCAATCAGCGCGACGATGACTGGGGTGGGTCGTTTGCCAATCGCATGCGCTTCCCGCTGGAGATCGTCAAAGCCGCACGTGCTGCGGTGGGTAGCGACTTCATCATCATCTTCCGACTATCGATGCTGGATCTGGTCAAAGACGGCGGCACACTGGCTGAAGCCATTGAACTCGCCCAAGCGATGGAAGCCGCTGGTGTCACCATGATCAACACCGGCATTGGCTGGCACGAAGCGCGCATCCCGACCATCGCCGCCACTGTGCCACGCTCCGCCTTCAGTTGGGTGACCGCGCAGATCAAACCACATGTGAACGTCCCGCTGATTGCCGTGAACCGCATCAACACGCCGGAAATCGGTGAATCAATCCTGGCAAGCGGTGCTGCGGACATGGTGTCGCTGGCACGTCCGCTGCTGGCCGACGCGGACTTTGTAAACAAAGCCGCCGCCAACAAAGCTGACGAAATCAATACCTGTATCGCCTGCAATCAGGCGTGTCTGGACCAGATTTTCCAGGGCAAACGCGCGAGCTGTCTGGTCAATCCGCGCGCCTGCCGCGAAACCGAATGGATCATCAAACCAACGCCCAAACGCCGTCGCGTCGCGGTTATCGGCGCCGGCCCGGCCGGGTTGTCCTGTGCCACCACCGCCGCCCAGCGTGGTCATGACGTCACCTTGTTTGAAGCCAGCGACGCCATTGGCGGGCAGTTCCGCATTGCCAGTCGCATTCCAGGCAAAGAAGAATTCAACGAAACCCTGCGCTACTACCAGAAGCAGATTGATCTGCATGGCGTGAAGGTCAAACTCAACCATCGCGCCAGCAGTGATGAACTGGCAGCGTTTGATGAAGTGGTGATCGCCACCGGCGTCAAACCCCGCGAGCCCGCCATCGTGGGCATCGACCACCCTAAAGCCGTGCGTTACCCAGACGTACTGCGCGGCAAGGTCACGGTAGGCCAGCGTGTAGCGATCATCGGCGCGGGCGGCATTGGCGTGGATACCGCCGTGTTTTTGTCTGAACAAAATGAGGCTACGCACGAAACCGCCATCGCCCAGTATCTGGCCGAATGGGGCATCGACCCGACGATCAGCGCGCCTGGCGGGCTGATTGCGCCGCATCCGCATGCCGCGCAACGGGAAATCTGGCTGCTGCAACGCCGCCCCGGCAAACCTGGCGCGGGGCCTGGCAAAACCACCGGCTGGATCCACCGACTCACGCTGCAGCATCGCAAGGTGAATCTGATTGGCAGCGCTGAATACGTGCGCATTGATGACGAAGGTTTGCATATCCGCATCAAGGATGAAGAGCAATGTCTGGCGGTCGATCATGTGGTGATCTGCGCCGGTCAGGAGCCGGTGCGTGACTTGTTTGATGAACTCACTGCCCGTGGCGTGAAAGCGCATTTGATCGGCGGCGCGCATGAAGCGGCAGAAATCGATGCCCGTCGGGCGATTGCCGATGGCATGAAGGTGGCCATGGGGATGTGAGTTCCGGAATTGCCGGACGGCAACGATGTAGCCCGGATGGAACGAAGTGGGAATCCGGGGGCAATGTTGGCCAGTGCAAATCCCGGTGGCTCGCTGATACGTTGCAACCCCGGATTCTCGCTAACGCTTCATCCGGGCTACGATGCTGGCATTCCACAGCGCAAATCACGCCGACCGAGAGCCGGAGACCCAGCTTCGTAGGGTGCGCACTAGTGCGCACCAAAAGCCCCAATCTAAACAGCGCAGATCCCTTGTGCAGGTTAATTGAACGCGTTCGCATGCCCCTGGCATGCAAACCCTACAACTGCAATTGGCCGCGCCGTTGCAAAAACGCCGCCACCACCTTACCCAATATTGACGCCCCCTCAATCCAGCGCGCAAAGTGCGCTCTCCACCCACTGCCACAGGAGCACAGCCATGCGTACATTTGACCTTGCCCTCCTCCTGTCGGCCACTGCCTGATCGGGCTTTTCTTTGCGGTTTCTGGTTTTTGCTTTGGTGTATTCGCCAGTACCAGCCATTTTTAGTCTTTGATCTCTGCCTTGTTCTGAGCCCAAGCGCATCTCGCATGACTTGCGTTCACCACAGCAGGCAATCAGGCGCCTCTGCTGCCCGCATCCGCGTGGCCGACATTCTGCTTTAGCACTCTCAAAGCACATTCAGTGCTGCTCTGCCATTGCGCAAGCAGCGACGCCCGCGCACGCCGTGGGCTACCGAATCAGGAATGACGGACACCATGATCGATATCGTTTTCGATTACACCCAACTGCAAACCATAGGCTTGACTCAAACAGTCATTAACCAGCTTTACGCCATGACTGAAACGCCGCCCGCTGGTAGCGCGCTGCTGCGGGTCACTGAAATCCAGCGAGACTGGCTCACGGTGCATGACGGCAACACCGAATATCCGGCACGCACACTGCCCAAACTACTCACCGCACTGCATGAGCAAGGCACGGCGCTAGCCGTGGGAGATTGGGTCATCGTTCAGGTTAATGAACTGGGCGAGCGCTGGATCAGCATTCAGCTACCACCCGCCAGCCACCTTGCCCGCCGAGCCAATGACGGACGACGGCAACCGCTGGCCAGTAACATCGACACAGCCCTGCTGGTCATGGGGCTGGATATGGACTTCAACCCGCGCCGACTGGAACGTTATCTGGCATTTACCCGGGCTGCGGGCATTACAGCCGTGGCAGTGCTGACCAAAGCGGATATCGGCATTGAGGTTGAACAGCGCCTGACCGAGTTGCAGCAGCGCTTGCCATCAGATGTACCCATTCTGGCCGTCAATGGACTAGCCGATGCCACCCGCGATACGCTGGCGCCGTGGCTGGGCGCAGGGCAAACGCTGGTGGTACTGGGCTCCAGCGGCGTGGGCAAATCCACGCTCACCAATACCCTGATGACCAGCGACACCCAAGCGACCGGCGGCGTGCGTCACGGTGATGGCCGAGGTCGCCACACCACCACTGCCCGCTCGTTGCATCAGTTACCCGGCGGCGCATGCCTGATCGACACGCCGGGTTTGCGCACGTGGCGAGCCGACACCGACGAGGCCGGAATCAACGCCGGTTTTGACGATATCGACACGCTCTCGGCGCATTGTCATTACCGCGATTGCCAGCATCAGGACGAACCTGGTTGCGCGGTACGTGACGCCATTCCAGCCGATCGTTTGCATAACTATCACAAGCTGCTGCGCGAAGCGCGGCGGGGTCAGCAAACTGCGCTGGAACGCAAAGCCGAAACCGCCAAATGGAAGGCCATTGGTAAAGCTGGCAACGCCCGCAGTCGGGAGAAACGCGGCGGCTAATTGATTGCTCATTAATCAAGTTATCGTCTGCCGTGCCTGGTTTTTGCATAAAAAGCCAGTTACAGCGAACGAGGCTTGATTAATAATCAACAAATGAAAACCAGCACGGAAGAACTCCTCGCCTTTGTCACCGTGATCGATACCGGCTCGATCACGGCGGCAGCCGAGCAACTCAATCAAACCACTTCTGGTGTCAGCCGCGCGCTCAGCCGGCTGGAGCAGAAGTTGGAGACCACGCTACTGAACCGTACCACGCGGCGGCTGCAGCTGACCGAAGAAGGCCGGGCTTTTCTGGAGCACGCCCGCAAAATTGTCGCGGCCATCGACGACGCCGAAGAACAAATGGCGATCTGGCGCGAGCGCCCGGCCGGACGTTTGCGCCTCAATGCCGCGTCGCCGTTCATGCTGCACGCCATCGTGCCGCTGGTCAGTGAATTCAGGGCAACGTATCCGGATATCCAGCTGGAACTGAACAGCAGCGACCAGATTATCGACCTGCTGGAACAACGTACGGATATCGCCATTCGTCATGGCAATCTGCAAGATTCGTCCCTGCATGCCCGCTATCTTGGGCACACGCAGCTGCGCATTCTGGCCGCACCGGCTTATCTGGAAAAACATGGCACCCCATCGTCGGCGGCCGAACTGGCGGCCCACACGCTGATCGGCTTTACCCAGCCCGAAGGGCTTAACAACTGGCCATTACGGCATGCGGATGGCGATGGCTGGCAAATCTCGCCGCAACTGGTGTCATCCAGCGGTGAAACCATTCTGCGGCTGGCTGAACAAGAGAACGGCATTGCTTGCTTGTCGGATTTCATGACCCGCAGCGCGCGCGATGAGGGACGGCTGGTTGAGGTGCTAAGCGATGCCACCATCATTACCTTTCAGCCCATACACGCGGTGTACTACCGCAACACCCAACTTTCGGCACGGATCAGTTGTTTTCTTAACTTCATCAGCGAGCGCCTGCCGCAGTTGTTGTAATCCATCCCCTGCAAGACATACCTCACACAGCGAAAACAAAGACGTGCATTACACTGGTTTGTTCGTCGAAAAATCATAATTAATTGCTGGTTTTGAGGAAAGAAACGCTATGAAACTGCAATCCTTGCTGATCGCCGCCACACTGGCTTTTGCCCTGACCGCCTGCGGCAAGATCACCGCCGAAAATTTCGCCAAAATCGACAGCGGCATGGCGCGCCCCGATGTCGTCAAGATTCTGGGGGAGCCGGATAAAACCGACAGCAGTTCGCTGCTGGGCATCAGTGGCGAAAACGCGGTATGGGAAGCTGGCAGCACGACCATCACGCTGCGTCTGGTGAACGGTGTCGTGGTCACCAAAGACCTGCAAAAACGCTGAGCTGCGTCCAGCGGTATTCCTGTTTTTCCGGCACGGCTGCGTCTACGCTAAAAGTCCGGAACGCCACCGCTTTGCTGCGGCCGCGTTCGCCTTAGCTGAGGCCTATCATGACCAATCCAATGCGTTGCCAGCAGGTGTTCCGCTATTGCCTTGCCTTGATCCTGTTTTTCTCTCTGGCCGGGTTGGCGCGAGCCGCTGACCCCAGCGTCCAGGATAAGCAAAATGCCGCGCGCAAAGCGGCGCAAGAAACACTCTCGGCACTTTATAAGGCCCAGCCCGGCGCCAAAGCTGCCGTTGACCGTGCCGCTGGTTACGCCGCCTTTAACAACATGGGCGTAAAGATTTTGCTGGCGGGCAGCGGCAATGGCAGTGGCGTGGCCGTTAACAATAAAAGCGGCAAGGAAACCTTCATGAAAATGCTGGAGGTGCAAGCCGGGCTTGGCTTGGGAATCAAACAATATCGGGTCATTTTTGTGTTTGAGACTGAAAAGGCATTGAACTCATTCATCAATAATGGCTGGGACTTCAGCGGCCAAGCCGCCGTCGCAGCCAAAGCAGGTGGCAAAGGCGATGCCTATCAGGGCGCCCTCTCCGTTGCGCCGGGCGTGTGGGTCTACCAGCTCACCGAGAATGGCCTGGCGGCTGAGTTGGCGGTCAAGGGCACCAAGTATTACAAAGACACCAGCATGTAAGTCGGCAAATCCAGGCAACCTGCCGGAGGTCGGCGATGCCCCATCCTGTCAGCAATCCAGATCCGCTCAATCAGCCTGCGCAGTTGGATGACTACAACCTGTTTCTGAGCGATTTGCCCTTGCAACAGTCGGTCGCAAACGAGGCAGGCACCGGCATGCTTACACCCTTGAACCACTTGGGCGCCGAGCTAGGTACTGCGGGCTGCTTTGCCTTGGGCCGCAAAGCCAACCTTCATCCACCGCAATTGCGTCGTTACGATGCGGGCGGGCGCCGCATCGACCACGTCGAATTTGACCCGTCGTGGCACGCGTTGATGCAACTGGCAACGGCCAGCCGTTTGCACAATGGCGCATGGGGCGACGCGGACGACAGTGGCATTGCCCGCGCCGCCCGCTTCATCCTGCACGCTCAGGTCGAAGCTGGCACTTTATGCCCGGTAACCATGACCTATGGGGCCGTTCCGGTATTGCAACGCACGCTACTGGCCGCAGGCGCTCCGCTCGCCAGCTGGCAAGCCGCACTGCTTTCTGGCCAGTACGACCCGTCTGATCTACCCGCTTCAAGCAAAGCCGGTTTGTTGATTGGGATGGGCATGACCGAGAAACAAGGCGGTTCCGATGTGCGCGCCAATACCACGCTCGCGGTCGCCGATGGCCAAGCGGGCCCGGATCAAGCTTATCGGTTGCATGGGCATAAATGGTTTTTCTCGGTGCCGCAAAGTGATGCCCATCTGGTGCTGGCCCAAGCCAGTGGCGGCTTGTCTTGTTTCTTGCTGCCACGGATTTTGCCTGATGGCAGCCGCAACGCCATCCGCCTGGAACGCCTGAAAGATAAACTGGGCAATCGCTCCAATGCCAGTTCCGAAGTGGAATTTGACGGCGCTCTGGCGTGGCTGGTGGGTGAAGAAGGCAAAGGTGGTCGCACCATCCTGGAAATGGGCGGCCATACCCGCTTTGATTGCGCGCTGGGCAGCGCCGGGCTGATGCGCCGCGCTTTGAGCATCGCCATTTACCATGCCCGCCGCCGCTACACTTTTGGCAAACCTCTGGTCGCCCACCCAATCATGGCCAACGTATTGGCTGATCTGGCACTGGAACTGGAAGGCATTACCGCGCTATTGCTACGGCTGGCACGCTGGCGAGAACCAGCCGCTACCGAACCCGAACAAGCGTTGGCCCGTGTTCTGACACCCGCCGCAAAATACCTTGTCTGCAAGCGTGGTGCCGCGTTTGTGGCGGAAGCCATGGAGGTACTGGGCGGTAACGGTTACATCGAAGAAAGCGACTTGCCGCGCTTGTATCGGGAAATGCCAGTGAATGCCATCTGGGAAGGCTCGGGCAATATCATGGCGCTGGATTTGCTGCGGGCGCTGGAGAAAGAACCCGCCGTGCCAGCCGCGCTGCAAGCGTTCTTTGCCCCGCTCGCCAGTTCACATTCGCTGCTTCGCCCGGCTTGGGCAGAGCTACGGACATTGATTGCCCACCCGCAAGAAGCCCAGATGCGTGAAGTGGCGGAGCGTCTGGTCTATCTCGCCGCCGCCGCCGTACTGCTGGAAAGCTGCGATTCAACTGTCGCTGACGCCTGGTGTCGGGGGAGATTACAAACGCGGTTCAGCCAGTTTGGCGCCAATATCTGGCATGCAGACACATTGCTCAGCCGCGCCTTGCCTGACTTTTAGATCAACCTCTGCCACTGCCGCTTATCGCCCATACACAGCACAACGACAAGCCGTGCCAAAAACAGCCGTGCACAAATCATGTCAGTTCAATAAACTCCGCATTTGATTTCTTTTGAAAATAATTGCTTCGCCCTGACCGGTTACCTTGCCGGCCTGTTGGCCGGTGTCCCCGATGCGTGCCCTGACTGCTTTGTATTACAGGCAAAAGCCTGATTTCGCCTCGATCGTCTTTTTGGTGGTCGCTTTCCTCACCGGCACCGCCGGCGCCCTGCAAGTCCCAACCTTGAGTTTGTTCTTGAGCGGCGAAGTAGGCGTACGCCCGATTCTGGTTGGTACCTTTTATACCGTCAGCGCAGTGATCGGCATTATGGTCAGCCAGTGGCTGGCGCATCGCTCAGACAAAGGCGGCAACCGCCGCATGCTGATTGTGTGGTGCTGTTTTCTGGGCGCTCTGGGCTGCGTCCTGTTTGCGTTTGATCGCCATTATCTGTTGCTGATTACCGTGGGCGTGCTGTTGGGTAGCTTCGGCGGCACCGGCAACCCACAAGTGTTTGCGCTGGCCCGTGAACATGCCGATCACACCGCACGCGAAGCGGTGATGTTCAATTCCATCCTGCGTGCGCAAGTTTCGCTGGCCTGGGTGATCGGCCCGCCGCTCGCCTTTGCCCTGGCCATTGGTTACGGTTTTACCGCCATGTACCTGGGCGCGGCGCTGGCTTTTCTGGGCTGTGCGTTGCTGGTGTGGAAAGCCTTACCGGATATCCCTTCGCAAAAACATCACATCCCGGCTCATCATGTGCGGGTTAGCTGGTGGCGCGATCCAGCGGTGCGCTTGCTGTTTATTGCCTGCACTTTGATGTGGACCTGCAACAGCATGTATTTGATCACCATGCCGCTGTATATAACCCACACGCTGGGTTTGCCGGAAAAAACCGTGGGCTTGCTGATGGGTACTGCGGCCGGGCTAGAGATTCCGTCCATGCTGATCGCCGGGTATTACACCCGCCGTTTTGGCAAGCGCAGCATGATGCGTTTCGCGACAGCGGCCGGGGTGTTTTTCTACATTGGCATGACGCTGGTCGCCAACGAATACGCCATGATCGGCATGCAACTGCTTAACGCCATTTTCATCGGCATCATTGCCGGGATCGGCATGCTGTACTTTCAGGATTTGATGCCCGGCCAGATCGGCATGGCCACCACGCTGTTTGCAACCTGCACTCGTACTGGTTCAGTGATTGCCGGGGCGATTGCGGGTGGCGTGGCCGAAGTCTGGGGATATCACGCGGTGTTTTATGTGGCCGTGGCCAGCGTAGCTACCGCGCTGGCATGTTGCTACCGGCTAAAAGACGTTTGAGCCGGTCGCGCCAGTTGTTCATTCGTAGCCCGGATTCGCAAGGCAATCCGGGCTATGTGGTGATCAGTGCAATCTCAGTGCGCCGCCTGTAGCCCTGACATCACCCGTGCGCTCATGCCGAGGCCAATTTCTCGCTCGCCCATGATGGTGTAATCCGCACCGCGCTCAGTCAGATATTCGACCTCGGCGTCTGAATGTGCACGCGCCACAATGCGGATAGCCGGGTTCAACGCGCGGGCCAGCGCAATGACATGCGCCGCTTCAAAGGCATTGGGCAGCGTGAGCAGCAACCAGTTGGCATGCTCGACATGCACCGCCCTGAGCGCGTCTTCATCCACCGCATTGGCGCAATGCGCGGGGATTTGCTTCTCCCGCAACTTCCAGATCAGTTCTGCATTGGCTTCAATCACCGCAAATGGTTGCCGTGCTTCGCGCAGACTTTCGCCAGCAGTTGAACCCACCCGGCCATAGCCGACAATCACGGTGTGGTTGCGTTCTTCGCCTGTTTTGGCGGCATCGTCCAGCGTCAGCGTGGACCAGCCAAAGCGTTTGGCCAGCCAGCGATAAATCACTGGCGACAAACTGAAGCACAGCGGATTAACCAGAATCGACAAGATCGCCCCGGCCAGGATCAGGTCTTTGCCGGTAGGCGGCAAGATCCCCATGCCGATCCCCAGCGAGGCCAGGATAAACGAGAACTCGCCAATCTGCGCCAGGCTGGCCGAGATCACCAACGCCGTTTTCAGCGGCCGCTTGAACAGCAGCACAATGATGAACGACGCCGCCGATTTGCCGACCAGGATAATCGCCAGCGTTGCCAGCACCATCAGCGGTTCGCGCACGATAATCGACGGGTCGAACAACATGCCCACCGACACAAAAAACAGCACGGCAAAGGCATCGCGCAGCGGCAGGGATTCTTCTGCCGCCCGGTGCGAGAGCTCGGATTCGCTCATCATCATGCCGGCAAAAAACGCGCCCAACGCAAACGACACACCAAACACCACCGTCGCTCCGAAAGCGCAGCCCAGCGCAATCGCCAGCACCGCCAGCCGGAACAATTCCTTGGAACCGGTACTGGCAATGCGTGCCAGTAACCACGGAATAACCCGCCGCCCGACAATCATCATCACGCCCACAAAGGCGATGACCTTGCCAATGGTGATGGCCAGTGTCAGCCAGATATTTCCCGCCGCCGCTCCGTGAGCAACACCGCCCGTATGGGTCGCGCCCAATACGCCACCGAGTGCGGGGATCAACACCAGTACCAGCACCATGGCGATGTCTTCGACAATCAACCAGCCAATGGCAATACGGCCTTCGTCGCTATCCAGAATGTGCCGATCCTGCAGCGCCCGCAGCAGCACGGCAGTACTGGCGACCGACAACGCCAGCCCGAAGATCAGCCCGGCGCCAAAGCTCCAGCCCACCAGCCAGGACATACCCATCCCGAGCAAGGTCGCCACACCGATCTGCGCAACCGCGCCCGGAATGGCAATGGCTTTGACCGACAGCAAATCCTTGACCGAGAAATGCAGCCCTACCCCAAACATCAGCAGAATCACGCCGATTTCGGCCAATTCCGGTGCCAAGCTCTGGTCGGCCACAAAGCCCGGTGTAAACGGCCCGGCAACGACGCCAGCCACCAGATAACCCACCAGCGGCGGCACGCGCATGCGGTTGGCCAATGCACCAAAAATGAATGCCAATACCAGGCCGCCAACAATCGTGGCAATCAGTGGGGTGTCATGCGGCATGTGTGAGGATCTCCGGTTGCGGTGACATTGATATCTATAGCGATACCGTTTTTAGTTTTGGGGATTAAGCCAGTGCGATATGCCTGAACACTATAACTGGCTAGCCATAGATCGGAACTTGATGATGCCGAAAGCACGGCGCACAGAACCGGCCTGCTATTAGGGGCTTGGCAAGCGGACAGGTTCCCGATAATTTTCTGGAAAATATTCTACATATCGTAGAAATAATTCCAATTTATTGCGTTATTTGAGATGATCAATCAACTTAATCAAAAATAATTTGACTTAACGTCCGTATTATCGATAAATTCAACTCACCAACTTTTTGAATTCACTCAAATATTCTACTTTTTGTATAAATGGAGTTTGTGATGCTGACGCAACCCTCCCGCAAATATCAAGCCTTCACCCCTATTGCCTTGCCTGATCGCACCTGGCCGAATCAACGCATCAGCACGCCGCCAATCTGGATGAGCACCGATCTGCGCGATGGCAACCAGGCGCTGATCGACCCCATGGATGCGGAAAGAAAGCTGAAGATGTTTCAGACGCTGGTGAATATCGGCCTGAAAGAGATCGAGGTGGCCTTCCCGTCTGCATCGCAAACTGACTTTGATTTTGTGCGCAAGCTGATCGAAGAAAAGCTGATCCCGGATGACGTGACCATCGAGGTGCTCACCCAATCCCGCGAAGACCTGATCCGTCGCTCCATTGATTCGCTGGCTGGCGCACGCCGGGCCATCGTGCACCTGTACAACCCCATCGCCCCGGCCTGGCGCAAGATCGTCTTCGGCACGGATCGAGAAGGCGTTAAACAACTGGCACTGGAAGGCACGCGCCTGATCAAGCAGTTGACTGAAGCGCGGCCAGAAACCGAATGGGTCTACCAGTATTCACCCGAGACCTTCTCCGCCACCGAGCCCGAATTTGCACTGGAAGTCTGCAACGCTGTGGCCGACGCCTGGCAACCCACGCCGCAGCGCAAAATGATCATCAATCTGCCTGCCACGGTGGAAATGGCCACGCCCAATACCTACGCCGACCAGATTGAATGGATGAGCCGCAACTTGGCAAAACGCGACAGCATTATTTTGTCAGTGCACCCGCACAATGACCGCGGCACGGCGGTGGCTGCGGCAGAACTGGCCGTGATGGCCGGCGCGGACCGGGTGGAAGGTTGCTTGTTTGGCAACGGCGAGCGCACCGGCAACGTGGACCTGGTGACGCTGGCGCTCAACCTGTACAGTCAGGGCATCGCGCCGGGGCTGGATTTTTCCAATATCGATCAAGTGCGGCAGGTGGTGGAGGAATGCAACCAGTTGCCGGTTCATCCGCGGCATCCGTATGCGGGCGATCTGGTGCATACCGCGTTCTCCGGCTCGCATCAGGACGCCATCAAGAAAGGCCTGGCGCAGCAAAAGCCCGATACCTTCTGGGAAGTACCGTACTTGCCGATTGATCCTGCCGACATTGGCCGGACGTATGACGCGGTGATCCGCGTAAATAGCCAGTCTGGCAAAGGCGGCGTGAGTTTCATCCTGCAGCAGGAATACGGCTTTGAGATGCCGCGCCGCATGCAGATCGAATTCAGCCGCGCCATTCAGCGCGTGTCTGACGAAACCGGCCGCGAAGTCACCGCCAGCGATATCCACGATTTATTCGCCAGCGAATACCTGCACACCACCGCGCCGTGGCAATACATCAGCCATCGCATGCGTGACGCGGGCGAACGTGGCATTGCAGTGGATACCGAAGTCTCGGTCAACGGTGAGCGGGTTCAGTTACGCGGCGAAGGTAAAGGTCCGCTGGAAGCCTTTGTACGGGCACTGGATGGCAAAGCGCATATTGTTGAATACCACGAGCATTCGCTGGGCAGCGGCGAAGACGCCCGCGCCGCATGCTATGTGGAGTTGCGCGTGGCGGATGGGCGTACGTTGTATGGCGTGGGGGTGGATAGCGATATTGTGACGGCGGCGATTAAAGCGGTGCTGGGGGGAATGAACCGGGCGGGAGTGGTGTAGGCGCTGGTTCAGGTTTCCAGTTCCACTGGGCAGGCGGGTTTGCGATGCTTGATCTGTGCTGCGGTTCGTTAACTTCAAAAAGCTCGAGTGCCTGGCACGGTGTTTTTTGATACCCGGTAGTGACCGGGGCGCACGTGACTTTTTCTTGCCTCGCCAAGAAAAAGTCACCAAAAAGAAGGCGACCCCGAACCGGCGTCCAGCCTGCGGCTGGATACCCGCGCTGTCGCAAAATTGCCCCGGCGGGTCGACGAACCAGTCCGCAAGCGGGCGTCGGGCAGGGGAGGAAAAGCACACCGTCAGTTGGCTAGCAATTGTGATTCAATGCCTCACCCAGCTCTGTCATCCACCATTTCGTCATTCCCGGCCCAGGCGGCCCCCTTGGCGGAAATCCAGTGGTGTCAGCGAGGCGGCCATGGCGAAGATAGCCGCTGGATTCCCGCATTCGCGGGAATGACGAGATGATTGGTGCGCATCGGGGATTTGCTCTTGCCGTTGCTTTTGCTGTTGCAACCAACCCTGGCACTCCACACCACAAACCACGCCGACCGAGAGCCGGAGACCCATGCTCCTGCCGACCGAGGGAACGGCGGAGCCGCGTAAAGAACCCTCGCAAACAGACGGTTCGTTTTGGCTTTTGACTTTGGGCCCCGTTTGCGCTTGCGCTGTCGGGTCGCCTTTTCTTTGGTTACTTTCTTTTGGCGACGCAAAAGAAAGTAACGTGCCCCCGGTCACCACCGGGTATCAAACGCCTTTAGCACCCGTGCCGCAAGGCATTAATAAAACAAGCTTTTGAAGCGGACGTCGAAGCCGATATCCAAATCGCAATGACCGTTACACCTGCCCTACCAAACCCTCCCACCAGCCTCCATACACAACCACAAAAACCCCATCGATCCTCACCGTACCCTTCCACACCAAAACCCACCTTCATCCCACGAAAAAAACACAGCAATAACCCACCACCTAAAACCGCCCCTAACCCCATGTTTCAAAAACATTTAATTAATCAACCACACCAGCAAAAACCACACCACAAATCCCCCTGGTTTTACATTTCATCAATTCGCCATTTTCAGCACGAAAAAACACGTTAATATACGCGCCTTTCAAGGACGTCCCAGACCGGCCCCGGCTCGGCGACAGCGTGACTTTGCAACGATTTTTCGGCTGCATGGTCACAACCCAACTGCTCGCCACCCGCCGCCATGCGGAGGATGGGTTGCACAACCTTCAATCGACAGGTTGCCAACCCTAGCGCCCATTTTTATGTTGTTGCGCCTATAAGCCTCGTGCCCGAAGCGCTAATGTTTTTATTTGAAGGACATTGGCATGCGATTTTATTTTCCCCTCGTTATCATCGATGAAGACTTCCGCTCGGAAAACACCAGCGGCTCCGGTATTCGTGAATTGGCTGCGGCCATCGAAACCGAAGGCATGGATGTCATCGGCTATACCAGTTATGGCGATCTGACCTCGTTCGCGCAGCAGCAAAGCCGTGCTGCGGGTTTTATTCTGTCGATTGATGATGAGGAATTCGGCGGCGGCAGCGTCGAGGAAACGCACCATGCGCTGACCAGTCTGCGCACTTTTGTGGCGGAAATCCGCCGCCGCAATCCGGACATTCCAATTTATCTGTATGGCGAAACACGCACTGCTCGCCATATCCCGAATGACATCCTGCGTGAACTGCATGGCTTCATTCACATGCATGAAGACACGCCCGAGTTCGTGGCACGCCACATCATTCGTGAAGCCAAGTCGTATCTGGATACGCTGGCGCCGCCGTTCTTCCGCGCGCTGACGCATTACGCACAAGACGGCTCGTACAGCTGGCATTGCCCGGGTCACTCCGGCGGCGTAGCGTTTCTGAAGTCGCCCGTTGGCCAGATGTTCCACCAGTTTTTTGGTGAGAACATGCTGCGTGCTGACGTGTGTAACGCAGTGGATGAACTCGGGCAGTTGCTGGATCACACCGGCCCGGTGGCAGCGTCTGAACGCAATGCCGCGCGCATTTTCAACGCCGACCATTTGTTCTTCGTGACCAATGGCACGTCGACTTCCAACAAGATTGTCTGGCACTCCACTGTCGCCCCGGGCGATATCGTGGTGGTGGACCGCAACTGCCACAAGTCGATCCTGCACGCGATCATGATGACTGGCGCGGTGCCGGTGTTCCTGATGCCGACACGCAATCACTATGGCATCATCGGCCCGATTCCGCGCAGCGAGTTCGAGCCGGAAAACATCCGTAAAAAGATGCTCGCCAACCCGTTCTGCCGCGAAAAGCTGGAAGCCGACCCGGACGTAAAGCCGCGCGTACTGACCATCACGCAATCGACTTACGACGGCATCATGTACAACGTCGAAGAGATCAAAGGCTTGCTGGATGGCAAGATCGAGACGCTGCACTTTGATGAAGCCTGGCTGCCGCACGCCGCGTTCCACGATTTCTACGGCGATTACCACGCCATTGGCGAAGGTCGTCCGCGTTGTAAAGAATCGATGGTGTTCTCGACGCAATCCACGCACAAACTGCTGGCTGGCTTGAGCCAGGCCTCGCAGATTCTGGTGCAGGATGCGCAAGAGACCAAGCTGGATCGCGATATCTTCAATGAAGCGTATCTGATGCACACCTCCACCAGCCCGCAGTACGCGATTATCGCCAGCTGCGACGTGGCAGCGGCGATGATGGAAGCGCCTGGTGGCACCGCGCTAGTCGAAGAATCGCTGGCCGAAGCGCTGGATTTCCGCCGCGCCATGCGCAAGGTCGATGAAGAATATGGTGATTCGTGGTGGTTCAGTGTGTGGGGCCCGGATGATCTGACCGACGAAGGCCTGGATCACCGTGATGCGTGGATGTTGAAAGCAGGCGAGCGTTGGCACGGCTTTGGCGATGTGGCCGAAGGCTTCAACATGCTTGATCCGATCAAGGCCACCATCATTACCCCGGGCCTGAACATGGAAGGCGATTTCTCGGAAACCGGTATTCCGGCGTCCATCGTCTCCAAGTATCTGGCCGAACACGGCGTGGTGATCGAAAAGACTGGTCTGTACTCGTTCTTCATTCTGTTCACCATCGGCATTACCAAGGGCCGCTGGAACACGCTGCTGACCGCACTGCAACAGTTCAAGGACGACTACGACAAGAACGCGCCGCTGTGGCGCATTCTGCCGGAGTTCATCCAGCAATTCCCGCAGTACGAACGCATTGGCCTGCGCGAGTTGTGCCAGCAGATTCACGACATCTACAAAGCGCGCGATGTAGCGCGTCTGACTACCGAGATGTATCTGTCTGATCTGGTGCCAGCGCTCAAGCCCGCCAAGGCTTTTGCCAAGATGGCGCACCGCGATATCGAACGCGTGCCACTGGATGAACTGGAAGGCCGCATCACCGCTGTGATGCTCACGCCCTACCCGCCAGGCATTCCGCTGCTGATTCCGGGCGAAGTGTTCAACAAGACTATTGTTGATTACCTGAAATTTGCGCGTGAATTCAACCAGAAATTCCCTGGCTTTGAGACCTACATCCACGGGCTGGTGCATGTCGTGGAGAACGGTATTTCCAGCTACTACGTGGATTGCGTGAACTGAATTTTTGAACCCGATACATTGATTATTCCAGTGCGCTAACTCGCACCAGGAAATGACAAACCAGGAGCAGCAATGCCCTGGTTTAACACAGCGCCCCGACCAGCTCGGGGCGTTTTTTATTTGTCAGCTTTCGCTTACGCGAAATTC
The DNA here is from genome assembly GCF_030035605.1 of Silvimonas soli. Classification (NCBI taxonomy): domain Bacteria; kingdom Pseudomonadati; phylum Pseudomonadota; class Betaproteobacteria; order Neisseriales; family Chitinibacteraceae; genus Silvimonas; species Silvimonas soli. The sequence continues at coordinate 3,672,235 of NZ_CP106736.1, read as the reverse complement.
GATCAGTGTGAATATGTCACCGATTATCGCGACATTCCTGTCACTCATTTGTAATCAGCAAATTAATTCTTACTGTTTTTTACCAATTATGGGCAAAAAACCCACATTCTCTACAAATCGACTGTCGGTTGACGCAAGGAAGTAAATTCTAATATACACTGCGCTAACCCCTTGAAGTGAAGTCGCCACCAGTGACAAAACCAGACCCCGCCGCACTGCTTGAAGAAGCGCAACGCTGTGTTGCCTCTGACCAGACACGGGCGCTGGAACTGGTCAAACGTGCGCGTCGTCATGCCGGCCCGGATGGCCAACCGCATCTGGCACGTGGCTGGGCCATGCAGGCTGAGGTGCACTGGGCCAGACGCCAGTATCGCCAGGGGTTGATCGCTGCGCGCCGCTCCTTGCGCCTGCTGGATAACGCGCCTGCCCAACGCGCCCAGTCCCTGTGGGTGCTCGCGGAATGCCAGCGTGGCATGGGCCGTTACGCCGGAGCACTGGATGCCTGGATGGCGTGCCTGGAAATCTCCATGACCAGCCGCCAGGCCGAACTGGCCGCCATGGCCTGCGCTGGCATCGGCAATTACTATCAACTGATTGAAGACTCGGCGCGCGCGTTGGCCATGCGCCGCCAGGCCTATGACTTTGCCTGCCAGAGCAAAGACCCGGATGTCATCGCCAAGTGTGCGATTGCACTGGCTGGCGACTATGTGCGGCAACATCTGTCACATCAGGCCTTGCCACTGCTGCAAGTCGCACAAGATTTGATTACCGTCCGCAACAACCCGACATGGTGGGCCGAGGTGCTGTTTTATCAAGGTTTGTACGCCTTGCAAAACGGCAACAGCCAGCATGCACAGCGCGATCTGAACGAAGCGCTGCAGCTGTCGCGCAGTTCCGATTCACCGTGGGTGACAGTGCAATGCCTGAAAGAACTGGCGCGATTGCACCGCAATAGCGGGCGCTATGACGCCGCCGTGGCAGATTTGCATGAAGCCATCCAGATCGCCCGCGAGTTTGATACCGGTTACCTGCTGCAGTCGCTTTATCTGGTGCTATGTACCTCAGAAGAAGCGCGCGGCCACTTCGCCGACGCATTGGCGGCCCATGAGGCCTATCACGCCATTCGCCTCAATTATCTGAAGCAACTGGATGACCCTGGTTGCCGCCCCTCGCCCAACCGCCTGGCTAATCTGCAATTACGGCTGGAAGTGATTCAGGCGCGCAAAGAAAACGATCTGCTGCTGGAACGGCATGTGGCAGCAACCCAGCGCGCCACCCACCAGGCACGACTGGCCCTGCGCGCCGACCTTAGCCCGATTGAGCGCGGTGCGCTGGAGCAGGAACTGCTGCGGCTGGACGGTCAGGCTACCAGCCTGATCAACGTGCGCCTGGAAAATCTTAACGAGATCAGTGAACACTATTCGTTCACCATCGGCGACCAGGTGTTGTCTACGCTGGGCCAGCGTCTGGCGCTGTTCGCCCGGCACAAGTCTTGCCATGCGGCGCGTTATTCGACCGCCAGTTTTGTACTGATTGTTCCGAGCGACCAGCAACAGAGCATTTTTGACGCCTTGCTGACCGATCTGCAAATCATGCTGCGACAAGCGCAAGACGTACCGGCCGCGCGTATCTGCTTGCGCGCCTGCCGGGTGCACGATCATCGCACCGCGCTGCGCAGCGTCCTCAAAGCCCCGGTATCGGCACGACTACCCGATAGCGACGTCCGCGAGCATTCATGAACACCCATAGTCAATCGCGTCTGCTGGAAGCAGAGCTGGATCAACTGAGCGAGCTGCTTGCCACCTCTCCCGATGAAGCCCGTCGCATTGCGCTGGATGTCGCCGAAGAAGCCGCGGTGGTTCACATGCAATCCACGCTGGCCCGGGCGCGCTTGTATCACGCGCTGGCGCTGATGTTTCAAGGCAATGTCGAAACCGGCACGCCACTACTGGAACGGGCCATTGAATCTGCCCGCCGCCATCGCTTGCTGCAGGATTTACCCAATGCACTGGATCAGGCTGCCGACAGCGTGTTGCTGCAGGGCCGGTTTGACGTGGCCATGCGCTATTGGGTGGAATGCCTGGAGCTGGCCATTGCCGCGCGCGATACCGCTTTGTGTGTGCGCAGCCATCTTGGCATCGGCAAAATCTATTTTGCGCTGGGCGACTATGAACAAGCCAAAGCGCATCATTTGCGCTCGGCTGAGTACGGTCACACCTTTTACGATCCGACCATTTATTGCGCTACCTATCTTTGCCTGGCCGCTGATTTTTTGCGGCTGAGGCAGATTCCGAGTGCGTTTGTCTCGCTCAAAATCGCCCACGATGCGCTACCCAATGCGCGCGACAGATCGGTCTGGCAAATTGAGCTGGCGGCCTATTACGCCGAGGCACATGCCGGCAATGGCGATTTCGCTGCGGCAATGGAGTGGATAGAACAGTCGCTGGGTGCTTGCCGCCAACAAGGCGAACAACGCCAGTTGTGGGGTGAATCCATTACCCTGCTGGCGTGGGCCGATGTACTGGAGCGCCAGGGTGAGTGCACCGCCGCCGTGGCGCGTTTGCAGACCGCGCTGAGCCATGCGTTGATGCTTAACGCTCCCAGCCTGATTCTGCGCATTCACCGCAAACTGTATGAATTGAACAAAGCGCAGGATCATTTCGAGGCAGCACTGCATCATCATCGGGCCTGGCATCAGGCGCTCGAAACCCAGATGCAACGCCTTGGCGAACAGAAGCTGCAACAGGCTACCCAGCGACGTCTGGCCCGGCTGGAACAACGCATGGAACTGGAACGCGCCCGGCACGAGAACAACCGTCTGCTGGCACGCGTGCAAACCCATGAGCAAACCATCCAGACCTTATCCAGCGTGGCCCAAACCGATGCCCTCACCGGTGCCTGGAACAGACGCGCACTGGAAGATCGTCTGGCCCGTTTGCACAAAGAATCCAACACCGACGGCTGGCCGCTGAGCATCTTGATGATCGATCTGGATCACTTCAAAGAGATCAACGACCGCTTTACCCACATCCTGGGTGATCAGGTACTGCAGGGCGTCGTGCAGTTGATCACCTCAGCGTGTCGCAGTGAAGAATTTATCGCCCGCTACGGCGGCGAGGAATTCACGCTATTGCTGCCCGGCGTGCAATTGCCGGGCGCGTTGCAAATTGCCGAACGCATCCGCAGCACGGTAGCGGCACACACCTGGCCTGGTTTGCTGCCGGATGTGCATCTCACCGTCAGCATCGGCACCGCCGAATTACGTCCGGGCGAAGCCGCCACCGAATTGCTGGCCCGCGCCGATACCGCTCTGTATGTCGCCAAACATGGTGGTCGCAACCAGGTGTTTGCCGCTGATTAATCCACATCCTCAAATAAAAACGGGAGCAGATCGCTCCCGTTTTTTTCGGCCGCATCTGCTGGTTTAGCGCACTACATCGTTGTGCTTTTTGTTCCAGACACGATTGCTCTGATGATTCTCAGCCATCTGGATATGCTGCTGTTCACGCCCATTCACGTGGCCGTTATGTGCTGCCTGCGCTTGCAGGCGATCATCGTGCGCCTGTCCACGCTCCAGCTTGCCGGTTTCGCGATTGGTGAGTGAGCCGTTCTTCACACCCTGCTCGACCCGCTGATCCTGATTCACATTGCGCTGTACATCAGCCTGCATGCGCTGGCTTGAGGCCGAATTCGGGTTGCCGCGCGCGCCGTTGTTTTCATCGCGATTGATCGCCTGACTCACTTGATTCTGTTGATGCTGGATGCGGTTCTTTTCTGCAGCCGAGAGGTTGCCGTTCTTTTCGGCGTTGGCTTCAGAACGATCAACACGCGATTCATCCTGTTCCAGCCGCCCAGCTTCCTTGGTATTCAGCGAGCCATTTTGCAGGCCTTGTTCAATACGTTCTTGCTGATTGGTATCGCGCTGAACTTCGGTGGCCGTATCGGCAGCGTAAGCACCAACACAAATGACGGCACCAGCAATGGCGAGAAGTAAACGGGATGCATTTTTCATGATGTGTTCTCCTGAGTATCGATTTGGTATCGGCTAGCTACACGCAGACGTTTCGTGCCTGCATAAGCCAATAACGGAACCGATTACAGCCTCGCTGACGCAGATACACAGCATCCTGTAACCACATGTGCAAAGTTGTGCCGGGTCTCACAAACCTTGCCCCAGCGGTCAACCGACCACCTGGCTGGCGCGTATACGCGCGCCCGCAGCACCATTTTCAGCCAGGTTGCAGCGCGCCGATTTCTGCCACCGGGCTGCGGCCAAAACAGCGTTTGAACTCTCGACTGAACTGCGAAGGGCTTTCGTAGCCGACACGGTTGGCCGCAACGCTGACGCTCACGCCATCCTGCAGCATCAGCATCCATGCCTTGTGTAAACGGATGCGCTTCAGATACTGCAAAGGCGAGGTAAACGTCATTTCCTTGAAGTTGTGATGAAACGCCGACACGCTCATATTGGCCTCTTGCGCCAGCGTTTCGATATCCAGCTCGGACGCATATTCGGTATGAATACGCCGCAAAGCCCGCGCCATGCGACTGAAGTTACCCTGTCGCCCGACCACCGCCCGCAACGCGGTGCCCTGCCCGCCCAGCAAGGCGCGAAACACAATTTCCCGGACCAGTTGCGGGCCTAGCACGTGACTTTCCAAAGGATTTTGCAGGCAGCGAGTCAAGCGCAAGACGGCGTCGTTGAGTGTGTCATCCTGAGCAACCGAAGCCATTGGAATAGTCGCACCCACGTCGCTCGGACCAGCATCCGGCAGCGTTTCAATCTGCAGTAACAACTCGCGCAACAGACCGGCATCAACCGGCACTTTGATACCCAGAAACGGCTCTTTCCCATGAACACGGGTCTCACATTCAAACGGTAAAGGCACCGACATCACCAGATAATTGGCCGCGTCATACTGCCAGTTGTGCTCGCCCAGATAACCCATCTTGCGACCTTGGGCGATAACAAAAATCCCCGGCTCATAAAACACCGGGATACGCGCCGTATCTTCATCCACGCGCATGAGCGTCACGCCCGGCACGCTGGTGTCAGTCACACCCGGCCGCGGCTGCAATTGCAGGATCAAGCGGGAGAGTTCGGCATTCACAGGCAATACAGAATTAGTCATGATTGGGCTATATAACGGTGGGTGCTGGAGAAATGTATCAGCGTAAGGGCTGGTTTGACAGGGCTCGAGGTGTGAATCAGCAGAATCAGGCAAGTGTTCCGCAGAAACGGGTCTTCAAGAGAGCGGCGCACTCTTCAATAATGGCTACCAATTCCCCGGCCTACCGGCCAGGCGAACTGCAACATAACCGGAGAACATCATGGCTTTGAACATTCGCAGCTATTCCACCCCATCCGCAACAGCCACGCTGGGCCCGGCACTGGTCACCCGTCGTGACCCACGCGCCAATGACGTAGTCATCGACATTCTCTACTGCGGCGTTTGCCACTCGGACCTGCACCAAGCCCGTAACGACTGGCACAACTCGATTTACCCGATGGTGCCTGGCCACGAAATCATTGGCCGCGTCAGCAGCGTGGGCGGTAGCGTCTCCAACTTCAAGGCGGGCGATCTGGTCGGCGTCGGTTGCCTGGTGGATTCCTGCCAACATTGCGCCTCATGTGCCGAAGGGCTGGAGCAATATTGCGAGAAATACCCGACGCCGACTTACAACGGCCTGGATCGTCACGATGGCTTGCCAACCTTTGGTGGCTACTCGGAACGCATCGTGGTTTCGGACAAATTCGTGGTGCGCGTTTCCGACAAGATCGACCCGAAAGCCGCCGCCCCGCTGTTGTGCGCCGGCATTACCACTTACTCGCCGCTCAAACACTGGAAAGTGGGCAAGGGCGATAAAGTGGCGGTGATAGGCTTGGGCGGTCTGGGTCATATGGGTCTGAAGTTTGCCAAAGCGATGGGTGCAGAAGTCACGCTGTTTACCCGCTCGCCCGGCAAAGAAGCCGAAGCCCGTCGCCTTGGTGCCGATCATGTGGTGCTCTCCACCGATCAAGCCCAGATGGAGGCCGTGGCCAATAGCTTCAGTTTCATTCTGGATACCGTGCCGTACTCGCACGATCTGAACCCGTACACCAACACGCTCAAGCGCGATGGCACACTGGTACTGGTCGGTCTGTTGGGCCCGGTGGAGCCGGTACTGCAAACCGTGCCGCTGGTATTGGGTCGTCGTCAGGTGGCCGGTTCGTGCATCGGCGGCATTGCAGAAACCCAGGAAATGATGGATTTCTGCGCGGAACATGGCATCGTTAGTGATATTGAAGTCATCGACATCCAGAACATCAACGACGCCTATGAGCGCATGCTTAAAAGCGACGTGAAGTACCGCTTCGTGATCGATATGGCGTCTTTGCAGCGCGATTTCTGAGCCGTACGCGGTTATGCAGTCCGGTAGGCATGTGCACGCTAATTCACGCCTATCAAAACAAGAAACCCCGGACATACCGGGGTTTCTTGTTTCACGTGCGCCTGTCAAGCCAGGTGATCAACGCGCTTGCTGCACTTCATGCAAGCCACTCACGTCAATCTCCACACGACGATCAGGTGCCAGGCACTCAATCAGTTTCTTGCGGTTCTTGATCTTGTCACAGCTATTGCCAGTGACCGGATTCGCCTTGCCTTGGCTCAGCGCCTGCATGCCACCTTGCGGCACACCCTTGCCAATCAGGTAATTCGCCACGGCTACGGCACGACGCTTGCCCAGATCAAGGTTGTACTTGTCAGAGCCCAAGCGGTCGGTATAGCCCGTCACTGCCATCTGGGCTTGCTTCACATCCATCTGCGCAACCTGGCTAAACATCGCATTAAGCGCATCTTTACCGGCAGGTTTCAGCACCGCTTTGTTGTACTCGAACAGCACATCAGACTTGAGTGAGAAGCGCTTGCTCACCACCTCCGTAGCCGGCACCGGAGCTTCTTGAACGACCGGTTTAGGTGCAACAACCGGCTCAGGCCTTGGTGCCACGGGAGCTACTACCGGGGCTGGCGCGGCGCCACCAAAGTAGTAGTTCAGGTTCAATGTGAGGGTGTTGTTGCGCAGTTTCTGGTCATGATCAGTCGGGCGGGTTGTAGTCCATTCACCCGCCAGACCCCAGTTGGGTGCCAGTTTGTATTCAACGCCAGCGCCACCATGAAACGCACCAGCGCCTAGATGATCAAGGGCATCAGTGCCGCTGACGTAGCCATAGCCAACCTTGACATACGGTAGCCAGTTTTCGATGGGCACACCCAGTTTCAGATCGAGGCTACCGCCATTGCTACCGTACTTGCTGTTGTAGTTGTTACGACGACGGCTGCCGTTATCATGGTCCGCATTGTGGCTATCCACAAAGTCATACGTAGCGCTCAAGCCGATCAGCGCGCTGTCCAGTTGCCAGTTGTAGCCAGCCTCAAGCCCTGCTGCAAGAGTGGAATCGACAGAACCGGAATAAGGTTTGCCATCGGCGCTACTGCGATTGCCGCCAATCTTGCCCCCGACAAATGGGCCATCAAATTCGCCATTGGCCAAGGCGTGCACGCTGGTAACCCCTGACATAACCGCCAGAGCAATACATATCCGTTTGATTTTCATTTTGTTTTTCCTTTCCCTGTGGCTTGAAGACTGCCCCTGATGCTGCCGAAATGTCGGTCCGGAATTGCAACTGATGCCAATTGGCTCTTGTTACTTGGCGCAGGGCAGGCGAGTTCTTTAGCGAACGCTGCGGACAATACCGGGGCAGCTGGAGAGGCAATATAGGAAACGGCTTAATTTGCATCTGAAAAGTGTGCTTCTGGTCATCTGCGAGCTGACATGACCTATCGCCTTGCAAAAAAAAGCCCCACCTGAAAAAGTGGGGCCGTGACAAACGCGTTGTGCGACAGCAAACGATTTACAACACCAGCTTCAAATCCTTTAACAGCAAACCTGGCAAGCGCTGGCTGGCGCTGCTGCGGTGACCGTAACTACCAGCATCAGCCAGGAACTCGGTCTCGCGGGTGAGTGCTTCCAGTTCGCTACCGAAAATCCGGTAGAGAGAATCATCAAAACGCATGACGTTCAACGGTGCCACGATTTCGCCGTTTTCCACCCAGAAACACGCAAACCGCGTCATGCCGGTAATCCGCGCTGCCGGCCGGTCAGAGAAATTGAGATACCACAGATTGCTGATGTATAAGCCGGTGCCCAGCGCTTTGAGCGCGTCCGCTTGTGGCAAGTCACCGCCAGCCATACTGAACGATTCGGAACCTTCCTGTGCGCTGGCGCCATTGCTGGGAATGTCGTATTCGCGCGCGGTCCGCGGGCTCACCAGACTGCCTGCCAGGCGCCCTTCTGCCACCAAAGGGATGCGCGCAGGTTTGATAAAGCCCTCTTGCTGGAACGAAGGCTCCAGCCCGCCAGCCGAGTCATCCGCCATCGATACGCTTGGGGAGAACGCAGCGCCTTCTGCCAGCTTTAACAGCGAACTACGCTTGGTGCGCAGGCTCTTTTCAGAGAAACCGCCCCAATTAAGTAGTGCAGCAATCTCACCCAGAGCGGATGGCGTCAGGTAGGCGCGATAACCGCCAGGGGCCAGCGAATGAGCCGGGCGGCTTAACAATTCGGCTTGCGTACGCGCAGCGGCAATGTCGGCGCGGATTGCTGCAGCATCCCATACGAATCCGGCGCCACCGCGTTTCACTGCTTTATCGCCGTGCGAATACAGGCTCCAGTCAAAATTCCAGCTCGCGGTTTCGTGCCAGTTGCGCTGACCATAATGATTGGCAAAGCCAAAGAACACCGGACCCGCTGCCAGAATGCCAACCACGTCACTGCCTGCCGCTGCGGCGATGATATCTTCAACGATTTGTTCGGTCGGCGGCAATTGATTGGGCTGGATCGATTCGGTGGAATTGACGGTTTCGGCCAGCAGCAGGTGCGGGTCTTGGGCGGCATCAACCAGTGCGGCACGCAGGTCTAGCAACACGGCGGATACCTGTTCCGCATCTTCAGCCTGCCCAGTCAGCACCACGCGCTGCGAGATATGCTTTTGTCCCTGCACCAGGCGAATAGTCAGATAGACCTGCGCTACTTGCCCCGCCTGGCGCACCAGCCCGTGATTAAAGCGCACGAAGTCCGAAGTTTCGCCTTGCAGCCACAGCGTAAAGCCCTCGCCAGCGTGCAACTGGCTGGTAACCCGGTCGGCCAGCGCATAAAAATGCTGACGGTTGTCTTGATGCATGCTCATTACACCTCTCCCCCGAAGACTTCGACATCGCCAAACACGCAAGCGGGTGAAGCATGCCCAACACGAATAACCTGATTCGGCTCGCCTTTGCCGCAATATGGCGTGCCCATAACGTCGTCGGTGCCTTGATTGCCAACGGCTTTGAGTGAGCGCCAGAAGGTGGCGGAAATCCCACGGTAGCCCGGGTTTTTGACCACGCCTTTGAGTTCGCCGTTTTCGATCACACGGCCCCATTCGCAACTGAACTGGAATTTATTGCGCGAGTCATCAATTGACCATGACACATTGGTGTCCATCAGCACGCCATGCTCAATCCCGGCGACGAGTTGTTCCAGCGTCTGGTCACCAGCTTCGATATTCAGATTGGCCATGCGGTCGATCGGCGCACGGTTCCAATTGCAGGCGCGGCTATTCGCAACTCCGCCCAGATCCAGCCCGCGCTCACCCGCCCGCGCTTGCGAAATGGTGCCGCCCAGTGGGTGTTCCAGTTGACCGTTGCGGATCAGGAAGGTTTTCTCGGCAGGCGTGCCATCGTCATCCCAACCGTACGCGGCAAATTCGTTGCTGCGGCTTGGGTCGTAGGTCACGTTCAGCAGCGGCGAGCCGTACTGATAATTGCCGAACATATCCAGCGATACAAAGCTGGTCCCGGCGTAATTGCGCTCGTCACCCAGAATGCGGTCCAGCTCCAGTGGATGGCCAATGCTCTCGTGAATCTGCAGCATCATTTGCGATGGCATCAGCAGCAAGTCTTGCTTGCCCGACGGGCAATTGGGCGCGGTCAGCAATTGCAGCGCTTCATCCGCCACGCGCCGACCGGCACCGCGCAAACCCGACTGATCAATTACTTCGAGGCCGCCCTGACGGCAATAACCGTTGTACTGGCCACCCAGACTGCGCGTTTGTGAATCGCCATCGGCATAGGCCGTGGCCGACAACGCCGGAATCAAAGCGCGAAACGATTGCTCGACTTCGCCGCCACCTGAAGTCAAATACAACTGGCGCACGTCCAGCCGGTCCAGATTCACGCCCCAATCGACGATGCGTTCATCCAGCCGACAGGCTTCGGATTCGCTCATCAGCAAATCCATCAAAATTTTGCGGTCCCAGTCGAGTTCGGCTGCAGCGGCCGGGCCGTGATATTGGCCCACGGGATGAGTCAGCGCAGCTTTGGAGTAGTCGAAGACCGAGCGCCCGGCCGTGGCTTGCGCCCAGGCTTTGGCCCGCTCAAACGCGGCAGCCAGGCCACTTTGTGACAAATCGGCAGTGGCAGCATAACCGTAACCACCGCGATGGATCACGGTGATCATCGCGCCGCGTTCAGTGCGCCGCTCAATCGGTTGCGGCACGCTCTGGCGTACCGCTAGGCTTTCTGATTGCTCTTCAACGAGGCGCAGCGAGCAAAAATCGACGCTGGCTTCTAGCGCCCTGAAGCGCTGAATAAGGGGTTTGAACATGATGGTGACATTCATCCTGCAAACGGCTTGTGGCCGCTCGCCAATGCGGGTGGGTCGGCGCAAATCAGCGGGGCTGACCTGCGTATCTTCAGAGAGCAAACCGGGCAAACGACAAGGATGATCATCCTCGGGAAGAAGATGGTAAAACAGCCTTTTCCAGCCAGCCAGTGCGGTCGGCATTTGTTGCGTAAACCCAGCGCTGTATTTTGAGAGGGGCGTAAAAAAGCCCGGTATGAACCGGGCTTTTAAGTACCGTGCCAAGACGAAAACCCACCAGATCAGTCGCCCAGCGCGTCTTCCAGCGCCGCAATAAACCGCGCGTTTTCTTCCGGCAAACCAATCGACACCCGCAGGCTATCTGGCAAACCGTACCCGGCAATCGGTCGCACGATCACGCCTTTGCGCAGCAAGAACTGGTTGAGCGCTGCCGCGTCACCGCAGTGAAAGGTCACGAAGTTGCCATAGCTTGGAATAAACGGCAGGCCAAGGCGGGTAAAGGCATCCGTCAGTTGTTTCATGCCCGCGTCGTTAACGCGGCGCGATTCGTTCAGGAATTCGACGTCATCCAGCGCGGCGCAGGCAGCGGCTTGCGCCAGGCTATTCACGTTAAACGGCTGACGCACCCGATTGAGGATATCGGCCACTTCAGCACTGGTTATGGCGAAGCCGACACGCAAACCCGCCAAGCTATAGGCTTTGGAGAAAGTGCGAACCACAATGATATTGGGAAAGCGCTTCACCCAGGCCAGCGTATCCGGGCGCTTTTCTGGCGCCAGATATTCGGTGTAGGCCTCGTCCAGCACCACCAGCACATTGGCGGGACATGACTCCAGAAACTCGACCAGATCGCCAGGGCGCGCCAGTGTGCCGGTCGGATTGTTCGGATTGGCAATCCACACCACTTTGGTATTGGGTTTGATGGCGGCACGCATGGCAGTCAGGTCATGGCCATAATCCACGGCGCGCACTTCAATTTGCTCAGCACCAACGGCTTGGGTAGCCAGCGCGTACACCGCAAAGCTGTATTGCGAATACACCGCCGAATCGCTGGTCGTGAGAAAGGCGTGTGAGACCAGTTCCAGAACGTCATTGGAACCGTTGCCCAAAACGATCTGGTTCAGTTCCAGGCCGTACTTCTGCGCGATTTTGGCTTTCAGATCAAAGCCATTGCCATCCGGATAGCGGGCCAGTTCGGCAATCTCGCGCTCCATAGCCGCTTTGGCTTTCGGGCTCAAACCCAGCGGGTTTTCATTGGAAGCGAGTTTGACGATATCGTCCGGGTTCAAACCCATTTCCCGGGCCAGCTCGCCAATCGGCTTGCCAGGTTGATAAGGTGCAATTGCACGGACGTATTCGGGGGCTAGATCGCGCAGAGACATTCGGAACTCACCACAACAGGATTTCGGAAGCGCCATTCAATCATGCGGAAAGAGATGGCAATCGAGATAAAAATCGAGACTAACACAGGCGTGCATCGTGGCAGAAGCCGGGATTAGGCGAACAGTCAGTTCAGAGCCGGACCCGGCGCACATGGCGCCCGGCGCGATCAGGTTTTGCTGAAGAGGTCGGCTTTGGCCCAACGCGCTGGCAGCAGCGGCGTGGCGGCCAGTTGATCCAGCAAGGCGGCGGGTGTATCGGCACATTGCAGCTTGGCCAGCTCCGATTCGCGCACAAAACCTTCGGTCATCGTAGCATCCAGAAACTGGCGCATTCCGTCGTAATAGCCAGCGGTGTTAAGCACGCCAACGGGCTTGCCGTGAATGCCAATCTGGCCCCAGGTCAGAATCTCGAACAATTCGTCAAAGGTGCCAAAGCCGCCAGCCATGGCGATAAAGGCATCGGCCAGCTCTGCCATGCGCGCTTTGCGAGTATGCATGGAATCCACCACGATCAGCTCGGTGCATTCAGTCAGGCCAAGCTCACGCTCTTGCATGAATTCCGGAATCACGCCGATCACTTTGCCGCCCGCTTCCAGGGCAGCTTGGGCCATGACGCCCATCAAGCCCACGCGACCACCGCCATAAACCAGCGTCAGCTCGCGCTGCGCCAGCAATTGACCCAGTTCGCGCGCGGCAGCAGCATATTCGGGGCGCTCGCCGTGGCGCGAGCCACAAAATACAACAACGGATTTCATTGCAGGATTACTCCGGATTACTGGGAACCGTGGTCACGCTCGAATGATGTGACCACAGTTGCGGGTTAAATCACGGCTTGCGGGTACGACCCCAGCACTTTGACAAAGGCCGCCACGTTGCGCAGCCCTTCCAGCGCCGTAGCCACTTTGGCGTCGGACACATGGCCTTCAATATCCACAAAGAACACGTACTCCCACAAACCAGTGCGGCTGGGGCGCGACTCAAACTTGCTCATCGACACGCCATTGCTCGCCAATGGTTCCACCAGCGAGGCCAGAGCGCCCGGGCGGTTCGGTGCCGACACCACCAGCGAGGTGCGGTCACGCCCGGACGGCCCGGTTTGTTGCGCGCCCAGCACCAGGAAACGCGTGGTGTTGTTGGGTTCGTCTTCGATATTCTCGGCCAGCTTGGTCAGGCCAAAACGTTCGGCAGCGGCATCGCCAGCAATCGCCGCACTATTGGGCTCTTTGCTAGCCAGGCGTGCGGCTTCGGCATTACTGGATACGGAAATGCGTTCGACGCCTGCCGGCAGATTCTTGTTCAGCCACTCGTGACACTGCGCCAGGCTCTGCGCATGCGAGTACACACGCAAAATGCCTGCAACACCCTCACCCTTACGCAGCAGATGATGGTGAATGCGCAGCACGACTTCACCGCAGATATTGAGTGGCGATGTCACCATCAAATCCAGCGTGCGGCCCACAGCGCCTTCGGTGGAGTTCTCAACCGGCGCCACGACGTAATCGGCCGAACCGGCTTCAACCACGCGGAATGCTTCATCAATAGAGCCACAGGCCTGCGTATGCGCAGCGTGACCAAAGTGCTTGATCGACGCAGCCTGGCTGAAAGTGCCTTCCGGACCCAGATAAGCAATGGTCAGCGGGCGTTCCAGCGCCAGGCAGGCGGACATCACTTCCCGGAACAGCTTGGCGGCGGCTTCGTCCGACAACGGTCCCGGGTTCAGAGTTTTGATACGTGCCAGCACCTGCGCTTCGCGTTCGGGCCGATATACCACGCCGCCACCCTTGATTTCTCCAATGGTCCGGGCGTGCTCGGCGCGCTGGTTCAGCAGCTTGAGAATTTCGGCATCAATGCTATCAATGGCATCACGGTGCACTTTTAGCAGCTCGTCGGACATGCCCTCTCCTGTGGCAAACAATGGGTCTTATCTTGGTTTTTTGGGCGGACGCCACCGATGACGCCCGCTGGCAACTTAATGGCCGCGCGCAAAATCGCGCATGAACTCGCTCAGCACCCGCACGCCTTCCAGCGGCATGGCGTTGTAGATCGAAGCCCGCATGCCACCAACTGAACGATGGCCTTTGAGCTGCAGTAAACCATGCGCTTGCGCGGCTTCGAGGAAAGCGTCATCCAGCGCTTCATCGGCCAGCCGGAACGGCACATTCATGCGCGAACGGAACGGACGCTCGATCGGGCAATTGTAAAAACCGCTGGAAGCGTCGATCGTCTCATAAAGCAGTGAAGCCTTCTCGATATTGCGCGCTTCCATGGCCGGCACACCGCCATTGGCCAGCAGCCACTTGAACACCAGGCCAGCGACGTAAATACCAAAAGTAGGCGGCGTGTTGTAGAGCGAATCGGCCGCAGCGTGCACCTGGTAATCCAGCATGGTCGGCGTCCCAACGCGGGCATTGCCCAGCAAGTCTTCGCGCACGATCACCAGATTCAGGCCCGACGGGCCGATATTTTTTTGCGCACCGGCGTAGATCAACCCGAACTTGCTGACATCCAGTGTGCGCGACAGGATATTGGACGACATATCGCACACCAGCGGCGTATCACCACTCTCTGGCGCAAACGGAAACTCGACACCGCCAATGGTTTCGTTGGAGCAGTAATGCAGATATGCAGCATTGTCGCTGCGCTTCCAGCCCGCTTCGTCCGGCACGTACGAGCCATGCCGGTCTTCGTTGGATGCCGCGATGTTTACATTGGCATAGCGCCGCGCTTCTTTAATGGCAATGCGCGACCAGTGACCGGTATCCACGTAATCCACCACACTGGTTTCAGTCGCCAGATTCAATGGGATCATGCTGAAATTGAAGTGCGCGCCACCCTGGATAAACAGCACTTTGTAGTTGGCGGGGATGTTCAGCAGCTTGCGAAAATCCGCTTCGGCTTCGTGAATGATCTGGGTGAATTCTTTGCCGCGATGGCTCATTTCCATGACGCACATGCCGGAGCCATGCCAATCGGTTAATTCCGCTTGAACGGTCAGTAACACATCACGCGGCAGAACCGCGGGGCCGGAGCTGAAATTATAGACTTGGGTCATGGTGATCCTTGCTGGCAAAAAAAAATTAAACCACGTGACTCGGCACGTCAGGGGATATTACAACCGCAGGCGGTATGCAGAAACTGCCGGGATTTTTCGTTGATGGTGTGACTGTAGTTCGGCACCAACTTTTGAATGCGCTCTTTGAAGCCTGCCATCATATCGCTCGCCAGCTGTGGCGTCAGCCGATACTCTTTCTGGCCCGCGGGTGTGCTGTAGAACCGGTCCAGTTCTTTGAGCTCATCCAGCGTGAAATTATCGGAATAAACCTGCACCAGCCTTTGGCGCACCAGATCTTCGGGCATTGCGTCAGCAACAAATTGCTCAATGACGGGCTGGATCTGTGCCGGAAAATCCGCCATTGCAGCATTCACTTTTGCCCGTTGTTCATCAGTATATCCGGCCAATATGACTTGGGTACGCATAGACTGCACATACTGGTCCAGCGTCTGGCGCACCGCCGTTTTGCGGCTCTCTTTAAGCTGCTGGCTCACATTTAAATGCTGCAGCAAAGATTGAAGGACTGCCGTTTTTTCAGGGTCCGGCGCATCTGCAACGGCGGTTGGCAGCCAGAACATGCCTGACAGCAGCGCAATCAAGGCAAACCAGCGACGAATCATGATTTCTCCGGATGGCTTGGCGCCGGGGAAGACAACGATAAATGCGTGTTCAAGCGAGCAAGAAGTGTGCGCGGGCCTGTGCTACCGGCTTGGCTCGATCATCCTGCCAGGCCGTCATCAGCACGTTGGCGATACGCTTGCCTTGGCGCACGATCTCGCAATGGCAATAGAGTTCTTGCGCCCGGCCACTGCGCAGATAGTCGATAGAAAAATCGATGACACGAGGAATGCCTTCACCTTCACGCTGCCACATCAAATGCAGCACTGCAGCGTTTTCCAGAAAGCCACCAATCACGCCACCATGCAGTGCTGGCAGGATTGTGTTGCCGATGTTGTGGTCCTGAAATGGCAGGTAAAACAAAGGCTCGCCCGCTTCTTCGCGCACCCTGATGCCAAGCAAAGTGGCATAAGGAATGGCAGCAATGGCCACAGATAAATCGTCAATGGTCTGGATATTGGCGAGCGAACTCATGCTTTCGCTCCATGAGTGGCGTTGATTCCGGCACTACCCTTGGGCTCCATGCCGCGCGCAAATGTGGCCACGCCGTGGGCAACCGGTTTTTCCGGATCTTCCTGATACGCTGTGGCGCGGGTAAAGGCGACGTGATCGGTCAGGCGATAGCACTCGGCAGTGCAATAAACGGGCAGATCCGGCCGGGCCGGGCGCAGATAATCAATGCGCAGATCAAGCGTCGCCACCGGTTCAGGTGCCGACAACAAGGAATAGATGGCAGTGCCACTGGCGGTATCAATCAGGGAGGTCACTACACCGCCGTGGATAACCCGGGTATCCGGATTACCAATCAGCTTTTCACTGAAGGGCAATTTGAGGGTAATGCGGCCACGCTCGGCATTGGCAAATTCCATACCCAGCATGCGGCAGTGTGGCAAGTTCATGAACCACTGCTGTAACTGATCAAAAAACACCGGTTCTTCGACCGGCAGCCACAAGCCGTTCATGCAAGCCACTCCAGGGAAACTGACTGGTTATTCTGATTATATTATTGATGCTTTGAATTCTACTTACATATCTGAGCGGGCACCTGTTTGCTCACGCCAACAGGTGCCCGGCCCATTTCCTGCTCTTTACTGTTTACTGACTGTTTACTGCTGGTCGTCCGGCGTTACATCTGCGGCGCCAGCTTCAGGTGCTGCACCCTCTTCTGCATCCAGCGCATCTTCGCCTTCTTCAGAATCTGTCTCGACCACTTTTTCCAGGCCAGACAGCGCTTCGCCTTCGTCCAGATTGATCAGGCGCACGCCTTGTGCGGCACGACCGGTTTCGCGAATTTCCGCAACCTTGGTCCGGATCAGCACGCCGCCGGTGGTAATCAGCATGACGTCATCGGATTCTTCTACCAGCGTAGCGGCAACCAGCTTGCCGTTGCGATCGCCGGTATCAATGGCGATCACGCCCTGAGTGCCACGACTGGTCAAACGGTAATCGCCAACCGGAGTGCGCTTGCCGTAACCATTTTCGGTGGCAGTCAGCACTTGTTGTTGATCATCGTTAGCCACCAGCAGCGAGATAACGCTCTGGCCTTCGCCCAGCATCATGCCGCGCACACCGGCTGCGGTACGGCCCATAACCCGCACATCGGTCTCCGAGAAGCGCACCGATTTACCGGCATCCGAGAACATCATGATCTGGTCGCTACCGGAAGTGAGCGCCACACCAATCAGGTTGTTACCTTCATCCAGGTTAATGGCGATAATGCCGCGCTTCATTGGCCGCGAGAAATCGGTCAACGAGGTCTTTTTGACGGTACCGTCAGCGGTTGCCATGAACACGAATTGGTCTTCGCTGAATACCTTGACCGGCAGAATGGCGTTGATCTTTTCGCCATCTTCCAGCGGCAGCAGATTGTTGATCGGCTTGCCACGGCTGTTACGACCACCTTGCGGCACTTCGTAAACCTTGAGCCAGTAAACCCGACCGCGCGAAGAGAAGCTCAGGATGTAATCGTGCGTGTTAGCCACGAACAAATTATCGATGAAGTCATCTTCTTTGGTTGCTGCGGCTTGCTTGCCACGACCGCCGCGACGCTGGGCCCGATATTCTTCCGCTGGTGTGGCCTTCATGTAACCGCCATGCGTCAGGGTCACCACCATGTCTTGCGGTGTGATCAGGTCTTCCAGATTGATGTCTTCAGCGTGCGCGACGATTTCCGAGCGGCGAACGTCAGCGTATTGCGCGCGAACTTCCAGCATTTCGTCAGTGATGATCTGGGTAACGCGTTCTGGTCGCGCCAGAATATCCAGCAGGTCAAGGATCTTCTCCATGACGTCTTTATATTCAGTGACAATCTTGTCTTGTTCCAGACCCGTCAGGCGTTGCAGACGCAGTTCCAGAATCGCTTGCGCTTGTGCGTCAGACAGACGATAGCCGTCGCGACCCAAGCCGAAGCCTTCACCCAAGCCATCCGGACGCGAGGCGCTGACGTCGGTACGCGCCAACATGTCCTCAACCAGCGCAGAGCGCCAGGTGCGATCCATCAACGCCACTTTGGCTTCAGCAGGTGCCGGTGCCGCCTTGATCAACGCGATGATTTCATCAACATTGGACAACGCAACCGCCAGACCTTCCAGAAGGTGCCCGCGTTCGCGTGCCTTACGCAGTTCGAATACGGTGCGACGGGTAACGACTTCACGGCGATGCTTGAGGAAGCTTTCCAGCACCTGCTTGAGATTCAACAGACGTGGCTGGCCATCGACCAGTGCCACCATGTTGATCCCGAAGCTGTCTTGCAACTGGGTCTGCTTGTACAGATTGTTGAGCACAACGTCTGGCACCTCGCCACGCTTGAGCTCAATCACCACGCGCATGCCGGACTTGTCCGACTCGTCACGGATTTCCGAGATGCCTTCAATGAGCTTGGCGCGAACCAGATCGCCGATGCGCTCCAGCAGACGGGCCTTGTTCACTTGATACGGCAATTCATCAACAATGATGGCTTGGCGATCAGCGCTGCGGACGATGTCTTCAAAGTGGGTACGGGCACGCATCAACACGCGGCCACGACCGGTGCGATAACCTTCGCGCACGCCGGCTACACCGTAAATAATACCGGCGGTAGGAAAATCCGGGGCGGGGATGAAATCGATCAATTCATCAACGGTCAACTCGCCGTTCTGCAACAAAGCCAGGGCAGCATCAATGACTTCGCCCAGGTTGTGCGGCGGAATATTAGTGGCCATACCGACCGCAATACCCGATGAGCCATTGATAAGCAAATTGGGAATACGGGTAGGCAGAACTGTGGGTTCCTGCTCTTTTTCATCGTAGTTAGGCGCGAAATCAACGGTTTCTTTGTCGATATCGGCCAGCAACTCGCTGGAGATGCGTGCCAGACGGCATTCCGTATAACGGTAAGCGGCAGCAGCATCGCCATCAATCGAGCCGAAGTTACCCTGGCCATCGATCAAGGTGTAACGCAAGGAGAAACTCTGCGCCATCCGTACCAGTGCTTCGTATGCGGCCGAGTCACCGTGCGGGTGGTATTTACCCAGTACGTTACCGATCACACGGGCGCACTTCACATAAGCGCGGTTCCACACGTTGTTGCTTTCATGCATCGCAAACAAAATACGACGATGCACGGGTTTAAGGCCGTCACGCACATCAGGTAATGCACGGCCCACAATCACGCTCATCGCGTAATCGAGATAGGACCGGCGCATTTCCTCTTCAAGGCTGACGGGAATCGTTTCTTTGGCAAAGCTTTGCTGTTCGGACATCTTCCGGAATCGATCCGCCGTTGCGGCCCGTATAGGGCCTGATCAAAGAGAGGTGGGGACGCGCAGCTGTAAACAAGCGCGCCAAACATGCAGGAGTTTAACATGGTGTGGTTTGCACACCAATTTTGACGCTGTTCTGTCAAAATTTCACAATCCTTTTATTTGCGTGCGTTAAAGTTAACCCACTAGAATGTGCGATGTGTTGAGAGAATAGCCTTGACATCCACTTGTTGTCGGTTATATCCAATAACATCTGTACTACTATAAACATCGCAATCGAACGATATTCAACCAGGAGAAATAACTATGCTGTCGCTCAAGCAAACGATGTCGAGTCTCGCCGTAGTTGCGGCGCTCGGTTTTTCCGCTTCCGCTTTTGCTGCAACCGATGCATATCTGACCAACAGCACCAACGTAAGCGATGCAAACCCTGAAGGCGTTGTAAAGAATGGCATCGGTGAGTGCTGGCAAACCGGTTCATGGACGGCTGACAAGGCCAAGACCATCAAAGGTTGCCCAGGTTACGTAGAACCTGTTGTTGCTGCTGCTCCGGCACCGGCACCGGCACCGGCTCCTGTTCCTGTTACCGTGACCAAGCACTTCTCGCTGAAGTCTGACGTGCTGTTCGAATTCAACAAGTCCACCCTGAAGCCAGAAGGCAAGGACGCGCTGGACAAGATGTACGATCAGGTCAAGGATCTGGATCCGAAGGAAGGCAAGGCAGTTGTTGTTGGCTACACCGACCGTATCGGTAGCGAAAAGTACAACTTCGACCTGGGCTACCGTCGTGCCAAGTCTGTTGCTGATTACCTTGTTTCCAAGGGTGCTCCGGCAGACAAGATCGACGCGCAAAGCCGCGGCAAGGCAGATCCAGTTACTGGCGATACTTGCGCCAAGGTCAAGAACCGCAAGAAGCTGATCGAGTGCCTGAGCCCGGATCGTCGTGTTGAAATCGACGTCCAAGGTGTTCGCGAAGTAACAACCACCCCGGCAAACTAATCCGGCGTGAGTAAAAAGAGCCCCGCCGCATGGCGGGGCTTTTTCATTTGCAGAACGCTCGCGGACATTGCTTGTCTGTAGGTTATGTCCCCTGGAGTATCTCTACATAATGCGTATCCAGATTTTATTCGGCCTGATTACCGCCAGCGTCATGGCTTTTGCCCACGCCGACGGTATTAGCGATCTCAAGCAATTTCTCGGCAATACCCATTCGCTCAAGGCGCAATTCACCCAAAGCGTAACGGGCAAAGGTAAAGCGCAGGTCAGCAGCGGTGTCGTGGCAATCATGATTCCGGGCAAATTTCGCTGGGAATATCAAAAACCCTATCAACAACTGATTGTGGGCGATGCCAAAGAGGTTTGGCTATATGACCAGGATCTCAAACAAGCAACGTCCAAAAATGTGGCCAATGCGCTGGAAAGCAGCCCGGCGGCTCTGTTGGCTGGGGATGCCGCCTGGGAAAAGAATTACACGCTCAAGGCCCTGCCGGACCAGGATGGTCTTACCTGGCTTGAAGCCACCCCAAAGCGCGATGACAGCAGCTTTGAGCATATCCGTCTGGGCCTGGCCAACGGTCAAATCCAACGGATGGACCTGTTCGACAAGTTCGGTCAAACCACGCAGATCCGCTTTAGCCAGATCATGAGTAATCCCAAGCTGGATACAGGCTTGTTCCACTTCACGCCGCCGAAGGATGTCGATGTCGTTCGCGAATGACCTTTTCGCGCCAGAAAAACCCAACGAGCCACTAGCGGAGCGATTGCGCCCCCGAGGTGTTGCGGAGGTGGTCGGGCAACGCCATTTGCTCGGGCCCGGCAAGCCGCTTGCGCTGGCGATAGCATCCGGGCAAATCCACTCAATGATCCTGTGGGGCCCACCTGGCGTGGGCAAGACCACGTTGGCGCGCCTACTCGCCGGAACGTTTGATGCCGAGTTCATCCCGCTCTCGGCCGTGTTTTCTGGCGTTAAAGATATTCGCGCCGCCATGGAAGAAGCCGAACGCCATCGCATGCGCGGGCGTTCTACCATCCTGTTTGTCGACGAAGTCCACCGCTTCAATAAATCACAGCAAGATGCCTTTCTGCCCTTTGTAGAGTCCGGCCTGGTCACCTTTATCGGCGCCACCACGGAGAACCCTTCGTTTGAGGTGAACGCCGCACTGCTGTCCCGGGCACAGGTTTACGTGCTCAAAGCGCTCACAGACGACGAACTGGGCGAGTTGGTAGCACGTGCGCTGACCTGCTTCCCCGACCTGCAAGCAACCGACGACGCCATCGCGGTCTGGACAGGTTATGCCGATGGCGACGCCCGCCGCATGCTTAATCTGATTGAGCAAAGTGCCCATGCAGCGCAAGCCAGTCAAATCACCACCATTGATGCTGGCTTTCTGGAAAACGCGTTGTCACTCAACGCCCGCCGTTTTGATAAAGGCGGTGATGCTTTTTATGATCAGATTTCGGCTTTGCACAAATCCGTGCGCGGCTCCAGCCCGGACGGTGCCGTTTACTGGCTCACCCGCATGCTGGATGGCGGCGCCGATCCGCGCTATCTGGCACGCCGCATTGTGCGTATGGCATGGGAAGACATCGGTTTGGCGGACCCGCGCGCAGCACAAATCACGCTGGATGCAGCCGAAACCTATGAACGCCTTGGCAGCCCGGAAGGCGAGCTGGCACTGGCCCAGGCCGTGATTTACCTGGCCATCGCGCCCAAATCCAACTCGGGCTATAACGCCTATAACACTGCTCGCGCAGTCATCAACAAAGACAAATCGCGCCCGGTACCCGAACACTTGCGCAACGCCCCCACCAAGCTCATGAAAGAACTGGGCTACGGCAAGCTGTATCGCTATGCGCACGATGAACCGGAAGCCTACGCCGCGGGCGAAACTTACCTGCCCGAAGGCCTGGAAGAACTGACGTTTTATGAGCCAGTGCCGCGCGGTCTGGAAGCAAAGATCGCGGAGAAACTCAAACACCTGGCTGAACTGGACGCCGCATGGCGCGAGCGAAACGGGTAGAATCACCCACCAATATCGGGCTAGCAGACCAGCAAACACTGGCCTCCCCGGCTTTAGAACCCCTTTAATACCTAACTGATACCGGCCACCATGCTCGACATCAATCTGCTTCGTAACGATCTGGACAACGTTGTCGCCCGCCTGCAAACGCGCGGCTTTGCTTTTGACGCGACCACCTTTTCTGCGCTGGAAGCTGAGCGCAAAACCCTGCAAACCCGCACCCAGGACTTGCAGGCCAAGCGTAATTCCTCTTCCAAAATGATTGGTCAGGCCAAGGCAAAAGGCGAAGATGTTTCAGCGATCATGGCCGAAGTCGCCACGCTGGGCGATGAACTCAAAGCCAATGAAACCGCGCTGGCTGAGCTGCAAAACAAGCTCAACGATCTGCTGCTGGCGGTGCCCAATCTGCCACATGCAGATGTACCGGTTGGCCGTAGCGAAGAAGACAACGTCGAAGTACGTCGCTGGGGCACGCCGCGCGCCTTTGATTTTGAAGTCAAAGACCATGTGGACGTCGGCACGCCGCTAGGGCTGGATGCCGAGACCGGCGCAAAACTCTCCGGCGCACGTTTTACCGTGCTGCGCAGCCAGATTGCCCGTCTGCATCGCGCTTTGGCGCAATTCATGCTGGATACGCACACCCAGGAACACGGCTACGCCGAAACCTACACCCCATATATCGTCAATCCGGACATTCTGTTTGGCACCGGCCAGTTGCCCAAGTTTGCCGATGACATGTTCCGGGTCGAAAAAGGCGGCGAAGAAAACAAGGTTACCCAGTACCTGATTTCTACCGCCGAGATCACCCTGACCAATACCGTGCGCGACAGCATCCTCAAGCTCGAAGAGTTGCCAGTCAAACTGACCGCGCATTCACCGTGTTTCCGTTCGGAAGCTGGCACCTACGGTCGCGACACCCGCGGCATGATCCGCCAGCATCAGTTCGACAAGGTCGAGATGGTGCAGATTGCGCATCCGGACAAGTCATACGAAACGCTGGAAGAAATGGTTGGCCACGCCGAGAAAATCCTGCAAAAGCTGGGCCTGCCCTACCGCGTGGTCTCGCTGTGCACGGGTGACATGGGCTTTGGCGCCACCAAAACTTACGATCTGGAAGTCTGGCTGCCTGCGCAGAACACATATCGCGAAATCTCCAGCTGTTCCAACTGCGAAGCCTTCCAGTCCCGCCGTATGCAGGCGCGTTTCCGTAACGACGCGGGCAAGCCAGAACTGGTGCACACGCTCAATGGCTCCGGCCTGGCAGTCGGCCGTACACTGGTTGCGGTGCTGGAGAACTACCAGAACGCCGATGGCAGCGTGACCGTACCTGCAGCATTGCGCCCATACATGGGTGGAATTGAGACACTAACCGTCTAAATACGGTCATTTATGTTTAAAAAGGCGCCGATTATCTGGCGCCTTTTTTTATTGCCTCATCAAATAACGCAACAAAAACTGTGCCTAATCTGCTGAATTCATCGCCTGCTTTTGTGTCCAAGCACAGTGTGGTCTATATCTTTACTGCACAATAACAAGCTACTTTGGACCCGGGAGGGTTGAATTCATGTCTCATATATCGATGTGGTTTATTGCGGCGCTGGTCTTGGCCGGGCTGGAAATGCTCTCCGGCACGCTCTATATGCTGGCCATCGCCTGCGGGCTGGCAGTCGGTGGTATCTCATCACTGCTGGGGATTTCTGTCCCGGCACAGATCATCATCGCCGCTGCGGCTGCCGTTGTTGCTGTGGGCTTGCTGCACAACTGGAAGGCCCGCAAGCAGATCGGCACGCCAGACACCGTACAGAGCCAGCTTGATCTGGGGCACCGCGTCACCATTGACCAGTGGCTGGATGACCGTCACGCCCGTGTCCGTTACCGTGGTACGACCTGGGATGCCGAGATCGCCGATCTGGGTGTGCCACAGAACGCACCAACCTATTTCATTACCGGCCAACGCGGCAATATTTTGCTGATCGATATCATTCCGCCGGCCAATGCAGAGATTCTCGCGAACTAATTGTCTGAATCAACTACCAAGCATTGCAGCGCGAAAACATAATCCAGCTGCAATGTTGGTCACAAACAGCACAACTGATCTGGTTTTATCGTAATTAAATGGTCTGTTGTTCTGGTTTATTGAAATATCCAGGGGAAAAGTCATGCCGTTTGCAATTGTCTTATTGGTGATCGTTGTCATTTTTATTGCAAAAACGTTCCGCGTGGTACCGCAACAAGAAGCCTGGATTCTCCAGCGACTGGGACGCTTTCATAGCGTATTGCAGCCTGGTCTGAATTTTGTAGTGCCATTTGTTGATGTGGTCGCTTACAAACATAGCCTTAAAGAAATTCCGCTGGATGTGCCCAGCCAGATTTGTATTACCCGCGACAATACGCAACTCACCGTCGATGGCATTCTCTATTTTCAGGTAATGGACCCAAAACTGGCCTCATATGGCTCGTCCAATTACATTGTGGCGATTACGCAATTGGCGCAAACCACTTTGCGTTCGGTGATCGGCAAACTGGAAATGGATAAGACCTTTGAAGAGCGTGACGATATTAATCGGGCCGTAGTATTGGCGCTGGATGAAGCCGCTACCAGTTGGGGCGTTAAAGTATTGCGTTATGAAATCAAAGACTTGACTCCACCAAAAGAAATTCTGCATGCCATGCAGCAGCAGATTACTGCCGAGCGTGAGAAGCGGGCCTTGATTGCGCAATCCGAAGGTGTGCGTCAGCAACAGATTAACCTGGCAACCGGTGAACGCTCTGCCGCAATCCAGAAATCTGAAGGTGACATGCAGGCCAAGATCAACCAGTCGGAAGGTGAAAAACAAGCGGCCATCAACCGCGCCAAGGGTGATGCCGAAGCGCTGCGTCTGGTCGCTTCGGCTACGGCCGATGCCTTGCGCGCAGTGGGTGAATCGGTAAACGCGCCAGGTGGCCTGGAAGCGGTGAACCTGAAAGTGGCGCAGCAATATATCGACGCCTTTGGCAACATCGCCAAGCAAGGCAACACCATGCTGCTGCCGTCTAATGCGGCGGATATTGCCAGTGTAGTGGCCATGGCAACGTCGGTTATCAAGACGGCGCGTTAAGCATGCTGTAGCTACCGACTGGTAGCGACAGAAAAAGGTGGACTTGGCATAGCCGGTCCACCTTTTTTATGCCTCGCTCATTCCCCGTACAACCTTCTTGCCTGGTCATTTCCACGCTGGGCGAGAAACGGCCAGAGACGTTCAGGTGGCAAACTCGGCGGCCCCACCGGATTCCCGCCAAGGGGGCCGCCCAAGTCGGGAATGACGAACTGGCGGTTGTTCGAGAGGCAAAGACTCAGCACTTATCCGTCTTCCCTGCCGCCCCGGCAAACCCTGCCAGCCAGTTATCCAGCCGCCGTGGACGCAAGCCGAGGTCCTGGGCCAGTTCTTTGCGGCGAATGGCATTGCGCACCATCAGCGAGCCTAGCCAACGCACCGGTTCAGGTGGGAAATGGCCCAATGGCCCGCCAACCAGGCCGCTGCGCGTCCAGTCGTTGTCCAGCCCGAGTACCAGCGATGACAAGATTTGGCCGCCCATATAACTCGGCCCGACGCCGTTCCCCGAATAACCAAAGCCGTAGAAGATACGAGGATGATTGTTGAGGCGGCCGAAAAAGGGCAGCCCGGTTACCGAGCGATCAGAAGCGCCATTCCACGATGCCGCCAAAGGCACGTCGCGCCATGCCGGAAAAAACGCCCTTAACGCTTCTTGCAACTGGCCTTCATAAGCGCTGGGCTGATCAAACGACGGCAGCATCTGCCCGCCATAGGCAAACGTATTGCCGCCCTTGCCCAGCATGATCCGGCCATCCGGCGTGCTGCGGTAGTAATAGACAAAGGTGCGTGAATCCATCACCGCCGTGCCGTGCTCCAGCCCGGTATGTTCCAGCAGGCACTGGCGCGGTTCGGTAATGATCATATCGCTGGACACCACCGCAATGCTGCGCGAGAACTGGCTGAATGAAGTAGCCATCCACGCATTCATCGCCAGCACCACTTGCCCGGCAGCGACACGTCCTTGCGTGGTGAGTACTTGGAGTTGCTCGCTTTCAACCAGTTTGCTCATGGGCGTATTTTCATAAATACGCACGCCCATTTGCCGCGCCACGCGGGCCAAACCACGTACCAGCAAGCCTGGCTGCACACTGCCCGCTGCAGGTGAAAAACAACCCTCTTCGTGCAAGGCGGAACCGGCGTGGCGCTGGACTTCATCACGGCCCCACGGTGCCCACGAAGAAATGCCGCGCGCCGCCAAGGCTGCCATCACCGGCTGCATCGCCCCCTTTTGCGCCTCATTGGTCGCGGTGTACAGCGTACCATCCACCCGTACTTGTGCCTCAATGGCATGCTCGCGGCAGAAATTGGCGATCTGATAAACCGCGTCTTCAGAGGCTTTTACCAGGCGACAAGCTTCCGTTTCGCCAAACAGTCGCAACAGCGTAAAAAACCGCGTGGACCAGGTCAGCAGGCACCCACCGTTACGACCCGACGCTCCGGAACCGCACAAGTCTTTCTCGACGATCACCACATCCAGGTCCGGCCTGGCTTGCTTGAGCTGGATAGCCGTCCACAGCCCGGTAAAACCACCGCCCACGATACAGACATCAGCGGTGGTTTCGCCTTGCAATGGCCGCGGCTGTGCGGGCTCCTGGGCGAGTGCCTGAGCCAGCCAGAACGGTAAATGCGTAGCTTGTCCAGAGGTTGAAAGTTGCGCTACCGATGGGTGTGCCGCAGCCGTCACGGGCGCTCTCCCCGCGCACGGCGAGCAGCAATGTCTTGCAATACTGGCCACAAATCGGCCACGGTATCGATCACGTAATGCGCGCCACTGGCCTGCAATTTGGCAACCGCTGGCGCTTTGCGGGTCGCCTTTTCTGAGTCCGACAGCGCTTGCCACTCGGCATCGGTCAAACCGACTTCATTGCCACTGGCCGACAACCCCACCGTCCACATCCCGGCGCGCAAACCTTCCACAATGCCAGGCACGGTATCGTCCACTTTCACGCAGGCTGCAACGTTATTCACCGCCAGATCAATCACGCACTGCAACGCCATCCATGGGCCGGGACGGCCACCAGCAGCCAAGTCATCGGCGGCGATGGCGCAGTCGGGCGTGTAGCCGCGCTGCGCCGCGATAGGCAACAAAGCGTCCATCACCTGGCGTGGATAGCCCGAGCATGAACCGACCTTGATACTGTGCTCGCGCAGTTGCCCAACCAGTTCCAGCGCACCCGCAATGGGTTGGGAATAATGGCCGACGCGCGCCAGTTGCAGCGGCATGAAAGCCTGGTAAATGGCATCGACATCGGCATCGCACACTTCACGGCCAAAACGCTCAAACCAGCGACCGGCGATTTTCGGATCGCGGCCAAGCGCCTGGATATGCTGCCATTTGCCCACGCCCATTGGCCCGCGAGCTTCTGCCAGCGTGATCGGAATATTAAAACCGGCCAGCGCCTCAACCAGCACTTGCGTGGGCGCGAAAGAACCGAAATCAACAATGGTGCCAGCCCAGTCAAAGATCACGGCTTCAACGTATTGCTGGATGGATTGCTCAGTAGTCATTGCGGTAAATCCTTGTTTGGTATGTGTTGATCTGGCCGTTCACGCGGCTTAGCCCGGATGGCGCACAGCGGGAAGCGGCGAAATCACCGTGGTCACTGCCGCAGTCGCTGGCGCATTACGCCTTGCGCTCCCGGATTCCCGCCTGTGGCTTCATGCTGGCTACGAGCGGCCTTTGGGCGACAGGCTTACAACCAGCCCAATTGATGCAGCCCTTCACCAATCGCTGCAACCGCCTGGCCGATTTCGGCCTCGTTGATGGCGCCAATGCAGCCAACACGGAAAGTCTCCACTTGCGTCAATTTGCCCGGGTACAGCACAAACCCCTTTTCGCGCACCGCTTCGTACAGCGACTGGAAGTGGTATTCCGGATGATCCGGCGCATGGAAGGTGACAATGATCGGTGCCTGGATTTCCGGGTTGAGGAAGGGCCGCAATTCCAGTCGGCGCAGGCCTTCAACCAGCATGTTGTGATTGGCGGTGTAACGCGCCAGCCGGGCCGGTTGGCCGCCCTCTTCCAGATATTGGTCTAGCGCAGCACGCAGCGCGGCCAGCACGTGCGTGGGCGGAGTGAAGCGCCATTGACCGGTTTTTTGCATGTAAACGTATTGGTCGTGTAGATCCATCGACAGCGAATGGCTGTTGCCACGGCTTTCGACCAGCGCTGATTTGCGGGCGATGACAAACCCCATGCCGGGCACGCCTTCTAGACATTTATTGGCCGAAGCGATCAGCGCATCAAACTCGACCTCGCGCGCGTCGATGGGCAACGCGCCAAAACCAGACATGCTGTCGATAATCAGTTTGCGACCCAGTCGTGCAGTCACGCGGGCCAGTTCGGCCAGCGGGTTGAGAATGCCGGTGCTGGTTTCGCAATGAATGACGCCGACGTGGGTGATAGTCGGGTCTTGCGCCAGCCGGGCCGCCAACGCTTGTGGGTCACTCGGCTGGTCTTCGGCCGATTCAAGAATGGCGACCTGCCGCCCCATGACTTCGACAGCGCGTGCCATGCGTTTGCCGTAGGCGCCATTCACCAGCACCAGCAATTTGCCGTGGCGCGGCAGCAAGGTGCCAATGGCAGCCTCTACGGCAAAGGTGCCCGAACCTTGCAATGGCACACACACGTGATCTTCTGCGGCATATGCGATGTCGAGCAGATCGGCACACACGCTGGCAGTCAGGTCGTTAAACGACCGGTCCCACGAACCCCAATCGGTGAGCATGGCGGTTTTGGTTTTAAGGCTCGTGGTCAACGGGCCCGGCGTAAGGAGGATGGGTTCACGCATATCGTCAGGTCTCCTGAACGTCTAGATGAATTAAGGAAAATGTGAGTAATGGTGCGCACGAAATGCACACCCTATGCAGGCTAATCACGATGACCACGCCACCTTTGGGTCCGGCGCAGGGCCGACCAGGAAAGCAGGCCGAATACCAGGCAAACGGCCGCAGAGGTCGCGACGATGAGTGTCGCCATGGCAGCGGCGGCGGCGGTATCGCCAGCGTCATCCATGTTCAGCACCGCCACCGAAGACAACACCGTGTCGGGCGTATACAAGAAGATGACGGCAGACACGGTGGTCATCGCCGAGACAAAAAAGTAGCGGGCAATTTCCAGTACGGCGGGCAGGCAGATGGGTAATGTCACCCGGCGCAACGTGGTCCAGAACGGCACTTTGAGTGACGCCGAGACGTGTTCGAATTCGCCGTCCAGTTGTTTAAGCGCGGTAATGGCAGTGAGATGCGCGGTGCTGTAGTAATGCACCACCGTGCACACCACCAGCAGCACCATGCTGCCGTACAGCACGTTGAGCGGATTGCCGGGGGCGTTGAAGAAAAAGATGTAACCCAGACCCAGCACCATGCCAGGCACGGCCATGGGCAACACGGCCAGAAAACCGGTTACGTTGCGGGCCACGGGCGCGGTGCGAATTTTCTCCACCCAATACGCGCCGGTAAATACCGCCACGCCGCCCAGCAAAGCCACACCCAGCGCCAGCTTCAGACTATTGCGATAAGCCAGCCAGCCGCCGCCATCCATATTGTCGAAGTCAAAATGCGCCAGCGTCGGCGCCATGTTGTATGGCCATTGCTTGATGAAAGCAGCGGCGACCGAGGTGCCCAACATGACTACCAGCCACACGCTCACCAACACGCAAAACAGCGTGGCGACGATATCGGTGATGGCACGTCGTTGCGGTTGCAGTGGCTGCGCCCGGGCAGTCAGCAACGCTTTCTGTTTTTTCTGCACAAAGCGGTCGACCAGCCACGACAGCACTGCGGGGAACAACAGCACCAGGCCGTAGACCGAGCCCATGCCGAAATTCTGCTGGCCGATCACCTGCTTGTAGATTTCTACCGCCAGCACGTCGAACTTGCCGCCGACGATCTTGGGCACGCCAAAGTCGGTGATCACCAGCGTAAACACCAGCATCGCCGCGGAGATAAGACCATATCGCACCGAGGGCAGCGTTACGGTAAAGAACTGGCGCACTTTGCCAGCGCCTCGCGACGTTGCCGCCTCATACAGGCGAGCGTCCGCCAACGACAAAGCGGTCAGCAAGATCATCAGGGCATGCGGAAAGGTATAAAACACTTCGCCCAAGACAATGCCCCACGGCCCATAAATGGAGCCATCGCCCAGCCAGGCTTTCAATACGCCTTGATTGCCAAACAGATAAATCAACGAGATGCCCGGCAGCAAGGATGGTGCCAGTAGCGGGATCAGCGCCAGCATGCGAAACATCGGTTTGGCAGGCATGCAGGTGCGCATCATCGCCGCAGCAAAGCAGTAAGCCAGCGGAATGACGATGGCGGTTGTCGCCAGCGAGACGCCCACGCTGTTGTGCAACAGATAGCCAAAACGCGCATCGAACAGACCGGCAAAGTTGGCTAGTCCGACATACTGACCCGATTTGTCCTGTCCGGCTTTACCCAGAATGGCGATTAGCGGCAGCGCCAGAAATACCAGCAAAAAGAGGCATGACAACCACGCCAGTGCGCCAGCAAAACGATCGCTCTTCGCCTGCAACAACGGTCGCGGGCGCAGCGCCACAAGCGGATTCAACGACGCACTCATGCCACCACTCCAGCATTCACTTCGTCGAGGAAAAATCTCAAACCGGCTTGCGGTAGTGTCACTGGCACCATCTGGCCCGATTGCAGATTCAGCGTGGCCAGTTCGGTACGGCTCACATCGGCGATCATGGCCAGATTGCCCATGGCCGGCACCACCAGGCTGACCCGGCAAAAGCCGCCGAGCGATTCCACACCGACCATATGCGCCAGCACCATATTCTGGCCACCCTGCCAACGTGCGTGCAGGGCGACGGCTTCCGGTCGCACAAACAGTTCTATTTCACGACCAAGTGGCAATGGCGGCAAATGCGGTACAGCCAGTTGCGTGTCGCCCACGCGCACCACGCCATGTCCGTCTACCTTGCCACCAAGCCAGTTGGCCCGACCGACAAACTCCGCCACAAACCGGCTTTGCGGCATGGCGTAGATTTCGTCGGGCGTGCCGATTTGCTCGATATGACCCTGGTTCATCACCACAATGCGATCAGCCATGGTCAGTGCTTCTTCCTGATCGTGCGTGACCATGATGGTGGTAATGCCCAGGCGTTGTTGCAAGCTGCGAATTTCGCGGCGCAGATGCTCGCGCACGCGTGCATCCAGTGCAGACAATGGCTCATCCAGCAGCAGCAAACCGGGCGATGTTGCCAGCGCGCGCGCCAAGGCTACGCGCTGTTGCTGACCACCAGAAAGCTGGCCGGGATATTTGCTCTCAATACCGGTCAGGCCAATCAGCGTCAGCAATTCGCTCACGCGGCTTTGTTTGTCCTGGCGACGACCTTTGAGACCGTAGGCGATGTTTTCGGCCACATTGAGATTGGGGAACAGCGCGTACGACTGGAACACAATGCCGTAATTGCGCTTGGCAGCAGGCTGGCGGGTGACATCCACACCCAGCATGTCAATCTGGCCAGCATTGGCGTTTTCCAGCCCGGCAATCATGCGCAGCAAGGTCGTTTTGCCGCAGCCCGAAGGACCCAGCAGGCAAACGAACTCCCCTTTACGCACAGTCAGATTGATATCTGCCAGCGCAATAAAGCTGCCAAATTGTTTATGCAAACCCGTCAGGCGCAAAGCATCGGGCTGGTCGGTGGAAGAAAGGGACGCGTGTGGTGCCAGTTCTGCCGGTTCAATAACCATAGCGCGATTCATGGTGTTTCCTGCGCTGCCCGCGCACGCACCAACAGGCGCGCGCGATCCAGATAATGCGAAAGAGGTTGCGTCACCAAGTCGGGCACTTTGGCCAGATCATCGTAGCGACGCAATGCGATAGCGGCTTCAAGGTAAGGGTTGGCCTCAAAGCGGGTGATTTCCTCGTCACTCATCACGCCGCCTTGCAACAGCAAGGATTGCCGCGAGGCTTGCGACAAGGTGTAAAGATATTCGGGTGATGTTGCACAGAGATAACGCTTGGCGGCGACATGCAGCGCAATCGGCGCCAGCACGGTTTCATCAAACAGCGGCTTGAGCGCGGCGACGCCCACGGCTTCGTGGCGGTCATCAATACCGTTGGCAAGGTCATCGTCTTTTTGCTCGGCCACCAGATGGCCGAAGTCATGCAGCAAAGCGGCGATCACCAGCGACTCGGGCGCGCCGTCCTGATCGGCAAAATGGGCACTTTGCAGCGCGTGATCCAGTTGTGACACCGCCTCGCCGCCATATTGGGCGCGACCGTGTTGTTCATACAGCCAGGACAGATCGTCGATGGTGAATTGCATGGTGTGGGTAGCCGTGAGCAAGGCATGAAAAGCCAGGGGAAGACAGACGTGCGCAGCAAATGGGGCGAGGCGCCAGGTTTCGCACCTCACGCTTCGCCCCTCACACACAATTACTTCGGTTCAGACTTGCTGTCGTAACGCTTGGTCCATTCGGCCAGAATGCGATCACGATTGGATGCGGCCCAACCCAGGTCTTGCTTGATCAGCATTTGTTCGTAGTTGCCAGGAATGAACTCGATCGGCTTGGCGACGCCGGGCATGGCGACCACGGCAAAGTTCTTCTCGAACAGTTCGTTGGCCGAGCGCGATGCGGACCAGTCAGCCAGCTTCTTGGCAGCGTCCAGGTTCTTGGTGCCCTTCATGATGCCGGTGGCTTCCAGATCCCAGCCCAGGCCTTCTTTCGGGAACACCAGATCAATCGGCGCGCCGCCCTTCTTCAGGCTGGCAGCGCGGTATTCAAACGAGATGCCGATCGGGTATTCGCCGGTGGCAGCCTGCTTGCAAGGCTTGGAGCCGGAATGTTCGTACTGGGCGATGTTCTGATGCAGACCATCCATGTATTCCCAGCCGCCCTTCTCGCCAAACATCTTCAGCCAGGCAGAAACATCAAAGTAGCCCGTACCGCTGGATGCCGGGTTCGGCATGACGATCTTGCCTTTGTATTCCGGCTTCAACAGGTCTTTCCAGCTTTCCGGCTTCTTCAGACCTTGCTTGGCGGCTTCAACGGTATTGAAACAGATGGTGGCGCCCCACACGTCCATACCGGCCCATGCTGGCGGGTTCTTGCTATCCACATATGACTTGGTCAGCTTGTCCACGCCTTTAGGCGCGTACGGCTGCAACATGCCTTCTTTATCCAGGATCAGCAGCGAAGAAGCAGCAACGCCCATCACCACGTCGGCTTGTGGATTGTTCTTTTCAGCCAGTAGTTTGGCGGTAATCACACCGGTGGAGTCGCGCACCCATTTGATGTGTACACCTGGGTTTTCTTGTTCGAACTTGTCTTGATACGCCTTGACCTGGTCGGCTTCGAGCGCGGTGTAGACGGTCAGTGTGGTGTCGGCATAAGCGGCAGCACCGCACAGGGCGATCAGGCCGGCAAGCACGCGAGGCAGGGTTTTCATTTCCAGAATCCTTGTTGAATCCTTGTTGGGTTTCGCAAGAACTGCCGACACAGTCGTTTTTATCGGCAGCTCCAATGGATGGGTCTGTAGATCAGACGCTGCGGATTCTGGGCTGGCTGTGTTACAAGGTTGTGACGTCTAGACGAATTTGCGATGACGTTAGACGTTTGGGACGCCCGCTAACGAAGATGTATCAGGGTAATAACAGCGGTATCAGTCCATCCGATTGCGTGCTGCCAACCCGTGGGCGACCAGAGTGCGCCCGGCATCCAGGATAAAAGCATTTACCGATGCGGCAAACAGCAAGGGCGTGGCGTCGGTGGCAGCAACACAGCGCGGGTCTATAAATGCCAACACGGCCTCGTCAACTGGCAAGTGACGGCAACGCCACGCCAGCGCCGCCCAATTTCCGCCATTGGCAGAATCATGCTCTGCATTATCTGCATTACAGACTGAGACTGATTGTTCAGCGCCGGCCATGCTCATGCGGTTCCTCCTTGCCGATCAGCACTTTTGCCGACCTGCCGTGTCGTGGTGCACCTGACTATTCTAGTTTTTATGCTGCATCGCACAACAAAAGACGCACCGCCTCACAGCCGGGCGGTAGCTGTCTCACGCTCGGCCGTGCGCCTTCTGGCTGCTATCACAATGAAAAACAACATTTTTTCGTATTGGCCGGGCGCATTTCTGCGAAAATAGCAGATTGCCCAAAGTAATGACTCGAATGACCTCGTCCCCTACCCCGATTTTTACGCTGCCAGCCGGCACCGTACCCCGCAAACCCGCACCATTCCTGCCGATGAGTCGTGCGGAAATGAACGCGCTCGGCTGGGACGAGTGCGACATCATCCTGATTACGGGCGACGCATATATCGATCACCCCAGTTTTGGCATGGCGTTGATCGGGCGGTTGCTGGAAGCGCAAGGGTTCCGGGTCGGCATCATCAGCCAGCCAGACTGGCACTCTGCCGACGCCTTCAAGACGCTGGGCAAGCCGCGGCTGTACTTTGGCGTGACAGCGGGAAATATGGATTCGATGATCAACCGCTACACGGCTGATCGCAAACCACGCTCGGACGACGCGTACACCGCGGGCGGCAAATCCGGCAAACGCCCGGATCGCGCGCTGACCATTTACTGCCAACGCTGCCGCGAAGCGTATCCCGGCGTGGATATCATGGCCGGCGGCATCGAAGGTAGCCTGCGCCGCATTGCGCAATACGATTACTGGAGCGACAAGGTTCGGCAGTCCGCACTGGTTTACGCCAAGGCCGACATTCTGCTGTTCGGCAACGCCGAACGCGCACTGGTTGAAGTGAGCCACCGCGCCAATGCCGGTGAACGCCTCGCGCAAATCCGCAATGTGCGTGGCACGGCATTCATGACGCGCTCCGGCTGGATGCCTGCTGAAGATTGGTCAGTGCTGGATTCATCCACCGTTGATTTACCCGGTCGCGTTGATCCGCATCCGGACCCGTACGCGATGGAGCCGGAGAAATCCGCCGCTGCACCCAAGCCGCCCGAAGCTGCGCAGCCGATTCGTATTGTCAGCAAGGCAGAGCGTCTGGCCGCCAAGCAAGCAGAACGCCAGAAAACCGTGGTGCGCATTCCAGCTTTCGAAGCGGTCGCTTATGACCCGGTGCTGTACGCCCACGCCAGCCGCACGCTGCATCTGGAATCCAACCCCGGCAACGCGCGCGCCATGGTGCAAGCGCACGGCGAACGCGATGTGTGGCTCAACCCGCCGCCTATTCCGCTGACCACGCCGGAAATGGATTACGTCTACGACCTGCATTACGCACGCAATCCGCATCCGTCGTATGAAGGCGAGCGCATTCCCGCGTGGGAGATGATCCGCTTCTCCATCAACATCATGCGCGGCTGTTTTGGCGGCTGTACTTTCTGTTCGATCACCGAGCATGAAGGCCGCATTATCCAGAGCCGTTCGGAAGAGTCGATCCTGAATGAGATCGTGGAAATCCGCGATAAAACCAAGGGCTTTACCGGCCATATCAGCGAC
Organism: Silvimonas soli; assembly: GCF_030035605.1. Taxonomy (NCBI): domain Bacteria; kingdom Pseudomonadati; phylum Pseudomonadota; class Betaproteobacteria; order Neisseriales; family Chitinibacteraceae; genus Silvimonas; species Silvimonas soli. Next base: position 3,636,206 of record NZ_CP106736.1, on the reverse strand, counting down.
TTGGGCGGCCCGACCGCCAATATGTACCGGCTGGCCTGTAAAGACCCGAAGATCGAGCAATCCTGTCGCCGCTTGTCCTGCGTGTACCCAGGCATTTGCGAAAACCTGAACACCGATCACGCCCCGCTGATCCAGCTTTATCGCAAAGCGCGGGCGATTCCGGGCGTGAAAAAGATCACCATCGGCTCTGGTTTGCGTTACGACCTGGCCGTGGAGAACCCGGAATACATCAAAGAGCTGGTAACTCACCATGTGAGCGGCTATCTGAAGATTGCGCCGGAGCACACCGAAGAAGGCACGTTGTCGAAGATGATGAAGCCGGGCATCGGCACGTTTGAGAAATTCAAAACGCTGTTCGACAAGTACTCGGCACAGGCAGGCAAAAAGCAGTATCTGATCCCGTACTTCATCGCCGCGCACCCCGGTACCACCAACGAAGACATGCTGAATCTGGCGCTGTGGCTCAAAGCCAATAACGTCAAGCCAGACCAGGTCCAGGCCTTCACCCCAACGCCAATGGCGCTCGCCACCACCATGTGGCATACCCGCCGCAATCCGTTGAAGAAACTGGCGCGTAGTTCAGAGAAGGTCGAGGTGATCCGCGACGCGCAACAGCGCAAGGTACACAAGGCTTTCCTGCGTTATCACGATCCGGAAAACTGGCCGATTTTGCGTGAAGCACTGATTCAGATGGGCCGCGCTGAGTTGATCGGCAACAGCCCCAAGCATCTGATCCCGGCGCAGCAACCCGGCGAGCGCGCCGTGGCGCCACCGCGTAACTTGCAGCAACCAGTGCAACGCCGGCCAGCAGCATCGGCTACACCCAAGAAGATTGTTGGTCCAGGGCAGGGGAAAGGGAAGCGGACGGTAAAAGGGAAAGCGCGGGCGCGGTAATGTCATGTCGGCGTAGCGGAGATTCAAATGGAATGTAGCGCGGATTCGCGCAGCAATCCGGGAACGCCGGGGACAAGTCCAGCGTACGTTGCTCGTTGACGCGTTGTTTCCCCGGATTCCCGCGTCGCTTCATCCGGGCTACGTCACCCGTGCGCGGTGACCTTGTTGTGTTTGTTAGTGCCTTCGGCACGGGTTTTTAAAGGCGTTAGATACCCGGGGGTGCCCGGGAGCACGTTTCTTTCTTTTGCGTCGCCAAAAGAAAGAAACCAAAGAAAAGGCGACCCGACAGCGCAAGCGCAAACGGGACCCAAAGTCAAAAGCCGAAACGAACAGACTGTCTGCTTGGCGTCTCTGCGCGGCTCCGCCGTTCCCTCGGTCGGTCGGAGCCTGGGTCTCCGACTCTCTGTCGGCGTAGCGCATTGTTGTGGTTTGCCCGCAGGGACTGCGAGCATCCGCCATCAACGATATCGCCGCCCGGACTCGCCCAGCGCCATTGCTTTTTAAAACCGGCAAACAAAGCGGTTAAACACGCCGACCGAGAGCCGGAGACCTTAGGCTCCGGCCGACCGAGGGAACGCAGGATGCGCGCAGACCCTTCTGACAAACAGATGGTGTGCTTCGGCTTTTGACTTCGGGCCCCGTCAGGTGCTTGCACCCGGGTCGCCTTTTGCTATCCCGCTCTGCGGGACTTTGGGACACCTTTCTTTGGCGACGCAAAGAAAGGTGTCGTGCTCCCGGGCACCCCCGGGTATCAAACGCCCTTCACATCGTGCCGCAAGGCACTAACAACCAAGCTTCCAAAACCCCAAGCACCGCAACACGGCCGGTTACGCCCGCCCCATCCTCAAAAAAACCATCCCACAGGTCTTCACCTGATCCCCCCCTTCACAAACCTCGCGTAAATTAACCCTCCACCCATTCATCGCCCGCCCCAGGAACCGCATATGAGCACCACCGTCCGCTGCCTGTCTGATGGCCAATACAACCTTGCTGAAGGCATCATCCGTGACGAGCAGACTGGGTTTCTGTGGTGGACCAATATCCATGCCAAAGAGTTGTGGCGGCTCAAGCCCGGTACTGGCGCGCATAAGCGCTGGAGTTTGCCGCAGCGACTGGGTTGTTTTGCGCTGACGCAGCACCAGGACATCCTGTTATTGGCGCTGGAAACCGGCCTGGTGCTGTTCAACCATGCGCGGGATGAGTACACCCGGCTGGTTAGCGTGGAAACCAGCCTGCCCAAGACCCGCACCAATGATGGCCGTTGCGACCGTGCCGGCAATTTCATTTTTGGCACCATGCATGAAGGCAGCCCGGATGCGGTGGCCAGTTTTTATCGCTTTGATACGCGTGGCGTGCTGACCCGGCTGGATCTACCCAATATCGCCATTTCCAACAGTATTTGCTTCCGCCCGGACGGCAAGATCATGTACTGGTGCGATTCGCTGCAGCACAAGATCATGCAAAGCGATTACGACTCGGCCAGTGGCGCCGTGAGTAATCACCGCGTATTTGTCGATCTGGGTGACACCATCATTGAGCCGGACGGCTCTACGGTGGATGCCGAAGGTTGTCTTTGGAATGCCCAGTGGGCGGGCCAGCGCGTGGTGCGGTACCGGCCTGACGGCAGTGTGGATCGCATTATCGATATGCCGGTTGCGCAACCCACTTGCGTCACGTTTGGCGGAGCCGCGCTGGAGACCTTGTATGTGACCAGCGCCCGCAATGGTTTAAGTGACGAAGCGCTGGCGCAGCAACCACTGGCCGGAGCGGTCTTTGAAATCACCTTTGATGATGTGCGCGGGTTGCCAGAAAACCGCTGGCTGGGCCCGGTCTGAGCAGCTAGCCAGGCTGCCAATGCCATTTGAAAATATCCTGAAAAACCAAACGGTCGTTCAATAATCTGGACACTTCATCTGACGACAAACGGCGATACAAATGATCGCCGCGCCGGACATCGCCCATTTTATCCGTTCGGCTGTCTTACACCGTAAAGCGCGCCCGGAGCCGTTATCGTTTTGCAAAACGGCAATATTTTTTCGGAGCGCTCATGCTTGTTCGTCCCCGCGCCTGTGTCTATTTAATGGCGTGGCTCTTCCCTCTTCTGACCTTGTTGGGTATGCAAACCGGCGGTATTGGCAGCTTTGTGCTGCCGCTGTTTGCGTTCGTGCTGGTGCCATTGGCCGATCTGGCAATCGGTCGCGCCCCGCGCTTGCCCAATCGCGCAGGTAATCAGGTCGCCGACTGGATTCTGCAAGGCTACGTGCCGCTGTGCCTGTTCACGCTGGCCTTTGGCGTGATGCAGTCCGCGCACTGGAGCCATCTGGAATGGGTCGGCAATACCCTTTCACTGGGGGTGACCGCAGGCGTAGGCATTGTGGCTGCGCATGAACTGGGGCACCGTCGCTCGGTCTGGTTGCGCACCTTATCGCGCATTTTGCTGTGGGTATCGGCATACGGACATTTTCGCGTTGAGCATAATCGGGGTCACCATGTGTGGGTTGCCACGCCCTATGACCCGGCGACCGCGCGACGTAACCAGCCCTACTATGCGTTCTGGTGGCAGGCCGTAACCGGCACATTGCGCGGCGCCTGGACCCAGGAAGCGGGCCGCCTGATGAAACTGCAGTTGCCCGGCTGGCACTGGAAGAACGAGGTCTGGCAAAACATTGCTGGCACGCTGACGCTAGCGCTGTTGGCCTGGCTGGTAGCCGGTAACACTGGCTTGCTGGTGTATGTGGTGCAGGCGGTTATTGGTTTCTCATTACTGGAAGTAGTGGATTACATCGAGCACTACGGCTTGGTGCGACATCGCTTTGCCGATGGCCACTTTGAGAGAACCACCGCCGCGCATAGCTGGAGCACCAATCATCTGGTCAGCAACTGGCTGCTGTTTGAACTGCAACGGCATGCGGATCATCACATGCGCCCGCTGGTGCCGTTCTCTGCGCTGGGCGATCAGGCGGAATCTCCCATGTTGCCCGCCAGTTATCCCACCATGATCATGCTTGCGCTGTGCCCGCCGCTTTGGTATCGCGTAATGCATCCACGCCTGGATCGCCATTACCAAAATCTGGCCACCGAACGAGGTCTGGCCGCCACCTAAGCGCAGATACATAAGTAAACATGGCAAACATGAACGCTAGTCCGCCCGATCTCGCCGCTAGTCGTTCAACTGATTACGCCACGCGCCTGCCAACCCGCATAAACCCTTGATTAGCTGACAAAAAGGCCATTTCCGGCACATTGGTCTGGCCTCATGCTTGCACTATGATCCGTACCAGCGGGCGCTCCCGGCGCACGCACGATAAAAAGCAGAAACATCAAAACCAGATAGAGGATGAAGACATGAAGTCACGCTTGTTCGCCAGCGGACGCGGGAAGCTTGCGCTCGCCGCAATGCCAGCCGCTTTTGCCGCACTCTCCGCCTTTGCCGCATACCCGACATGGACTGACGGTGGCACTTACACCGCCGGCACCATTGTTTATTACAGCGGTCATGATTATCAGGCGCTGGTCACTCAGACCGATTATGTAGGCGCCAACTGGAACCCGGCGGCCACACCAAGCCTGTGGAAAGACCTGGGCACAGACACCGGCGGCACCCCAACGCCGACTCCTACCCCAGCGCCAACGCCGACACCGACACCAGCACCTACTCCAACGCCAACCCCGGCGCCGACACCTACCCCGACTCCGGCCCCAACGCCCGCGCCAACCCCATCGGGCGGCTGCTATACCGCCTGGGTATCGACCACCGCCTATAACGGTGGCGCGACGGTCAGCTATAACGGCGTGAACTACAAGGCCAACTGGTGGACTCAAGGTAACAATCCGTCGACCAGTTCCGGCGCCAGCGGCAGCGGCCAGCCATGGACTGTTGTTGGCAATTGCTCGGGCGGCGTTCCGACACCTACCCCAACGCCAACACCGACTCCGACTCCGACTCCGACTCCGACTCCAACTCCAACTCCGACACCTACGCCGACGCCGACGCCGACGCCGACGCCGACGCCGACTCCGACTCCGACGCCTACGCCAACACCGACACCAACTCCTGCACCAACCCCGTCGGGCAGCCTGCCCAAGCACGTGCTGGTGGGCTACTGGCAGAACTTCGATAACGGCGCCGCTGTACAAACGCTGGCCCAGGTGCCAAGCACGTACAACGTGATCGAAGTGGCTTTTGCCAACGCCGATACCGCAAACGATGGCGGCATTACCTTTGATATTGATCCGGGTCTGGCTAAAGCCGTGGCAGGTGGCTATACGGATGCGCAATTCAAAGCGGATATCCAGACGCTGCACGGCCAGGGCCGCTTTGTGGTGCTGTCCGTTGGCGGTCAGAACGGCAGCATTACCTTGGGTAACGCCACCGCTGTGACCAATTTTGTGAACAGCACGTACTCGCTGATCCAGCAATATGGCTTTGACGGCATCGATATCGATCTGGAAAACGGCATCAACGTCGCCAATATGGAAAGCGCGTTGCGGCAGTTGAGTGCGAAGGTCGGGCCGAACCTGGTCATTACCATGGCACCGCAAACCATCGACATGCTGGCGGGGATTCCGGGGGCGGGTCTGTATCTGCAAGTGGCGCGTGACCTGGGCAGCATCATCACCATGGTCAACACCCAGTATTACAATTCGGGTTCGATGCCAGGTCGAGACGGCAAGAACTACAACCAGGGTACGGTGGACTTCATTACCGCGCAGGCCGATACGGTGCTGCAATACCTGCAACCGGGCCAGGTTGGTCTGGGCCTGCCTGCCTCGGCTTCGGGTGCAGGCAGTGGTTATGTTGATCCATCCGTGGTCAACAATGCGGTGGATTGCCTGACCCAAGGCACGCATTGCGGCTCGTATATTCCGGTGGCCAAATATCCGGGTCTGCGTGGCGTAATGGATTGGTCGACCAACTGGGACGCCAGCAACGGCAATAACTTCAGCAACAGCGTTGCGGCGCACCTGAAAACACTGCCGTAAGCGATCGGGTTTGCTGGGCCGGAACATGGCCCGGCAGATCGACTCGCAAGTCATGTAGCCATGAAACACCCCGAACCTGGTTCGGGGTGTTTTTGTTTGCGCCGGCCACTCAGCCAACCCCGCCCGCTGACCGGCGCGTTGCGTATTTGTGAATGGCGGGATGGATTTTTCTGCCACTCATAAGGTGATATTCGGTGTCAACCAGGGCAGTGGTCCTATCAGCTCAAGCATCATCGCCCTGGCCCAATTCTGCGTTGTCGCCCTCAAGGCGTTCTGCCATGCGGGCCTTCCGGCCTTTCATGTGTTGTCATCAAGTGAGGTCCGACAGGAGTGGTCTGTTTACCCTCATGTTTCCCGCTTGTATTGGCTCTTTTGCGCCGATTGACGCCGTGACAAATGCTCCCGGTTAATAGCGTTAATGCGCGCCCATATTGAGCGGCATTAAGACAATGTCAACCGCATGGCGCAGTCCCCAGGACAGGAAAAGCCATGTGAGTCAGAGACGCAGCAAGCGTCCGCGTTGATAGTCAAAACCAACTAAGGATGGAGATTTTCATGTTGCACATCAAACGGATGGCTTTTGCTGTCCTGCCTGCCCTGTTCGTCAGCTCATTTGCATTTTCTGCGGCTTGTTCGCCAGCCTGGAATGCCGCCACCGCGTATGTGGGCGGTAACACTGCCAGCTTCAACGGCGTGAACTACACCGCAAACTGGTGGACCCAGAACCAGGAGCCGGACACCAACAATGGCGTGACCGGAACAGGTCAGCCGTGGACCTCCAACGGTGCGTGTACGGGTGGCACTCCAACGCCAACGCCTACCCCGACACCTGCTCCGACACCAACCCCAACGCCCGCGCCGACTCCGACGCCTACTCCGGCCCCAACACCCACGCCGACCCCAGCGCCGACACCTACTCCAACGCCAACACCGGCTCCGACACCCACGCCAACGCCTGCGCCTACCCCGTCGGGCAGCTTGCCCAAGCACGTGCTGGTCGGTTACTGGCAGAACTTTGACAATGGCGCCGCAGTGCAGACCCTGGCGCAAGTCCCAACAGCCTACAACGTGATCGAAGTGGCTTTTGCCAATGCAGACACAGCCAATGATGGCGGCATCTCGTTTGATATCGATCCGGGTCTGGCCAAAGCGGTCACCGGTGGCTATACCAACGCGCAATTTGCTGCAGATATCCAGACGCTGCACAGTCAAGGTCGTTTTGTGGTGCTCTCCATTGGTGGCCAGAACGGCAGCATCACCTTGGGTAATACCACTGCGGTGACCAACTTTGTGAACACGGCGTATTCGCTGATCCAGCAATACGGCTTTGACGGGATCGATATCGATCTGGAAAACGGCATCAACGTGGCAAATCTGGAAAGCGCCCTCACGCAATTGCATAACAAGGTGGGCAGCAACCTGATCATCACCATGGCGCCGCAAACCATCGACATGCTGGCGGGTATTCCAGGTGCGGGCTTGTATCTGCAGGTAGCGCGTGATCTGGGCAGCATCATCACCATGGTCAACACCCAGTACTACAACTCGGGCTCCATGCCAGGCCGCGACGGCAAGAACTACAACCAGGGTACGGTGGACTTCATCACCGCGCAGGCCGATACGGTTCTGCAATACCTGCAACCGGGCCAGGTTGGTCTGGGCCTGCCTGCTTCGGCGTCGGGCGCAAGCAGTGGATATGTTGATCCATCCATCGTTAACAACGCGGTGGATTGCCTGACCCAAGGTACGCATTGCGGCACATATATTCCGGTGGCCAAATATCCGGGTCTGCGTGCAGTGATGGATTGGTCGACCAACTGGGACGCCAGCAATAACAACAACTTCGCCAATACCGTAGCGCCACATCTGAAAGCGCTGCCGTAATCAGCCAGCCCCGCCGCCCATGCGGCAGGGCTTTTGCAGTGGTTGCCTCCCAAGCACTCCGAACCTGGTTCGGGGTGCTTTTTTTTGCCTCGCCTGACAGCCCGGTCACGGCGGCTGAGGGAGAGAAAAAAGGATGCGTAACGGGTCTTATGCTTTCAGCACATTTAAGTTTTTTTGATACATGCCGATACATGAGACATAAAAACCAATCGCACCCACGTCATCATGACCAATCTCAGTTCTCTTGTGGCTGCTGCGCGCACCGCGCTGGGCGGCCCGGACGCCAGCAATATCGCGCTCGCCAATTCGCTGAATGCCGCGCAGAAAGAGGATGACGCGAATGCGCTGGCCCAGCAGCAGCAGGACGAGAAAAACAATGAGCCATCGTCGACACGAGTAACCATTGATGTGACTTCGCTGCGCCAGGCGCTGACGTATCACGCGCCCACGTCAAGCCAATCAGCTGCACCGCAGCCGTCATGGCTGCAAAAGCTCAGCAGCCTGCCCAGCGCGACCAATCAGCGTAAAAACGCGGCCCGAGCCCGGCTGAATCGCTTGAAAGCGCAAATAGATGCCATGAAAAGAATGGCCATTGCACTCAATCCTCGTGCGGCCAAAGCCATGGCCAGCGTACTGAAAATGCTCGCTGCACAGCTGAAGTCTGCCGCAGCCGAACTGGGTGGCAGCGACGGCAGCACCACGCCAACGCCCTCCCCGGCGCCTGTGGCCACATCGAGCAGTAATGCGAGTAGCGCCAGTAGTGAGGTCAATGCGCCTGCCAATGCAGCCACGCCCAGCGCTACGGCCGATGGCTCAGGTGGTAAGGGGACCAGCGGCGCTGGTGATCAATCATCAGATCAGGGCTCAAGTCGCGCCAGCGCCGATGCCAGCAGTGAAGCAAACCCAGGCTCCGCGCCAGACCCTACTGCTGATGCGAACGCTGCGCCGAGCTCGGCCACGGCAGACAGTGCGGCAGCAACTGCCGCCGATGCTTCTACCTCTTCGTCATCTGCAGCCGCCACGGACAACGCTGCGGCGACAGGCACTGGCGCCAAGCCGACTGACACAGATAAAAGCAAAGATCCGGATAAAACCAGCAGCAGCGACCAGGCCGCCGTGGCCGCCGCCGAAAAAGCTGCGGCTAGCGCCAGCAACGCGGTCAAGTCCGGTAACGGTGCCAGTATCAATTTCAAGATTCCCGGCAAAGGCAGCAGCGGCAATATGAGCGCCGCCGACGCTGCGCTGGTGCAGGCGGTAGCGCGTAGCCTGCAAGACTTGATTTCACTGGTCAAAATGCATCTGCATCAGACCAAAAACAAAGACCTGCAAAGCGCCGAGGCCTCAATCAAAGATGCTCTGGCCAGTGCCGGGTCAGGGCCATCCGTGGGCGCTGTAGCGGTTTCAGTATCAGCGGGCGGTAGCGCCAGCTGAGAAACAGCTACATCAGTTAACGCTATCGAGCAGCGCGACAAAGTGCGCCACCAGTGGTGATGCATCGTCGACCCGCGTTGCCAGCGATGTGGTCGTAACCGCACCGGCATCGGCCAATGGCAAATACTGCACGCCTTCCACCCGGATGCACGAAAGCGGCGCGGGCAAAATACTCACCCCTAGCCCCGCGGCGACCAGCCCGATCAGCGTAGTGCCCTCGCTCGCCTCCTGGACCACGTTGGGCGTAAACCCGACGTCGTGGCACAGGCGGGCAATGTGGCGATAAATGCCGGTGCCAGCGGATTCCGGGTACATCACAAACGGTTCGGTACGCAGTTGCGCCAGGGAAATCGAGCTTTGCCCCGCCAGCGGGTGATCGTCGCGCAACGCGACCAGCATGGGGTCATCCAGCAAGTGGCGTAGCGCCACGGTATCGGGCACTTCGACATCACCCGAGCGCACCATGCCGATATCCAGCCCCCCTTCCGCCACGGCGCGGATTTGCTGCACGGTCATCATTTCGCGCAGCGTGAGCGTGACGTCCGGGTAACGCTGGCGAAAGCGGTAAATGAGCCGCGGCAGAAAACTGGTAAATGGCAATGAAGGGGTGAAGCCAATGGTGAGCTGCCCGACTTCCCCTCGTGCGGCCCGACGTGCGTCGGCGGCGGCATCGGCGGTGTCTTGCAAAATGGCTCGCGCCCGCAGCAAAAAGCGCTCCCCAGCAGGCGTTAATGCCACTTTGCGCCGAGTGCGGGTGAACAGGTCAACACCCAGTTCGGCCTCCAGTGCCTGAATCTGCTGACTCAATGGCGGCTGACCGATATGCAGCTTCTCGGCTGCCCTGGTGAAATGCAGTTCTTCGGCCACGGTCACGAAATAACGCAGATGTCTCAGTTCCATTGATATCTCAAACAGATCAAAACACCAATAAATATATATTGGACTGACAGTAAGGCCAATCCTATGATCGCGCCATAGTCATCGCCCCATCAGGCAACCCCATGCAATCCGCAGCTTCATCCCCGCTGATCAAGGCCGGTACCCCGGCCTACCGCCGTACCAATATCGCTTTGTTTTTAGGTGGTTTTTCGACATTCTGGTTGCTGTATTGGGTGCAGCCATTGTTACCGCTTTTCTCTCGCGTATTCGGGCTCAGCCCGGCCGCCAGTAGCGTTGCTTTGTCGATTTCAACCGGTGGCATGGCACTGGCATTAATACCAGCCAGCTTTATCTCGGATCGCTTCGGTCGCAAGCCGGTGATGTGTACGGCGATGTCGGTAGCCGCCGTGCTCACCATGCTCAGCGCGATAGTGCCCGGCTTTGGCACGCTGCTGGTATTCCGGGTGTTATCCGGTGTGGTGCTGGCCGGGTTGCCGGCGGTAGCTATGGCCTATCTGGCGGAAGAAATTGACCCACTCTCGCTGGGCGCTTCCATGGGTCTGTACATCGCCGGTACCGCACTGGGCGGCATGAGTGGGCGGTTGGCAAGCTCGCTGGTTGCCGACTTCTTTACCTGGCGAGCCGCAGCGGGGTTTGTGGGTGGCGTGGGCATGATTGCGGCGTTCGTGTTCTGGCGTTTTTTGCCGGCATCGCGCCATTTTGTTTCGCGCGAACTGCCAATCAGCCCGTCTGGCCGTAAAGCGTTGTGGGATGCGGTGCGTAGTCAGTTCAGCGATGCTGGTCAGCCGTGGCTGTTTGCCGTGGGCTTCTTGCTGATGGGCTGTTTTGTCAGCATGTACAACTACATTGGCTTCCGGCTGGAAGCCGCGCCGTTCAACCTGCGTGACAGCACCATCGGCATGATCTTTACGCTGTATATCGTGGGCACGTTTGCCTCGGCGTGGTCTGGCAAACTGGCCGACCGCATTGGTCGCCGTCACGTGCTGTGGGGCATGAAGATATTGATGCTGGCCGGGCTGTTGCTGACCATGTCCGACTGGTTACCCATGGTGATCGCGGGCATCGCCATGGTGACATTTGCCTTTTTTGGCGGCCATACCGTCGCCAGTAGCTGGGTAGGACGCCGTGCCGGATCATCCAAGGCCTTGGCAGCATCGCTTTATCTGTGCTGCTATTACCTGGGCTCTAGCCTGGTGGGGTCGATCACCGGTTTGTTCTGGGCGCACGATAAATGGACTGGGGTATGCGGAGCGCTGGTGGTGATTGTGCTGGCCAGCCTGGGCGTGGCACTGCGCTTGCGGGGTTTGCCGGCCAAGTCGCTGGCGGTGACCTCGTAATATCACCTTAGGGTGGAGTGCGGCGCAAATCCGCCCTGCGAACTTTGTAGCCCGGATTCTCGCTGCGCTTCATCCGGGCTACGTTTGTTGCTCATAACATTGCATCGTGGGATAGATTCGTTGTTCACAACGTCTATTCAAGGTTCACCAGCGCTGATGCACATGCGGCTTGATATACGTGTCGTAGATTTTGCGCACAGCGGCCATTTGTTCGTCCGATAACGGCGGCAGATTGGCTGCCGCGGCATTACCTGCTGCCTGAGCCTGATTCTTCGCGCCAGGAATCGCCACGGTGATCGCATCAAACATCAGAATCCAGCGCAACGCCAGTTGGGCCAGTGGCACACTGCCAGCGACCGCCTTCAAAGCTTCCACCGCTTGCAAACCCACTTCAAATGGCACGCCGGAGAACGTCTCGCCCACATCAAATGCTTCGCCGTGGCGATTGAACTGGCGGTGATCTTCCGCCGCAAATGTGCTGCTGGCGTTGAGCTTTCCGGTAAGCAAACCACTGGCCAGCGGTACGCGGGCGATGATCGCCACATCCTGGGCTTTGGCGCGGGCAAAGAAGTGCTCGATCGGCCGTTGGCGGAACATGTTGAAAATGATCTGCACGCTGGAGATCGGGTATTCCAGCGCCTTGAGCGCTTCTTCTACCTTCTCTACCGACACGCCATAAGATTTGAGCTTGCCTTTGGCGACCATCTTGTCCAGCGCCTCGAAAATCTCCGGGCGATAAAACACCTCGGTCGGCGGACAATGCAGTTGCAGTACATCCAGCGCATCAACCTCCAGATTGCGCAGCGAGTCATCAATGTAATGTTCAAGCACCGCCGGGGTGTAACCCGCCGACACATGCGGGTTCACTTTGCGACCGGCTTTGGTCGCCACCACAATGCCGTCGCGCCCGCGTGACTTGAGTACCCGCGCAATCAGCCGCTCCGAGCGCCCGTCACCGTACACGTCAGCGGTATCCAGGAACGTGACGCCCTCATCCAGCGCGGCATTCAGCGCGGCTTCGGCATCGCGATCAGACACGTCGCCCCAGCTGCCCCCGATTGCCCATGCACCAAAGCCGATTTCCGAGACCGACCAGCCGGTTTTACCAAATTTACGCGTTTGCAATGTGTTCTCCTTGTTGGATGCATGAGTCGCAGAATCGGCCCTTAGTGTAGCGACCGACTGGTCCAGCGCAAATACACAATCCAGCTACCAGACATGCATAGTCTGCGCGCAGTGGTCATTTAAAATCACCATCGCTTTGGCGATGTCGCTTTGTGTGGCGCCGGGCCGCATTTACTGTGCCGGGCCTGCGGTTCTTCTTCAAATGAGAACGAGTCCCGGGTTATAGTGCTGCCTCCCCGCTCAACCCAGATGTGCTGCTCCCCATGATGCTCGCCGTGCTGATCAAAGGTTTTCTGCTGTCCATTTCACTATGTCTGGACATCGGCATCGTTAACACGGCGTTAATCAATACCGGCATTCGCGCCGGGGTACGCCCCGCTTTCATGGTCGGCCTCGGTTCCTGTTTTGGCGATATTTTCTACGCCATCCTTTCATTATTCGGCCTCGCCATCCTGTTCCAGTTCACCGCCGTGCGCTGGGTGCTATGGCTGGGTGGCGGCGTGCTGTTGCTGTGGTTGTCGTGGAAAATGGCCGCAGCGGCATGGGCGGAATCGCGCAAACGACAAGAACAACCCGATTACGATACCAGTGCCGAAGCCATGGCCTGGTCGCCCAAGGTGGAGTTCTTGCGTGGTCTTGGTATGGCGATGGCGTCGCCGACCTCATTGCTGTGGTTTGCGGCGGTGGGAGGCGCGGTGATTGCGCAATCGACCGATGGGTCTGCAGTGATGAACGCGGTATTTCTGGGTGGATTCTTTGCGGGCGGGCTGGCCTGGTCGGCGTTTCTGGCCGTACTTGCGGGCAAAGGCCGCCATCTGATCGGCCACAAGCTGGCGCAGTATTGCAACGCGTTTTCCGCCGCACTGTTTGCGTATTTTGCGGTGACAGTGATTGTGAATGGCTACCGGACGTTGCTGTGAAGGGTGTTACGCCTTAACGCCGACGGGTATCTGACAAACAATTTCTGTAGCCCGAATGAAGCGCAGCGAGAATCCGGGGCAACACTGCATCCACAAGCGGTCAACATTTGCCGTACCAAATACCTCTCCCCGGATTCTCGCTATGCTCCATCCGGGCTACACGGTTAGCGGCTGACCGAGGCTCAAGCCGCTTGCCGCTGTAATCCCATCGGCTCCAGCGATTGGCGCAAATCGCACACCGAACGGCGGCAGGCCACGAAGCGGATATTGTTCTGGGTGGCCAATTGCCGATAGTTGCGCATCACATTGTGGCCCATGAAATCGGTAAACAGAATGATCAGATCGGCGCCACGCGTGCTGGTGGGCTTGCGCTGATGCGAAGCGTCGCGTCCGGTGAGATGACCGGAAATCTGGATGCCGTAGCTTTCCAGTAACTGCGGAATATTGCCGAGCCGGTCGGCGCCGATCAGATAAGCATTCATGCAGCCATCCCCTGTTTTTCTGCATGCTCCCACCGGAGCATTTGCAGGCTGTAGAGGCAGACTAGCACTGGTCACAAACAAACAATAAAGAATATTAAACTACAATTTTATAACAAATAAGAATAAAAAAAGGGGCAAGCCACGCTTGCCCTGTGTTTACTCTCGCCGTTGATTTCACATCACAGCGGCTTGATATCCAGCTTCTCAAACAACTGGCGATCGCGGGTAACGTCTGGATTACCAGTGGTCAGCAGCTTGTCGCCGTAGAAAATCGAATTGGCACCCGCCATGAAACACAGCGCCTGCATGGCTTCGGGCATGGCCTGACGGCCTGCGGACAACCGCACGTAGCTCTTTGGGAGCGTGATACGGGCCACGGCAATGGTACGGACAAACTCGGTCCAGTCGATCGGGTCTGTGCCGTGCAGCGGAGTGCCTTCAACTTGCACCAGATTGTTGATCGGTACCGACTCTGGCTGCGGGTCCAGATTGGCCAGTTGCGCCACCAACCCGGCGCGATCTTCGCGGGTTTCGCCCATGCCGACAATGCCGCCCGTACATACATGAATACCGGCTTTACGCACTTTGCCCAGCGTGTCCAGACGGTCGTCATACTGGCGGGTGCTTACGATATCGCCGTATTTCTCCGGCGCGGTATCCAGATTGTGGTTGTAGTAATCCAGACCGCTATCACGCAGTTGTTCGGCCTGCCCTTCCTTGAGCATGCCCAGCGTGGCACAGGTTTCAAGCCCCAGTGCTTTCACACCCGCGATCATCTTCTTCACTTCATCCAGATCACGCTGTTTGGGACCGCGCCATGCTGCGCCCATACAGAAGCGGCTGGCGCCGTTTTCACGCGCAACGCGGGCGACGTCGATGACTTCATCGGCGCTCATCAACGCTTCGTTATCCACACCCGTGTGATAGCGCGCGGCTTGCGGACAGTAACCACAGTCCTCGCTACAGCCGCCGGTCTTTACCGATAGCAGCGTGGAGAGTTGCACGCGGTTCGCATCAAAGTGCTCGCGATGCACTTGCTGCGCGCGGAACAAGAGGTCGTTAAAAGGCAAATCGAACAGTGCTTGTACCGCCGCTACATCCCAGGTGTTGCTTGCTGGATGTGGATCAAGCCGTTTGAAGGTGACCGGTTGTGCCAGCGCAGAAGGGTTATTCATGGCTTTACCTAGCATGGAGAAAATGTCGATGAGGCATTTTCAGCGGAGGCATCCTTAATTGTCAATTTATAAGAATAATTTTCTGAACAAACTACACAACCAATGGTTAAGCCTTTTCAGGCACGGTTTATTGCCACCTGCCCAATGCGTTTTGTGCGGGGGCGATGGGAGGCAGGGTATTTGCGATGCGTGCCAACTGGCGCTGCCATGGCTGGATATCGCCTTGTGCCCGCGCTGCGCCATGCCTTCAAATAACGCGCAGATTTGCGCAGAATGTCATCATAACCCTCCCGCATTTACCCACACGCTGGCTGCATTCGCGTACCAAACACATGTGGCGCAACTGGTGCCTGCAGGCAAATTTGGTGAGCGCTGGTCGTTGTTCGCGCTACTTGCGCAGATCAGCGCATCGCACTACCGGATCGGCTCGCGACCCGATTGCCTGGTGCCGATGCCTTTACATGCCAGCCGCTTGCGTGAACGGGGCTTCAACCAAAGTATGGAGATAGCTCAAGTCTGGCAGCGCGAGCTGGGTGTCCCGGTGCAGCCCGATCTACTCCAGCGTATTCGCGACACCAGCCACCAGACGCAACTGGACGTTGCCGCTCGCGCCCGCAATATGCGCCGCGCGTTTCAGGCTTCACCCAATGCGCGTGGCTTGCATATCGTGCTGGTCGACGACGTAATGACCAGTGGCGCGACTTTGCATGTGGCCGCGCGTACCTTGCTGCGGGCGGGCGCTCGCCAGGTGGATGCCTGGGTACTGGCACGAACCCTCTGAACAGCGGCAAATGACGGGAAAAAAAAGCGCAGCTTGTGGCTGCGCTTCTCAGACGTCGACAGGTCGCCGACGCCTTCTTCTTGTGTTCTCAAATATTTATTTCGGGATGCTTGGCAAAATCTGTTGCACAACCAGACCCGCCCAGATTTTGTGCGCGCCATTGGTTGGGTGCACGTAGTCCGCGAACAGGTAGTTGCTGTCTGCACCCGGTGCTACCAGGGTGGCGGTCGAGCAGATCAGGGAGGTCAGCGTGGCTGGATTGCCCGGCGTGGTTTCAGCATTGGCATTACAAGCTGGCGAAGTCACATTCACCATGCCGTATTGCGCTGGCGCTGCCTGTACAGTCTTGAGCATCGATGCGGTATCGAAGGTGATGATCTTGGTATTGGCAATACCAGCCGCCACCTCAGCATTGTATGCGGCAACCATCGTGCTCATCAGCGTGGGCAGATAACCCGTCACAGCGACCAACCCTGCTGCTTGACCACCCATTGCGGTAAGTGTCTGGTTAAATCCCGCCACAGTCGCGCCAGCAAATGGCGTTGTGCCTATATCCGGCACATTGACATATACGACATTGGTCGCACCTGCGGTTGGCAAGCGTTGCAACTGGGCAACCATATTATCAGCGGTCGTCTTGGCAAAAGCGGTGACAGCAGCATTGGCTGCATCCAGTGTGCCTGTAGTCGCCACCGACGAGAGCAGACCCACAACCGTGGTGCCGTTCTGAGCCGAGAAGTAATTCAGGAGATCGTTAGCACCGCCATCAGCCAGAATCAGTTGATGTGTATTGAAGCTGCTGCGGGCACCCAGGTACAAATCAATCTGTGACTTGACCGACAACGCAGTAGCTTGTTGTACCTGGAAGGTCTGACCACCCGACGTCACGTTAACCACGCCACCATTTGGAGCGTCGGTTTGCACCGTTGCGCCGCCCTGGGCGTAGCTGGTACCACCCGTCAGTACGACCTGACCCGTACCGGTTGGGACCACCGACTTGGGAATACCAAAGTCGACACGCTCATACGGCAGCAGCAAGAAGTTGTATTGCAGCGCCACGTACGAAGCCCAGGTATTGCCCGGCTTGGTTGTGAACGGCAGACCGGCGTAGTTGTAGCCTGAAGCTGGCAGGCCCGGAGAAGTTGTCGGATTGTACGTACCGACATCATTCAAGCTGTCGCCAAACGAAACCACCTCTTTGATGTTCGCTTGAGTCGTATTGCCAGCATTGTCATTGAAGTCATTACCACCATCACTACCGCCGCCACAACCGGCCAGAAACAGTGCTGCAACCAGCGCCGATAGCGCTCCGATTCCGTTTGTGCGCATGCGCATCTCCTTACCTTTTGATGATTAAATCATTCGTTTGTTTAACTTGCAGGCCAGAACGAATTCCGGCGCCCTGCGTGGAACAGGGCACAGAGTGTACCGGTTTTGTAGTGTTTTTTGTCCGACTACAAGGTGCAGCGTAATAAGCGTGCAACACACCCAACAATAAGCAGTTTCAGCAAGCGTCGCGTTTGAGTCCGCGCAATATGCAAACGCCATGACGGACCCAATGAAAAAGGACAGCGCAAGCTGTCCTTTTCTGGCGTAGAGCCCAATAAAACCGCGCTACCAGGGCCATTTATCAAAGCTGATGTTATAGGTGGCGTCCAGGGTACTTTCGTAGGCACCAAAACGGGTAACGATCGACCAGTTGCGTGAAAGCCGCAATGTGAGCTTGATGGCGTCCTCCAGCCCATCCAGACTCTTCTCAAAGGCAATGGACACTTTGTCGGTCAGACGCTTGCCGATCGACACCACTTGGGTGGTCGTGCCATCGGCGTGTTTGTCGGAACTCATGCCAACCTCGTCAATCCCGATGGTGCCCAAGAGTTCTTGCGACAGTCCCTGACCGGAAGAGTCACCGGACAACAAGGTATTGAGCGCCTGCACCATAACCGCTGCATCGCCCTTGTCCATGCCATCGGTGCCGTGCCCAAACAATAGCCAGGACAACTTTTCATTATCCGGCACCGAAGGCTCGGAATACAGCGTGACACGCGGAGAATTGGCGGTGCCCTTGACCGCTACCCCGGCTTCGACCGACAGCCCGCGCCGCATAGCCAGGATATCCAGTGCCGGGTTATCCAGTGGACCGGAGAAAGACAAAACCCCGCGTTCAATGCTCAAGTTCTGTCCATAGGCGGCGTACTTGCCATCTTCCACACTCACTGTGCCCAGTGCCGAGAGCGACTGGTTCGGGCTGGCGCGCAGGCGGAGCGCCCCAGCCAGGCGGGCATCCAGACCGTAACCCTTGAAGGTGAAGTCATCGCCCAGATCCACCTCAAACTGCAATGCGGCCAGCGGCACATTGGCTTTTTGCTGGCGTTTGGCACCGGCAATCACCACGTCGTCGGACAAATGTGGCTCACCCGAGGCTTGATACCGCACCAACCCATGGTCAGCGCGCATATTGCCCTTCACCGAGATACCGTCCTTGTCGTACCCGACCAGGCCTTTACCCGACACGATCAATTGCATGTCTGGTTTGTTGATCAAAGTGAGCCGCTCGGCCGTGATATTGGCCTGGGCGTGCGGGCCTTCCTTGCCGATATCCATGGTGCCATCGGCGCGTAATACGCCCTGCCCGCCATGGAACTCGAACTGCTTGAGCGTAAGCCGGTTATCCAGCATGCTCAAATGCACCGTACCGTCCTTGAGCGCGATACCGGTAGCGGAATCACGGATATCCAGCTGC
The DNA here is from genome assembly GCF_030035605.1 of Silvimonas soli. NCBI lineage: Bacteria > Pseudomonadati > Pseudomonadota > Betaproteobacteria > Neisseriales > Chitinibacteraceae > Silvimonas > Silvimonas soli. The sequence goes on along the minus strand of NZ_CP106736.1, from coordinate 3,617,551 downwards.
TGGCCATCCACATTGCCGGATACCTTGGGCTCATCCAGCGTACCGGCGCGGTGGATATCAAACTTGATGCTGCCAGCCAACGCGATATTGCTACTGATCAACGGGGCGATCTTGTCCAGCTTCTCGATATTACCGACCACGTTCAATGTCAGCGGTGCGCCCGGCGCGATACGTTTGTCATGCCAATCCAGCAGCGTGCCGCCGTCCAGATTCACAGTCCCGAATCGCTCGCTCGAGACCAGCCCGCTCAGCGCCACTCGCGATTGGCTGGCCTGGACTTTGACGTGAGCATCAGTCAGCGTAAATGGTTGCGGCGGGCCATCACCGATCAGACGGATATCGCCCGAGTCACGCTGGACGTCCAGACTGCCATCAAGCACGTCTGTTCCGCTGAAGTTCCAATGACCCGACAACACCATGTCGGACGCGAGGTTTTTCACCCCGGCCACAGTGAGGTAATCCGCCAGCGGCACTTTCTGCAATTCGCCAGCGGTAGCAATGCGCCCGTCTTTTAAATTAAAGCGGGCAATATGTATCTGGCCATTGCCCAGCTGGATGCGTGTATCGGCCAGCGCCACCTCACCCGCACCTGCGGTTAGCGTGGTCGGGGCCAGCAAATCCAGTTTGAGCGGGCCTTGAGCCAGCAGTTTCTCGATACGGCCTTGCCAGCGCCATTGCGCGTCCAGCCCGCCGGCAGCAGCAAAACTGGCGGAAATTGGCTGGTTTTGATATTTGCCCTGCATGTCCAGCGCCGCATGATGCTGCCCACGCGTGCCTTCCAGATTGAATTTGAGCGACTGCACCGTGGCGTCAAAACCCGTGGCATCGGTCAATTCGATATTGGCGTGAATCGGGCTATTCAAATCAGGGAACAGGCGCGCATCGACTTTGGCTTCGGCCACCTGCACGCCAAATGGTGTCTTCAGTGCATGCGCGGCCAGCTTGCCCTGGATTTCCGGACGCTTGAAACCGCCGAGTAGCGTTACATCGCCGTTGAGTTCACCGCCAAAACCCTGGCCAAAATCGGCAATATGCGGCGCGGCAATGTGCAGACTGAGTTGATCCTTGGCCGCGCCCAAAGCGCCTTTGGCATCAACCCGATTGGCACCCAGTTGCAACCACATACCTGGCGTTACCATCCGCGTGGCATCGACTTTGGCCTGCCCTTGCCCCGCCAGCGCCTGGCCGTTGAATGTGCTGTTGGCCAGTTTGTATTGCAATTGCCCCTGCCACGTTGGCTGCAGCTGCCCGGCAGCGGTGAAATCGCCACTAATGCTGCCAACCGGTGCCGCCACGTATTCGGCCGGATTCACCTTGGCAAACTTGCCGCTGGCTTTGAAATCCTGCTTGCCATCCAGCGCAAACTCGCCGGACAACGCCACACTGGCCAGGCCGCGCGCCAGATTAAGTTTACGAATCGCCAGTCGACGTTCTTTTTCCGGATTGATCCAGCCCAGATCAACATCCGCTGACGCTTTGTAACGCGCGTCGTTCAGCTTGGCCAATACATCCGGCGCTTTATACGGGCCACGCAACTGGATGTCGCCCGACAAACGCGTTGGCGGCTGGCGCTTGAGCAGTTGCGAGATATCCAGCGCGTCCAGCTTGAACGAAGCGGCGAGTTTGTCCTGGCGGAACTCGCCCTGACCGGTGATTCTGGCACCGCCTAACAGCTTGGCCTGGAAGTTTTCCAGATCAAGCCGATCCATAAACACGGTAAAGCTGGAGGCCACCTCGGTCACCGGTATCGCGTCGTCGTCCAGCGTGGCGGCAGCCGGATTGCTGATAATGATGGTGCCATCGGCGCGGTCTTTGGCGCGTGGCGTCAGCGTCATCTGGGCCGAGAGCGAAGCCTGCGGCAGATTGGGCATCAGTTGCTGCGGATTGACCCGTTCGGCGGTCAGCTTTAGTTCATGCAGCATGGTATAGCTGTATTCGGCAAACACGTCGGCGCGTAGCGACACGCTGGCTTGCGCAACCTCACCTTGCAAACGCCCTTGCACTTCCAGGTCGCGTAGCGTGTTGTTCAGCTGCAGGCCAGCCTGGATGTTCTTGCCATCCAGATGCCCGTGAAACTGCACCTGCCCCACCGTTTTGAACGGTGCTTGCCCGTTCAGCTGCAGATCGGCCTGCACGCTACCGCGCGGGGTCAGCAGTTGCGCCAATCGCAATTGATGTTGCTCGCCATCACTCTTAAGCGAGGCCTTCAGTCCGGTAAACACCAGCGGCGTATTGACGATTTCCAGTCGCGCCACCTGAAAGTCGTCCACGCGCAGCGCAATCGGCAAATCCAGACTGGTCGGCGGCGGCGATGCTGGTTTGTTGGGCGGTTGCGGTTTGGTTGTGATGCGCACCGATCCCGCATCCAGCGCATCAATCCCGAGGCGTGAGGAAAACAACTCCAGCGGATGCCAGCGCAGCTGAGCGCGATCAATCGCCACATGTACTTCCGGCGTATCCACAACCAGGTTCGACACGGTGAGATTGCTATACAGCGAACCCTCAACGGCACCAATCTGCACCATGCCGGTGGCAGCTGCTTTTTGTTGCAACCAGCGATGCCCGCTGGCCGTATCCACCCACCAGGCGGCACCGGCCACAACCAGCGCAATAAACAACACCAGGCACAGCGGCGTGAGCACAACCCAGCGCAGCCATTTACGGCGCGGCTTTTTGGGTTGATCGGCAGGATGAGGCGATTGATCGAGCATGTCATCCATGATCAGAACGCCAACCCCATGGCAAAGTGAAAGCGCCACCGGGCATCGGTTACACCATAAGCGACATCGGCCCCGATCGAACCCACCGGGCTGATCCAGCGCGCGCCCACGCCCACGCCGGTATGGCCCTGCCAGGTTTGCCAGGTATCAGCGGCGTCGCCGTAATCGGCAAAAACGGCGCCACGCCAGGCTTTATAAACCGGGTGCTGGTACTCGATACTGGACGTCGCCAGTACGCGGCCCGGATTGATGGTGCCATCGTCGGCTTTCACGCCCAGGCTTTGATAATCGTAGCCGCGCACGCTGCCCGAGCCACCGGCCCGGAACAGCCAGTCGGTCGGGACTTCAGCCGGATTGCGCGAGAAGTTCTCCCCGCCTTCCAGACGCCCGATGAAGATTCCTTCTTCGCCCACCGGCCAGTACAAAGCGCCCTTGCTGTACAGCCGGATAAACGTTTGGGTCGACAGCAACGCACCCGACGCGCCGCCGCCTTCGACCTGCCAGATCGTGCCTTTGTGCGGGTCACGCTGGTTATCCAGATCGCGACGGATCCACTGGTAATTGAGCGAGAGCGAATGCGGTCGATCAATATTACCGTCGCCCGCATCACGACGTTCGGAGAGGTATTCAAGGGTCAAGGTGCGATCGATATTGCGATCATTCACCGTGCGGGAAACGCCACCTTTATAGGTCGTCGTATCCAGGTTTTGCACAATGCTGTGTTCACCGGTGAAATAAATCTTGTGATAGTAACCATCAGGCTGTTTGGGGAAAGCCAGCTCGGTATTGAACGATTGCTCCAGCCCTTCATACACGGCTTTGGTCGTCGATACCCACCCCATATCAGCGACGTTGTTATAGCGATAATCCAGCTGCCCGCGATAGCGCGTATTGGTGCTGTAACCGGCAGATAGCCCCAGCTTTTGCAATGGCGCCTCCTGCACCGCAATCTCGATGGGCGCGTTGTATGGCGGCTGGTTGTCGAGCTGGGCGTCAACCACGGCAGTGCCGATTTGTGGCATCTCTTGCAGATTGGTTTGCAGGTTCAACAATTCAAAGCGGCGATATTCCGCACCGGGCGCCAGATGTACCTGGTCGCGCACGATTTTTTCCGGATAACGCTGCATGCCTTTGATATTCACGTCGCCATAGTGGTAATACGGACCGCTATCGAGCACCAGTGTCAGATCGACCACGGCATCATCTGGCGACACCAGCGCTTCGCTTTCGGTAATGCGTGCGCCCGCATAACGGCGGCTCAGCAAGACATTCAACGTCGCGCGTTTATAAAGATCCCAGCTACTTTGGGTAAAGACTGTGCCCTCGGCCAGCGGCGGTTTGCGTTTGAGTCGAGCCAGCAAGGCGTCGCGATAGACCGGGTCTTCATTCACCGCCCCGGTCAAACGCAGGTCCACCTTGCGCACGTGCACTTGCGGGCCCGGATTCACCGTCACGAATACGTGGTAGCTGTCGCCTTCCTGGGCGATACGCGCATTGACCTCGGGCTTGAAATAACCCTCGGTACTGAGCAAAGACGTGACATCTTGCGGCGTGCGCTCCACCGCAGCCTGCAGCTCATCGACAGCCAGGTTTTTCTGGCTACGCCACTTGTAGATATCCAGATAGGACTTGAGCAGATCGCTGACGTCGCCAGGCGCGGTGATATCAATCTTGTAGCTATTGATCTTCGGGGATTCAGAATCCGATGCGAACGCGGGCCGGAGCAACATCCCCGACAGGCACAAACACAAGATTCGCAACAGCAATGGCATGAAATTTCGAAGACTTGAAAACAAGCCGCTACTTTACCGAACTGCCGGGCTGCGGTGAACCGAAACCCGTACGAAATATCCGGAAAAGAAACGAAGTGGCGCGAATTCAGAAAGGTCGGGCCAGAAATGCGCCGTTGCGGGAGCTACAGGCAAAAAAACAGCCCGGGACATAAACCGCTTGGGGCGGATATGTTCCACGGGCATCAGAGGATGGAGGAGTCGATAAAGCTAACGGCTTGCGCCGTGTTTTTAAGCCTAGGAGAGCTTAAAACCGATGTTGTGCCGAAGCACAGGGTTGTCAAATCAACGCGGGCACAGCGTCAATTGCCAACCGTAAGACTTGACCAGCAGACGTTGAACCCGTTCGGCGTTCTTTATAATTCGAATAAAGGTACGCATTTCCATCTCCTTGATGATCTGAAACTTCAGGTGTCAAGCGCGCTGCTTGGAATGACTGAATACTACATCCACTACAAAACTGGTGCAAGCATTTTCGTAGAATTACTACGTAATAACTTCGTAACAATATGAAGCATTGTTACATAAATAGAATAAAATACATTTATAAATCAATATTATATTGCGTTGCAAAATGTAAAAAACCCAACAAACTGAGACGTAGGAATACTACGCAAATAAGTGAAACACCTCACTACGCACAAGTTTGAACAATGTCCGGCACCAATGCCGTGCATCAAGAAAAGCATAAAAAAAGGAGGCTCCAGGCCTCCTTTTTTAGCGAGTGACGATCGCCCGTTTTCAGTCTGGCTTACCCAGCAGGGCTGCCTTCAAATTGTCTTGTACTGGCTTGGGGCCAAGCCAGATCGACAACATGGCTGCAGAAAAGTCATCACCGGCAATAAGCGGATACACTTTGCCGCGCACGCTAACCTTGGTGCCCTGACCTGGAATGAAGTCCATGGTGATCAAATCACCCTTCTCTACCGCTTTGACTTCATTGAAGATCTTTTCCAGCGCGCCAATTTTTGGCTTGAGTGCGGCCAGTTGGGCTTCACTCACGTTGGCTTTGAGGCCTTCCACAAATGATTCATGCATGGTCGATGCAGAAACGCCGCGCATCATGCGCAGTTCCATCCGGCGCGGTGCCGTACCGTTGATCACGGCATTGGCGTCAGTGGTTTTGTTCACGCTATATAGCGCAGCCACGTACACATCAAAAATGATCTTCTTGCGCATCCCCGCGCCGTCCAGTTGCAGATTCTGCCCGGCCACCTCGGCGTGGTCGGTCACTGGCTGACCGCCAATTTCCAGCGCCAGTGCATCAGCTGCCGACAAGGCCAGCGCGGCCGCCAGCGTCAAACCCAATATGCAGGATTGTTTAAGCTTCATGGTGCATCTCTCCATTAATTGGAGTCAGACCAAGCTGTGAGTGCAATTGAGCATCCGTGTGGACCTGTATATGCATCGCGGCTTTGGTGCTGCCCCTGTTCTGATGTACTGCGTGAAAACCCGGAAATTCTGGATAAATTCTGGATAAAAAAAGCCCGCAGTGGATAGCCGCGGGCAAAAAAGGCAGAGCGTGAAGAAAACAATGCACACGAGGTGCGACGAAAACCGGTGGCTGACTCCAGCGACGTTGTATCAAACCAGATTGCGGCGTGCAGAGCCTCACGCGGGCATAGACCAGCGAGGGGAAACTGCATGGCGCGAACAACGCTCAAGTCCGGCGCACCCGTTTTCGTATTTGGCTTAAAGCGACTGGATGATGCCGGCGGCGCCCATCCCGGTACCGATACACATGGTGACCATGCCGTATTTCCCGGCCATGCCTTCACGGCGCATGCCGTGAACGATGGTAGCTGCACGGATGGCACCGGTTGCGCCCAGCGGGTGACCCAAGGCAATCGCGCCACCTTGCGGGTTCACTTTGGATGGGTCCAGACCCAGATCACGCATCACTGCCAGCGCTTGCGCAGCAAAGGCTTCGTTCAGCTCGATCCAGGCCAGATCATCTTTGGACAACCCAGCGGCGCGCAATGCGGCCGGGATGGCTTCTTTCGGGCCAATCCCCATGATTTCTGGCGGAACGCCTTTCACCGCAAAGCTCACATAACGCGCCAGCGGGGTCAGGTTGTATTCCTTGAGGATGCGCTCGGACACCAGAATCACCGCACCCGCGCCGTCTGACATCTGCGAGCTGTTACCCGCAGTGACCGAGCCCTTGGCAGCGAACACGGTCTTCAGTTTGGCCAGCCCTTCCAGACTGGTATCACGGCGCGGGCCTTCGTCGGTGGTCAGGGTCTTGCTGATCAGCTCGACTTCACCGGTAGCCAGATTCGGCACGCGGTAGGTCACATCCAGCGGGGAGATTTCATCACGGAACTTGCCGCCTTCAATGGCAGCCAGCGCGCGGCGATGTGATTCAACGGCAAAGGCATCCTGGTCTTCGCGGCTGACTTGCCATTGCTGCGCTACTTTTTCTGCGGTCAGACCCATGCCGAAAGCGATGCCCAGGTTTTCATCCTTGGCAAAAATTTCCGGGTTCAGCGCGACCTTGTTGCCCATCATCGGCACCATGGACATGCTTTCAGTCCCGGCAGCGATCATGATGTCGGCCTCGCCAGTGCGAATGCGGTCAGCCGCCATTTGCACAGCGTTGATACCCGACGAGCAGAAACGGTTGATGGTGACGCCGCCAACGGTGTTGGGCAGGCCAGCCAGCAGCACGCCAATCCGTGCCACGTTCATGCCTTGCTCGGCTTCGGGCATGGCGCAACCAACAATGGCGTCTTCGATACGCGATGGGTCCAGCCCCGGCACTTGTGCCAGCGCGCCACGAATGACGTGAGCCAGCATGTCGTCCGGACGGACATTCTTCATCATCCCGCGCGGGGCTTTGCCCACTGGTGTACGCGTGGCGGCGACGATGTAGGCTTCTTGAATCTGTTTGCTCATGGTGAGCTCCTGAGTATTCGAACGGTTTAGGCCGTTACAGTCAGCGTTTTCAATTTCGTGAATCAGTACCACTCGTAGCCCGGACGGAGCCGAAGGCGGACTCCGGGATTGCCATGCAAACAAGTCAGCCAGAATTTAGCCCGTGGCAAAACTTCTCAAGGCAAGACAGTGGCAACGTGAACCTGAGCCACCCCGGATTCCCGCTGGAGTTTATGCCGAGAATCGGCCTTCATCCGGGCTACAAGTGGTGCTTGTTCAATGCGTCACCGAATCAGTTACGCAATGGCTTGTTGTTTTCCAGCATGTACATGATCCGCTCCTGGGTCTTGCCCTTCTTCAGCAAGGCCATGAAGCGTTCGCGTTCCAGCTTGAGAATCCACTCTTCATCCACCAGTGCGCCCGCATCGACGTCACCCCCAGTTACGACATCAGCAATCTGGCAGCCGATGAAGTAGTCGTATTTGGAGATGAAACCGCCTTCCAGCATGTTCACCAGTTGGCCACGAATCGTTGCCGCACCGGTACGGCCAGCCACGGCAAACGCTTTGGGTTTGACCGGCGCTTTGTAGTTGCTGTCCGCCAGGGCGCGCACTTGCGATTGCGCCACGTGCAGGATTTCGTTCGCATTGAAGACGATGATGTCCGACTCACGCAGGTAGCCGATTTCCTTGGCTTCTTCTGCTGAAGTACCGACTTTGGCCATCGCCATCGCCATGTAGTAATCCTTGAGCACGGCCAGGATGTCGCCGCCCTTGGCTTCACGCGAGGCACGCAGCGCAAACTCTTTGCAACCGCCGCCCGCTGGCAGCAGGCCAACACCCACTTCCACCAGACCCACGTAGGTTTCGAGCGCAGCAACTACGCGCGCCGAGTGCATCAGGAACTCGCAACCGCCACCAAACGCATAACCTTGTGCGGCAGCAACCACCGGCACCTGGCTGTATTTAATGGTCATCGAGGTCTTCTGGAACTCGTGCACCATGTTTTCAATCGCGCCAAAGTCGCCGGTCATGAAGGCCGGACCCATACTGGCCAGATCGGCGCCAACGGAGAACGGTGCTTCCGGATGCCAGATCACCAGACCGGGGAAGCGGTCTTCGGCAATCTTGACGGCCTTTTGCACGCCTTCCAGCACCGCGGCGCCCACACAATGCGCTTTGGTCTTGAAGGTGAGCACCGGCACGTCGTCGCCGGCGCGCAACCACATACGCACACCGTCGTTCTCGAATACGGTTTCGCCATAAACAGGCTCGGCGGCACCGAAGACAGTGGGCGGATAAATCTGGCGTTGATACACCGGCAGGTTCGACGCTGGCTTCAGGCTGTTATCAGCGGCGCTGTAGCTGCCTTCAGGTGCATGCACACCATCACGTTGCGCCACCCAAGCCGGCAATGCGGCCGAACTCATGGTTTTGCCAGCGGCGATATCTTCGTTGATGGCGGCGGCGATGGCTTTCCAGCCGGCGGCTTGCCACATTTCAAACGGACCTTGCTTCCAGCCGAAACCCCAGCGAATGGCGAAGTCCACATCGCGGGCGTTGCCGGCAATGTCGCCCAGCCAGTAGGCAATGTATTGCCACACGTCGCGCATGCAGGCCCACAGGAATTGCGCTTCCGGGTTGGCCGAGGCGCGCAATGCCGCTACGCGTTCTGCCGGGTTTTCAATTTTCAAGATCGCTTTGACTTCATCGCTACCCTTCTGGCCCGACGGTACATACTCACCGGCCTTTGGGTCCAGCACGAAAATATCACGGCCTTCTTTCTTGTAGATACCGGCGCGGGTTTTCTGGCCCAGCGCGCCCTTTTCGATCAGTGCCTGCATCCAGGCCGGTGCCTGGTAATGGGCATGCCACGGATCGTTCGGCAGGTTGTCAGTCATGGTCTTCACGACATGCGCGAAGGTATCCAGGCCCACCACATCAGCGGTGCGGAACGTAGCGGACTTGGGCCGACCCAGACGCGGGCCAGTCAGGTCATCGACCACATCAAAGCGGATGCCGAAGCGTTCGGCGTGATGAATCGTTGCCAGCATGGAGAACACACCGATGCGGTTGGCAATGAAGTTAGGCGTATCTTTGGCGCGAACCACGCCTTTGCCCAGACGTGTCACCAGGAAGGATTCGAGTGCGTCCAGTTGGGCGGCAGCGGTATGTGCAGTCGGGATCAGCTCGACCAGGTACATGTAGCGCGGCGGGTTAAAGAAGTGAATACCGCAGAAGCGATCACGCAGTTCTGCCGGTACGCCTTCAGCCAGCTTGCCAATCGACAAGCCGGAAGTATTGGTTGCCAGAATGGCGTGTGGTGCCAGATGCGGGGCAATTTTGGCGTAAAGGTCGAGCTTCCAGTCCAGGCGTTCGGCGATCGCTTCGATGATCAGATCGCAGTCTGCCAGCCGTTCCAGATCGGAACCATAATTGGCCATGGCGACATGTTCGGCACGAGCTGCGCTGGAAAACGGCGCTGGCTTGAGCTTTTTCAGGTTGTCGATCGCCTTTTTGACGATGCCGTTGGCATCACCCTCTTTGGCCGGCAAATCAAAAAGCACGGTGTCGATACCGGCGTTCACCAGGTGAGCGGCAATCTGCGCGCCCATCACCCCGGCGCCCAAAACGGCGACGCGGCGGATGTTGGCTGTCTGGACCATTTGCAATATATCCCATGTAGAACCAGCTCCCTTGCGGGAGCCGAACAGGCCAGCCCAGCCAACAACGCCGGGCCGGCCCACCTCGTTTAGAAGTGGTAGTTCAACTGCGCGCCAAGAATATTGGCATTGCTGCTGAAGTCAGCCACAGTGGTGGTGCCACTGCCGGTACACGTTGGCAGTACGCAACCTTCGTTGTTATTCATATGCGAACCCTGGATATTCACGTAGGTATAAGCCACGTCGACCGACATATCCTTGTTGACCGCATAGTTAAAGCCCAGCGAATACCAGATCCGGTTGCTGTCTGGCAGTGCTGCAATCCGGTAAGTCGAACTTGGTACTGGCGACTGGTCGTACGCCATACCGAAACGCAGCTGGAACGGCGTGCTGTACTGATAAGTTGCACCCAGCGAATAACGGTTGGTGTTCTTCCAGTTTTGCTCGATCACCGCATCTGGCAAGCCGTTGTCGAACTGCAAACGCAGTTCGTCAAACTTGGAGTGCCAGGTGTGGGTCCAGTCGCCCATCACTGCCCATTTGTCGTTGATTTGCTTGAAGAAGTTCAGCGACACGGTATCAGGCGTATTGACGGAAACCTTGCCATTGCCATCTTCAAAGGCCGAGAAAGCGCCTTGCAGTGTCTTGTTAAGTGCAGCGTTCAGCACTGAACCGGCGGCCCCGAAGTTGGACAAGCCATCCAGGTTGAAATTCTGCGGATCGTTCCAGTCGGCATCACCCGACAGGTTTTGCTTGATGCTGCTGCGATAAGCGGCACCGAAACGCAAGGTTGGATCGACCTCATACAACGCGCCGATGTTCCAGCCAAAGCCCCAGTCAGTGCCTTCATAGCTCAGCTCGCCGTCATACTTGGCGTTGCCTTGCATGGCAGCAATAGCGGTAGGCAGCGAAGCCTGAATTTGCTGGGCCTGTGCCTGGGTCAGCATGCCGTTCACTACCATCTGGGTAACGAGGGTGGTGAGTTGCTGCTGGCCTTCCGGGGTGCTCAGCGTTGCTTTCAGGTCTTGTGCGGCCAGTGAACCGAAGTCCGCCTTCTTCTTGAAAGACGCGTCCATGTATTGCGCAGTGAAACCCACACCCAGCGACAGGTGATCGTTCACTTTGTAGGCAAACGACGGGTTAAATGCGTAAGTGCGCATATCGAGGCGAGTGGAGTTGTAACGACCAACCCAACCGCTGTCGTACTTGACAGAGTCACCAAACGGCACAAAGAAACCGATACCGGCGAACATCTGGTCATTGACCTGGTGGGTGTAATACAACTGCGGCACCGCAACCAGTTCGGTTGGATCGCCACCGTTATTGCCCTGAACCGGCACACCACCTACCGTGGTGGAACTGGCATTGGAAACCTTGATCGACGGATCAAGCAACACCACACCGCCGGAGATATTGTCACCTTGCAAGCGGGTCATACCAGCCGGGTTATAAAACAGCACCGAAGCGTCTTTGGCTTCTGCACCATTTGAATTCGCCACGCTTTGCGCACTGATACTTTGCACGCCGAAGGTATATCCCGAAGCCAGAGCATGACTGGAGATAACCACCAGACTCCCGGCTCCAATCATGCGTAACGCGCAGACCATCTTCTTCATCGTACTCTCCTTCAAACGCAGCTTCTGACTGCGATTTTTTTGGGACCCGCCGCTCCTGGCGGGTTTTCATCGGAGGCCTTGTTCCGGCCTTCAGTAGATTCCAGTCAAGTGTTTTGCCCTGCTTTGGTGCGCAACAAAAACGACCTGCTGAATTTTTTATTCCGATTGGTCCGGCGGCAAGCCACCGGACGCAAATACAACGGAGCCTTGACGCGCTTAGAAAACGCTGCGGGTCGTTACTTCCGGATCCGGGTTACGCAACTGGCTGTCAAAATCGTCCACCATGATCACGGCACGCTTGAGCTGCCGAGCACGGGTAATGGCAGAGAATTCTTCTTGTGTAATCAAACCCTTGGTCTGGGCATCGGCCAGCTGGGCGTGCGAGGTCAAGCCGGTCAGTTGGCCACCGCGACTCGCCTTGCGCAGCTTGCCTTCCACTGCTTCAGTGGCGATCACGGCCTTGAGGGCGTGATCCAAGACACCGACCGGATCAGTCTCGGCGGTCGGCTTGTACATGAACTCAGTCAGGCGATCGCGGCTGGCAGAAGGCTCCATCAGCAGACGAGCGATGCGGGTACCGACTTCATCCGGCGCTGTGCGCAGGGTCAGACCCAGCGGGAACACAATGCGGCGCATCAGCCATGCCAGGGCGCGGTTCGGGTGGTTATTGAGGAAACCATCCAGCGCGGTCTGGCAGTCATACAGCGCGGTTTGGGCAGCCCATTGCATCAGCGGCAAGTCTTCAGCCGTTGCACCTTCGTCCTGATATTTTTTCAGTACGGCGGTGGCGATATACAGATTGGACAGCGCATCACCCAGGCGGGCGGAGAGCTTTTCCTTGAACTTGAGGCTACCGCCCAGCGAAGCCATACCCATGTCTGCGGCGAAGGCAAACGCTGAGGACATCCGTGTGGTGTTGCGATAGAACACAGCGGTTGCGCCGGATTTCGGGCTGCCGATAAAGCGACCGCAAGTCAGCCCCATTAACAGCGAACGCACCGCGTTGGAAATCGTGAAGCCGATGTGGCCAATTACTGCGCCATCGAATGCCGCGCCGTCGTTGCCCATCGCCGCACGCAATTCGGTCAGCACATACGGATGGCAACGGATCGCGCCCTGACCAAAGATGATCATCGAACGGGTCAGGATGTTGGCGCCTTCCACGGTGATCGCCACCGGGATCGCCTGATAACCGTGTGCCAGGTAGTTGTTCGGGCCGATACACACAGCCTTGCCGGCGTGCACGTCCATGGCATCGTTGATGCACTTACGCATGCGTTCGGTGTTGTGGTACTTCAAGATGCCGGACAGCACGGATGGCTTTTCGCCCAGATCCAGGCCAGTCAGCGCCAGGCTTTGCGCGGCGTCCATCTGGTAGGTAAAGCCACCGATACGGCCCAGTGCTTCATCCACACCTTCAAACTTGCCAATCGCCAGACCAAACTGGTTACGGATGCGGGCATAAGCACCGGTAGTCCACGACGACAACTTGCCGGACGCCACAGACATGGCTGGCAGCGAGATACAACGGCCCACCGACAGACATTCCACCAGCATGCGCCAGCCCTGGCCGACGTAATCCTTGCCACCAATAACCCAATCCATCGGGATAAACACGTCCTTACCCCAGTTCGGACCGTTCTGGAACACCGAAGTACCAGGATAGTGGCGACGGCCGATCTGCACGCCTTCGTGCTCGGTCGGGATCAACGCGCAGGTAATACCAATGTCTTTCTTGTCGCCCAGCAGACCATCCGGGTCATACAGCTTGAAAGCCATACCCAGGATCGTGGCGATCGGGCCCAGCGTGATGTAACGCTTTTCCCAAGACACGCGAATACCCAGCACGTCTTCATGACGCTCGCCAGTGCGCGGATCGGTATAGCTGCCACGCGTGACTACGCCGTAATCCGGGATACCACCGGCATCAGAACCGGCTTCCGGGCTGGTCAGCGCGAAACACGGAATCTCGATACCTTTGGCCAGACGCGGCAGGTAGTAGTTCTTTTGTGCTTCAGTACCGTAGTGCTGCAGCAATTCGCCCGGTCCGAGCGAGTTCGGCACCATCACCGTTACTGCAGCAGAACCACTGCGCGTAGCAATCTTGGTCACCACGCGAGCGTGCGCCAGATTGGAGAATTCTTTACCGCCATATTCTTTCTTGATGATCATGCCCAGGAAGCCGTTGTCCTTGATGAACTGCCAGGCTTCAGGCGACAAATCTTTGGTGTCGTGGGTGATCTTCCAGTCGTCGAGCATGGCGCACAGCTGCTCGGTCGGGCCATCAATAAACGCTTGTTCTTCGGCAGTCAGCTTGGGCGCCGGAAAACTGTGCAGGCGGCTGTAATCCGGCTTGCCCGAGAACAAATCACGATCCCACCACACGGTGCCGGCATCAACCGCTTCTTGCTCGGTCTGCGACATTGGCGGGGTGATTTTTTTGAAGACGGAAAACAACGGGCCAGTGATGATGGCGCGGCGCAATGGTTTGAGGTTCAGAACAGCCAATACCACCACAACGACCACAGCAAAGATCACAGAAGCGCCGTGCGCCGCCACGGAATAAACAGTACCCAGCAAAACCAGCAGCGAACTAAACCACAACGGGGCGCGCAGATACGCCACCAGCAGGAACGCGACCAGTACAACAGCCACACAGATGAGCGCGGTCATGTCTTGTTACTCCTCAATTATTTGCATTATTCAGGGATGGATCGGCGGCAGCCGCGTCCAGGCCTGCTACGACAAAAGGAACGAGCATGCGGGCGACCATTTGCGGGTCACGCGCATTGACGATGGGTTGCGCCATAAACAGACGCAGTACGTTGGTACCGGCAAACGCGTTGAACATGGCGTTGGCCAGGAAATGGAAACGCCAGTGCACCTCGGCTTCGCCCAGATGTGGCAGGGCTTTGACCAAGGCAGTGGTGTATCGACGAGTGAGTTCGCTGTAGCGGCGCGGCATGCTTTCTTTAAGTACCGGATGCGGCTCCACAAACGTACGAGCCAGCAAACGCACAAAGATCAAACCGCCCAAGGTAGTATCGCGACCCAGTTCACAGGCGGCGTTTACAAAGGCTTCAACCACTTGCTGTGCCGACGGATTGGCGACATCGCGCTCAAGGCGATCCAGGTGTCCGACGAACAGTCGCACGAAAGGCTCGGCGCGACGCTCAAAAACTGCCTTGAACAGGCCATCTTTGGAGCCGAAATAGTAGTTAACGGCGGCGATATTGACGCCGGCGGCTTGCGTGATCAAACGCATGGAAGTGGCATCAAAGCCGTGCTCGACGAACAGAAGCTCGGCGGCATCAAGAATACGGGTCGATGTTTCGACAGCCCGGGCGGACTCGGCCATGCTGACTCCAGAGATGTAGCGCTGTTTCAAATATTTCAAACGTTTGTTTGAAATTAACGAAGCACGACAACAAAGTCAATATTCACAACCGCAAAATGAAGATAAGGATTTTCCCGCACGGCTACGCACCAATATCGGCGCGGGTTGCGAGCCAATGCACCATTTCGGGGGATGGAGTGAGGCCGTTGCCTGAATGAAACACTCCCAAACAAAGGTGTTCAGGATCAAAGCAAGATCGGCCGATTTAGGGCTCTAGCTGGCAAAAAAGACGTAGTCGTCTGATATGAACTGTCAGATTCTGCCGGGCTTTTGCTGAGAAAACCGCAGGTTTACCCGTCCGTGTTGCTCACTTCTCGTGCATGTCGCCATCTACATAGTACCAACGGCCATCCGGCTCGCGTTTGAAGCGGCTGGTTTCATGCATGCGTGTTGCACGGCCACCGCTTTTGTAGCGAGCAACAAATTCAACCAGCCCATCGTCGCCCTGCGCTTGCGCGTGTTTGATCTCCAGACCGAGCCATTTCACCGCGCCATCCTCGGCAAAATCCAGCGTCGCTGGTCGCGTTGCCTCGGCCCAGGTTTGCAATAGATAAGGCGCTAACTGCAATACATAAGCGGCGTAACGCGAGCGCATCAGTTTTTCTGGCGTAGGCGCGGCTTCGCCTGCGTGGAACGCGCCACAACAATCGGCATAAGCCAGTTTGTTACCGCAAGGACAAGGCAGGGCAGCGGAGAGAACTTTGGAAGGTGTCATATGAGGGTGTACTGGCAAGCCAACGGGCGGCATTCCTGCCTGTCCCGGGGGTGGTAGATCGGGTAGACTGGCATCTTAATCAAATCAATTGTTTACGTCATGTCTTTCCCACCTTTGCAAGCCGCCATCTTCGATATGGACGGTTTGATGCTGGACACCGAGCGCATCGCCATTGACTGCTGGATGGCTGCCGCTGGCGAACTCAATCTCCCACTACATGAATGTGTGCCCTACGGCATGGTCGGCATGCACATGAGCAAGGTTCCGGATTATCTGCGGCTGGAACTCGGTTCTGATGCACCGGTGCAAGACTTGATCGACGCCACCCACGCCTGCTACCTGAAAGCGACTGCAGTCGCCATTCCCCATCGCCCCGGGGTGCGCGATTTGCTGGAATGGCTCAAACAACGCGGTATTCCCTGCGCGGTAGCGACATCGTCACGGCGCAGCGTGGCTGAGCATCACCTGCAAGAAGCAGGTCTGTGGCCTTACTTTGAGTTTGCCGTGTGTGGCGATGAAATCGAACATCCCAAGCCTGCGCCCGATATCTATC
This sequence comes from Silvimonas soli, assembly GCF_030035605.1. Classification (NCBI taxonomy): domain Bacteria; kingdom Pseudomonadati; phylum Pseudomonadota; class Betaproteobacteria; order Neisseriales; family Chitinibacteraceae; genus Silvimonas; species Silvimonas soli. Next base: position 3,601,221 of record NZ_CP106736.1, on the reverse strand, counting down.
TCAAAGCCAGCGCCAGCCTTGGCCGCTTACCGCAAGAATGCGTGGCTTTTGAGGATTCCAATTTTGGTATCGCCGCAGCCCATAGCGCCGGGTGCCGCGTGATTATGGTGCCAGATTTGCGTCCGCCGTCGGCCGAAACCCTGGCGCTGGGTGTACCGGTGGTCGAATCGCTCAATGCCGCGCAGTTCATTGTTGATCAATGGCTGAGCGCGCAGACGGTCTGACGCGATAACGTCAAAAAGACATTTAACGCAAGCGGCACATTCTGGGGGAAGTGGCGATGGGCAAGCGCAAGCAATGGATCAAACAGCAAAGCGCGCAGGCGCAGCAACTGGTGCGTTTACATCGCGCCGTTTGCCGCAAAGGTGACGAAGCCGCGCTGCACCAGTTCCGCATTGGCCTGCGCAGCCTGCGTATTCAACTCACGCCGCTCGCCAGCCACCGTCAGGCAATCGCCAAACTTCTGACCTTGATGAAGCAGGCAGGATCGGCCACCAACGCGTTGCGCGATCGGGATGCCTTGCTCGAACTGATCGCCACCTGGCCGCAACCGTTAACTGAGCCACTCATAACCCAAATCAACGATAGCGCCCTGCCCCGCGCTCAAACGTTGCGCCAGTTGCGGCTAAAAGGCTTTGACCGGCACGTCGAGGCGCTGCCCGAGCTGTTGCAAAAGTCCTTGCCGGGCAAACGCAAGCTGACCCAGCGCATCCGCCAGACCGCACGTGTTTTGCGGCACAAATCAGGTCGCCAGTTGGTTGGTCTGGACGAACAGGCGGATGTGGCCAACTGGCACGCCGCACGCGTCACCGTAAAAAAATTACGCTATTTACATGAGCATCTGCAGCAGTGGTTGCCCAGGCGTTGGCGCGCCCTGCCCGGCGCGGCCAAACCGGCGCAAGAAGCGCTCGGGCATCTGCATGATCTAGACGTGCTGAACGAGAAATACGGTGGCCAGTTTTCGCCGGAACTAACTCTATACTGGCAACAGCAGCGCGTTAAAGCGCTGGCCGAAGCCGATCAGGCGGCACGCTCGCTGCTACACGCTCTCGCTCGCGACTCTGCCATGGCACCCCATCTATCATGACCAGCCAATTCCAATCTGAATACAACCGCCTAAATGCGCTTGGCGCGGTAGCTGGCGACGCCGATTTGCTGGCAGAAATACTTGGCGTGTTTTTATCGGATGTACCTACACGGCTGCAAACGCTTGAATCTGCGGCCAGCGCTGAAGATTTCGGCACGGTCGCGCATGAAGCACATGCCATCAAAGGCAGCTGCGGTACCATCGCGGCACACGCCAACATGCAACGGATGCAAGCGCTGGAATACGCCGCTCGCCAAGGTGATGGCGCAACGGTTGCGGAAATCTGGATGGCGTGTATGGGGGAAATGCAGAGGCTGTTACAAGACTTGCATGTGGAATATGAAAATCTGCGGCGGCACGGCGACGATCCTGCACGTTAACTAGCGCCAGCGCTCAAGCCGCAGATTCATATCCGGTAGGTGATACCGACTGCGGCTTAGTGCTTGCCGGTACTGCCAAAGCCACCTTCGCCGCGGCTGCTTTCTTCAAACGACTCAACAATATTGAGTTCCACTTGTACTACAGGCACTACCACCAATTGCGCAATGCGCTCCAGCGGTTGAATCGTGAACGAATGATTGCCGCGATTCCACACCGATACAAACACCTGGCCCTGGTAATCCGAATCAATCAGACCCACCAGATTACCCAGCACGATGCCGTGCTTATGGCCCAAACCTGAGCGCGGAATAATCATCGCGGCCAAGCCCGGGTCTGCCAGGTGAATCGCCATACCCGATGGCACCAACGCGGTAGCGCCTGGCGCCAGTTCAAGCGGTGCCGCCAGACAAGCACGCAAGTCCAGCCCGGCTGCGCCTGGCGTGGCGTAGGCGGGCAGATTGTCTTTCAGGCGTTCATCCAGAATTTTGATGTCGAGCGTGCTCATTTTTGCTTCCCCTCAAGCGTTGTTTGGTAAAGATGCGCAAGATGCGCGATCAGCTGGCGGGCCACCTCCAGCTTGGGTGCACGCGGCAGGCGATGCTCGCCCGCGTCGTCCAGCAAAATGACCTCGTTATCGTCAGCGCCCATGGCGTCTTGCACCAGGTTCGCCACCAGCAATGGCAGATGTTTGCGCTTGCGCTTGGCCTGCGCGTGTTCCAGCAGTTTTTCTGATTCTGCGGCAAAACCGACGCAGAACGGCGCATATTTACGGCTCGCCACTTGCGCCAGGATATCCGGATTGGCTGCCAGTTCCAGCGTGAGCGTGGGCGAATCTTTTTTGATTTTGTGTTCGGACTGGTTGACCACATGATAGTCAGCCACCGCCGCCACGCTGATGAAAATGTCAGTGTGCGCAACCTCGCGCTCGACCGCATCCAGCATTTCATGCGCGCTTTGCACATTAATGCGGCGGCTACCGAAAGGCGTTGGCTGGGCGGTTTCGCCAGCGACCAGCGTCACCTCGGCCCCGGCTTCCAGCGCGGCGCGGGCCACGGCAAAACCCATCTTGCCGGAACTGGTATTGGTAATGCCGCGTACTGCATCGATGCGCTCAAACGTTGCACCCGCGGTAATCAACACGCGCTTGCCCCGCAGCAGCTTGGGCTGAAAAAACGCTTCCAGCGCTTGCATGATGGCGGCGGGCTCCAGCATGCGGCCCATGCCAACTTCGCCACACGCCTGGTCGCCCGCATCCGGACCCAGCACGATTACGCCATCGGCTTTGAGTTGCGCCACATTGCGTTGATTGGGTTTGTTTTCCCACATCTGCTTGTTCATGGCCGGAGCCACCAGCAACGGGCAATCGCGTGCGGCGATCATGGTCGACAACAAATCATCACACAGGCCGTTGGCCACTTTGGCCATCAGATCGGCTGTAGCTGGTGCCACCACAATGGCATCGGCACCGCGGCTCAGATCAATGTGGGGCATGTTATTACCGATGCGGGCATCCCACTGATCGGTAAACACGGTGTTGCACGATAGAGCCTGGAACGTAACGGGCGTGACAAATGCCGCGCCCGCCTGGGTCAGCACCACCTGGACATCCCAACCGGCTTTGATCATCAGCCGTGTCAATTCGGCCGCTTTATAAGCAGCTACTCCGCCCGTTACGCCGAGCACGATGCGTTTTTGAGTTTGTTTCATGGCAAACCTGTCTGGTTTCAAGGTTGCTGATGGGCCAGAAGTGTAACAGGGTATCGCGCTGCGTTCCCCTTCCCCACCTGTCAAAGGCTCTTATGGCAATCAGTGACTGGCCCGCCGCCGAACGGCCGCGCGAAAAACTGCTGGAACGCGGCGCACAAGCGTTATCCGATGCCGAACTATTGGCGATCTTTCTGCGCGTGGGCATTGTCGGGCTCAGTGCTGTGGATCTGGCGCGGCTGTTGCTCACCGAATTCGGCTCACTCAATGGTGTATTCAGCGCGCCTCGGGCGGCGTTTGGCAAGATCGCAGGGATGGGTGACGCCAAGTACGCGCAATTGCAAGCCGTGCAGGAAATGGCCCGTCGTGCGCTGCGAGAAGACATGGCGCAAACCGATGTGCTGACCAGCCCGCAAGCGGTGCGCGACTATCTCGGTTTATTGCTACGCAACCGGCAGGTGGAGTGTTTTATCGCACTGATGCTGGATGCAGGTCATCGAGTCACCAGTGTGGTGGAACTCTCACAAGGCAGCGTCAATCAGGCCCACGTTTACCCACAGGAACTGGCGCGGCATGCCTTGCACCATCATGCCAGCGCGGTGATCGTCGCCCACAACCATCCTTCTGGTCGCGCTACGCCTTCCGCCGCGGATGTCTCGCTTACCGGCAGGCTGCACCAGGGGCTGGCGTTGCTGGATATTCGCTTGCTGGATCATTTCCTGGTTGCGGGCAACCAGGTGTACTCCTTCGCCGAGCACGGCCATTTATAGCCTGACACAGTGGGCAACATAGCTGACGGCATCATCACAGTTACCCAATTTGAGGCATGTTTAAGTCGCAAATTGGGTGGACGCACCTTACAGATGCATTGGTAGCTGACGCGTGTTGCATAGAAGCCACCGTTATGGCGCCAGCACCGGTGCACATTTGACAGTCCGAAACCCGCCTCTTCATTATCGTTTTACCGTAACTTTGAAATTACGACAGTGAAAGCCCTACCGGGCATCAGCCTGGCGAAATTTCAAGACCCGGAATCACCGAATCATTCTGACGATCAAATCGCATTAGTCCTGAGGGGATTTGCAAATGACCATCGCGCGTTACAGCCTGATTGCTGCAGCCATTCTTGGTCTTGCCGCATGTGGCAAGCAGGAACCGGCTCAATCCGACACTGCTTCGGCACCTGCTGCTTCTGCTGCAGCCGCTTCCACCGACACCTCTGGCGGCGCCGTTACCGTCAAGATCGGCCACGCTGCGCCGCTAACCGGCAATATCGCCCACTTGGGTAAAGACAACGAAGACGGCGTGAAGCTGGCGATTGATGAAATCAACGCCGCTGGCGGTGCAGATATCGGCGGCAAAAAGGTCAAGTTCGAGATGGATTCGGAAGATGACCAGGCCGATCCGAAAACCGCCACCACCGTGGCTCAACGTTTTGTCGATGAAAAAGTGGTTGGCGTGATCGGTCACTTGAACTCCGGCACCACTATCCCGGCATCCAAGATTTACTCTGACGCTGGCATCCCGCAAATCTCCCCATCCGCCACTGCCGTGGCCTACACCGCCCAAGGCTTCAAAACCGCCTTCCGCGTGATGGCTAACGATGCCCAACAAGGCAAGGTGCTGGGCGAATACGCAGTGCAAAAACTGGGCGCGAAGAAAATCGCCATTGTTGATGACCGCACCGCTTACGGCCAGGGTCTGGCCGACGAATTCGAAAAAGCCGCCAAAGCCGCCGGTGGCGACGTGGTGAAGCGCGAATTCACCACCAACCAGGAAACCGACTTCAACGCGATCCTGACCTCGATCAAAGGCACCAAACCTGACCTGATCTTCTACGGCGGCATGGACGCACAAGCTGCGCCGCTGAAGAAACAAGCCAAGAAACTGGGCATCAGCGCCAAGGTCATGGGCGGCGACGGCACCCAAACACCAGAACTGATCAAACTGGCTGGCGAAGACTCCGAAGGCATGGTGTCGTCCTCCCCAGGTCAACCGAAAGACCAACTGCCCGGCGGCAAGGAATTCCTGGACAAGTTCAAGAAGACCTTCGGCATGGAAGTGCAACTGTACGCACCGTACTGCTATGACGCTGTGAAGGTGATGGTTGAAGCCATGAAGAAAGCCGGCTCCACCGAACCGGCCAAGTACCTGCCAGAACTGGCCAAGATCGACTACCAGGGCGTAACCGGCCCGATCACCTTTGACGAAAAAGGTGACATCAAAAACGGCGCGATCACCATTTACACCGTGAAGGGTGGCAAGTGGGAAGTGCTTGAGATCGTGGGCGGCGCGAAGTAATTGGCGTTGTGACGATCTTTGCAGTGTGGTGAATAAACGGCAGCTTTGGCTGCCGTTTGTTTTTGCCCGTGCGCAGCCCCAAAAACGTGCAGGCTCCCCTCAAGGTAGCGACCCGTGCAGCAACTGAACGTGCATACCGTCGGCGGCGTGGTGCAAACCGCCCAGTCGCTCATGGAAATCGTCCCCGACGACACGCTGGAAGTGGAAGCCAGCGTCGACAACAAGGACATCGGGTTCGTGGACGCCGGGCAGGAAGCCATCATCAAGATCGAAACCTTCCCCTACACCCGCTACGGCTACCTCACCGGCACCGTCATCAAAGTCAGCAACGACGCATCACAAGACAAGAAGTTAGGTCTGGTTTATCCCGCCCGCGTCACCCTGCCGACCAGCCGCATTCATGTAGACAACAAATGGGTGAACCTGACCCCGGGGATGGCGGTGACGGTGGAAGTCAAAACCGGACGCAGACGCGTGGCGGAGTATTTCCTGAGTCCGCTGATTGAATATGCGAGTGAGAGTTTGCGGGAAAGATAAAAAATCGATTTAACGAATACGCAACCGAAATTGCAGTTATCGCACTAGTAATAATCTGTGAAGGAGATGCTCTCTCAGAAAGACAGCAAACACACCAATCTGATTGCAACATCAAAGGAAATTAAGATGCGCATTGTAAATTCGTTGTTTGTATTTTCAATTTTTCTTTCTGCAGGACTAAGTCTTGCAGATTCAGCTCCGAGGGCTGCGGTAGATACTTCTGGCTTGGGTGATTCTAAAATTGGAATGTATTTAAACGGTTCGTGGATGAATCAAGAGTCATGGATAAAGAAGCACCTGATTGAAATGTTGCAAGCGGCTGCCGGCGATAAAGAAAAGGCCAGTCAAAAAGATGCAGAATTAATTGGTCTAACGTGCAATCAAACCCCTCCCGATCAGTGTTTTTATCAAGGTGAGGTTGATTATCAATTTTTAGGTGTTCCAAAAGAAAATGAAAAAAATAGCAAAGGAAAAGTGATTTTTATAATTAACCTAGATGTTTCAAGAAATATCGACACAATGGAAGTTAAAAAAATCGAACAAAAACTAACAGAGAGTGACAAGAAATGAGCACCGTAGCCCGGATGAAGCAGAGCGAGCGTCCGGGGAGCGATATCGGCAATTTCAAACGACATGTGCAAATTGACACCTTGCTGATTGAATATGCGAGTGAGAGTTTGCGAGAACGTTAATTGGCATTGGCGTAAAAAAAATTTAAGGAATAATTGTTTGAGGCATCTGTTATTTGTGTGATGTTTTATTTGGGAGTGATTATTGGTGCTTTTTGATAAATTTGATTTTAGTGCGTTTTACAAATTATTTTTCAAAATCACGTGTACTTTCTTTGTTGTTGGATGGATTTTATATTTTTTCCTTCCTGTGGTTGGAAGGAAATATTTGACGGGGATTTTGTCCTGCGAGAGCGCGGGGGGGGTGATTTTTACTTGGCAGGTCTTTTCCAGATATGTTCTTGGGGTTATTTCGGTCTTTCTAAATATTGTTTTTTATAAAAAAACAAGTAAAAAAAATATATGGATGGATGTAAAAGATTAAAATTTAGTTCTTTTTTGATTTCGCTAATAATCTGTGTCCTGTATTTGATTTTCTCATTGGATGGGACTATTAACTATTGGTATGGCTGTGGCAATCCACATGGCGGCTGGGTTTCTTATTATGTTGTCAACATTTTTGAAATGAATGTATTAAATATGGATGTATTCTTGTTCATTTTTTTGATGTTTTTCCTTAAAATGAAAGTGGAAAATGGCAATCGGACCTGATGACTATGTAACGCTTATGAATACCATTGTTACCTCGTTGACTCGAGCTGAGTTGGGTCCTGGTGATATATATTCAGTACCGTAGCCTGGATGAAGCAGAGCGAGCGTCGGGGGAGCAATATCGGCAATTTCAAACGACATGTGCAAATTGACACCTTGCGACCCCGGATTCTCGCTATCGCTTCATGCGGGCTACGGAGGTTTGTGGCTGGCAAACAATGTGGCTAATCACGCCGACCGAGAGCCGCAGACCTCAGGCTCCGGCCGTCCGAGGGAACGCAGGATGCACGTAAAGACCCTTGGCAAACAGACGGTTCGTTCTAGCTTTTGAACTTGGGCCCCCTTGCGGCAGCGGGGTCGCCTTTTCTTTGGTTACTTTCTTTTGACGACGCAAAAGAAAGTAACGTGCTCCCGGTCACCACGGGTATCAAACGCCTTCAAAACCCGTGCCGAAGGCACTAACAAAAAGCTTTTGAAGCCATGACCACAACAGCAAGGCGGATTCCACCCGCCCTACCAAACCGCACACCAAAACCAAATCAAGATGGCCGTGTCATCTCCAACGGAACCACCCATTCTTCAAACTCTGCCTCAGTAACAAACCCCAATCCCAAAGCCGACTCGCGTAACGTCAGCCCCTCGTGATGTGCCTTCTTGGCAATCTTCGCCGCTTTGTCATAGCCAATATGCCGGTTCAACGCCGTCACCAGCATCAAATTACGCTCCAGGTTGGCATCAATCACCGCCAGATCCGGCTCAATCCCCACTGCGCAATGGTCATTGAACGCCAGCACCGCATCGCTAATCAACGCGATGCTCTCCAGCACGTTATGCACCATCACCGGCTTGTAGACGTTCAGCTGGAAGTTACCCTGCGTACCCGCAAACGCCACGGCGGCATCGTTACCGAACACTTGCACACACACCATCGTCAGCGCTTCGCATTGGGTTGGGTTGACCTTACCGGGCATGATGGATGAACCGGGTTCGTTTTCGGGAATGCGCAATTCACCAATGCCGCAACGTGGGCCGCTGGCCAGCCAGCGCACGTCGTTGGCCAGCTTCATCAAGCCGCCTGCCAGCGTGCGCAGGGCGGCGGAGGTCTGCACCAGGCCATCGTGCGCAGACAGGGCAAAGAATTTGTTGCGGGCAGACTGGAACGGAAAACCCGTCAGTTCGGCGATGCGGGCGGCGGCGGTGTCGCCAAATTGTGGGTGGGCGTTCAGGCCGGTGCCCACTGCTGTGCCACCAATGGCCAAGTCGTACAAGCCTGGTAGCGAGGCATGCACACTGGCAACGCCGAAATCAATCTGCGCCACCCAGGCGCTGATCTCTTGGCCCAGCGTAATTGGCGTAGCGTCCTGCAGGTGAGTGCGGCCCGTTTTAACCACGTCCGCATACTGCTCGGACTTGGCTGCCAAGGTCTTGCGCAATACAGCCAGCGTCGGCAACAGCCGATGCTGCAGTTGTTCCACCACCGCGATATGCATGGCGGTGGGAAAGGTGTCGTTGGAAGACTGCCCGCGATTAACGTGGTCATTCGGGTGTACCGGCGTCTTGCTACCCATCTGGCCGCCGGCCAGCTCAATCGCCCGGTTGGAGATCACCTCGTTGGCATTCATGTTCGATTGCGTGCCGGAGCCCGTCTGAAACACGACTAGCGGGAAATGCTCGTCCAGCTTGCCTGCAATCACCTCATCAGCTGCGGTTACGATCCGCTCAGCCACATCCGCGGGTAATTCGCCCAATTGCGCGTTGGCTTGCGCCGCGGCCTTTTTCAGGGTTCCCAGCGCCCGGATCATCGGCCGTTGCCACTTGAAGCGATCCACTCCAATCGGAAAGTTGCCCACCGAACGCTGGGTTTGCGCGCCCCAGTAACGATCTGCGGCGACTTCAATCTCGCCCATGGAATCCGTTTCGATACGGGACTGGGTCATGGCGTACTCCTGGGTATGAAATGGCCTGTTCTCTGAACGGCAATGAAAGACTAACCGCGCTCCAGCAAGTGCAACTGCCGCCGCCATTTCTTGGTCGGGCGACCTTTGGCCAGCGGGTGATCGAACTGCGGCGCCAGTTGTTTTTCCAGTGCGGCCTGCTCGCGCTTGACCATGCTTTCTGGCGTTTCCCGATACAGCGAGCGGGCTTTTTCACCGGAACCACGCTGGTCGGACAGGGCCAGCACTTCCACCTCAAACTCGCCATGCGGCACCTGAATGCGCAGCATGTCGCCCACTTTGAGATCGCGTGCGGGCTTGGGGCGTTCTCCATTCAAATGGATGTGGCCAGCGGTAACGGCATCCGTCGCCAAAGAACGGGTTTTGAAAAACCGCGCGGCCCATAGCCATTTATCGACGCGGTACTTCTGGATTTCTGGAGTTTTCATTCATGCACCTGATTCATTCTTCCAAACCACATTGTGGCAGACCAGCAGACAGACAATACGCCCGCTACACAGTTTCCCCAACCGGACAAACCCCAAGCGACTGCAAAGCATTCAACGTCGTAAATTAGTAGCACCGCCCCGGCTGGCTCTGCAAACCAGGACATCTCGGGAGCGAGTGACACAACCATAAAAACCAATGGCGGAGACTCTGATGAAACACATGCATAAGACCCTGTATTTCTGGGTGCTGGTGGCGATTATCGGCGGCGGCATCCTTGGGTATCTCGACCCGGCACTCGGCGTGGCACTCAAACCATTGGGAGATGGCTTTATCGCACTGATCAAAATGCTGATCGGCCCGGTGATTTTCTGTACGGTGGTGCTGGGCATCGCCAATGCGGGCGATCTGAAAAAGGTCGGCCGCGTTGGTGGTAAAGCGCTGCTGTATTTTGAAGTGATTTCAACCTTTGCGCTGGCGATTGGTTTGCTGGTCGCCAACATCCTCAAACCGGGGAAAGGTTTCAATGTTGACCCGCAAACCTTGGACCCAAAACTGACGGCCGACTTTGCGGCCAAAGCGCATGAGCAGCATATTGCGGACTTTGTGTTGCACATCATCCCCAAAACGTTCTCCGATGCCTTCACCGGTTCGGGCGATTTGCTGCAAGTGTTGCTGGTAGCAATTCTGTTTGCCTTTGCCCTGAACAAGATCGGCGAGAAAGGCAAGCCAGTACTGCATTTTGTGGAAGGCCTGTCGGATATTTTCTTTGGCATGGTCAAAACACTAATGTGGCTGGCGCCATTGGGTGCGGGCGGTGCCATGGCCTTTACCATTGGCAAATATGGCCTGAAAGCCTTGGTGCCACTGGCCAGCCTGATGGCGTGTTTCTATCTGACTTGCGCTTTGTTCGTGCTGATTGTGCTGGGCACAGTAGCTCGCATTACCGGCTTTAGCATCCTCAAATTTCTGAACTACATTCGCGATGAATTGCTGTTGGTGTTGGGCACGTCTTCGTCTGAAAGCGCGCTGGTGCAATTGATGGGCAAGCTGGAAAAAGCCGGTTGTTCCAAGTCGGTGGTTGGCCTGGTGGTACCAGCGGGTTACAGTTTTAATCTGGACGGCACCAATATTTATCTGACGCTGGCAGCGCTGTTTATTGCCCAGGCGCTGAATATTGATCTGACGCTGGGGCAGGAGCTGTCGATTCTGATCGTGGCCATGCTGACTTCCAAGGGCGCATCCGGTGTCACTGGCGCCGGTTTCATTACGCTGGCGGCTACTTTGGCGGTGGTACCGAGTATCCCGGTGGTGGGTCTGGCGTTGATTCTGGGCGTGGATCGGTTTATGTCCGAGGCTCGCGCGCTGACTAATATCATCGGCAATGGCGTGGCGGCGATTGTGGTTTCCAATTCAGAGAAAGAACTGGATCGGGAAAAACTCAAAGCGGCACTGGGTTAATCCGGTTAACGCCACGAAGTTGAATCGGGAATCCAGATATCACGATATAAAAAAGGCGACTGCGGTCGCCTTTTTTGCTGCCTCTGAAACGCCCACGAAAAACTATTGCTGTGGCACGTAGTTATGACTGGCCCGATCGCTGAGAAACCGTTCCAGCGCCCTGTGCTGCGCTTCTTTGTCATTATCTGGCGACCAATCGGTAATCATGCTGCGATAGGCAGGCTCTTTGGCCAGATCGCGCAAGGCAGCATCAATTTTACGAATGGCGGTCTGCCCCCACGCGTTTTTGGTACACGCGACATAACCGGTGAGCCAGGGTTGATCTTGGCGTAGCGGCACCATGGTGAGCCCGGCTGGCAACTCTTTGCGCTGCTCGTGGTATTGCACGATTTGCGGAAACTCCAGCGTGTAATCGATCCGTTTCAGCGCCAGCATCTGGTACGGACTGGATGGCAATGCTGCGGCAACCGGATGCATACCGGTGTTGCTGTTAGACGCCAGAATCTTGTCGATTGCCAGCCCGTATGAGCGCGACGCAACGTATGTTCCGGACAGCGAGCGATCTTTCACCAGCGCTTTCAGATCAACGCCGTCTCGCCAACGTGGATGAGCTTTAAGGACGTCTTCACGCGTCACCAACTGAATCGGCATGGTCAGCATGGCTGGCGTAAACACGGCAATGCTCTCTCGTTCTGGGGTCCGGATTGCCGAGGGGAAACACAGATTCTCACCTTGCTTCATTTGCGCAAACACACGCCCCGCTGACATCACTACTACCTTGTGATCATACTCAGGCAACTGTTTTTGCAGCATTTTCAAAAGCTTGTCGCCGGTGCCATCGCCCAGTTTGGTGACTGCATCCGAATTGTGATCCTGCAGAATAAACACGGGCGGCCAATCGAACACCCCCCAAGTGATGGTCTCGCGTGCCCATGCCGCCGAGGTCGCGCCCAGCGTCAGAAACAGCAGCAGGTTGAGAGCTATTTTGCGCATGAGCCTGCGCACTTCTTGATCGTCATTGCCATTGTCATTTCTATTTTTCTTTCCCCAGTGAATGGCCATTATACGGGACCACCTCTTGGCCAACCGCTCACAACATGGCGGCCAATCAGCATTGACGCATAAACCGGACACTCAACTGAAACGGCGGCCCGCTGATGCTTTCAATGTGACCAACTTCGGGTAGATCACACCCAAAATACCAGGCCATGCTTGATTAGTGGGCATTGATGCTGTTAAAACTGCAGATCGCCTCATCTCTGCCACTTTTGCGTGATCCGCAAATGCAGCAATACCTTGCCTGAGCGCCGATCTGGCGCGCGGTCCCCGGCGACGGTTGCATGGTCCATCCATACCTTGCGGCTTTTCATGCTGTCCTCATCCGGCTAACAGCGGCTTCGCGGCCTGCGCATTTTGCGCACGCGCGATCTCTTGTGACCTCAGCCCATGACTGCCAATAAAATGAATACAAGTACTGACTCTCTGACCTGGTCTGCTGCGCATCGTCCGTTGAACCGGCGCGATATCCAGACCCTGACGCTATCCGCCTTGGGTGGCGCGCTCGAATTCTATGACTTTGTGGTGTTTGTGTTTTTCGCCGCAGTCATCGGCGGTTTGTTCTTCCCGCCTGGTTTGCCGGACTGGCTCAAGTTGCTGCAAACCTTCGGCATCTTTGCCGCCGGTTATCTGGCGCGGCCCTTGGGCGGCATCATCATTGCCCACTTTGGCGACAAGCTCGGCCGCAAGCGCATGTTTACGCTGTCGATCTTTCTGATGGCCTTGCCAACGCTGTTTATGGGCCTGTTGCCGACCTACGCCACCATCGGCTTTTTGGCACCGGTACTACTACTGGTGTTGCGCATCATGCAAGGAGCTGCGATTGGTGGCGAAGTTCCGGGCGCCTGGGTATTTGTGTCCGAACACGTGCCCCCTACCCGCACCGGGCTGGCCGTGGGTTCACTCACCGCGGGGCTCACCTTTGGCATTTTGCTGGGCGCATTGATTGCTACAGCCATCACCACGCATTACAGCAAAGAAGAAGTCGCCGGGTTTGCCTGGCGAATTCCGTTTATCCTGGGTGGCGTGTTTGGGCTGGTCGCGGTGTATCTGCGGCGTTTCCTGGAAGAAACGCCCATCTTCAAAGAACTGCATCAACGCAAAGAGTTGTCGAAAGGCTTGCCGGTGGCGGCCACGGTCAAAAACCATCTGGCTGGTACCATTCAGGCCATGTTGCTGACTTGGGTACTCTCCGCCGCGATTGTGGTGGTGATTCTGTTTACCCCCACCTGGTTGCAAAAGACCTTTGCCGTGGCGCCAGCGTTGGCACTGCAAGCCAACAGCCTGGCCACGCTGTGCCTGACCATTGGCTGCGTGGTATTTGGCGCGGCTGCAGACAAATTTGGCGGGCGGGTCACGTTGGGTGTGGGCAGCATTGGTCTGTTGATTACCAGCTACAACTTTTACTTTCACCAACCGGTGGATGCCAGCACGCTGATGCTCAATTACGCGTTGGCAGGGTTCTTTGTCGGCGTGGTGGGCGTGGTGCCTTATCTGATCGTGCGCTCGTTCCCGGCGGCGGTGCGCTTTAGCGGGGTGTCGTTTGCCTACAACGTGGCTTATGCCATTTTTGGTGGCCTGACGCCGGTGCTGCTGTCGGTGTGGATGACTACCGATCACCAGGCGCCAGCGCACTACGTTGCGGCGCTATGCGTGCTGGGGATTATTCTGGCAGTTGCCAAACAGCCCAAACGCCACTGAATGCCCGCAAACAAAGCTACTTAAAAAGCCGCCTATATGGCGGCTTTTCTTTCGCCAAAACAGCCAATACCTTGCGCAAGCATTGGCCGATTAGCGATTGATCATGCAATCATGGCGTTTTGTCACCGCGTCAAGGATCACCTCAGATGACCACCAGCCAGGCTCACTCCCGCCCCGAACGTCTGCTCCGCATAGCTTCATGGATTGTGGCACTGGTGTTTGCCGTGCTACTGAACATGCTGGGAGAACTGGTTATCCGCGACATGTTCTTCGCGCCGCAATCCGGGCCGCCCGCTGCTGAGCAGTTTGCCGATCAGCAAGCGCAGGCACCGCTGCTGGTCAGCAAGCAAGACCTGGAGCGCCAGCAGCATATCTTGAACGACAAACAGGAAACGCTCGGCACCACACTGGATCGCGCCCGCAAGGATTACGCGGAATCGAGCCAGTCTTTCCGTAACTGGATCGATACCCGCAAGGCCACCGGCAACAGTAGCCAGGACCCGGAAGTGCTCGCCCGCACTCGCCAACTGGATGAACTGCAAGGCAACGTGCGCAACTGGCAGCGCCAGCAAGATGCGGTGAATGACCAGATGCAGGCTCTGCAACTCAAACTCAACACGGTGGAAGGCCAACTTTCGCAACTGCAAAACGAAACCGATCAACGTTATGAACGCGCCAATCAGCAATATCAGTTGAAGGTTTTTGCTTTACGACTGGCGTTTACCTTGCCGATTTTGTTATTGGCGATCTGGCTGTTCATCCGCTTTCGCAAGCATCGTTACTGGCCGTTTGTGTATGGCTTTGGTTTGTTCGCGCTGTTTGCGTTCTTTGTAGAACTGGTGCCGTATCTGCCCAGCTTTGGCGGTTACATCCGGGTTGTGGTCGGGATTGTGCTGACGGTGTTCGCGGGCATTTACATGCTCAAAGTGTTCCAGCGATATGTAGAACGTAAACGCCTGGAAATGCAGCAAAGCCAGACCGAGCGCGCCCGCACTGTGGTCTACGAAAAGGCTATTTCTTCCTATCAGAAAAAGCTCTGCCCATCGTGCGACAAGCCGTGGAATCTGGGTGGCGACGGTGCCAATTTCTGCATCCACTGCGGGCTGGAGCTGTTCCGTATTTGTAGCTGCGGCGGGCGTAATTTTGCGTTTTTCCCGTTCTGCCATAAGTGCGGCGAAGCGGTGCAGAAAGGCGAAGATACTCCCCCGGCTGAAGTGGTGCCCGCGCTTTTACAGGCCAATCGCGACTAATCCCCGCAGCGCAAAAACCGAAGGGCGCAACCGCGCCGCCGGGCTTTGCGCCTGGCCCGTAGTGGGAGCGAATCTTTTACCCAAGACGTAGGGCGGGTATCGTTATTTGATGGCTGAATCAGCCAGCTTGCGCAGAACGCGCGATGCCGCGATAAAACCAAAGGTGCCGGTCACGGTGGTGACCGCACCAAAGCCACCCTCACAATCCAGCCGCACCGGGCTGTCGCCCACTTCTGGCTTGATGCCGCAGACCGAACCATCCGCCTGCGGATAAACCAGCGCTTCGGTGGAATACACGCAATCCACCCCAAATTTCTTGCCGGGCTTGGGAAAGCCAAAATCCCGACGCAGGATGTTACGGACCTTGGCCGCTAGCGGGTCTTGCGTGGTTTTGGAAAGGTCTTCAATGCGGATCTGCGTCGGATCAGTTTGCCCACCTGCCCCACCGGTCACCATCAATGGTAACTTGCGACGACGGCAGAAATTGATGATGGCAGCCTTGGTTTTCACGCTGTCGATGGCATCAACAATGTAGTCGTAACCCGCGCCCAGCATTTCTTCCAGATTGTCGGCGGTGACAAAATCTTCAATCGTATGTACGACGCATTCCGGATTGATCGCCAGCACGCGCTCGCGCATGGCCTCGACCTTCATCCGGCCAAATTGCCCGGAAAAAGCTGGCAGTTGACGATTCACGTTAGACACGCAAATATCGTCCAGATCAATCAACGTCAGTTGACCGATACCGGAGCGCGCCAGCGCCTCCACCACCCAAGTACCGACGCCGCCTATGCCAATCACGCACACGTGGGCGTGGCGAAAGCGCTGCAAGGCCGCAGTGCCGTAAAGCCGGGCAATGCCGCCGAAGCGGCGTTCATACGACTGATCCATCAGATTTGTTCGGCCCAGAGGTCGTGCTCGTCCGAATCGGTGATGCGAACCTTCACAAACTCGCCCACTTTGACGTCGGCGGACGGTTCGAAGTACACCAGGCCATCAATCTCTGGCGCGTCGCCATAAGTGCGGGCAACAGCGCCCTCTTCGTCGATTTCATCGACCAGCACCAGCAGTTCGCGGCCAATTTTGGCGGCCAGGCGCTGGGTGGAAATCTCGGCCTGTTTTTCCATAAAGCGCTGTTTACGCTCTTCGGCGATATCCGCAGGTACGTGATCGGGCAATTCGTTCGCTGTGGCACCTTCCACCGGCGAATAGGTAAAACAGCCCACGCGATCCAGTTGTGCTTCGTCGAGGAAGTTCAGCAATTCCTGGAACTCTTCTTCAGTCTCGCCGGGGAAGCCGACGATAAAGGTCGAACGGATAACCAGATCCGGGCAGATTTCACGCCAGGCTTTAATGCGGCTCAATACATTGGCCGAGCTGGCAGGGCGCTTCATCAACTTGAGAATGCGTTGGCTGGCATGCTGGAACGGGATATCCAGATACGGCAACACTTTGCCCTCAGCCATTAACGGGATGATCTCGTCGACGTGTGGGTACGGATACACATAATGCAGACGCGTCCAGATACCCAGCTTGCCCAGTTCAACCACCAGTTCGGTCATGCGGGTTTTAACCGGACGACCTTCGTAAAAGCCGGTCTTGTATTTCACATCCACGCCGTACGCACTGGTGTCTTGCGAGATCACCAGCAATTCTTTCACACCGGAATTCGCCAGATTCTGCGCCTCACGCAGCACGTCGTGTACCGGGCGGCTATCCAGATCGCCACGCATGGACGGGATAATGCAGAAGGTACAGCGGTGATTACAGCCTTCCGAAATCTTCAGATAGGCATAGTGCTTGGGCGTGAGTTTGATCCCGGCCGGGGGCACGAGATCGACAAACGGGTCGTGCGGCTTGGGCAGATGGGTGTGAATCTGCGTCATCACCTCATCTTTGGCATGCGGGCCTGTCACCGCGAGCACTTTGGGGTGCACCTGACGGATGACATCGCCATCGCCCTTGGCGCCCAGACAGCCAGTGACGATCACTTTGCCGTTCTCCGCCAGCGCTTCGCCAATCGCATCAAGCGACTCTTGCACAGCGGAATCGATGAAACCACAGGTGTTGACCACCACCACGTCGGCATCATCGTAAGAAGCGGAAATCAAATAACCCTCAGCGCGCAACTGGGTGAGGATTTGTTCAGAATCGACCAGGGCTTTAGGGCAACCCAGCGAAACGAAGCCGACTTTAGGCGTAGACATACGTACTCTCCAGCAGGCCGCAGCCACAACGCCACCAGCCGCAATACCAAAACAGAGCGGGCATGTCGCTGTGACATGCCCGCATGGACAACCGGCTATTTTAAATCAATTTTATTTCAACGGGTTATTTCTGCGTTGTACGGCGCTTGGGCGGCGTTTTGTCATCCGGTGCATCTGCGGCGGGCGGGGACGATGGCTCGGGCTCATTGGGATCAACCGGGCTGCCATCGCGGCCATAGCCTGGCATGCCAAAACCGGTAAACAAGTGCTTGGCCCGATCTTGCAACTGTTGCTGCATATCTACAAACAGTGTGGTGCTGCTTTCCAGATATTTACCCATCATGCTTTGCAGCGCCGGGCCCTGGAACTTCATGAAGTCGCCCCAGACATTGGGGTTGAGCATCGGGTTTTCGCCACCGAGTGCATTTTTGGCCTGATCTTGCAGGCGCGTTTGCATCTCGGTGAACAACTGCATGTTCTTTTCCAGATAGTTGCCCATCACGCCCTGCATGGCATGGCCATAGAAGCGGATGATCTGGGTGAGCACGTCGTACGAGAACATCGGCATGCCGCCGGCTTCTTCTTCCAGAATGATCTGCAACAGCACGCTACGCGTAATGTCTTCGCCACTTTTGGCATCCAGCACCTGCACGTCAATCTGATCAAGAACCAGCTGTTTGACATCGACAAGCGTGATGTAACAACTGGTGGCTGTGTCGTACAGCCGACGGTTGGGATACTTCTTGATCACCCGTTTTTCGACGCTCATGCATTTCCCCTGAAAGGTGACTGCGGGTTGTAGTGATTTTCGTATTATTACGAGAATGCTGCCAAGAGTAGCGTCCGTTCATCCGGTATGCAACACTTCATGCTGCACTGCACAAAAATTCAGTTGACATTGCGATTATGAAAATACACAATAAAATCAATTGTGCGATGCATCATAGTTGACTTAGGCAAACATTTACAGCACCGCATAACCATCAATGGATTATTCAGGAGCGCATCATGTCCCAAGCCCAACAACAAATTGCCGATCTGGCCACCGAACAAATCGAAACCGTGCTGCGTTTTGCGCGGTTGTCGCTGGACAGCACCGAGCGACTGT
This sequence comes from Silvimonas soli, assembly GCF_030035605.1. NCBI lineage: Bacteria > Pseudomonadati > Pseudomonadota > Betaproteobacteria > Neisseriales > Chitinibacteraceae > Silvimonas > Silvimonas soli. Next base: position 3,582,767 of record NZ_CP106736.1, on the reverse strand, counting down.
TCAAAGTGCAGGTTGAAGCCACCCGCACTGCTCTGGAAGAAAACGTGAAGAACGCACGTGCTCTGGCTGCCGTCAAAGATGTACAAGAGGCCGTTGCCCTGCGCCAGAAGCTGATTGAAACCAGTGTAGAACAAGCTACTCATTTTTCCCGCAGCGTATTCGAGATTGCCTCGCAAGCCCAGACTGAGCTGAGCAAGCTGTACGAAGAACGCGCAGTCGCCTTTCACAAGGAATTGGTAGGCGGCCTGGATCGCTTTGCCAAGTCGGCTCCAGCCGGTGCCGATGTCGCCGTTGCCGCAGTGAAGTCAACTGCCGCTGCAACCGCTGCTGCGGTCGACAGCCTGACCAAAGCAGCCAAGCAGGTTGCTGAATTCACTGATGCATCGGTAAAGGCAGCTACTTCGGCCACCGCCGAAGCAGTAAAAAGCGCTGCCAAGAAATGAACAAGATAATGCTTTGACTGGTTAACCATGCAAAATGATTGCCTATGTCAAGCATAAAAAAGCCCCGCATTGCGGGGCTTTTTCTTTGCGGAGCATTTCTGGACCGGCTCGGCGATGTTGCAAATAAAAATGTAGCCGGTTTCAGGTTTCTACCAAACCAGCCAGCGATTCGAGTACTGGCTGGTGCGGCAGGGCCAGATATTCCTGCGTTTGCATCTCGGTCAACCGGCTGATCGTGCGAAAGAATTCGCTGGCTTGTACACCATCGAGATACAACTGCTCGGCGAGAACGTCGGCGGAGATAATCAACTTGACCCGCTGGTCGTAAAACACGTCCACCAGCCAGGTAAAGCGCCGCGCTTCCGATGCCTGGCGCGCTTCGAGCGCCGGAATGCCAGACACAATCACCGTTTGGTACATGCGCCCAATTGCCAGGTAATCCGCTTGCCCGCGCTGGTCGCCACATATCTTGAAGAAATCAAACCAGGCCACACCGGGCGCGCGGCGCAGGCAAGTGATGTTACGCCCGGCAATGGTCATGGTTCTGGCTTGATCCGGCCCGGTGGCAATCTGACTGAAAAGCTTGTCCAGTTCGGCATCCGTATCTGCTGTGATCGGCGCCAGATAGGTTCTGGCGGCAGAAAGCGCCCGCAGGCGGTGGTCTTGCCCGCCATCCAGATTAAAGATATCCATCTGCTGCTTGATCAGCGCGATGGTGGGCAGAAAGTTAATGCGCTGCAGGCCATTAGGATACAGGCCATCCGGCGGATAATTGGAGGTGGCAATCAGAATCACACCCCGCTGGAACAACTGCTCCAGTAGCCGGCCGAGGATCATGGCATCGGCAATATCCGAGACGTGGAACTCGTCAAAGCACAGCACACGAACGTTACGAGCGATCTTCTCGGCGATTTTCACCAGCGGATCGGTTTCGCTTTTCAGCTGCGCCAGTTCGCGTTGCACGTCTTGCATGAACTGGTGAAAGTGAATGCGCTTTTTGCGGGCGTACGGCAGCCCCGCGAAAAATGCATCCATCAAAAAGCTTTTACCTCGCCCGACTCCGCCCCAGAACCACACCCCGCGCGGTGGCGCCGGTTGCGGCAAGAGCGTTTTGCCAAACAGCCGATGCCGTTTGCGTTTGAATTCCAGCAGTTCCTGAAACAGTGTTTCCAGTCGGGCAATGGCCGCAGCCTGGGCACTATCTTCAATAAACCCGGGCAGATGCCGTACGCCGTCGTACCACGTTTGCGGGCTGGTACCAGATTGCGGGGGAGTGATCACATGCGCGGACATGGCTTAGTTTTAATCGCGGACAAGGTGTGACGCATTATACGGAGCAAGGCCAACAGTGACATGGTGCCATTCCCGCATCGCGCGATTGCATTAGAATCAGCATCTCTCCCGTCGAGGTTTCTTGCCATATGACATCATTCAGCCGTTTTGTTGTTGCCATTACGACTTTCGCAACTGCCGCGTTCGCCAGTGCCGATGGCGGCGCACTGACTTTGCGCTTTGCCAGTCCGCTATGGAACGGCAGCAGCATTCCAGCCGGACAGCAATGCAGCAAATTGGGTGGCGCCGGTGCCACGCCCGGGCTAAACGTGTTTGATGTTCCGGCCAACGCCAGCGCCTTGCTGGTGGAGTTCTCCGAGCATGGCGGTGCCAATGACGGCGGCGGCATGGGCCGCTTGATTTACACCGTGCCCAAAGGCGCCACCAGTGCGCAGATTCCCGCCATCGCCGCCCAAGGGCCGGTTCCTGCTGGCGTCAAATCCCTCGGCGCACGTGATGGTTCGATTTACGCCCCGCCCTGCAGCAAGGGTGGCCGCTACGTCGTTACCGTTAAAGCACTGGCCAACGCCGCAGACCCAAACCCGGTTGCTGAAGGTCGGCTCGATATGGGTCGCCTGCAGTAATGGGTCCATGTCGCCAATCCGCGCTTGATGCAGCCTGATGTCGCAACCCTGGCCCCACCCTCAATTTGCGCACCCCGCCTTTGCCACCTTGCGGGCCTGGCTGGAAGGATTTGCGGCTTTTCCTGATCACTCAAGCTGGGCGCGAATCCCCGACCGTCCGCGCGCGCAATCTGGTGCGATCATCCAGTTTGTCGACCCCGACAGTTTGACGCGCTATTACGAAGCGGAAATCCACGAACTAGGCCGTGTCGCCACTCGCCTGGATGACTGGCATGATTGTTTCAACGCAATGATCTGGCTGACCTTCAGCCGCACCAAAGCCGCGCTGAATGCATTGCACTACCGGCATCTGCCGCAAGGCGGCAAGGGCCAGCGCGGGCCGATCCGTGATGCGGCGACGTTGTTTGATGAATGTGGTTTGATCGTGCCGTATTGTGACGCTGCGCTACTGGATGCGTTGCGCGGCCACGATTGGCACCAGTTGTTTGTGCAACGACGTGCAGATTGGGGCCAGACAATTGAGGCAGTCTGTTTTGGTCATGCCAATTACGAAGCGCTGCTTGAGCCGTTTACCGGCCTGACCGGAAAGTGCTGGCCCGTACCCGTCAGTGCCGAATACTTCCGTTGGCCGCAGGCGCAAAAACTGGCTTGGCTGGATGATTATCTCGCCGCCCAGATCAACGCCGATCAGTTGCAAACGCCCCGCCAGTTACCGCCCTTGCCATATCTGGGCGTGCCGGGCTGGTGGCCCGAACAAGACGCCAGTTTCTACGCCAATACAAAGTATTTTCGCCCACTGCGCCAACCAGTTCATCACCAGGCGTTTAATGAGTAACTGGCAGGCGCAGGCTTTCTGGCGCGGGCCACTGTTGCAAGACCCACTTCAAGGCGCTGCCCAATTGGGCTCGATCAAAATCCGGATTGAACACATGCAGGCTGGCCCCGTGCAATAACATGCGCAGAGCCAGTAAATCCGGTTCAAACGGCGAGTTGGGAGTGATGCCGAAAATGCGTAAATTGGCCCGGTGCATGACTGGATAAACCCGCTCAGACAAGCGGACATCGCCGCGCGCAGCCATCCAGACTTCCAGAATTGCCAGTGAATCGGTTTGTTGGCCCACCATGGCCAAGCCGTAGAGCGCCAGGTACACACGTTCACGCGGCTGCATTGCGCCAGTGGCATCGATCTTGCGCGCCTCAATCTCAATCAGATCTTCAATCAGGGTTGGCAACAGATCATACAAACCATCAGGAAAATGATAGCGCAATGCTCCGCGGGTAACGCCAGCAAGGTCGCAGACGCGTGCTTCACCCAATTGGGCGTAGCCTTGCTCGATCAGTATTCGACGCGCGGCATCGAGTAATTGCTGACGGGTGATGCTGGAACGGGCTTGTGCACTCATGACGCCATTCTATCGAGTCATCACGAATCTGACACTTGAATAAAAATACAGAGATGTATGCCTGGCGCGCCTTGCAGGGCAATTCTGACATATCAGACAGACGGAAAGCGGTCAGATAAAAATCAGCCTGGATAAACGAATATGTCGCTGGGACTTGCACGCCGGACCAACCGACTGCGATCCCGCATGTGCGCCGGGGGGCCATTCGCCCGTTCATCCTTGCCACGGGCCACCCAAACATTCGATCTGTGGCGCTGATTCGTTCGGCAAAGCCGCAAACACCCGGCTATGGTGAAAAGGCAAGCGTCGTTTCCGGTTCTGGTGATCAGGGCGGGGTCGTGCCAGGCACGAACTACCGCATCCATGCAGTGATTTTTGCTGCTTTTCGATTCGCGTTTTTTCAGTCATTCACAGCGAATCGAATCACGAAGGGGGAATACGTCATGCAAGCGCTGTGGAAAATAAAAAGGCGCCGCAGTGCGGCGCCCTGGACAACGGCAGTCAAACCGCCGTCGCATGTTGTAACCGGTCCGGTTACAGATCCTTCGCGTTCGAAGCCAGGTACTCGGCCACGCCCTTCGGATCAGCCTTCATACCGGCCTTACCCTTGTTCCAGCCAGCCGGGCACACTTCGCCGTGTTCTTCAGTGAACTGCAGCGCGTCAACCAGACGGATGTATTCGTCCACATTGCGACCCAGCGGCAGATCATTGATTGACTCGTGACGCACCACGCCGTCGCGGTCGATCAGGAACGTGCCGCGGAAAGCCACGCCATCAGCGGTTTCCACGTCGTAGTCTTGTGCGATGGAGTGCTTGGTATCAGCAACCAGCGGGTAGCCGACCGGGCCAATGCCGCCCTTTTCCACCGGGGTGTTACGCCATGCGTTGTGGGTGAACTGGCTGTCGATAGACACGCCAATCACTTCAACGTTACGGGACTTGAATTCAGCCAGGCGGTGATCAAACGCGATCAGTTCCGACGGGCACACAAAGGTGAAGTCCAGCGGATAGAAGAACACCAGCGCGTATTTGCCCTTGGTGGCTTCTTTCAGATTAAAGCGGTCAACAATTTCACCATTGCCCAGAACGGCGGCTGCGGTGAAGTCGGGAGCTTGTTTGCCAACGAGAACGGCCATGTGAATCTCCTGTAAATGATCGGTTGCGTAAACCCGAAAACGATAGTTGCTGGGGGTAGAGGCTGTCAAATCGGGAAAGTTCATGCTGATGATAGAGACTGCCTATCAGTCAGCCGGAGTCAGTCCAGCGCAGTGTCTGTTTTTCCCTCAGATCACCTCATCCTCTCATGCAAATATTGTCGTTTGCTTACAGAGTTGCCATGATAGCGCCTTGCTCGTAAAGCCCTTCATCAATCTGCGGCCGGTGCAGCGTACCGGAGCATGCAGCCGAGTTTTTCCGAGGAGCCAGGCCCGATGCTGTACCCGATTTTCCGTCGCCGGTTTATTGCCGCAGCGCTGGCCGCTTTGGCATTGGGCCCGTCGCCCGCTCGTGCGGTAGAACCAATCACCATTCTCACGCAGCAGGATGTTTACAACGATTACCAGCGTTTTATCGGCAAACGTAATCCGCTAACCCTTAGTCATTTTGCGGGCGAAGGCTCGCGTCGTGACGTGGTGGAGTTAGTACTGGTGCAGCAGGCGTTGGCGCTGGGCGGATTGAGTCGGCCCGTCAAACTGGTCAAGGTCGACAACAATAGCGACTCGTATACGCGTTATCTGAAAGAAATTTTGTCCGGCAATGCCACCATGGGCGGCAACTCGGCATGGCAAATCGATCTCAAGTCGATTGATGACAAGATTTATATTTCCTCCCCGCTGATCCGTCAGGGTGAGTTTGAGGCGGGTTTATATACCTCGCCCGACAACAAAAAAGCCCTGGCTGCGCGTTCGCTAGACGACGTGCGCCAGCTGACGGCGGTCGTGGCCGACAGCTGGAAGCCCGACGTCGCCACGCTGGAAGGCCTCAAGCTCAACCAGTTGCTGCAGACCCAAAGCTGGGACTCAATGGTCGGCATGGTAGAAAAAGGTCGCGCCGACGTTTTGCTGGCACCATTCCAGCCGACTGCAGATATGTCACTCACGCTGGGCGAATATTCGCTGGTGCCGATTCCCAATGTGAAGGTGGGGCTGGCTGGCAGCCGTCACCTGTTCGTTAGTCGCAGCGCCCCACACGGCGCAGAAACCTTCGATGCACTTGAAAAAGGCCTGGCCAAATTACGCGCAAAAGGCACCATTGAACAAGCTTATAAAGAGTCCGGCTTTTTCAACGCACGCACGCAAACCTGGCTGAAGATCAACTAGTGTCATCGCGTTGCGCCCAAGCAGTTGCCCACAGACCCCGGTCATGCGCCGGGGTTTGTCTTCTACAGACTTCACCAGCGATACCGGTGATGACATTTACCGTTTACCATGCATCGGGTGACGATACCTAACCGCCCTCTTTTGCTACGCCCTGCCCTTGCCAGAGGCACTTTTGCCATTCTGGCCGCGCTGCTGATCGCCTTGATGCTGGCAGCCAGTATCAGCGGCACAGTACATATCCCCTTAGGCGCCCTGTTTCCCCTGCTGTATGCCACGCCGCAAACCCCGGACGAAACGCTGTGGCAGACCGTGCTGTTCGACGTGCGTTTGCCGCGAGTGGTGTTCGCGGCGGTCTGCGGTGGCGGACTGGCGATTTCCGGCGCGGCCATGCAAGCGCTGTTTCGCAATCCGCTGGCGGAGCCAGGTCTTGTGGGAGTCTCTGCCGGTGGTGCTTTAGGCGCCGTTGCCGCCATTGTGTTTGGTGCCACTGCTTTTGGCTGGATCGCCGGCATGGCCTTTTGCGGCAGCCTGGCCGCCTTGTTTGTGGCATGGCAAATTGGCCGGCGCAGCCGTGCCGTAGCCGGATTGCTGTTGGCGGGAGTGGCCATCAATGCGGTTTGCGGCAGCCTGACTGCCTTATGTACCTGGGTGGCGACTGACGCCCAATTGCGATCACTGACATTCTGGAACATGGGCAGTCTGGCTGGCGGCAACTGGGCATTGCTGGCCTTTCTGGCTCCGTGGACTCTGCTGTTGTCAGTGCTCTTGCTGCGAGAATGGCGTGGTATGAACGCACTCTTGCTGGGCGAGCGTGAAGCCGGGCATCTGGGCTTCGCCATTCGCGGATTGCAGCGACGCCTGACCGTGCTGGTCGCCCTGCTGGTAGGGCCGCTGGTGGCTGCGTGTGGCACCATCGGCTTTGTCGGGCTGGTCGTCCCTCATCTGGTGCGCATCGTATTGGGCGCCCAGCATCGGATACTGTTGCCTGCATCCATTCTGACCGGCGCCATTGCGCTGGTACTGGCTGACTGGCTGGCGCGGATCGCCTTGTCACCCGCCGAAGTGCCAGTCGGGATTGTCACCAGCCTGGTCGGTGGGCCATTCTTTTTGTGGCTGCTGGCCCGCTGGAGTAAGCCATGATTGCAGTTCGGCAATTGCGCTGTGTACGCGAAGGCCGCGTGGTGTTGGATGACATCTCGTTTGCGGTCAAGGCGGGCGAGTTTATTGGCGTGCTTGGGGCAAACGGTGCGGGTAAATCGTCTTTGCTGGCTGCGCTGGCTGGCGATCTGCCGCTGCAAACGGGAGACATTACCCTCAACGGCGTGGCGCTCAAACAACTGACCCAACGCCAACTGGCCCGGCAACGCGCGCTGTTGCCGCAATCGCCAACGCTGGCGTTTGACTTGCCGGTGCCCGAAGTCGTAGCCATGGGCGCCTACCCCTTCGAGGATCTCGCCGCGGCGCAGATTGAGGAGTTGATCACTCAGGCATTGGCATTGGCGGACGCGGCCGATCTGGCCGGGCGCCACTATGCCGGGCTCTCCGGCGGTGAACAGCAACGGGTGCAGTTTGCCCGCGTGCTACTGCAGATACTCGCAGCAAGCCCCAGCACCGAACGCTTGTTATTGCTGGATGAACCTACGTCCAGCCTCGACCCCAAGCATCAACACGGTTTGCTCAGTGCAGTGCGGGAATTGGCACAACGCGAGCAATTGGCCGTGCTGGTGGTGCTGCATGACGTCAACCTCGCGGCACGCTGGTGCGACCGGCTGTTATTGCTCAATGACGGAAAAATGCTGGCGGATGGTAAACCGGCAGAAGTGCTGACTGCGCAAAACATGCACGCGCTCTACGGGATGTCCGCCGACGTACTAGAATATCCGCCCGGATCAGGACGGCAACTGGTGTTGTTTGGCTGATTGCTCTTGCGCATGTGCACGTTTGTTCCAGCGCAACGCCACGCGCAAACGCCGAAAATCGTCTGCAGGCATGCTGTCTGGCCACAAAACCAGACGCTGCACTTTACGGACGTTTTGCACACGTAAATGCAGTACCAGCAAATGCGCACTGACCATTGTGGAACCCAGTACTTGAGCGGCTTGGGGAGATTCGTCGCCCCAGCCAATCTGCAAAGCCCCATCGCCTGCCAGAACAAGCAATCCGCGCGGGGTCGGCTGGCACCATAAGTAAACCAGGTATGCTGCCGTCCCAAGCCAGGCCAGCAGCCGCCACGACCACGGCAAAGCGATAGCACTGAGCGCCGCTGCAGCAGCAAAAACACAGCACAGATAGAAACCGGCGCGCCCGCCCCCAAAGGAGATGTGCAACGCCGGAGCGGTCACGCGCATAAGTCGTTGAACCTGGCTTATTGAACCTGGATACTGCCCGAGACAGTCACTGAAACCTTGCTCTCGCCACCTTCAACCGGTGGCGGCGCGGGATTGTCAGCTGACATCGCTGCCTTCATCATCATCGGGCGTGGCATTGGCGGCTCAAACGACTGGGTGTTGACGTTCATGTTCACGGTGCGCCAGCCCGCGCCATCCATCCCGCGCTGAATCAGCTCGGCGCGCTGGCGAAAGGCCTTGATGCTCTCTGTAATCAGCCCGTCTTCGGCCGCTTTGCGCGACTCATCGGACACGCCATAGCGAATGCCCGCCAGTTGCATGGGTACACCGTTGGACAATGGTTGCTGCAATTGCCCCAGCAGTTTAGAGAGTGACGCAAAGTCGCGGCTGGTCAGACGCAACTCACCCCGGCCACGCCAGCCATCTTGCTTGCTGGTTTTATTGTTGTAGACCGGATAAGTGGTGTAGCCAGTGCCTGCAGATTGCACCGTGCCATATTGTTTGGAGACGCGGATTGCGGCGGCAAGCGTCTGGTTGACCTTGTCTGCCAGCTGCGCTGGATCGTTATTATTGATTTCAACAAACAAGGTGGCGGACGCCATGTCATTGCTGACGTCCTGGCTGGAACTGGCTTCCAGATTGACTACGTTGTAGTTGAGCGGCTCGGCTTGAGCCAGACCGGAACAAAACAGCACAGCAACAATAGCAAGTGCAGGTCGACGCATGGGTTTTTCTCCTGTGCGCCGACTGTTCCCGACGCATTAGTGATAGTTATGATCTGAAGGTGTGTTGTGGATATCTTCGGCCACGCTATCCATCACGCCCATGTGAATCTCTACATCAAACCATTCCCAGAACAGTTTGAGCGTGCGCTTGGCCGGCCACAGGCTTTCGTCCTCAACCCACGACGCAAGTTCCATCTCAAACAAACGTTCTGCCAGATCATCGATATACGAAATACCGTCTTCAGGTTCGCTGACTTCCGGAACCATAATCACGGTGCAATCGCTACGGATGTCTTCCAGCGACAATACAATATCGTTGCCCGGCAAGGCATTGAGCCAGTCGAGGAAAGGTTGCTTGGGGCGAATCAAAGCCGCCGAACGATCAACGATAAACATAGAACCCATACTCCTTGATGTTTCCACAGGGCCGCACCAGTACCGCGAAAAGTCGCGACACTGTGTGCCAGCTCACATACTTTGCAAGATTAACATGCCGCGCGCAGCCACCGCGCCGCAACAATCGGCACGGTGGCTGCGACAGCCGGGATCAAACTTCTTTTTTACGAAGACGTGTACGGCTGGCGGCTGGCGCGGCGGCGGGTGCAGCCACCGGAGCTGTAGCTGGCGCAACCGGCGCTGGCGCAGCAACCGGATTGGCGCTGGCTGGCTTGGCTTGCAACAACGCCGCAGTTTGCGGTTTGCGCCGACCAGCAGGAGCTGGCGCAGCAACAGGGGTCGCAACCGGTGCTGGAACTAGTGCAGCCGAAGGTGCGTTAGTCAGCGCCGATTTTTGCGTGCCGCCGCGACGCCGAGTACCGCCGGTAGCGGGCTGCGGTGCGGCTTCCTGAGCATTGCCTGCAACACGAGCTGCCGGTTTGGACTCTGCCGCTTTCTTCGGTGGTTGAGCCGCAACCGCCGGCACTACTGCCGGTTGAGCAGCCGGTTGGGCAGGCTTGCGCGTTTGAGCATTGCGGTCCGGCGCGGCTTTGGCGACTGGCGCAGTCACTGGTTTGGCAGGAACAGCCGCAGCAGGCTGCGCTGTGGCCGTCACTTTGACCGACGCGGTACGCTTGGGCTTACGCGCCTGCTTGCCGCTATTTGCGGATGCCGGATTGGCCTGTGCCGTGGCGACAGATTGAGTCGGCGCGGTCGCTACTTTAGGCGCTACAACCGGTTTGGCCGCCTGCACGGGAGGCACCGCGTTACGTTGCGCTGGTTGCTGGCTTGCCGCGCGGTTGCTGTTGCGATTCTTGTTACGGTTATTTCTGCGCCCAGACCGTTCACGTTCCTGCGGCACCTGCGCAGTGGCGGCTTGTTGTGTGGGGCGCGCCTGCGTGCCCACACTCGCCGGGGTTTGGAATGTCGCGGGTTGTTGCGGCGCTTTGGATTTTTCTTCCAGCACCAGCGTGAAGTCGATCTTGCTGGTGTCCAGATCGACCCGCACCACTTTCACTTTCACCCGATCAGTCAGGCGATAGATTTGTCCGGAACGCTCGCCTTTGAGTTCATGACGGCGGTCATCGTAATGGAAGTAGTCGTTGCCCAGTTCCGAGACATGTACCAGACCTTCCACGTACAGATTATCCAGCAACACAAACATGCCAAAACCGGTAACAGCCGAGACCGTGCCTTCAAACTCCTCACCCACTTTGTCTTGCATGAAGTAGCACTTGAGGAAGTTCAGCACGTCGCGGCTGGCTTCATCGGCGCGGCGTTCGGTCATTGAGCACTGAATGCCCAGTTGATCCCACTTTTGCGCCGGGCGATATTTCTTGCCCGCCAACACAGCCTTGATGGCGCGGTGGACCAGCAAATCCGGGTAGCGGCGAATTGGCGAAGTAAAGTGCGTATACGCCTCGTAACTCAGGCCAAAGTGACCTTTATTATCCGGGCTGTAGACGGCCTGCTGCAGACTGCGCAGCAACATGGTTTGCAGCAACGATGCGTCCGGGCGTAGCTTGATCTGCTCCAGCAACGCGGCGTAATCACCGGCCTTGGGTTCTTCTCCACCGCCCAGCGTCAAACCGCAAGAGCGCAGATATTCGCGCAGCTTTTCCAGCTTTTCCGGGTTCGGGCCTTCATGCACCCGGAACAAACATGGATGCTTGTTGGTGATCAGGAAATCCGCCGCACATACATTGGCGGCCAGCATGCATTCTTCAATCAACTTGTGGGCGGGGTTACGCACCACAGGCACGATCTCGTTGATCTTGCCTTTGTCGTCAAAGCGCACTTCGGTTTCGGTGGTTTCAAAATCAATGGCGCCACGCACTGCGCGTGCCTTGGCAAAGGCCTGATAGAGCGCGTACAAATCCTGCACGTGGGGCAAGACCTTCTTGTACTGCTTGGCCATCTTGCCTTTTGGCTCTTCCAGCATTTCCCACACTTTGTTGTAGGTAAGCCGGGCCTTGGAATGCATCACCGCCGGGTAGAACTTGTATTTCTTGATATCGCCGGTAGCGCTGATCTGCATATCGCAAACCACACACAAGCGCGCAACGTCCGGGTTCAGCGAGCAAACACCGTTGGACAGTTGTTCTGGCAACATCGGGATAACGCGACGCGGAAAGTACACTGAGTTACCGCGCTCAATGGCGGTTGCGTCCAGTGCATCGTCTGGCTGCACGTAGTGACTGACGTCGGCAATCGCCACCACCAGGCGCCAGCCCTTGCCTTTTTTCTCGGCATAAACGGCATCGTCAAAGTCACGAGCGGTTTCACCGTCAATGGTTACCAGTGGCAGGTCGCGCAAATCCACGCGCTTCACGCCCATCACCGGCTTGAGATCTTTTTTGCCAACTTTATCTGGGGTTGCTTGCGCTTGAGCCTCGGCGGCGGCCGAAAATTCGTGCGGCAGATTGTGTTTGCGCAGCGCGATTTCGATTTCCATGCCCGGGTCATCGTAATTACCCAGCACTTCCACCACCCGGCCCAGCGGCTTGATATTGCGATCTGGTTGCTGGATCAGCTCTACCGTCACCACTTGGCCTGGCTTGGCTTTACCTTTTTCCTTGGGCGGAATCAGAATGTCTTTGGAGATGCGTTTGTCTTCCGCCGCCACCATGTAAACGCCCTGCTCGGTCAAAAAGCGACCGACCAGCAGCTTGGTCAGGCGTTCGAGCACTTCGACAATCCGGCCTTCGCGGCGGCCACGACGGTCAAACCCGGCCTGGCGGACCAGTACCCGGTCGCCGTGCATGATTTTGTCCATTTCGCGCGACGACAGATATAGATCATCCGAGCCATCGTCCGGGATCAGAAAACCGAAGCCTTCCGGGTGGCCTTGCACGCGCCCGGGGATCAGATCGATTTTTTCTGCAATGCACAGAGCGCCTTTGCGATTGACCATCAACTGGCCGTCCCGCGCCATCGCCCCCAAGCGTCGATCAAAGAAAGCGCGTTCGTCTTCGGTAATCGACAACAACTGAGCCAGATCGACCGCGAAAAGCGGTGCGCCCGCCTCTTCCAGAACCTGCAATACATATTCCCGTGAGGGCAAAGGGTTCTCGTAGCGCTCTCGTTCGCGCTCAAGATGAGGGTCTTGCAGCCGCAGGCTTTTGACCTGTTTGGGACGGCGGGAGGATGTATCGATGGCAGGGCTCTTTTTTGTTGACATTGTCTTGGGGTTTCCCGATAATCGCGCTTCTTCGTGATCTGCGCATTCTAACAGCGTAGCACAAGGCCCAGGTGGCGGAATTGGTAGACGCACTAGGTTCAGGTCCTAGCGCTCGCAAGGGCGTGGAAGTTCGAGTCTTCTCTTGGGCACCAAATGATAAAAACCCGTTCTTTTGAGCGGGTTTTTGCATTTCTGGCTATGGCTTGTTTGTTATGTCCATTGCGACATGCTAGGGATAACGGACCGTCAAATGCTTTTGTCATTATCTGGCAGTGAATTGGTTTTTCAATCAATGCTTTGCCAAAAAAAGTAGTTCAACCCTGTTGACAGGGTTAGCTGATATACGCATAATCGCTCTCCTTCGCTGCTGCAACAAACCAGTTACAGCGCGATGCCCAGGTGGCGGAATTGGTAGACGCACTAGGTTCAGGTCCTAGCGCTCGCAAGGGCGTGGAAGTTCGAGTCTTCTCTTGGGCACCAAAGATTCATCAAAAAACCCGTTCAATCGAACGGGTTTTTTGTTTTTCCAGCGCCATAAATACCCTCCTGCAAGATTACTTGAATCCTTCCCCAAACTGCCAGCCATCGGCAGAAGCCACTCCACCAGAAATGCACTGCTAGAGTGAACTGGCTATTCCAATTTCATCACTCCAACAGCACACCAGCAATTTGTCCCAGCCCCTCACCACCATTCTGAACAAGGAGCAAAGCATGCTGCATTACATCTGGATGTTCATTATCGGCATTATCGTGGGCTTGATCGCCCGCTTTATCATGCCGGGCGCCCAAGGCATGGGCCTGATCATGACTGGCGTTGTCGGTATTGTCGGCTCGTTTGTTGGCGGTTTCATCGCCCGCATTTTCAGCAAACCACCCGAAGGATCACCCGTTCACCCTGCCGGAATATTGCTATCCATTGTCGGGGCAATCGTTGTGCTTTACGTGGTGCAAATGCTTCAACATTGATGCATTGAATTACCCGGCAAGAAGAAACGCCTGCAATGATTTGCAGGCGTTTTTACATGGCACAACCACCCGAGTACAGACTACTGTTTTCAATCCAGTGCTGGCCGTTATCGAGCTTGATTGGCGAATAAACACCCACGTAGATATCCAGCAAGTTATCCGTGAGTGGATTGTCATTGGCTTGAGTACAAATTGCCATATGAGCGACGATAACAACCTTGGCGCTCATCAATTGCATATACGTCCCTATACAATAGCAAGCGCTGACCGCCCCCGCAGCATATGACCTTGGCGCACCGTGAGGCCATTAAACATGCCATCACACTGAACGAGTCAAAACACCTGACTTAACCGCCGCCATAAAAACAAAAAACCGGGCACATGGCCCGGTTTTTTTTTGAGATGACTGAAGCGTCAAATCAGCCTTCTTGCTTGAACGCGCGACGACGTTCGTGTTCTTGCAAGAAACGTTTACGGATACGAATCGACTGCGGGGTGATTTCAACCAGTTCATCATCATCGATAAACTCAACCGCCGATTCCAGCGACAGCTTGATCGGAGTGGTCAGACGCACGGCTTCGTCAGTACCGGAAGCGCGAACGTTGGTCAGTTGCTTGCCCTTGATCGGGTTCACAACCAGATCGTTATCACGGCTATGGATACCGATGATCATGCCTTCGTACAGCTTGTCGCCTGGCGACACGAACATACGACCGCGATCTTCCAGCTTCCACAGCGCGTAGGCGACTGCTTCGCCTTGATCTTGCGAGATCAGCACGCCGTTGTGACGACCTGGCAGATCGGCCTTGACCGGTGCGTAGTCATCAAACACGTGGCTCATCAGGCCGGTACCGCGAGTCATGGTCATGAAGTCGGACTGGAAGCCGATCAGGCCACGCGCCGGAATATGGTATTCCAGACGGGTACGACCGCGACCATCAGATTCCATGTTGGTCAGTTCGCCACGGCGACGACCGATTTCTTCCATGATGCCGCCCTGGTGTTCATCTTCCAGGTCGATAGTCAGGTTTTCGTACGGCTCGCACTTGGTGCCGTTCACTTCTTTGTATACAACGCGTGGCTTGGCAACGGCCATTTCAAAGCCTTCGCGACGCATGCTTTCCAGCAAGATGGTCAAGTGCAGTTCGCCACGACCGGAAACACGGAAGATATCCGCATCGGCAGTGTCTTCAACCCGCAGAGCCACGTTGGTCAGCAGTTCTTTGGTCAGGCGGTCGCGGATCTGGCGGCTGGTCACGAACTTGCCTTCAGTACCGGCCAACGGCGAAGTGTTCACCATAAAGTCCATGGTCAGTGTCGGCTCATCCACACCCAGCACTGGCAGGCCAACCGGGGCTTCCTTGTCACAGATGGTGACGCCGATACCGATTTCGTCCAGACCGGAGATAACAATGATGTCACCGGCTTCTGCGCTTTCAACAGCAACGCGCTCCAGACCCTGGAAGCCCAGCACCTGGTTGATACGGCCAGAAGAAACTTGTTCTTCGTGGTTCATTACCACCACTTGTTGACCTGGCTTGATACGGCCATTCAACACGCGGCCAACGCCAAGGCGGCCGGTATAGGTGGAGTAATCCAGCGCAGCAATTTGCAGCTGCAGCGGTGCATCAGGATTGCCTTCCGGTGTCGGCACGTGCTTGAGCACGGTCTCGAACAGCGGACGCATATTGTCGGATTCTTGATCCAGTTCCAGCTTGGCAAAGCCGTTCAGGCCCGAAGCGTAGATGATCGCGAAATCGAGTTGTTCGTCAGTGGCGCCCAGCTTGTCGAACAGGTCAAACGTTTGATCCACAACCCAATCCGGACGTGCACCCGGGCGATCGATCTTGTTGATCACCACGATAGGACGCAGACCCAGTGCCAGTGCCTTTTTGGTCACGAAACGGGTTTGCGGCATCGGGCCTTCAACGGCATCAACCAGCAGCAATACGCCATCAACCATACCCAGCACGCGCTCGACTTCACCACCGAAGTCCGCGTGACCCGGGGTGTCAACGATGTTGATGTGGGTGCCTTCGTATTCAATAGCAGTGTTCTTGGCCAGAATCGTGATGCCACGTTCCTTTTCAAGATCGTTGCTATCCATCACGCGCTCGTCCACCTGCTGGTTTTCGCGGAAGGTGCCAGATTGGCGCAAGAGTTGGTCAACCAGGGTCGTTTTACCGTGGTCGACGTGAGCAATAATGGCGATGTTACGAATGGCGCGCGTCATGATGGATGGGATGCTAACAGTTTGAAAAGCCGAGGATTGTAGCACGAACCCATTACAGTTCGCTGCGCTGCAGGATGTGCGGACGAAAGAAAAGAGCGTGTGTTTTGCAACTCATTGTACGGAATCGGGATTCCGGGCCGTTTCTAGGCCGTCGTGTCCAGGGGTTGGCCCGGCATTCCCAGTGCCCGCGCCAACATCAGCAGCATGCCTGCCGTAGCACCCCACACGGTGATGCCGCCGCACTCCACAAACAGGCTCTTGCCGCGCAAACCCCGGCGTTCCACCCAGCGCAGTTCGTAATGAGCGGGGTTCAACAGCACATTCCAGGGTAGTTCCAGAATGGCGGCCACTTCGCCGGGCTCGGGCTGCAAGGCCATTCCGGGAGTGACCAGCCCGACCACGGGCGTCACATTGAAGCCGGTGATGGTGTGATAGGTGCCTAGTTCACCCAGCACCTGGACGTTGGCAGGCAATAGCCCGATTTCTTCATTGGCCTCGCGCAAAGCCGTGGCCGCCGGGTTCTGATCTTGCGGATCAACCCTCCCGCCCGGAAAACTGATCTGGCCACCGTGATGGCGCAAATGCGCGGCGCGTTCGGTCAGAATGATGCGGCTGCCATCCGGGTAAGGCACGATCGGGATCAGCACTGCGGCGGCACGACGTGCCTGTTCCAGTCCCATATCGCCACGAGTCTGTCGCTCTGCCTGCGCCAGTTGGCTGCGCAGCCAGTCCGCCCAGGCTGGCGCATCGCCATGAGCGGGGGCCAGCGAGTTCATCCGTCCACCCTGGGCAACCGAAAATCCTGCTTGTGGGCAACCAGTCGCAGTGTCAGGCCAATGGCAAACAACGACCATTCAACTGCCGCACCTTCCAGTCCCCAGCCTTTAAGCAGGTAAAGCGCCACCGACAAAAGAATCGCCACGGTGCCGTAAAAATCTTCATGCAGGATAAAAGGAACGTCGTTCACCATCATGTCGCGCACCAGTCCGCCACCAACGGCGGTGACAAAACCCAGGAAACAGACACCAAACAGATTCACGCCAAAATCCATGCCGATTTTGGCGCCCGCCAGACTAAAAGCCACCAACCCGATTGAATCCGCCACGATAAACAGCTTGCGTAACAACCCCTTATGGCGCTGATGCAACTTGATTACCCATGCCACCGCCAAGGTGGCAAAGATGGTGTAAATGGGCAGCGCATCCAGAAACACGCGGGGCGTACGGCTGAGCAGCAAGTCTCGCATGACCCCGCCGCCGATGCCGGTAAGCAGCGCCACAATAACCACCCCCAGCAAATCCAGCCGCTTGCGCGCGCCCACCAGATAACCGGCAATGGCAAAAGCCGCAGTGCCGATCTGGTTCATGACTTCAAAATAAAGCGGAAAGGCCATGCATGTATCTGAGAATTGATCGTGGCAAATCTTACCGCGTCGCCGTAGCAAGCGCTCAGTTGGCTGCAATTTCAGGGCAGAAAACACCAGCCACACAGGCTTTAGCGACACCCGAATATCGTTATTTACTTATGCATAAATTTCATTATTTGTAATTAATTTCTCGTTTTATCGATATCAAGATGCTTAAATGGGCGCATAAAAACCGCACTTGGTGACAAATAATGCATAACCGCATCCGCCATCTGGACCTGGCCAGAGGCATTGGCATTCTGCTGATCGTACTTGGGCACAACCGGATTTTTGATCTGATTAACCCTGTCGGGCACCACATCCTGCACTCCATCAACATGCCCATGTTTTTTCTGATGTCAGGCGTGTTTTTCAAAGCCAGCACTTCCATTTCATCGCTGGCCCTGCAAAAGCTCGACGGCGTGCTCAAACCTGTTTTTGTCACGCTGTTGCTGGTGGCGCCATTGCAGCCTTTGTTATCGCACGCGCCATTTGCCCAATTTGTTGCTGGGTCGTTGTATGCCACCGGCGGCACCTTGCGCTGGACGCCGCTCTGGTTTTTGCCGCATCTGTTTCTGGTTTTCATGGCGGGCCGTATTTACCTGGAAGTAGCTAAGCGCTGGCAAATCTCAAGGCGGATGTCACTACTGATTGGCCTGTGCTGCATTACCAGCACCTATTTCATGTTCCAGACCATGCGCTCGGTGCCGGTGCCCATTCCATATCTGGCCTACGGCAATGCCGGGCAAATTCTGGGCGACCTGGGCCTGCCGTTCAGCGCCGATCTGCTGTTGATTACCGTGCCGATCTTTCTGATGGGGCACGCGCTGAAAGAGCAGATCAGTACCTTTGAACCTCGGGTGCTTTACGCCCTTGCCGCTTTGGCCGTATTCGGGCTGATGCATTATCTGGGCGATGGTGAACTCAATCTGAGCAAGCGCCTGTTTGAAGACTTTCTGTTCAATGTCGGGCAGACCCTGTGCGGCGTGTATCTGGTGCTATCGGTCTCGGTCTGGACTTCCCGCTATTTGCCCGGCCTGCGTTGGCTATTGCTGCAAGCGGCATCAGCCAGCCTGTTTATCTTGCTGTTTCATGATTACCTGCAGCGGCGCAGTTTCCGCTTTTTTGAGGAGCACGGATTGTCGATGGTCGCGGCTGGCATGCTGGCGTACCTGTCGGCCATCATCTTGCCCACGTTGTTTTATCAGATCGTGGTGCGCGTGCGCTGGCTGGCCGTGCTCTGGCTTCCGGTCAAACGCGTGCAGCGCAATCGTGCACTCAACCCGGTCACGGTGACAGACCAGCGCGGCAGCGTGGCACCCTGATTCACCAACTCGTCTGGCATGACGCCCGCTTGCGTTATAATCGCCCATTCGATTGTTCAAGACGGACAGCCTGATCCCATGAAGCGCAAGATACTGATTACCTCCGCCCTGCCCTATGCCAATGGTCCCCTGCACCTTGGCCATATGCTGGAACATATCCAGACCGATATCTGGGCGCGGTTTCAGAAGATGCGGGGCCATGAATGCCATGCTGTCTGTGCAGATGACACCCACGGCACGCCGATCATGCTGCGCGCGCAGGCCGAAGGCATTACGCCCGAACAACTGATCGCCTCTGCCAAAGAAGCGCACGAGAAAGACTTTCACGGCTTTCTGGTGAACTACGACAATTACGGCAGCACGCACTCGGACGAAAACCGCGAGTTCTCCTACCGTATCTACAAATCACTGCGCGCCAACGACAAGATCGCCCAGCGCACCATCAGCCAGTTGTACGATCCGCAGAAAAACATGTTTCTGCCGGACCGCTTTGTCAAAGGCGAGTGCCCCAAGTGCCACGCCAAAGACCAGTACGGCGATAACTGTGAAGTCTGCG
This sequence comes from Silvimonas soli, assembly GCF_030035605.1. Taxonomy (NCBI): domain Bacteria; kingdom Pseudomonadati; phylum Pseudomonadota; class Betaproteobacteria; order Neisseriales; family Chitinibacteraceae; genus Silvimonas; species Silvimonas soli. The sequence goes on along the minus strand of NZ_CP106736.1, from coordinate 3,563,511 downwards.
GCACCACGTATTCGCCAACAGACCTGATCAACCCGTACTCGGCGATTTCCGGCGCAACACCAGAACTGCGTGATTCCGAGCATTACTTCTTCAAGCTGGGTGATTGCGAAACCTTCTTGCGCAACTGGACGTCTGGCAACGTAGCGGTCAACGGTCAGGAACGCGCACGCCTGCAAGAAGGCGCGGCCAACAAACTGCAAGAGTGGTTTGATGCGGGCCTGAACGATTGGGACATCAGTCGCGATGCGCCTTATTTCGGCTTCGAGATTCCCGATGCGCCGGGCAAGTATTTCTACGTTTGGCTGGATGCGCCAGTCGGCTACATGGCCAGCCACAAGCAATTGTGTAACCGCCTCGGCCTGGATTTCGACAGCTACTGGAACAAAGACTCTGACGCCGAGTTGTATCACCACATCGGCAAAGACATTCTGTATTTCCACGCCCTGTTCTGGCCCGCCATGCTGGAATACGCCGGTTATCGCACGCCGACCGGTATCAATGCGCATGGTTTCTTGACCGTCGATGGCCAGAAAATGTCCAAGAGCCGCGGCACGTTCATTACCGCCGAATCGTATCTGCGCCACCTGAGCCCGGAATGGCTGCGTTATTACTTTGCCGCCAAGCTCAACAGCGCCATTGAAGATATCGATCTAAACCTGGAAGACTTTGTCGCCCGCGTAAACAGCGACCTGATCGGCAAGTACATCAACATTGCCAGCCGCGCCGCCGGTTTCATCACCAAGCGTTTTGACGGCAAGCTGGCAGTTGACTTGGGTGACAGCGGCCCGTTGGCCAAACTGCAAAATGCTTCGGCCGGAATTGCTGGTTTATGGGAAGCGCGCGAATACAGCCGTGCCATCCGCGAAATCATGGCGCTGACCGATGAAGTGAATCAGTGGGTCGACGCGCACAAGCCATGGGAAATCGCCAAGCAAGAAGGCCAGGATGCCGAACTGCAACGCGTGTGCTCGGTGCTGATCAATGCCTTCCGCATTCTGAGCGTGTACCTCAAGCCGGTACTGCCAAAGCTGGCAGCCGATGTGGAAGCGTTCCTCAATATCGCCCCGCTGACCTGGCAAGATGCCGACACCCTGCTCACCGGCCATACCATCAATGTGTATCAACACCTGATGCAACGTGTAGACCCCAAGAACATTGAAGCCATGATCGAAGAAAACAAACAAAGCCTGGCCCCGACCGCCAATGTCGCTGAAGCCGCCAAGCCGGATTACGAAATCCCCGAAATCGAGCCGATTATCAACATTGATGACTTCAGCAAGATCGACCTGCGCATCGCCAAAATCGTGAATGCCCAACACGTGGAAGGTGCCGAAAAGCTGCTGCAACTGACGCTGGATATCGGCCAGGAACAAACCCGCAACGTATTCGCCGGGATCAAGTCCGCCTACAAACCGGAAGACCTGATTGGTCGTCACACCGTGATGGTCGCCAACCTGGCGCCACGCAAGATGAAGTTTGGTTTGTCCGAAGGTATGGTTCTGGCTGCGGGTGGTGATGGTGGTTTGTACATCCTGACGCCGGATCTTGGCGCCAAGCCAGGCATGCGGGTGAAGTGATCAAGTGATTTGATGCTTGAAATGATAAACGCCGCTTTGAGAGCGGCGTTTATCATTACTCATCATTATTTCCGTAGCCCGGATGAAGCGAAGCGGGAATCCGGGAATGCGACGCGTAACAGAACCAACTCGCATTGCCAACCCGGATTCCCGGCCTGTGGCCTTCATCCGGGCTACGGTTCTTACGAAAAAAAAAGCCGCTGAATGCGGCGTTTTTTATTGGCTGTCACGGTTCGCTTCCACCGCCCCCCGGATCATCCCCATCGACCAATACCGCGCGCGCCGCTGCCACAATCTGCCGCGTCAGCGACTCCAGCCGCGGCGACTGCACTTTCCAGGCATGCCAGTACAAAGGCACGTCCACCGGGCTATCCGGGGCCAGATCAATCAACTCGCCCTGCTCCAGCAACTGGCCAAATTGCTGCTCTGGCACCATGCCGTAGCCCAAGCCAAGGCGTATCGCGGCAAAGTATGAGTCATGCGCCGGGATGTAATGACTTGGATAAACGTCCCGGGTCAGCCCGAAGCGCTTTTCCAGAAACACCGCCTGCAACGCGTCTTTGCGGTTAAATACCATCACCGGTGCGTGGCGAGCTGCTGCGCGAGTGAAGCCTTGCGCAAACCACCGCTGATAAAAGCCCGGCGACGCAATCATGCGGTAACGCATATTGCCCAGAAACAGCGCCTGGCAGCCGCGCAATGGCTGGGCTTCGGTGGTCACGCAACCCGTTGCCAGGCCAGATTCCAGTAGCGCGAAGGTGTGATCCTGGTCTTCCATCGTCACATCCAGCAACACGTTCTCGGCCAATAACAGCGGTGCCACGGCGGGCACAAACCAGGTGCCGAGCGTATCGGCGTTGATGGCCAGTTTGACCACAAACGGCGCGGACTGGTTGTCCGCCAATTCGGCCGCAAATTCCTGATCCAGCATGGCAGTGCGGCGCAGGTATTGGAGCAGCCGCTGCCCTTGCGGCGTGGCGCGGCAGGGACGGCTGCGCACTACCAGCGGGCTGCCCAGGCTGGTTTCCAGCGCACGAATGCGCTGCGATACCGCCGACTGGGTAATGTGCAGCCGGCTTGCGGCCAGATCAAAACTGCCGGTCTCAATAACGGCCAGCAAGGCATCGGTTTGGCGGTGATCCAGGTTCATCACTTTTCCAGCCATTATTAGAGAAAATAATGTTATCTGAAAAATATTAATACAGCTTCATAAAACCCGCCAGACCGCCGACAATCGCTCTCATTCAACGACGTGATCAGGGGCAATACCAATGTTTTTCTCGGCATGGTTAAAAGGCATAGGCCTGGGCGCCAGTCTGATCATGGCTATTGGTGGGCAGAACGCTCACGTACTTCGCATGGGTTTGTCGCGCCAGCATATCGGCATCACCGTGCTGGTTTGCATCGTGGGCGACGCGCTGCTGATTGCCGCCGGTGTGGCTGGCATGGGCGCGTTGATTGAACAAAGCCCGGCACTGATGACAGTGGCCCGCTGGACGGGTGCCGCATTCCTGACCTGGTACGGTCTTCGGGCATGGCGGGCGGCGTTTTCAACCGGCGCGTTACACGCCGAAAAAGGCGTTCCCACCATTTCCTGGCAGCAAGCCGCGCTCACCGTCATGGCGCTGACCTGGCTTAATCCGCATGTTTATCTGGATACAGTGGTGTTACTGGGCTCGATTGCCAGCCAGCAAACACCCCTGGCGCAACCGTGGTTTGCGTTAGGTGCCATGACCGCTTCCCTACTGTGGTTTCTGGGATTGGGCTATGGCGCGCGCTTGTTGTCACCGGTCTTTGCTTCGCCGCGCGCCTGGCGCATCCTGGATGGCTTGATCGGCTGCATGATGCTGGGTTTGGCTGTGTCGCTGGTGTGGGTGTGAGTCGCGTTTTGGAGTGAATGCAAAAACACTAGACCAATCGTCTTGGAATTAACTGGTCGCGTCCCCAGATTAGATGTTCGTCTGCCCCGCCGGAAAGAACATGAAAACACTGGAAAACACGCCGATCTCGGTACTCGATCTCTCCCCGATCGTCGCGGGCTCTACGCCCACCCAAGCCCTGGCCAACACCCTGGATCTGGCCCAACATGCCGATCACTGGGGCTTCAATCGTTACTGGCTAGCAGAACATCATGGTATGCGCGGCATCGCCAGCGCGGCCACCTCAGTGGTGATTGGCCACGTTGCTGGCGGCACCAAACGCATCCGCGTTGGCTCTGGCGGCATCATGTTGCCCAACCATGCGCCGCTGGTGATCGCCGAGCAGTTCGGCACGCTGGAATCACTCTACCCCGGCCGGATTGATCTGGGTTTGGGCCGGGCACCCGGCACCGACCAGGCCACCATGCGTGCGCTGCGCCGTGATTCGGGTGCCGATGGCGATCAGTTTCCGCAGATGCTCGAAGAATTGCGTGCCTATTTCCGGCCCGACCTGCACGGCGGCAGCAACGGTATTCATGCCGTGCCCGGCGAAGGGCTGGACGTGCCAATCTGGTTATTGGGCTCCAGTGGTTTCAGCGCGCAATTGGCTGGTTATCTGGGCTTGCCGTTTGCTTTTGCCGGGCAATTCGCGCCGCGTAATATGAAAGCGGCGTTTGATTTATATCGCCATACTTTCCGCCCTTCCCGCGTGCTGGAACAACCTTATGCCATGGCCGGAATTAACGTCATTGCGGCCGATACCGACGAACACGCGCAATTTCTGGCGACTTCAGCACAACGGCGTTTTGTCGGCATGATTCGTGGCAATCCAGGCCCGCTTGAGCCTCCAGTGGAAAGCATGGATGGATATTGGGAACCGCATGAACGTGCAGCGGTGCAAGCGCAATTGGGCGCATCCATTATTGGCAGCCCGGTCACAGTACGGGCAAAGCTGCGCGAATTTTTGCAAGAATTCGGCGTGGATGAAATCATGGCGAATGCGGCGGTTTATGATCACGCCGAGCGCTTGCACTCGTATGAAATTGTTTCGCAAGTATGCGAATTGCCACGGTCGCTTTAACTTGAAATAGCGGTGATAAACGCATTTGGTCAAACAAAAAAGCCAGTCCCCACAGGACTGGCTTTTTTAGCATTAACGCAGCTCGGTATTACATTGCCGATGCAGCAGATGCCTTGTGATGATGCTTGGTGGTACGTTTTTGTTGGACTTTAGCTGGGCTGACTTCGCTGGCAGCTGCGCCGCCAACGGCGGATTCAGCGGAAGCTACACCAGTGGTAACAATAAATGCAAAAGCCATCAACATTGCGGTAAGCAACTTCATCTCGGTTCTCTCCTTTCTGTTTGCACGGGAAAATTTGTCATATAAATGCAACTGCACGTTCACCTTAGAAGATCACACGGCGAATTCAAAAGAAATCATGTTGCGAGTTGTAAAAAAATGCAACGAATCAGCAATAACGTTGCGAATTGCACAATACAAATCAATTTTCTGCGTGCAGCAGCGGCCCTTGGCGCATTCCGCTATCAGAAATGATCCAACTCCGTTTTTGCCCCAAATTGATCAAGATACTTGATCGGCTGACCGTTCAAAACGCCGGTCTGGAATCAGCCAGACTACCGCGACTACGGTATACAAAATGCAGGCAATGGCGCCATGCACAAACGCCAGACCAACACCCAGTGCATACAACACCACAGATATCCTGCCCTTCACATCACTGCCTAACGATTGCGCCAGTAAAGATTGCCGCCCGTGGTGAGCAACCAGCACGCGGGTAAGAATGAAATAGGCAATTGCCGACCCCAACAACACCACGCCGTAGAGCGCAGCTGGCCATGACATCAGGCCGTTTTCGCCCAGCCAGGCCGTGGTAACGGGAATCAGCGACAACCAGAACAGCAAATGCAAGTTGGCCCAGAGCACACCGCCGCTGACCGCCGTTACCGCATGAAACAGGTGATGATGGTTGTTCCAGTAAATACCGACGTAGATAAAACTCAGGATATAACTCAACAGCACCGGCCACATTTCCAGCAATGCGTGCGGATCGGTCCCGTGCGGCACTTTAAGCTCCAGCACCATGATGGTAATGATGATGGCCAACACGCCATCACTAAACGCTTCCAGCCTGCCCTTCCCCATTGACTAGCTTCCCCGACTGTTTGTTGTGTCAAACCCGGCCACTTTGGCCCGAGCCTACAGCGTAAAACATGACATGGACATTGGCGAGGCCGACGCGCAACCACAGTACCGGCTTGCGTATCGGGCCGCTTTCGACCACCCTCATATCACGTGCAGACTGATCAGACTCTGGAGAGCACAGATGGCAAATTACGACGTTGACCTGTTTGTCATTGGCGGGGGTTCCGGCGGCGTGCGGGCGGCGCGGGTTGCGGCCAGCCACGGCGCCAGGGTAGCGATTGCCGAGCAAGCCAATTTTGGCGGCACCTGCGTCAATCGCGGTTGCGTTCCCAAAAAGCTGCTGGTTTATGCCAGCCGCTTCCCGGATCAGTTTCGCGCCAGCCGCGCCTACGGTTGGCAGCAGCAAGATGCCCAATTTGACTGGGCCAGCCTGATCACCCACAAAGACACGGAGATTTCGCGGCTGGAAGCCATTTACCAGCGCAACCTGGTTAATTCCGGCGTGGTCATCCATGCCGAGCAAGCCACCTTTGAAGACGCAAACACCCTGCGCCTGGCGACCAGTGGCCAACGCGTTACCGCACGCTACAGCCTGATTGCCACCGGCGGCTATCCACATCGGGCGGTTTTTCCTGGCAGTGAATTGGCGATTACCTCGGATGAAGCCTTTCACTTGCCAGAGCTACCCGGCCGGGTGCTGATCGTTGGCGGTGGTTATATCGCGGTGGAATTTGCCGGCATCTTTGCCGGATTGGGTGTGCAGACCTCGATCATGATTCGCGGACAGCAATTGCTTAGGGGGTTTGATGAAGACCTGGCGCGACTGCTCGCCGAGCACCAAACCCGGCGCGGCATTGCTTTGCATACCGAGCAGTTCATCCGCCAAATCGAGCAAACCGCCGATGGTCTGCGCGTAAGCAGCAGCACCGGCGCCACTTATACGGTGGATACGGTCATGCTTTGTACCGGGCGCAAACCCAATACGCGCGCGCTGGGGCTGGAACAAGCTGGCGTTGCGGTGGATGACAAGGGCGCCATCCAAGTGGATGCCCACTCCCGCACCAACATTCCATCCATTTACGCGGTGGGGGATGTCACTGACCGGCTGAATCTGACGCCAGTGGCCATTCGCGAAGGGCAGGCTTTTGCCGATCAATTGTTTGGGCAAATCACCCCGCTCGAACTGGATTACGAACTGGTCCCCACCGCGGTGTTTTCCACTCCCGAGCTGGGCACAGTCGGCCTCACCGAAGCCCAGGCGCGCGAGCGTTTCCCGGATATCCGCGTGCTGCAAACGCGTTTCCGGGCGATGACGCAGGCTTTCGCCGGATCAGAAGATCAAGTGCTGATGAAAGTGTTGATCGACAATCCAACCGACCGGGTAGTGGGCGTGCATTTGCTGGGCGAAGGTGTAGCCGAGATGGCGCAGTTGATTGGCGTAGCACTTACTGCCAGTGCGCGCTGGCAGGATTTTCGCCGGACTGTGGCGTTACATCCTTCCATTGCCGAAGAACTGGTCACGTTACGCGGCTAAGGCACCGGCTTCGAGAATGTCCTCGGCAATAAACTGCCCCGGACGCAAGTCGCAGCCGGGGCAGTTTGCAGCCAAAACGCTGACAAGTGCGTTCCGAATCACATATCCAGCACGATGCGGTAACGCGCTTTGCCATCACGCAAATGCTGGATGGCGTCGTTAATGCGGGCGACCGGAAAGTGCTCGACCATCGGCCCGATGCCGTGCCGGGCGCAAAATGCCAGCATGTCGGCGATCACCGCAGGCGAACCGGTGGGGGACCCGGAGACATCCATCTGCTTGAGCAGCAAGGTAAACACCGTCAACGGCACAGGCTCGGGCACCGCGCCGACAAAATGCAGCCGACCTTTTGGCGCCAGCGTGTTAATGATCGCATCCCAATCCAGTTTGACGTTGGCGGTCACCAGCAAGAAATCCAGCGAACCCGCCGCCGCAGCCAGCGAGGCGCTATCGGTACTGGTTACCACCCGATGGGCGCCTAGCTCGCGGGCTTCATCGTGTTTGCGCGCCGACGAGGTAAACGCTGTGACCTCGCAGCCCCAGGCGCTCATGAAGCGGATCGCCATGTGGCCCAAGCCACCGATACCAATCACGCCCACGCGCTGGGTAGGTTTGACGTTATGCACCACCAGCGGTGCAAACACGGTAATGCCGCCGCAAAACAACGGCCCAGCCACCGCCGGATCAACCCCGTCTGGCAAGGGAATAGCCCACGCCCAATGCGCGCGGATACGATCCGCAAAGGCACCATGCCGCCCCAGAATGGTGGGTTGTACCTCGGCGCATAAATGCTGGTCGCCACCGATGCACGAATGACAGTGCATGCAGCTGCCGCGATTCCAGCCCACACCCACTGTCTGTCCCAGCTTTAGCCCTTTGGCCTGCGCACCCATCCGCACCACCCGGCCGACCGCTTCATGCCCCGGCACAAACGGGTATGTGGTCATGCCCCATTCGTTATCCAGCATCGACAAATCCGAGTGACAAATGCCGCAATAATCAATTTCGACTTCAACGTCTTCGTCGCCCAGCGGGCCGTCGTTAAAGTCAAACGGCTCTAACGGCGTGTGAGGCGCCTTTGCTGCCCAACCGTGAATCGTATCGCTCGTGCTCATACCTTCGCTCCCGGGATGCGTGTGAACAAATAGATCAAGAGCCACTGTAGGCACGCGCGTGCGCTTTTATCCAGGCATGTTGCCTGGCCATCAGGTCGAAAGGCGTTATTGGTGCCACGCGGGAAGAGGATTTTTGCGATTTTTGCCTGGCGGAGCTGCTTTTTTATGCGTTGTTTATACGGCCTTTCATACAGTGATCTCAGCCAGTCCACCGCTCCACAAGGCGTGACCGGATCATCTGCATTGCAAAGGAAAACACCATGTTCTCTCTGGCCGATTTATGCCCGCCATCCAGTATTTTGCTAGAGGTACCCGCCCAGACGCCGCACTCGTTATTTGAACAGGCGGCCTGTTTTGCTGAACGCCATTTCGGGCTGCCAGCGGCGCAAGTGCTTCAGAAATTGCTCGACCGTGAACGCATTGGCCCTACCGGTCTCGGCCGCGGCATCGCCATTCCCCACGCCCGCGTTGAAGGGCTGGAACGTCCGGCACTGATCTTCATCCGCCCGGTATTGCCGGTCGATGGCGAAACGCCAGATGGCAAAGGCTTGAGCGAATTCTTCTTTTTGCTGATGCCGGCCAAAGCAACCCAACACCATTTGCAGGCACTGGCCGACCTTGCCGCCGCGCTACACCAGCGCGATTTTCGCCAGGCATTGCGAGCTGCGCATACCCAAACGGCAATTCACCGCTTGCTGGCCACCGCGCCGCTGCACCTGAATGCCCACACCCGCTCGTTAACGGAGCTTGAATCATGAGCATGCTGCGCCACTTCAGTAATCCCACAGTGCATACGCCGCCAGTACCAGAGCGCGCATTTGAAGAGCCAGACAGTCGGGCAGGCAAAATCGATAACCTTCCCGGCACGGGATACTGGTTGTTGCGGACCAGCCATTATTTTGAGGATTGCGCGGTGACCTTTGGCACTGACTTCTTCGTTCATCGCAAACAGATCGTGCGTTTCTAGCCAGCCCTCGGCCAGATCAACCCATCTGGTCGGCCTACCTTTCGGCCCGATCTGCACAAAGCTCGCACAATGTTTTGCTATCGTGAATATTGGATCTGCGCCCTAATGCGCTCTTTCCAGCCCATCAGCAGGTCGTTTTGTTCGCGTAATGAACGAGAAACGACCAAAAGCATGCAGTTTGTATGGGAATGATCAAAATAATCACATAAGGCGGAACCACTACCACGGGGCGCTTGTCTGTTTGCCTGCCCCAATCCAGATTCACACAGCGAGCACCATGAACCAACGCAGCGCACTTTCATTCATATCCGCAAAAAACGCGGGCTTCACGCTGATCGAAATAATGGTCACGGTAGCTATCGTGGCCATTCTGGCCGCCATTGCCCTGCCCAGCTATCGCAATTACATCGTGAAGAGTCATGTGAAGGGTGCGGGCGCCGATCTGGTTGCGCTGGCGTTGATTATGGAAAACCAGCATCAGGTGAACTTGAGCTACCCGGCTACGTCCAGCGATGTCACCACATCATCTAGCTTCCCCGGATTTAGCCCCGCCGAGAAGATCATGTTTACTTACTCGGTGCAAACTCCGGCACCTTCGGGCTCCCCCGCTCCAGCTTATTTGCTGACCGCCACAGGTAAAGCCGGGCAAATGACCAGTGGATGCACGCTCAAGCTGGATAGCACCAATGCCCGGCAGATCTCGGCTGGCTCAGGAACCGGAACCTCAGCCTGCGGTGGCCTGACGATGTGGTAACGGGCCATGTATAAACAAAGGAACGCCGGTTTCACGCTAATTGAATTCATCATCACCATTGCGGTGATGATGGTGCTGTTACTGCAGGGTGTGCCATTAACGATGCAATGGGTAGGCTCCTCCAACATCCGGTCTGGCACTACGTTGTTCAACCAAGGTGTTGCCAGAGCCAAATCACGGGCGTTGCGCAATGGCAGTGCCGTCACGGCCAGCAATCCAGCCGCTTACCTGGTATTGAATAACAACACGGTGTGCGCCCAGGACGCCGCAACCGCCAGCGGCCTCAATTGCACCAACGCGGTGTGGACCGGCAAATTGCCCAATGCCACCACGGCCATCTTGAACGGCGCGGCGGCGCAATGCGTGGCGTATAACGATTCCGGCCTGCCCGTTGCTGCCACTTTGGGGAGTACGCAATGCGGTACTGCTGCCACTTTCATCGTCACCAGCATGGGAGTTAGCAGTGATACCACTGCCGTGCTTAACTAGGCCGCCACAGCCATTGTCGCAACGTCTGCTACGCCAGCGTGGCACCAGCTTGTTTGAAGGTTTGATCGCCATGCTGCTGATGGGCATTGTCGGGGTGGGCATGACCTATGTGCTGTCGCGCTCTGCCTTGAGCCAGACCACCGTTAACGCCCAGAACATTGTGGTGAATCAGGTGCGCGCCCAGTTGCAAAGCAGCACCACTGGCTTGAGTGCACTTTGCAATGGTGTGACTCCTGCCCCGATCGCCTTGAATGCCAGCAACACCGTATCTGCCACAACGGCCAGCAATTGCACCATGGTTCAGGCGACGGTGAGTGTTGCCGGGGGCACTGCCAAAACCGTGTTTGTGCCGCAGGTGGCGATCACCGCCAGCGCGCCAAGTGATGGCTCGTTGCTGGGCGGTTCGCTTGTCATTACCAACAATGGTTCGCAATGAAAAAAAATGCTCATCTCGGCTCCGGACAACGAGGCTTCACGCTAGTCAGTCTGATGGTTGGCCTGGTGATATCCATGCTGGTCATCCTGGCCATGCTGTCGCTGTTTCGGGTGGTGCTGCATTTTACGTTTGATCAAAGCAGCGGCATGCAGCCCACCGCCGCACAAGATCGACAGGCCACCACCGGTTTGTTGACCGTGCAAAACCAGCTGCAAAGCGCGGGGTTCGGGATTGCCAGCGCGGCCAGCAATACCAACTTTGCTGTGGTCAGCGGTGCTGCCCTGGCTAGCACCAATAAGGTGACCGGCACTGCGGTGACCCTGCCGACTACGGCAACCACCTACGCCAACGCCATTTTTTGGGAAAGCAATCCCACCCAGACCACGGCCACCACAGCGTGGACCTGCCAAGGCCTGATCAGCAGTAGTGCCGACAATTCGGTCTCGTTATTGCAGGCCGCCGGCAGTTGCAACCCGGTTTCCACCCAGTGGAGCAGCAAAGTCTGGACGGTTACCCCGCTGATTGGGGCCAATATCTTGCCAGCAATTAACGCAGCACCGCCGGTGCCGCCCAATCTGACTTTCCAGGCCAGCACAGGCACCGGTACCTGCTGGCCGTATGGCGCAGAAGTGAACACGGCCAGCCTGCCCGCCTCTGCAGCCAGTGCTGTTTCCGGGCTTACCAGCAGCCAGACCCATACGGCCGGTTTGTCGATCCGGATTAACTGGACGACCAATAGCGGCAGTAACTCCTGGACCACTTGCTTGCCGAACTTCTCCACATGAGAACCTTCAACTTCCCTTCTTCTTTCTCACAGACCAGTACCCGCGGCCAACGTGGCCTAGCGGCCATTTTGCTGGTGTTGCTGGTGGGCTTGTCGTTGTCCGCCGCCGTGCTGGGCACCATGTATTACATCCGCAGCGAACAAGACAGCATGGTCACGGCGCACGGCGCCACCCAGGCGCAGATGAAAGCATGGAATGGCGTCGAGGCTTTTCGGCAATATCTGTATCAAATCGGACTGACCGGCACGACCAGTCTGGCTGCGGGTAACGCGATCACCTTGGGTGGCGTCACTGGCGTCGCGGGCTCGGTGGTCAGTCTGAACTCGGCCACCGGCAATGGCTGCGTTTCCTCGGCGGCGTCCGGCTCAACCCAAGGCACCTTGGTCACGGCCAACTTTACCGGCAGCAGCGGCGGCGCCACGTCAACCGTGCAGGCGGTGTATTGCGTCACCGGTTCGACCACCTCAAGCAATCCTGGCAATACCAACGCCATCAATTTCAATCATGACGTGAACCTGGGTGGCAGCATCACCATTAACTCCAGCACCACCACTGCGCAAAACGCCGTCATCAACGTACAGGGTGCGTTCAATGCTGGCAGTCTGTCGCTAACGGGTTTGAAGGCGATCAATGCCACCGGCAATGTCACGCTAGGCAGCAACTCCTCGGTAAATGTCATTTCTTCGAATGGCAATGTCACGTTGAGCGGCAGTGCCAGTGCTTTGACGATCAACGCAATGGGCAATGTGGTGCTGACTGGCGCAGCCTATGCAGGTGCGATTAACGCCAACGGAACCGTCAGTGCCCAGAGCACCAACAACGGCGCCATTGTGGCGATTGGCGATGTCACGCTGGGCGGCGCGACATCGGTCAAAACCAAAGGCAGCGTGACCATGGACTACAGCACGGTCGGCACGCTGTATGCGCAAAAAAACCTGACGGTGACCAGCAGTGGCAGTGTCGGCAGCGGCATTATTGGTGGCGCGCTGTCCAAACCTAGCTGGAACAACAACGTCAATGTCACGCAGCAAACCGGTTACACGGTGGCCATCACGCCGCTGACCGCCCTGACCCTGACCACGCAAACGGTGGATGCTTACCAATTGCAATCGCTGGCCAATTACGTTTTTGATGTGGATAGCAGCGGCTATCGCAAAGTCACCGTTGCCAATGTGAATGGCATCGCCAACGGTACGTATTATCTGGGCAATTACGATGGCAGCCACCAGGATTATCTCTGTACCGCGTTAGCCACCGGCTCAAGTGCCAGCAACCCGACTTGCCAGACGCCAGCCGTTGGCTCCGCTGTGACCATTTGCCAGGGTTATTCGACCAGCAATAGCTGCTTTGCCTATAGCACCAGTAACAGCACATGGTCGATTAACGGCACCAGCATTGCGCAGGGGGTGACCTGGTTTCACGGCAATCTGGCGCTGGGCAATGGCAATTACTACAACACCTTTATTGCCACCGGCAACATCGCCACCAGTGGCAGTTTTCAGGTCTATGCGCCGAGCTACGCCGGTTATAACGGTTCAGTCTCTGGCACCAATTACACGCCGACCGGCATCTGCGTGAATTCATTTTTTCCGGCGCGCTATCCTACCAACCTGTGCACGCCGACGAGCAATCCCACCAGTTATGTTTATACGGCCAACCCGGCAGCGAATTACGCCCTGCTGGCTGGGGGCGCGGTCAATGGCATCTATTCTGGCGGGAACATCAGTCTCGGCTCGTCCAACACCATTTACGGCAGCGTTCTGGCAGGCAACCAGCTCACTACCGGCGGGAGTACGGTGGTGAATGGCTATGTCACCGCCGCTGGTAATGGTTCCAGTGTGACCAACAGCCTGGGCGGCAGTACCACCATCAACCTGACCGCATTACCACCTGCCTACCAGCCCGGCGCCGGCTTGCCAAGTACCGGCGGCGGCGCATCGACCTCGACCAACAACGTGCAGGTGTTCTGGAGTCGCTATCTGTAGTTCGCCGCCAAACTAGTCCCACCAGTTCGCGGATGGCCGCATTGCTGAATCAAACGCGAAGATACGGACTATCTGCACTTTTACTGGCGGGCTTAAAACCACGACAATCACCGGACCGATCGTAATGACGGCCCGGTTTTTTTATCGTAATTTATGCGTCCCTTTTAAGGTGTCCTCATGGCGCTCAGTCCTGCCGTTGCCCGCGACCCATATCATTCTCGCCAGATCAGCTGCCAAGGCTATCTACGCCAGGACGGCTTGTGGGATATCGAAGCCACCATCACCGACACCAAAGGTTATCCCGTGTCGTTTTACGATGGCCGCAACCTGCCTGCGGGCGAAGCACTGCATGAAATGCAGGTGCGGCTCACGCTCAACAGCCAATACGAAATTGTTGCTGCCGAGGCGAGTACCGAGCATTCGCCCTATCTCATTTGCCCAGAGATTGCCGCCTCATATCAGCAACTGGTCGGCATCAAGATCGGGCCGGGATTTAACCGCAAAATCCGCGAATTATTCAAAGGGCGAGCGGGCTGTACACACATCACCGAATTGCTGGGCCCGATGGCCACGGTGGCGTTTCAGACCATCTCCTCCGGCTTGCGCAAACGGGAAACAGCGCAGCCCGCCGTGGGCGAGCGCACCGGTGAACAGTCTCGTTTGCTGGGCAGGTTGATTGACTCGTGCCACGGCTGGCGTAGCGATGGTGATCCGGTGCGGGTGCAGTTTCCGGAGCTTTACACGGGCGATGCTGCAACAGATAGCTGAAAACGCTGCGGCTACTTAGCACCCAGCGCGTCATTCCCATTGCTTGCCCGCAGTTTGACTTGATTATTCATGCCTTCGAGCACTCGCCAACGGTCCCGGCGGCGCTTGATATCCCCGCACGCGCTTGTTATTTGCATCTCTTTGCGGCGGGCATTGATGATGCAGTGCACAAAACAAACTTGAAAATTGTCAATTGCATGCAAGACTGATCCCAATGGCATGAATTCAGGTGAAAGTAGCGCCACTCACCGAATTCACCCTTGCTACGGCTGCCGCCCCCGGCTTTGGAGATCGTATTGAATAACTTTGTCAGGACCATACTTCGGCATGGCCTGTTTCCGGCGTTCCTGCTGGCTTATGCCGCGTTCATCATTGTGAAGGGCCCGCTGGCCACCAATGACGGCCCGGTTCATCTGTCGTTTGCCTATTTGCTAAGCCACTACGGCTCGCCAGAGTGGCCACTACAGTCGCAGATGTTTGTGCTCGCCAATACTTTGCAACCCAATATGGCGGTCTACGCCATTTTGCGCACGCTGTTGCTGGTTTTTTCGCCTGATCTTGCCGAAGCGTGTTTGCAGGCGCTCTGCCTCATTACCCCGGCGCTGGCTGCGCGCTATGCATTGCGGCAGATCAACCCGGCCAATACGTGGCTGGCCTGGTTTGTCTTGCCGCTGACGGCAAACCGTTTGTTTTATCTTGGCTTATATAACTTCCTGTTCTCGGTTGCGGGCTTCTTTCTGGTCATTGGCTTGTACGTGCGCTTGCGGACAAAACCCAGCCTCCCATTAGCCGTGGCCTTGGGCTGCGCTTTGGTGGTGACGCTTTTGTCGCACGCGGCCGGGTTTCTGATGGCGTTGCTGGCCATTGGCGTGCTGTCGGGACTGCAATTTTTTGCTGACTTGCGCGCCGGCCAATCCTGGCGGCAACTTGGTGCTACCTATGGCCGACTGATTGTGGGCTTGTGCATTCCGCTGCCGCTGGTGATCTGGTTTTTCTTGCAGCAGCACGGCGCACAAACCTTGTACGGCATTCCGCTGCACGAGCGCGTAGATAGCCTGATGCGAGCCAAGTTGTTCCGCATACAGACTGGCGACGAGCGCGTGGTGTCCTGCACGCTGGTGTTTTTGCAAGTGGCGACGGCCGTTGGATTAATGGTTGGTTTGTGGCGAAAACGCGCTGTGCGCTGGCGATTGAAGCTGGCCTGGTTTGCAGCATTAACCGTGTTTATCCTGTTTTTTGCCTTCAGCCTGCTCGTCCCGGATATCTCGGGCGGCGGTTGGTCGCATTTCATGCGCGCGGCACTTTTTCCGCTGTTGTGGGCGGTGTTGTGTGCGGCATTTTTTGCTTTCCGGCGCTGGCAACGCGTCGGTTTATCGCTGCTGGCTCTGGCCTTGCTGTTGATCCAGTTCCACGCCACCAACAAACTTCAGGCCAGCCTGCAACCGCCCATGAACGCCTTGCAGGAGATCGATCATTTAATCGGGGCGCACTGCACCGTGCTGCCGGTGCTGGAATCGTCGGTCAGTTACGACCAGAACGGCGTGCGTTACCCATGGAATTACGACCCATTGTTTCAGGCGACGAACCGGCTGGAGTTATCGCAAGATCGCGTGGTGCTGTTCAATTTTCTGGCGCGGCTCAAGGTGTATCCGGTGCATTTCCGGCCAGGATATGACACGCAGGATTTGATCTTCCATTGGCAGCCAGGACAGCCGCAGGTCGCGATCCAACGACTGGACGTGCCACGTTTTGAGCAGCAAACCGGTTTGCCTGTGGATTATGTGGTGATCTGGGGCAAACCGACGGACACGGATGCCGTCGCCCCACAGGACCTGGCCCGCGCCTTGAATAACGCCACGCTGATTTATGAATCGCCGGACAAGCTCACACGCTTATATCAGCGTGTTTCGCAAAAACAGGGAATGTGCAGCAGCGCCCCGCGACACGCCCAGTTCGCCATGCATCTGGCCACGCCTTGATTGGGGATGGCCAGAGCCATACGCGGCCGCCCAGTTTTGCAGCCGCGCATGGCAATCCGTTTTAGCTGACCAGATCCAGATGCGTATGCTGGCTGATTTGGGCAAAGCCGATCCGCTGATACACGCTGTTGCTGATCGGATTGGCCAGATCGGTATACAAAAATACATCCCGAATGCCGCTGGCTTGCAAGTGCGCTGAAGCCGCAGCCACCATTGCTCCAGCATAGCCGCGACCCCGCTGCTCGGGCGTCGTGTAGACCGGGCCGATGCGGGCCAGCGGTGCATGGGGAGAAGTCACGCAAAACGCGGCAGCCTGGTGATCAACCTCCCAGATCCAGACCATGGGCGGATTCGTCTGCAACCACCCCGCCACTCTGCCGAGCGCACCCGCCGCAGTTTCAGACATGTCGCACTCTTCGCAAAATGCCAGGAACCACCGTGCCAGCAAGGCTTCATCGGCGTCGGTGGCAGCCCGCAAATAACCGGCCGCGCCGGTGCTCACAGGTTCAGTCATCAAGCGATGGTTACCCAGTGCTACCCGTGGCTCGAACTCTCCCCAGACGGCGGCAAAAGACTCGGCGTAACCCTGCGGCCCGATGACATCAGTCAAAAGCACATCGTCGTCACGCAGGGCGGAACGCAAGCAATCGATTGCGTCATGATCCAGATCGGTCATGAACAGCGTCCGGGTAGGTATCACGCCGCTGACCAAAGCGGCGCCCAAGGTCTGCCCGGCACGTTTGAGCAGATAAAAATGAACCTGCCGTTCGGCGCACAAGGCGGGCGTTATACGCAGCGCCATGGTGTAAAGCTGATTGTGGGTCCAGTACTGTTCGCCCAGCCACGCGGTCAGCGCTGCGGCAAAAGTATGGGGGTCGGAATGGCGTTCGATATGCGTCATGCGATCCTCTCTGGCTTTGGGGGATAAGCCCGAGGACTTGGCGAACAGCGTTGCCCGGCGTGTCAACCCGCGCGAACTAAAGACCGCGTGACATCAGGATCAAATCGGCGGGATAGCCCGGTAATTCACGCCTGGATTGTTCGACAAACCCTTGGGCTGTCCAAAATACCAATCCTGGCTGGTTATTGGCAACCACACCCAGGCGGATTTCCTGGCAGCCCCAGCCGCGCGCCAAGTGATCAATATGCTGGAGCGCCTGTTTACCCAGCCCCTGGCGTTGCCAGTTTTCGGCAAACAACAGTAGGCCGATAAAGGCACAGTGCTTTTCCGGATAGCCGCGAATCACATCGGCGCAACCTGCAATCTGTTGATCGAGGTAATAACCGAAGACAAACTTGTCGGGGTAATCGATGTCCGGCGGCAAGGCTTCCAGCGCCTGCTCGGCGGCATCGGGCTCGGGCAGCTTGCCCTCAACCAGCAGGCTGAATGCGGGCGCGCCGTTGAAGACCGACTGCAGATCCGCAACGGCTGCAGGGTCATCGCGGGATAAACGCTGTGCTTGCAGACTAGACATCTTGTTATCCCCCAACCCGCCGAACATATGCGCGTGACAGAGGGCGGGTTACACCCGCCCTACGCCATCATGCCAGCGCGGGTGCCGCGCCCATCCAGCCTTGCGGGATCGAATTCAGCAATTTGCGCGTGTAGCTTTCTTTGGGCTCGCGGTAGATCGCATCCGAATCGCCTTGCTCGACCACTTCGCCCTTGTTCATCACCAGCACCTGGTCGGAGATATGCTTCACCACCGCCAGATCGTGCGAGATAAACAGGTACGACAGCTTGTACTCATCCTGCAAGTCTTGCAGCAGGTTCAGCACTTGCGCCTGCACGGAGACATCCAGCGCCGATACCGATTCATCACAAATCAGCACTTCCGGTTTCATGGTCAGGCAGCGGGCGATGGCGATGCGCTGGCGTTGGCCGCCAGAGAACTCATGCGGGTAGCGCAGCAGCGCACGAGCTGGCAGACCCACGCGATCCAGCAGTTCTTGCGCCATTTTCCGGCGCTCTGCGCCATTGGCGCCAAGGCCATGCAGCATCATCGGCTCGGTGAGAATCTGCTCCACGGTAAAGCGCGGATTGAGCGAAGCGTATGGATTCTGGAAAATGATCTGGATACGGCGCTTGTAGGCGTGGAACTCTTTGTTGGACATCGCCAGCAAGTCTTTGCCTTCAAACAACGCCTTGCCGGCGGTAGCCTGATGCAAGCGCACCAGCGTCAAACCGACGGTGGTTTTGCCCGAACCAGATTCACCGACGATGCCCAGCGTCTTGCCGCGTGCCAGCTTGAAAGACACCTCTTTCACCGCGTGGAATTGCTTCTTGCCGAACAAGCCTTCGCGAATATCAAACGATTTGGACAAACCCTGCACGTCCAGCACGATTTCGTCATTTGCCTGATAACCGCGTACGCGTTCAGCCGGGGCCACGTAACCGCCGGGCTTCATGAAGTCGTCAATTACCGGCAAGCGTTGCGGGCGATGATCCAGTTGCGGACGGCACGCCAGCAGCGCCTTGGTATAAGCGTCTTGCGGCGCTTCAAAAATCTGCTGCACCAAGCCCGCTTCACGAATCTCGCCGTGACGCATCACGATCACTTCATCGGCAAACTCGCCCACCAGACCCAGATCATGGGTGATGAACAACACGGACATGCCGTGTTTCTTTTGCAGCGCAGCCAGCAGTTCCAGAATCTGCTTCTGAATGGTCACATCCAGCGCAGTAGTGGGTTCATCGGCAATCAGCAGCTTGGGTTCGCAAGCGATGGCGATGGCGATCATCACGCGTTGTTGCTGGCCGCCGGACAACTCATGTGGATAGGCTTTGATCTTCTTTTCCGGGTCCGGCAAGCCGACTTCAATGAGCAAAGCCAGCGCCCGCTTCCACGCCGCGCTGCGCGACAAATGCGCATGCAGCATCAGCGTTTCAACAATCTGGTCACCCACCGTGAATACCGGGTTGAGCGAGCTCATCGGCTCCTGGAAGATCATCGCCACATCTTTACCGCGCAAACGGCGCAGTTCGGCATGTGAGATGCCCAGCAAATTGCGGCCTTCAAAGATGATCTGGCTTTCGGGGTCGATCACCGTCTGCATGGCGGGCAGCAACTGCATGATCGCCATTGACGTCACCGACTTGCCGGAGCCCGACTCGCCCACCAGCGCCACGGTGCGGTTTTTCGGGATATCAAAACTCACGCTTTTGAGCGCGTGAAAATGTTCAGCGTCTTCTTGCTTGAAACGCACATTCAAATTGCGGATCGACAGCAGGTTTTCTTGGTTGCTCATGATGTCGGTCCTGGTTATTTGTTGGCTTTGGGATCAAACGCGTCGCGCAAACCGTCAATCAGCAAGCTGAATGCGGTCACCAGCAAAGACATGGCGATGGTCACCGCCACCATTTGCCACCAGACACCCTGCACCAGCTCCGCCGGAGCCTCGGCCAGCATGGAACCCAGACTCACTTGCGTAACGCCGACGCCAAAACCCAGGAACGACAGAATTGCTTCGTATTTAATCAGCGCCACGGTCAGCAGCGAGAACTGCACCAGCAACAGATGCGAGATATTGGGCAGGATATGCACAAAGATACGGCGGGCATCGCTGGCACCAATCGCGCTGGCCGCTTGTACAAACTCGCGGTTCTTCAGTTTGAGATATTCAGCACGCACCAGACGATATGTTCCGGTCCAGCTGGTCAATGCCATAACAATAATGATGGTCTTGATGCCACGCCCGGCCACAGCGGCAAACGACAGCAACAACAGCATGTCTGGCACGCTGGTGAACACGCTGTAGAACCAGTTCAGAAAGTCATCGACCTTGCCACCAAAGTAGCCCGAGAGCGCCCCCAGCACGGTGCCCAACAGCAATGTGAACAGTGCGCCAAAGATCCCGACGAAGACCGAGGTTGATGTGCCCTTGATAGTCTTGACGATCACGTCACGGCCACGCAGGTCGGCACCAAACGGCAGCGCCTCGCGCAAGGGTGTTTCTACCGAGGCGTACTTGCCCATGTTCTGACGGGCAATCGCCAGCTCCTTGCCAATGGGGTCTTCCGCTTCGGTCATGGTCATGATCGGCGCACTGCTTTTGGCACCCGCGGTGTCTTCCTCAGCCGGTGGCAGCGTTTCTTCTGCGCTTTGCGCCAGCCAGGATGGGGGCGCATAAGGGATAGCCACTTCTTTGCGCCAGCCATCACCAATAATGTTGAACCAGCCGGCGACGGCGACAGCAAGGAACGCGCCGACCACGATCAGCGAGACCATCGCCACACGGTCACGCTTGAGACGGCGCCAGCCCAGCGCCCAGAATCCGCGGTGCACTTCCGGCGAGCTATTTGTGGCCGGAGCAGCCTGTACAGAACTTGTCATGTTGTCTCTCCGCTCACTTGAGTTGCACGCGTGGGTCGATCAGCTTGTAGATCAGATCGGCCAACAGGTTAAAGATCATGGTCGCCAGGGCGATATAGACGGTGATGGCCTTGATGATCGGGAAATCACTGTTGTTTACGGCGATCACCACCGCGTTACCCATACCCGGAATGCTGAAGAAGGTCTCCAGCACCAGCGCACCAATCAACATGTATGGCAGCGACAT
Organism: Silvimonas soli; assembly: GCF_030035605.1. Taxonomy (NCBI): domain Bacteria; kingdom Pseudomonadati; phylum Pseudomonadota; class Betaproteobacteria; order Neisseriales; family Chitinibacteraceae; genus Silvimonas; species Silvimonas soli. The sequence continues at coordinate 3,542,478 of NZ_CP106736.1, read as the reverse complement.
CATGACCGTGGTCACCACCGGAATCAGCGCATTGCGCAGCACGTGCTTGAGCATGACAACTCGCTCAGACAAGCCCTTGGCGCGGGCGGTACGCACGTAATCGTTACCCAGTTCTTCCACAAAGAACGAGCGATAGAAACGGATATCCGGCCCGAGTGACACCATCAGCCCCATCAACATGGGCAATGGCACGTAGTACACCAGGTTATGCCACGACGAATTGCTCCAGCCCGACACCGGGAACCAGCCAAATTTGTAGGCCAGCCAGTACTGACCGGCAATGATGTACACCAGCGCAGAGACCGACATGGCAATGGTGCAGCAGACGGTCACAATGCGGTCGGTCAGGCCACGGCGGAAATACGCCACGGTGGCCGCCAGCGGAATGGCAATCAACAGGTCAACCACCAGCATCGCACCCGTCAGCAGCAAGGATGGGCCGACGCGCGAGCCGATGATGTCGGATACCGGTTGCTGGGTAGACCAGGAGGTGCCGAAATCCAGCGTCAACACTTGTTTCACAAAGATCAGAAACTGTGCCGCCTGGCTTTTATCCAGCCCCAGTTGTGCGCGGATATTGGCCAGCGATTCAGCAGTAAGGTGCTTGCCTGCCAGCACCAGTGACGGATCACCGCCAAACACGTTAAACAGGACAAACACCAGCAACATCACCCCAAACAGAGTCGGGATCATTTGCAGGACGCGACGGACGATATAAGCGAACATTTTGCCGCCTCCTTATTTCTGGATATCCATGAAACGCCAGGACACCTGGAGGACGGGATGAACCTCATCGCCCAGAACACGGGGTTGCATCAGACGGTTACGGAAACGTGTTTCGCCTGGCAGCCATGGGGTTTCTTCCATCATCACCTTGTTCATTTCGTCATACAGGTGATTGCGTTCCGGGCTGTCCTGCATTTTTTGCGATTCCAGATACAGCTTGTCGTAGCGTGGCGAGTTATAGCAGGCGGTATTTTCTGCGCCGATGTTCTTGCTGTAATTGAGCATCACAAAATTTTCGCCGTCCGGATAATCCGCGATCCAGGCCGCGCCAACCATGCCGTAGGTGCACGAACGCATGGCCTTGAGCAGATCGTTGAATGTGACCGGGCGGAACGACACGCGAAGGTGAATGGAGTCGAGTGCTTCTTGCCAGTATTCATTCCACTGACGACCAACTGCAGACGCATCTGACAAAAAGTCGATGGAAATGGGCTTGCCATCCGGCGTGGTGCGATAGCCATCCGCGCCGATCTTGTAGCCAAACTGATCCAGCAAGGCATTGGCTAGAGGACGGTTGAACCCGTAATCAAGGCGGAAGTTTGGGTTATGCCCAACCACACCCGGCGGTACGATGTATTCCATGCGAACGGCATTGTTGCGACGGATATCGCGAATGGTCTGGTCCGTATCAAACGACATGGCAATGGCGCGACGCAGGGCGATTTTTTCTTTGCCCAAGCCACCCAGCACCGGGTCTTGCATATTGAACGGCCAATAGGTCATTTCCGGATCAAGCACCCGGCTGATCTTGATTCCCGCTTTGCGGTATTCGGCCTTGAGCGCGGCACGGCGCGGGTTCTTTGGGTCCATGTTCAACACGCCACGCAACAATGGCTGCGGAATCGAATACAACTCATCCAGCTGGCCGCTCTTGAAGGCCAGCCACATGGGCTGTTCTTCGGTGAATATCTGTACTTCGATGCGGCCGATCTGCGGCATGGTTTTGCCGTTCATGTCTTTTGCCACCTGCTCACCCGCCTTGTCGCCAGGCGTGGGGTGGAAGTCATAAACGATATGACGGAAATTGGGGTTGTACACCAGCGTGGTTTTTACGCCCGGTTTCCATTCTTTGAGAATGTACGGGCCAGTGCCGACCGGGTGGGCGTTGGAATTCTGGCCATAGGCTTCAATCACTTCACGCGCTTGCGGCGAGGTATGCGGCATCGCCAGGACATACGAGAGTGCGGGATATGGGTCTTTGAGCTTGAGCTGGACGGTGTAGCGATCCAGCGCCTTGATACCTTCGCACGGGGCGTCGTAATTGAACTTGCCGTTTTTGGCTTTCTCGGCCAGTTCATCGACACCGACAAAATGACCAAGTACCAGGTAATTGGAGGGCGAACCCGTTGCCGGATCGGCCAGACGCTTGAGGCCATAGACCACGTCAGCAGCGGTCAGCTCGCGCTTTTTGCCATTGAAAACAGGGTCATCCGCAAAATAGATGCCCTTTTGCAGGTGGAAGGTATAGGTGAGCCGATCAGCGCTGATCTCGGGCATAGCCTGTGCGGTCAACGGAATCAGCTTGGCCGGACGTGCGACATAGTCATACGTCAGCAATGGCTCAAAGATGTTCTCGATCACGCCGTGCGAGTACACATCAGACACCTTGGCCGGGTCATAACCGGTTTCGGCCGCGTTGAACGAGCTATGCAGCACCTTGTCCGGATCAGGCGCGGCTTGCGCTTGCCAGGCCAGAATGCCGAGCATGGCGGCGAGCGCCAGCTTTCTGATTCTCATATTTCCCCCTTCCCTGATCCGCGTGTTACAGGGATCACCTGTAATCAATACTGCTGTTTCTGTTTTTGCCGCAGCTGGATTGATGTATGCATTCTAGCCAGGCGATTGTTGCTGTAACGAACACTTGAGCACTGCCAAACGCCAGTTCGCACAACCTGTTCAGGCTGCAAAACCAAACTGACGCCTAATAAAAATGCCTGAGAGGAATCCCCCCAGGCATCTCAATCACTACACCGTTGCCAGCATCAAACCTGTTCCGGTTTTGCACGCTACGGCGAGTGTTACTCGGTTACTGCAGGAACTGCTCGCCACCCACGATGCCGATCTTCTTCACGCCCAGACGTTGCGACTCGGCCAGTACTTCAGCGACCGGTGCATACGATGCATCTTTGTCAGGGCGGATATGGAATTCCGGCTGCGGGTTTTGATTCGCAATCGAGGTCAGTTTTTGTTCCAGCGCAGCGCGGCCATTCACCAACTCGCCATCCCAATGGATCTCATTGTTCGGCAGGATATCCAGTTGCACCACGACCGGCTTCTTGTCGTTCTGCGGCTGGTTATTGTTGGTTGGCATGTCCAGCTTGATGGCATGCGTCTGGATTGGGATGGTAATGATCAGCATGATCAACAGAACCAGCATCACGTCGATCAACGGCGTGGTGTTGATTTCCATCATCAGTTCGTCATCACCGGACGAGCCTACTTGCATGCCCATAGTCGTTCTCCACACGGCAAACGCTGTTGCATTTGCCTTAAAAATCCGGGCTTGCAACCGGGCCGGTCAACTGGCCTGGTTGCAGAGCGATCCACATCAATTGTTTGGCTGCGGCTCGGTAATGAACGCAATCTTGACGATACCGGCACGTTGTACGGCCAGCACGATGCGGCCCAAGGGACCATAACGTGCATTGATGTCGCCCCGAATGTGTACTTCAGGCTGCGGTTCTTTCACTGCGGCCTTTTCGAGTCGGGCCAGCAATTCTTCATCGCTGACGGGTTTCTGGTTCCAGTAGGTAACGTTTTTGTTATCTACCGCCAGAACGATGTTTTCCGGTTTGGTCTGCGTCGGAATGTTGGTTTCCGTCGGCAGCTTCACATTGACGGACTGGGTCACCACCGGGATGGTGATCAGGAAGATGATCAGCAACACCAGCATCACGTCGACCAACGGCGTGGTGTTGATGGCGGACATCACCTGATCTTCATCACCAGAGGCGCCACCGTGACTGGGTCTACGATAACGCGCCATGGTTTTTTACCTTACTTGGCAGGCGAAGCGAGCAGGCTTGCGTGCAGGCGGCCAGCCACCACACGAATCATGTCCAGCACCAGCTTGTTGCGACGAACCAGCCAGTTGTAACCCAGCACCGCAGGCACAGCCACTGCCAGACCAATCGCGGTCATGATCAGCGCTTCACCCACCGGACCGGCCACCTTGTCGATGGAAGCCTGACCAGCAATACCGATGGCGGTCAGCGCGTGGTAGATACCCCACACCGTACCGAACAGACCCACGAACGGCGCGGTAGAACCGATGGTTGCCACAACGGACAGACCCGATTGCATGTGGTGACCTGCGGAATCCATGGAATCGGAAATCGCCATGGCAACCCAGGTGTTCAGGTCAACACGGTTGGCCAGTTCACCCTTGTGTTCTTTGGCGGCTTCGATACCGGCAGTCGCAACGGCGGTAAACAGCACGTCGTCGTTCTCGGCCACAGCCTTTTGTTGCAGCTCAACGCCGTGGGCTTCCAGCAGCGAACGGCCATGCTTGAGCAGGCGGCGCTGTTCCAGCAGCTTGACGATACCCACGTACCAGGTGGCCGCGGACATGATCAGCAAAATGATCAGCACGGTGCGGGCTACTACGTCGCCCTGGTTCCACAGTGCGTCGATGCCGTACGGGTTGCTGCCGGCTTCAGCGGCGCTGGCCACTGCCGAGACAGCCATCAGGCCGGTCACAGCAGCAAAGGATTTGATGAAGGAGGAGAAGTGCTTAGTCATGATTTCGACCCTTAAGTAAAACGTTGATCCCTGATCAGGAATCAGAATTCAAATGGAAGTTGTATTCGTAACTGAACGAACCAGCCGGGCAAACATAGGACTGCAAAGCCTTGGTAATTTCACTCTTGAACTGATTACGGTAGCTCGCAGGGATAGCCTTGAACGAGATGTTGTCAATTGCCGTGAATTTACCGTTGCTGCCAACACTGAACACAATCGAAACCAGACCTTCGATGCCATCTTCCATGGCTTTGGACGGGTATTCGGGTTGTTCCAGGTGGCTACAATTGCCGCGTGCTGACAGCGGACCTGTCGGCGCGGGAGCAGCTGTGGGTGCAGGGGCCTGAACCGGAGGTTGCGGAGCAGGATCCGACGTCGTCGCAGCAATCGCAGTAGGCGCAGCCTGAGGTTGCGGATGCTCAACCGGCGGCACGTATGCCTTGGGCTGTTGCGGTTGCGGAACCGTTTTCTCGACAACCTTCTCTACTTTGGGAGGCGGAGGGGGCGGAGGGGGCGGAGGCGGTTCGCTGATAATAGCGACTTCCACCTTCTGCTGGATTTTCTTGACCGCGTCTTGCGCCAGGCCCGTTACCAACGCGTAGATCAGAAGAGCGTGGAAAACCACCACACCAATCAGACCTGTCGCGCGACGGCCACCGGCACGACCACTGCCATATCCGTACGCTGTGTTAGCCATGTTCGGCTCAACCTATCAATTCACCTGAAGACCCGCCGCCTGAACTACCGGCGACAGGATTCAGAAGTTCAACTTGCCACAACCAACAGCTCACCCTCTCGGGCTTCGCTGAAACTTGCTTCCATTTGCCCGGCCCCTGCCCTGCCCGAAGGCAGGACCGAGGCCGGATGCAACTCCCTACAATTACATCTTGTAAGAAGCTTGCAGGTAGTACGCACGACCAACCGAGTCGAAGAAGCGTGGATCGTAACCTTGCTGGAAGGTGTAATCCTGGTTGGAGTACGGTGGTTCTTTATCAAACAGGTTCTTGATACCGAACGTGATCGACAGGTTCTTTTGGTACACGTAAGTGCCGGACAGGTTCCACAGGATGTACGAAGCTACACGATTGCCTTCATACATATCCTGATAGCCAGTCTGATAGGTCGAACCCAACAGGCCGCTAAAGTTACCCTTGTTCCAGTTCAGGTTCAGGTCTTGCTTGTAACGGAAGATCGGCGCGTTGTTGTAGTCCGAGAACTGACCAATGCCGTGGAAGTACTGACCATCTTTCTCGTGCTGATAATCAAACTTGGTCAGGTAGGTACCGTCGTAACTGATCGCGAAGTTACCTATATCGGTCTTGGGCAGACGGATCGTTGCCGACAAGTCGACACCGGAGATCATGGTGTTACCCAAGTTCTGGGTGGTATCGATCACGTACAACAGCTTTTGAGTGGACGGATCACGAACGAAACGGTCTGCGTACTTGTCTGGATCAGCAAAAATAGCGGTTTCGGACAGGGTACCGATGGTGTCGTGAATGTTGGTCCAGAAGTAGTCCACCGATGCAGTCACAGCCTTGATTGGCTCAACTACAAAACCGAAGCTGGCGGAATTGGATTTTTCCGGCTTCAGGTTATTGCTGCCACCGATCAACAGTTGCTGCTGCGCGGCGCAATCACGACCCTGATTGCCACCAGGTTGCAGAACGCCGCCCTTGCACAAGACCGGGTCGTCATACTGACCGGCAGTGTTGGTTTGCTGATTCGGCTGATAAATGTTGTACAGCGACGGAGCGCGGAAACCGGAGCTGGCGTTACCGCGGAACTTCAGCTGTTCGATCGGCTGATAAGTGAACTTCACTTCCGGATTAAGGGTATTACCAAAATCACTGAAGTAGTCATCACGCACGGCAAGACCGGCATTGAACTTTTCAGTAACAGGAATATCCATCTGCGCAAAAATAGCTTGCGAGTTACGGCTGCCGGATGTGTTCTGGGCCGACTCAAGGCCGGTACTCAAAGCAGCAGCAGCCAAAGTGCTGAAGTTCGCGTCAAGGCTTTCATGTCGGGCTTCAACACCTGCCGCGAACTGCACGTTACCTGCCGGCAGAGCGAAGATGTCTTTATTGACATGGAAGTCGGCCAACGTGGTGGCGTACTTGTCTTCTTCGATCTTGCCATTCAATGCAACGCTATCCCAAGCACCGGCAGCGGAGTCGCCGAACGGGTTCAGGGTGCCGTCGTTAAATGCGTCTTGTAACTTGCTACCGTCAACGTAACCACCGGTCAGGTAGTGGCGAACCTGGTTTTGCGAATACGCCAGACCACCAGCATATGCCCAGTCACCAATCATGCCATCAGCGGTTGCCATGATCCGCTGGGTCGTGGACACAACTTCATCCAGACGATCGCCAGCCGGAATGGAGCGAGCGTGCAGTTCTAGCGAGTCCGTACCGGCGGGTGCATTGGCCAGCGAGAAGTACGGCGAGGTGCTCGGCAGATTGAAGAAGTCGTTGGTGTAGGTCAGCAGCGGTGTCGGAGCAACACGAGTCTTGGTGGTGGTTTGCGTACCGATGTACTGCAAGGCCACCAGATTGTCTTCGTTGATCTGCTTCGAAGCCTTACCCGTCACGGTGTACTGCTCAACTTCAGGCTGGATACCGTAAAACAGCGGAGTCTGTTCGCGACAAGCCTTGCCAGTACCGTTACCCACCAAGACTGGCGGTTGGCAATTCGGCGCAGTCGTATTCAGCGTGCCATACGGCGATTGGTTGCCGGTGGTCGGATCAACCGCTGAATTCGGATCGATCAGTGGATTGCCGGTCCTGTCCAGCGGCACAAAGTTGGCCGGGAAAGTATTGCCGCTCACACCCTGCGGGTTCAGGCGGTTGGTCGCGAAATCGCGATCAGTCGTCTTGATTTCGTCTGTCTTGGACGCCGTGAAGGAGCCATAGATATTGAAGCCATCGTCTACCAGGCTGCCCTTGCCGCCGGTCACGCTCACTTCTTTGGTCATGCCACCTGGATGTTGTGGATCCAGGATACGGGCTTCAATCGTCGCGCCTTGAACAGACTTCTTGGTCACGAAGTTGATAACGCCGGCAATCGCATCGGTACCGTAGGTGGCTGATGCGCCGCCCTTATATACGTCGATGTGATCAATTGTTGCCAGCGGAATAGCGTTCAGGTCAACCGCCAGGCCGTTACTGGCCTGGTTAGCCATACGACGGCCATCCAGCAGAACCAGAGTGTATTGCTCGCCCAAGCCGCGCAAGTCGGCGAACGCAGCACCACCATTGTCGGTGCCGACAGAGGTCGCTGCAGTAATAGCCGAGGTATTGGCAGCGATAGCGGCAACGGCTTGTTCGACGTTGACGATACCTTGCTTGGTCAGGTCTTCCGTCTTGATGACGGTAACAGGGTTGGCACCTTGCTGCTTGATACCACGAAGATACGTACCGGTTACTTCAACACGGTTTGCCGCAGCGGAGGAGGTTGTTGAGGATGAATCTGCATCATCTGCGAAGGCAGATGCTGCATACGTTGCACCGATCATTGCCAGTGCCACTACAAGAGTTTTTCTTTTATGAAGCACAACTGCCTCCCAGGGTTGGTAAGTGGAAGCCCACATCCTTACAGTACGGCCAAGGGGTTCGCTGTTGGCGACCCACTCCGGCCATCGTTGTCGGTTGGCCGTGTAAGTGTGCGGATAATCGCAGAAGTGACATTCACTCCACAAAAAAAATGGGAATAGTGCTCAGAATTGTTGTCAAAAAAACACAGTAAACACGTTACAACACGATAAACAGGTACTTTTTGGCATTATCAAAACACGATTAAATCGTTAAAAATCAATACATTAAAGATGTAAAACAAGTACCAAAAGAAACTGTTGTCGTATCATGACAACAGTCAAACCACTTTGCACACCCATATGCAGGGTGTAATCGGAACCCCACCAACTACAAAAATGCGTTAAAAAATAGAATATAGATTACGTCAAATATTCAATTAAGAACTATAAAAAATTCCTAATATATAATATACAAGTAAGCATAAAGTAATTATCAATTGAAACAAGTGTTTAATGAGAGTGCAAAAGCACACTTTTGGTGCATATTACTTACACCGCTTTGAAATGTGCACCAGTCATGGACTCCTCCTCACCAGGCACCAGGAGGGGTTGTCAGGAAATATTCCATATGCAAGTACCACCCCTGCCTAAAATCGACCCAAGAAGTATTCGGGATATCCCGCACAGCAAAGAGAACTGACCTTGCCTCTCGAATAAAAGGACAAGTGTTTTGCCCTATCCACTTTCAAATCTGGCCCAAATCGGTGATTGGCGGCGGTTAAAGTCAGTTGAACAGGCTTGCAAGGCAGGAGATAAAGACGGCAATCGAGAGGGTGGGGGGAACGCAGGGAGAAAAAGGGTCGATTTGAATCGTTTGACCAGTACGCTACGTAATCTGGTCCAGCGCGCACGCGAGAGCGCGCTCTGATGCCAGCGAGCTTGCCTGGATGCAGATTGATGCCTGTTGATTGCGGAGACTAGCCAGTGTGCTGTTATTCAGGTGAGCGCGGCCATTGCAGCTGCAACTCACTGTGAAACTCGCGCATGACGCCGCTCAGCGGGTCCACAAAGGCCAGCGAACGTGCCAGCAGTTGCAGTGGTTTGGCGAAGTCGTCGTCCTGATCCGCTTGCACAATCGGATACCACGGGTCATTCAGAATCGGCAGGCCCAGCGCGGACATATGCGCGCGTAGCTGGTGTTTTTTGCCGGTGTGTGGCTCCAGCCGATATAGAGCAAGCTCCCCTGCCCGCTCGATCACTGAAATGCGGGTTTCCGAGTTGGGCTCCCCCGCCACTTCTTGCGAGGTAAAGAACTTGTCGCCTTGCTCCAGGCGGCTGATGTGCGTGCGCGGCAGCAGCAGATCGGCACGCCAGGGCGCCACCGCTTCGTAGACTTTGAATACGGAACGCGCTTCAAACAAAGACTGGTAGGCGCCACGGCTGGGCGGATGCAGGCAAAACAACACTAACCCGGCAGTTTCGCGGTCCAGCCTATGCACGGGGGTGAGGTCCGGTAAATCCAGCTGCGTGCGCAAGCGGGCCAACAACGTTTCGCGAAGCCGCCGACCGGATGGAATGGTGGCCAGAAAATGGGGTTTGTCCGCCACCAGAATGTAGTCGTCGCGATAGAGCACGCTGGCCTCGAAAGGAATTGGCTCCTCATCGGGCACTTCCCGGTAATACCATAGACGACCACCAGAACAATATGGGTCGGAGCCGGCGACGGGGCGGCCGTGGTCATCGACGATTTCGCCATTGGCCAGGCGGGCAAACAATACGTCTTGCGGTAAATGTGGAAAACGCGCGAGCAGAAAGCTGCGCATATCTGGCCAGCGGCCTTGCTCAGGCAGGATCACAAAACTGGGCGCCACGCCATTGCGATGCGGTACCGGGGCGATACGCGACATCAGGATTTATCCAGCGGCGTTTTGTCCGCCTCAACGGATAGCGGGTTGGCATCTGGCTCGGCAGAGGTTGCGTTTTGTTGTTCCCATTCTTCTCGCAACCGTTCGTCTTGCGCTTGCTCAGCACGTTTTTCTGCTTTTTTGATCTGGCCGCCGCGTTTGAGCCAGAAAATCAACCAGGTCGGCAGCACGCCCAGAAACAGGATGAAGGCGCCGCCCAGCGCGACGCTGCCGGTGCCGGTGCCCACGGCAATCATCAGGATCACATACAAATAACCGATCAACAGGATGTACATATCTATCTATTTAGTCCGTCCGCCGAAAAGTTAGCGCGGCGGCGCCAGTTGCAGCATCAAGGCATTGATAAAGCGGGTGTATTCGCTAATCATTGCGCTGACAAATTGCGGCAAATACGGCACCACCATATATAAAGAGACGGCGCCAATCGCCAGCGTAATCGGGAAGCCGATCGCAAAGACATTCAGTTGCGGCGCGGCGCGGGTCATTACGCCAATCGCCAGATTGGTGATCAGCAAGGCTGCGATAATCGGCATGGCCAGTTGCAGGCCGGTGCTGAAGATAACACTGCCGTGATCAACCAGCATTTTGAGCGCGCCAGCCGCCAATGGCTGCGCAGTGGGCGGAAACTGGCTGAAGCTGTCGACCAGTGCACGCAACACGATCAAATGTCCGTTCATGCTTAGAAACAGCAAGATCGTTGCGGCGCTCAAGAATTGCGCCACCACCGGCACATTCGCGGCACTCTGCGGGTCGTAAAACGAGGCAAAACCCAGGCCCATCTGCAAACCGGAAAGATTGCCCGCAAGCTCCACCGCCGTAAAAACCAGCCGCATGCTCATGCCGATCATCCAGCCCACCAGCAGCTGATTGATGCCGATCAGCACACCCGGTGCCGAGAATACCGGCACGTCTGGCATGGCCGGGAGAACGGGCGCGATCAGGATGGTGAGCAGCAGCGCAAAGGCCACACGTACGGTGGAGTTAATGGCAGCACTGGAGAAAAACGGATCGGCCAGGAACACACCGAGTATCCGCAGAAATGGCCAGAACAATAGCGCGAGCCAGCTGTTCATCTGGGCATCGGTGACAGTAAACATACTCAGCGGTTAACCAATCAACTGCGGAATGCTTTGGAACAGCCGCGTGGTGTAGTCGGTAATCACGCTGATCATCCACGGGCCGGCCAGCACAAACACCAGAAAGGCGATCAGCAGCTTGGGGATAAACGACAAGGTGGCTTCGTTAATCTGGGTGGCGGCCTGAAAAATCGACACGATCAAGCCCACCGCCAGCACCGCCAGCAGAATCGGCCCGGCCAACAGCACCAGCACTTCCATGGCCCGCTGGATCAGGGTTACGACGGTTTCGGGACTCATGCTATTCACCTATGAACGGACGGATCGGGTTTTATGGCAATGGAACACAAGCACGGCGAAGGTTTGATATGAAGCCGCCTGCGCACGCGCCTCTACCGCTATCCAGTATAGAAGCTCTGCACCAATGACCCCATCAGCAAGGTCCAGCCATCCACCAGCACAAACAACATCAGTTTGAAGGGCAAAGAGATGGTAACTGGCGACACCATCATCATCCCCATTGCCATCAGGATACTGGCCACCACCAAGTCGATAATCAGGAACGGGATAAACACCATAAAGCCGATCTGGAAGGCCGTTTTGAGTTCACTGGTCACAAACGCTGGCACCAGCACGCGCAGCGTGACGTCTTCCGGGCCATTGGGTTTTTGTGTACCAGAGATATCAATGAAGAAGGCGAGATCGCGCTGGCGCGTCTGCTTCAGCATGAAGTCTTTTAACGGTACGGCGGCTTTATCCAGCGCATCGTTAAACTGCATTTTCTGAGTGGAATACGGCACGTAGGCGTCGGTATAGATTTTGTCGAAAACCGGCGACATCACAAAAAAGGTCAGAAACAGCGACAAACCGACAATGACCTGATTGGGCGGCGTGGTGGTCGTGCCCAAAGCCTGGCGCAGCAGGGATAACACGATCACGATGCGGGTGAACGCGGTCATCATCAGCAGCACTGCGGGCAAAAAGGTCAGCGCAGTCAAAAACAGCAGGGTCTGGATCGGCAACGAATACGCCGTGCCGCCATTGCCCGGCGTGGCGGTCATGAACGGAATACCCGCATCCGCAGCGTGGGCGGTCAAGGCGAAACCGCCCAGCAATAAAGCAGCCGCCAGCATGGCTACACGTTTCATCAATACGGACTTCATGCCTGTGGTCTCTTGCGGGCGATGATTTCTGCCAGGCGAGTGGCAAATTGCGGCGGGACAGGTGCGGCGCGGGCATCGTCCGGTTTGGCTTGGGTATGCAGCAGGTTTACTGCGTGCGGCGTCACCCCAACCACCAACCAGGTGTTATCAAGTTCGACCACCACCACACGCTCTTTGGGGCCAACCATCGCACCGGACACCACGCGCAAGCGATTGCCCGCCGCCATGCCGGGCAGCAAGGAAAACCGGCGCATCAGCATGGCCGACACAAAAATCAGGCCGAGGACAAACACCAGCGCGAGCACGACCTGCGCCAGTTGGCCAAACGAAGAAGCGGAAGTTGCGGCAGGAATAGCTGCGGATACTGCGGATGCTGAAGTTGCGGCGAGAATAGTCCCCGCACTTAGCGTAAGGACGGCACCCAATGTGATGCGGTTTAACAGCATGAATTGCACTCGGGCGCGCCCGGCCCCACTTTGGACTGACGGATTATCGGGTAGACACCGGAATCAGAGGCCGCCTGCGCCATGCGTGGCAAGGCGAGCGGCTCTGATCACGTTCTGATGACTATTTATGCAGGCGGCGAATACGTTCGGCTGGGGTGATGATATCGGTCAGACGAATACCGAACTTGTCGTTCACCACCACCACTTCGCCCTGCGCAATCAGACAGCCATTGACCAGCACATCCATCGGCTCGCCAGCCAGACCGTCAAGCTCCACCACCGAGCCTTGCGCCAGTTGCAGCAAGCTACGGATGGCGATCTTGGTTCGTCCCAGCTCCACGGTCAGCGCAACCGGGATATCCAGGATCATGTCGATATTGTTCGGAGTACCTAGTGCGGTAGTCTGGACGGCGTCAAAGCGCTCGAAAATGTCGGCTGCGCTTTTTACGTCTGCAGCCGGTGCGGCGGCCTGACTATCTGCTTCGGCCTGCTCGGCCATGGCGGCAGCCCAGTCGTCCAGCGCCTCTTCGGGCGCGCTATCCTCAGCCATGTGCATCTCCCCGCTCTACATCGCCCGATCCCATCAAGGAGTCGGCGTTATTCAGTATTTTGTTGACTTTCAAAGCGTACTGGCCGTTGAGAATACCATAGTTGCATTCCAGCAACGGCACGCCGTCCACGTCGGCAATGATGGCTTGCGGGATCTCCAGCGAGATCACATCGCCCGATTTGAGGTTGAGAATATCGCCGAGCGTAACCTCGGTATTGCCCAATGTAGCCACCAGATCCACCTCCGCGTTCTGAACCTGCTTTTGCAGCAGTTTCAACCAGCGATTATCGGATTCGATCCGGTCAGCCTGCATGGAGCTGTACAACACGTCGCGAATCGGTTCGATCATGGAATACGGCAGGCAGACGTGGAAATCACCACCGCCAGCGCCGAGTTCAATCTTGAATGTGTAGGCTACGATCACTTCGGTGGGCGTAGCGATATTGGCAAACTGCGTGTTCATTTCGGAGCGTACGTAGCTGAATTCGCACTCGAATACCGGCTTCCACGCTTTGGCATATTCTTCAAACACCACGTCCAGCAAGCGCTGGATAATGCGTTGTTCGGTCGGGGTAAAATCTCGCCCTTCCACCCGCACGTGATAACGACCATCTGAGCCAAACAGATTATCGACCACCAGAAATACGAAGTCCGGATCAAAGATAAACAAGCCGGTGCCACGCAACGGCTTCATCTGGATCAGGTTCAAATTGGTGGGTACAGCCAGATTGCGAATGAACTCGCTGTATTTCTGCACCCGCACCGGGCCAACGCTGATTTCAGCATTGCGGCGCATGAAATTAAACAAGGCAATGCGCAAATTGCGGGCAAAGCGCTCGTTGATGATTTCCAGCGTAGGCATGCGCCCACGCACAATGCGCTCTTGCCGACCAATGTCATAGGCGCGCACGGCACCCGCGTCGAGGTTTTCCTCAACGACGTCTTCCTCTCCGGTCACCCCACGCAAAAGCGCGTCGACCTCTTCCTGGGAAAGAATATCGTCTGCCATTGATACGATCTGTTTACCCGTAAAACCTGCGGTTTACTGCAATTACCAACTGTTATTGCTCGTTATTGCACTGACTATTACTTTTTATTGCCCAATACCGTTATGCGCTATCGCGCCGTTATTGCACGATGAAAGTCGTGAAATTAACGGACAACACACCCTGATCATCGGCATGAACGCCCAGAACTTTATTAATGGCCTGGCGAATCTCATTACCCAGCTTATCGGTACTGTTTGGTGCCTTCATGTCTTCTGGCGTTTTGCTGCGCAAGAGCTTGTTCACTTCGTTCTGCACTTTGGGCAGCAAGTTTTTCAGGTCTTCTTCTGATGCCGCATCCGCAACTTCAACCACAATGTCGGTTTGCAGCATGGTTTGCCCGTCAGGCGAGTTCAGGTTAACCGTGAACTGCGACAGCTTTTCGAAAATCGGGGGATGATCAGTCTTTTTCTTCTCGGCTTTGGCCTTGCTTTGATGGGAGGACGAATCACTACCATCATCTGCGCTGTCCGAGCTGTTATGCATCAGCAGGAAAGCGGCAGCGCCGCCAGCGATGACCAACACCAGGACGACGCCGAGGATAATAAATAACAACAGCTTGGATTTGCCTTTGGGCGCCTTGGCTTCAGCCATAGTTTATTCCGTACGTTTACGTTGCTTGCCTGCGCCCGGCGGATTCAAACGCGCCTGCAGCGATCAGCACTGTATCTGCAGGCCTGGCGCGCACGGCACACCAATCCCGCCTCTCGTTTTTGCATTATCACGTGCCTGGCTTACTGATGCCAGCCGGTTTTCATGCGTGTATCGTTCCAGGTCTTTTTAAATTATTGCAGCGCAGTAAAAGTGACATAAAGCCGCTTTGACCCGGCTTCAACGGTGCCAGACCAACCCACATCGCATTTGCAAGACCTGGCCGGGTTATACCCATAAACCAGACGGAAAACAAGCGGCTACTCCCGCCGTGAAGGCGGGTCTGAAGTAATAAAACGAGCAAGCAAGCGAGCTAGCCGGATTTATCCGCTAACTAGATATATAGATTCAAACCGGAACGCGCGACAGGTACGCGGATTGTGCCGGTTACCGGTGTCAGTGCCGCCTGACTGGCGTCGACGACTCCCCCCCACTGACTGCGCCCCTGATTCTGGCCGTTGCTGCCATCAAACTGGCGTTGCATTTGTTGCTGTTGTGCTTGCTGGTTAAGCGAGTCTGACGCCACCTGCACATTGGTCAGGGTAATGCCCTGATCGGCCAGCAATGCCGACAACCGTGGTGTTGCCGCTGCCAGCGCCTCACGCACACCAGCGTGCTGCGAAGTGAAGATCACGCTCGCCTGGTCTTGCGCCATGGACAAACGCACTTCCATCGGGCCCAGATGCGGCGGATTCAGTTGCATATCCAGTTGTTGTTCTTGCTTGCCAATCATCATCGACACCCGTTGCGCCACGGCGTCGCCCCACTTGTTGTCAGTCACCGGCACGGCGATCTGGTGAACTGCGGTGGTCGGTTTGGCAGTTTGATCCTGATTGGCCGCGATGGGGTGTTGCTGAGTCGCGGCCGTCAATTGCGCCAGCGCGGTGTCGTCCGTATCGCTGGTGGTCGCGGCGCTATTAGCGGCGGCATTTTGCAAAAGCGGCAAGAAATTGCCGTCGGTTGCGGCAATATCCGCCATGGAATTCGCCGCTTTGCCGTCTCCCGCTTTCATATCCTGCAACAGCGCTTTGGCATCGCTCGCCGTTAGTGCGTCGTCGCTAACGCTGCCCTGGTGCGCTGTCAGCATGGCGTTCAGCGAGGCCAGGGCGTCCGTCGAGCTAGTACCAGACGTTGCAGCCGCGGCGGTTGGATCGGTAGGTGTAACGTTGGTGGCGGGCTGCATCAGCATGGCTTGCAACATCGCCAGCCACGACGAGGTATCGCCATCAGTCGCTGTGTTGTCTTTGTCTTGCGCGGCGGCCTCGCGTGCAGCGGCCTTGCTGGCTTTGGCCGCACTATCAGTACTGGCGTCAGCGTTTTGTGCGGCGTCTTGTTTGGCTTGGGTCTGGGCCGGGCTGGGGGATGGTGCCGGCGTTGGAGACGGTGATGGCGCCGGCGCTGGTGTTGCCTTTTTGGCAGTCTGCTGCGCATCGGCCAGCGTTGCGCCAAAGTCTACGCCATTGCTGTGGCCAGCTTGTTGCGTCGCCCCGGCAGAGCTGGCGGAAAACGCTTGAAACGAATTGACAGAGGACGCGGCAGCCATTGGGTAATCCTGAATCTGGGTACAGATTGAAATACGAGTTGGTTCTATAAAAGCAAAACCAATGCCAGGCCCCGCCGCGCCCGCGCTTGCTGCTAAACTTCGGGGCACGCCACAACGGCAAAGTGACAGGGATATCATCGCCAGATGGCAGAAGATTCAGATCTAGAGAAAACAGAACCCGCCTCGGCCAAACGGCTGGAGGAAGCGAAAAAGCGAGGGCAGGTGCCGCGCTCGCAAGAACTGGGTTCGTTTGCGGTGATGATGACCGGCTTGCTCTCGATGATTTCGCTCGGCCCATCGCTGGCTCAGGCGATCACAGGCATTTTCATGCAGGCGTTTACCTTCAACCGCACCATGGCGTCCGACCCCACGCTGCTGTTCCCGTTTCTGACCAATGTGTTTCACATCGCCCTGTTCGCGGTATTGCCGGTCGCTATCGCCTGCGCCATCGCCGGGCTGGTCAGCCCGCTGGTTTTGGGCGGCTGGCTGTTTACCACCGAAACCCTGGCCCCCAATTTCGGCCGATTGAATCCGGCCAAAGGGCTGGGCCGCCTGGTGTCTTTGCGCGCGCTGGTTGACATGAGCAAAGCCATTCTCAAATCCGGCCTGATTGGTGGCGTGGCTTGCCTGGTATTGTGGCGTGAGCGCGATCAATTGCTGCAACTGGCCGTCATGCCGAGCACCGAAAGCTACGGTTATCTGTGGCAGATGACCCGCTATACGCTCACGCTGGTGATTGGCAGCATGGGCTTGATTGCCGGCATCGATGTGCCCTGGCAGTTGTGGGATTACTACAAAAACCTGCGCATGACCAAAGAAGAGGTCAAGCAAGAGAACAAAGAATCTGAAGGCGATCCGCAAGTGAAGGGGCGCATCCGCCAGATGCAGCGCGAAGCCGCGCGCAAGCGCATGATGTCCAAGATTCCCAAAGCCGATGTGGTGGTCACCAACCCGACCCACTATGCCGTGGCATTGCAATACAACGAGCGCATGCGGGCACCGCAGGTCATCGCCAAAGGGGCTTATCTGCTGGCAGAGCGCATTATCGATATTGCGCAGGAAAACAAGGTCACTGTGGTACGTACGCCACCGTTTGCGCGTGCGTTGTATCACCACACTGAACTTGGTCAGGAGATTCCGGCGGCACTGTATACTGCGGCTGCCGAGTTACTCGCATATATCTATCAATTGAAAAACTGGCAAAGCCACGGCGGCCAGGCTCCAACACTGAATACGGATTTGCCGGTGCCAGCCGAACTGGACCCGGAACACTCAAGCCAAGCTGAAAACGGAATCACTTCCTGACCATGAAGTTCTCTGCAAAAGCCACGTCTAGCCATGTGGCGTAAAATCAATGTGGCCGTGCTGGCCGTCCCCATCCTGGTCTTGATGATCCTGGGCATGATGATCTTGCCCCTGCCGCCGCTGGCACTGGATTTCTTTTTCACTTTTAATATTTCGATGTCCATCGTGGTGTTGATGGTCGGTTTGTACACCCGCGAACCACTCGAATTCTCCGCCTTCCCTACCGTTTTGCTGTTTACCACGCTGTTGCGCCTGGCGCTGAACGTGGCCTCCACCAAACTGGTCCTGACTGAAGGCCACAACGGCGCCGATGCCGCCGGTAAAGTGATTGAAGCCTTCGGCCACGTGCTGATCGGTGACAACCTCACCGTGGGTATCGTCGCCTTCGTCATTCTCACCATCATCAACTTTGTGGTGATTACCAAAGGTGCAGGCCGGATCGCCGAAGTGAGCGCCCGCTTCACGCTGGATGCGATGCCCGGTAAACAAATGGCGATTGACGCCGACTTGAACGCCGGTTTGATTGGCGAAGAAGACGCTCGCAAACGCCGCAGGACCATCGCCGAAGAAGCCGACTTTTTCGGCTCCATGGACGGTGCCTCCAAGTTCGTGCGCGGCGATGCGGTCGCCGGTATCTTGATCATGGTGATCAACATTGTGGGCGGCTTGATCGTCGGCATGGTGCAGCATGACATGGCCTTTGCCGACGCTGGCCGCACCTACACGCTGTTGACCATTGGTGATGGCCTGGTTGCGCAAATTCCGTCGCTGATCATCTCGGTTGCCGCCGGTATCGTGGTGTCCCGCGTGGGCACCGACGCCGACCTGTCTCAGCAACTACTCGGACAGTTGTTTGCCCGCCCGCAGGTCATGTATCTCACCGCTGGGGTGATGGGTCTGATGGGGATTATCCCCGGCATGCCCCATCTGGCGTTCCTGACCCTGGCCACCTTGCTGGCCTCGATTGCCTGGACCGTTGAAAACAAGACCAAAAAAGAAGTGGCCACCACGGCGGCAGCGGCCCAGACTGCGGCAGCCGCGGCTGCACCTGCGGCGGCGGCAGAGCAACCGTTGCAGGAAGTCAGCTGGGCCGACGTGCAACCGGTTGATCCAATCGGGCTGGAAGTGGGTTACCGACTGATTCCGCTGGTTGACCGCAATCAGGACGGCGAGTTGCTACGGCGCATCCGTGGCATCCGCAAAAAGATCGCGCAGGACTTGGGCTTTCTCGTCCCGGCCGTGCATATCCGCGACAATCTGGAACTCAAGCCCAATCAATATCGCATTCAGCTCAAGGGCGTGGATGTCGGCGCGGGCGAAGCGTTTGTGGGCCAATGGCTAGCCATTAATCCCGGTAGCGCCAGTGGTCAATTGGCTGGCACTGCTACCAAAGACCCGACCTTTGGCCTGCCCGCTGTGTGGATCGAAAACACGCTGCGCGATACCGCTCAGGCTATGGGTTATACCGTGGTGGATGCGTCCACCGTGGTAGGCACGCATATCTCCAATATTCTGCAAAGCCACGCCGCCGAATTGCTGGGTCGCGAGGAAGTACAGCAGTTGCTCGACCATTTCGCCAAAGAAGCGCCCAAGCTGGTGGAAGACCTGGTACCCAAGCTGGTGCCGGTTGGCACCGTGCAAAAAGTGCTGCAGAACCTGCTGGACGAAGGCATGCACGTGCGTGACCTGCGGACCATTCTGGAAACTTTGGGCGAGCACATCGGCCGCACCCAGGATATCGACGACCTGACCGCCGCCGTGCGGGTTGCGCTGGGCCGCGCCATCATTCACCAGTTATTCCCCGGCGAAAACGAATTGCCGGTGATTACGCTGGAGCCGCAACTAGAGAACATTCTGGTCAGTGCAGCCACCGGCAAATCGCAAGGCGGGCTGGAACCGGGTCTGGCCGAACGCTTGTTGAAACAGGCATCCACAGTGACCGAAGAACTGGAAGCGCAGGGTTTCAACCCGGTGCTCATCACTCCAGGTAATCTGCGCCCGATGTTAAGTCGTTTTTTGCGGCGCTCGATCCCCAATTTGCGGGTGATTGCCCATAACGAAATTCCGGACACCAAGTCGATCCGGATTGTCGGGGTTTTGGGCGCCGGTTAGACCGTTTCAGCCCCGTAGCCCGGATGAAGCACAGCGAGAATCCGGGGAGGCGATATAAATCATCAAGGCTGTGTTGGCCGATGTAGTCCCCGGATTCACGCTTCGCTTGCCATCCGGGCGACGAAAGATACGTGACGAATCTACCCATGCTGAAATTGCATAAAAAAAGGCGCCCAATCAGGCGCCTTTTTTCATAGCCAAACAGAACTGCGCATTACAGCGCCGCCATCAAGCCATTCAAACGTTTCACAAAGCCAGCCGGATCTTCCAGCTGCGCGCCTTCAGCCAGCACGGCCTGGTCGTACAGCAGGTGGGTCCAGTCATCAAAGCTGCCGCCGTCCAGTTGCGCCTTGAGCTTTTTCACCAACGCGTGTTCCGGGTTCACTTCCAGAATCGGGCGGGTGGATTTCACATCCTGCCCTGCCGACTTCAGTAGACGCTCCAGGTTGGCGCTCATGTCAAAGTTGTCGACCACCAGGCAAGCCGGGCTATCGGTCAGGCGATGCGTTACGCGCACGTCTTTCACCTTGTCGCCCAGCGTGGTTTTCACCTTCTCGATCACGTCTTTGAGTTCTTCGGCCGCAGCTTCTTGCTGTTGCTTCTCGGCTTCATCTTCAAATGCGGTCAGATCCAGTTCACCCTTGGCCACCGATTGCAGTTTCTTGCCTTCGAACTCAGTCAGGCTAGAGGTCAGCCATTCATCCACGCGGTCGGACAACAGCAAGACCTCGATACCCTTCTTGCGGAAGATTTCCAGATGCGGGCTGTGTTGCGCGCCAGCGAAGGTATCGGCGGTGATGTAATAAATCTTGTCCTGGCCTTCCTTCATGCGGCCAATGTAATCGGCCAGCGTGACGGTCTGCTCGGGCGTGTCGGCTTGGGTAGACGCAAAACGCAGCAGCTTGGCGATGCGCTCTTTGTTGGCGAAGTCTTCGCCGACGCCTTCTTTCAGCACCTTGCCAAACTCAGTCCAGAACGTGGTGAAGTCTTCCGGCTTGTTTTCGGCGAGGTCTTCCAGCACGCCCAGCACTTTCTTCACACAACCGGACTTGATCGTTTCCACTTCGCGGCTGGCTTGCAGGATTTCACGCGAGACATTGAGTGGCAGATCGGATGAATCGATCACCCCGCGCACAAAGCGCAGGTATTGCGGCATCAATTTTTCGGCGTCTTCCATGATGAACACGCGCTTCACGTACAGCTTCACACCGTGGCGACGGTCGCGTTCGTACAGATCAAACGGCGCATGTTTAGGGATATACAACAGCTCGGTGTATTCCTGACGGCCTTCGATGCGCGCATGGCTCCAGGCCAGCGGCTCTTCATAATCGTGCGAAACGTGTTTGTAGAACTCTTTGTACTGCTCTTCGGTGATATCGGACTTGTTACGCACCCACAGCGCGTTGGCCTGGTTGACGGCTTCTTCGCCTTCAGCCGGTTCGATATTGCCGTCTTTGTCGTAGCCCGGTTGCTTGGCCATCAGGATCGGCAGACTGATGTGGTCCGAATACTTGCGCACGATGCCACGCAGGCGCCAGTCATCCAGGAACTCGTCTTCACCTTCTTTCAGATGCAGCACGATCTCGGTGCCGCGGCTGGCTTTGGAGACATCTTCCAGCGTGAAGTCGCCTTCACCGCCCGATTCCCAACGCACAGCCTGGTCGGCTGGCAAGCCAGCGCGGCGGGTGGTCAGGGTGACTTTGTCGGCAATGATGAAGGCCGAGTAAAAACCCACGCCAAACTGGCCAATCAGGTGGCTGTCTTTGGCCGCGTCGCCACTCAATTGGCTGAAAAACTCTTTGGTGCCGGAGCGGGCAATGGTGCCGATATTGGCAACCACTTCATCGCGGCTCATCCCGATGCCGTTGTCGGCAATGGTGATGGTGCGGGCGTCTTTGTCAAACGACAGCTTGATGGCCAGATCGCCGTCACCTTCGTACAAATCGCCGTTATTGATGGCTTCAAAGCGCAGCTTGTCACAAGCATCCGAGGCATTGGAAACCAGCTCGCGCAGGAAAATCTCTTTATTGGAATACAGCGAGTGGATCATCAACTGCAGCAGTTGCTTCACTTCGGCCTGAAAGCCAAGCGTTTCTTTACTCATGGGTTGAACACTCCTTGTTGCGATGTAATTCGTTGCCGGGCGACGGCAGATGGCAGATCAGGTGGGGGCGATAAAAACCGCTTTCAAGGTGGGGGATTGATTTACCGGACCAGTTTTACGCCTCGCACGGCGTACCCTGCCAACATGTAGCCCGGATGAAGCGGAGCGAGAATCCGGGGTGGCGATGGCGATAATCCCAAACCGGTTATTCATTTATGCATTGCCCCCGGATTCCCGCCCCCCCCCACCGCCACCGCCATATGTGATACCAAGTGCTTTGTGGGGGTACCCCCGAGGGGCACGCTTCATCCGGGCTACGAAGCGAGGCTTAAAAAGCAACTCAAAGCAACACAGGCCGATCCGGCAATTCGTCTATCTGTTCCTGGCCGGTCACTGGTACAAACCGGGCGAGCACCGTATGTGCTGCTTCAACGCCCAACAATGCACCGCCTTGCCAATCGCGTCGCGCAAAAGCACTGGCTATCGCCGCATGCACGCTGGCCCATTCCGCTTCTGGCACGCGCAGCGCAACGCCACGATCCGCGATGATTTCAATGGCCCGTTCAGCCAGCAGCAAATAGATCAGCACACCGGTATTGCGCTCGGTATCCCACACCCGCAGGTTGGAAAACACCTCTTCGGCCCGCTGGCGAGCGCTGCGGCCAGACAGCAAATGGTCTATCGACAAGCGCCCTTCTACTGCAAAGCACAACTCGGCATCGTGCAGGCGTTCACTTTGGGTTACGGCATGCTGGATGGCGTCCAGCGCTGAATCAGGAAAACGCTGGCGTACCAGCGGAGCAAACAAGTGGCGAAATAATCGGGTAATCATCTGTGCGCCCTCTCACCAGCCACCGGAGGCACCACCGCCTCCCGATGAACCACCGCCGCCGGAGAATCCGCCTCCACCACCAAAACCACCTCCCCCGCCAAAGCCGCCACCTCCACCACCGCCGGTATAACGTCCGCCACCGCCCATGGCCATCATGTAAAAGAATGCGCCGGAGCCCAAGCCAGCGGCCACCAGCGCCATCAACAGCGCTGCAGCGGGCGAGCCCAGCAACAGCCAGCCCGCCGCAAAGCTGGGCAAACCCGCCATCATCGCCCTCGTGAAGCCGCCAAATTTGAAAGCCGAACCCAGCATCAGCACAAACACGCCGAAGATACCGGCGCCAATCAAACCCGGAGGATTAACGCCTTCGTCGACATGCTGTTCTTTGGTTAAGGGCGGCGGCAGTTGCTCACCTTCAATCAGCAGCGTCAGTGCGCCTACCGCATCGTTGATGCCGCCATAAAAATTGTTCTGGCGAAACTGCGGGGCGATGTATTCGCGAATGATGCGTGCGGCAGCAGCGTCCGGAATCGCCCCTTCCAGCCCGTAACCGACCTCGATGCGCACTTTGTGATCGTTTTTAGCGACGATCAACAACACACCGTCATCCACCTTCTTGCGCCCGAGCTTGAACTGCTCGAAGGCATGCACAGCGTAGTCTTCGATAGTGTCCGGTTGTACGGTAGGGATAATCAGCACCGCCAGTTGCGAGCCTTTCTTTTGCTCCAGCGCAGCCAGTTTCTGTTCCAGATCCTGAACTTGCTGCGCGCTGAGCGAGCCGGTGGTGTCAGTCACCCGCGCGGTGATGGCCGGGATGGGTGGCGAATCGGCATCCGCACGTACCGCTGCTGGCAACAACAGGCCCAGCACGCACAGCAGCGGCGCCATCCAGCGGCTCAACACCAACCATAGCGACGGATTACGCATCACCATGCGCTCGCTCACTTGGCTGCAGGTTGCGGTGTGGGCTGCGAGAAATCTACCGTCGGCGCAGTCGAAATGGCCTTCTCGTTATCAACAGTGAAGTTGGGCTTCACGTCGTAGCCGAACATCTTGGCGGTCAGGTTATTGGGGAACTGGCGGATCAATACGTTGTAGTCCTGGACGGACTTGATATACCGATTGCGTGCCACCGTCACGCGGTTTTCCGTGCCTTCCAGTTGCGCCTGCAAGTTCTGGAACAAGCCGTCGGCTTTGAGATTCGGATAGTTCTCGGTCACCACCATCAAGCGCGACAACGCGCCAGACAACTCACCCTGCGCTGCCTGAAAACTGGCCATGGCTTTAGGGTCGTTGATCATTTCCGGAGTCATCTGGATGCTGCCCACTTTGGCGCGAGCGGCGGTTACCTCAGTCAATACTTTCTCTTCGTGATTGGCATAGCCCTTCACGGTGTTGACCAGGTTAGGCACCAGATCAGCACGGCGCTGATACTGGTTTACCACCTCAGACCAGTTGGCTTTGACTTGCTCGTCGTTCACCTGGATGGCGTTGTAACCGCAGCCGGTGAGAAAAGCCAGCAAAGCACACGTAAGTAAAAGGCGGGATATATTGAGAAAAGCAGACATGAAAGCTGTCTCCAGAATGTGTATTGAGTCACAACTATACACAACCGTAGACAATTCACCGGGCCAGGTCAGTCAAACCTGGCCCGCTTGACGCTCAGCGGGCGTTAATCCGCGCCAGCTCTTCAAAGTAGGTCGGGAAGGTCTTGGCGGTACATTTCGGATCGTTGATGCGCACCGGCACGCCGCCGAGCGCTACCAGCGAGAAGCACATCGCCATGCGGTGATCGTCGTAGGTATCGATCTGGGCATTGGGGATAAACATAGCAGGCGGGGTCACGCGGATATAGTCCTGGCCCTCTTCCACTGCCGCGCCAATCTTGCGCAATTCGGTTGCCATCGCGCTCAGGCGGTCGGTTTCCTTCACGCGCCAGCTTTCGATATTGCGAATGGTAGTGGTGCCTTCAGCAAACAGAGCGGCCACGGCGATGGTCATGGCAGCATCGGGGATATGGTTGAGGTCGATATTCAGTGCCTTGAGCTTGCCGCCAATGGCTGGTGCGGCTTCGATGTGATTAGCAGCCCAGGTAATTTGCGCGCCCATCAGTTCCAGCACTTCGGCAAAGCGTTTGTCACCCTGAATGCTCTCGCTGCCCACACCTTCCACACGCACCACGCCACCACCAATGGCGCCAGCAGCAAGGAAGTACGACGCACTTGAGGCATCGCCTTCTACATGAATTGTGCCGGGGCTTTGATACACCTGGCCGCCGGGGATAAAGAACTCGCTCCAGTCACGGCGCTCGACCTTCACGCCAAATTTAGCCATCAGATTGAGCGTAATTTCGATATACGGTTTGGAGATCAGTTCGCCGACCACCTCAATCGTGACATCTTCACCGGTCAGCGGCAGCGCCATCAGCAGCGCCGTTAGAAACTGGCTGGACACATTGCCTTTCACCGGCACGCGACGGCCTGCCGTGATACTGGCCGGGCGCAGCTGCAACGGCGGAAAGCCGTCGTTACCCAGATATTCCACATCGGCACCGACCACCCGCAATGCGTCGACCAGATCACCAATCGGGCGCTCGTGCATGCGAGGCACGCCATGCAGCTTGTAGGTGCCACCAGCCAGCGCCAGCGCGGCGGTCAGTGGCCGGAACGCAGTACCGGCGTTACCCAGAAACAAATCGGCGTCTTTGACTGGAAACACACCGCCCACGCCTTCCACTACAAAATCACGCGTGCCTGCGGTTTGCATCCACTTCACGCCCAGCGAGGTCAGTGCCTCCAGCATGCGCTCGATATCGTCACTCGCCAGCAAGCCTTTGACTTCGGTGCGGCCACTGGCCAGCGCCGCCAGCAATAGTGTGCGATTAGAAATGCTCTTGGAGCCGGGCAGGATCACGGTGCCATTCACCCGGGCAATGGGGGCAAGGTCGAGGTATTCGAGATGTTCTGCTGGTTTCATGATGGGAGCGCGCAGGGTAGATTCGGGAAAGCACCAATGATAACACTGGCATGACGCCATACGCGGCGCCTGGGCGCGATCCGGTACAATGGGCGATTGCCATTCGAGCCGCACGCCATGCTCAGCTATCGCCACGCCTTTCACGCCGGCAACCATGCCGACGTTCTTAAACACACCGTTCAGATCGCCCTGCTGCGTTATCTGAACCAGAAAGACAAACCATACACCTACGTGGACACCCACGCCGGCGCGGGCATTTATTCGCTGGTGGAAGGTTACGCCACCAAAAACGCCGAGTTTGAAAGCGGCATCGCCCGCTTGTGGGATGAAAAGAATCTGCCCGAGGCACTGGCCGATTACATCAAGGTGATCCGCGCCTTCAATCCGGATGGCAAGCTCAAGCTGTACCCCGGCTCGCCCGCTTGCGCGCTGGAAGTGCTGCGCGAGCATGACAAAGCGCGGTTGTTCGAACTGCATTCAAGCGACAGCAAACTGCTGGTGCAGGCCATGGAACACTATGGCCGTCAGGTGCAAATTGACGCGGGCGATGGGTTCACCGGCATCAAAGCGGCTCTGCCGCCAGCATCCCGCCGTGGTCTTGTGCTGATTGATCCACCGTATGAAGACAAAAACGATTACCGCCATGTGATCGATGGCTTGCAGGAAGGTCTGAAGCGCTTTGCCACTGGCACCTACGCCATCTGGTATCCGCAATTACAACGCGAAGAAAGCCGTACCCTACCCGCCAAACTGAAAACGCTGCCAGTGAAAAGCTGGCTGCATGTGGCGCTGAGCGTGCAATCGCCATCTGCCGACGGGTTTGGCATGTATGGCAGCGGTATGTTCATTCTCAACCCGCCGTGGACTTTGCGCGCCACCTTGGCAGAGATCATGCCGCTGTTGGTGGACAAGTTGGGGCTGGATGCCGGGGCGCGATTTACGCTGGAAGCGCATGAGAATTGATGACGCTGTTTGGAGTTGAGCCCGAGTCCGTTTCCTGTCATCCCGACTACAAGTTATTGTTTATGCCTACCGGCACGGCTAAAGGCATTTGATACCCCGGGGTGCCGGGGAGCACGTTACTTTTCTTTGCTTCGCCAAAGAAAAGTAACCAAAAGAAAGGCGACCCCACGCTGATGCCCCTCCGGGGTTCCCTCGGTCGGTCGGGAGCCCAAGGTCTCCCTCCACTCCCTCGGCAGTGGCGTCAGGGAATTTGAAAAGCACACCGTCTGTTGGCGAGCCGTCACTGTTGGTTCCTATCTCGTCTGCCAACGACCCGCGCGGGAATGACGATGTAATAACGGCTGTTGCTTCTACTGCCATCACCGACATCCCACGCAGCAAACCCCGCCGACCGAGGGGACGACGGAGGCGCGCAAAGACCCTTGGCAAACAAACGGTTCGTTTTGGCTTTTGACTTCGGGCCCCCTTGCGGCAGCGGGGTATCAAAAGCTTTTCACAACCGTGCCGCAGGCACTAACATAAAAGCTTTTAAGGCTCTAGTCGTAACAGCAAGGCGGGTCGCCCCCTCCCTACATCGTCTAACACCAAAATCGCCAGCACACCATCTTCAAACCCCGCGTTCCTCAAACACCTCCTGCGCCGCAAACAAGCCATTCAATGCCGCCGGAAACCCCGCGTACACCGACATCATCATCAAAATCTCGGTGACCTCTTCCCGCGTCACGCCCACGTTCAGCGCCGCATTCACGTGCACTTTCAATTGCGGCGTGGCATAACCCAATACGGTCAACGCGGCGACCACGGCGATTTCGCGATCCCGCAGCGACAAACCAGGCCGGTTGTAGATATCGCCAAACGGATACTCAACCAGATACTTCGCAAAATCCGGCGCAATGGCCGCCAGACGCTGGACTACTTGTTCACCAGCACGACCATCAATTTCGCTCAGCCGTTCCAGGCCGCGCTGGTAGCGAGAGGGTGTCTGAGTTTCGTTGTTCGCTGCTTGTTGCTTGGTGGTGTTCATGGCTGTTTCCCTGTGCAGATATGGCATGCCGGGATTCCTGCTGGTGATAAATCGCAATCTTTTCCCGCAAATAATCTGCGGTTTGCTGCAATTCAAGCAGTTGGGTTTCGATCTCACCCAAATGGCTTTGCAGCAGATGGCGGCGCTCAACCAGCGTGTCATCCCCCTGGCTGCGTAGCGCGGCATAAGCCAGCATTTGCCGGATCGGCATGCCGGTATTGCGCAAACGCAGCAGGAACTCGATCCAGCGCAGATCAGTTTCCGTATACAGCCGTTGCCCGCCCGGGGCACGGTGTACCGGTTCGATCAGCCCGATGCGCTCGTAATAGCGCAGGGTGTGGGCCGACAAGCCGGTACGTTGGGACATCTGTTCGATCTGAAGAAACGGTTCCATGAATCCATCCTGCAAGTTAGAGTGCGCTCCAGGTCAAGCATTTTTGATCGCGGCACGCAGCGGGTCAAATGCCCAATCAGCATTTACCGTCAACCGGTCAGGAGCAAAACTGCAAAAAGGCGTATAATTATCAACGCTTAATGTCGAAATCCGGCATCAATCCATTTTTGCCGCTCGTATTACCCCAAGCAGATTGGGCAGTTTCGGGTGGCCAGAAGCACCAAAACACTAGCAAAACCGGCGTGCGCGCGTGGCCCGTTCAGATGGGCTGCGTCTTGCGGCACTGGTTTTTGGTTTACCCCTAACTGGAGCAACAATGGCTAAAGAAGATCTTATTGAAATGGAAGGTACTGTCGCAGAAGTATTTCCGGAATCGCGTTTTAAAGTGGTTCTGACCAATGGTGTTGAAGTGATCGCCTATGCATCGGGCAAGATGCAAAAGAATCGTATCCGTGTACTGGAAGGTGATCGCGTGACTGTTGAAATGTCTCCGTATGACCTGACCAAGGGCCGCGTGAGCTTCCGTCACAAAGACGAGCGCGCACCTACTAGTCCTGGCGGCAACCGCCCACAATTCCGCCGCCGCTAAAGCGCACGGCGCCGGGCACGGCTACTCCTGTTGGCCTATGGTATTGTCAAATTGCCTCGTTATACTGGTGGCGATTGCGATAATCCAGACAACATGGAGTAGTTGATGCTCAGGCCCCGTTTGCTTCCCTCCCGCGTTTCTTTCGCTTCGCTGCAAACCGCCATCCTTGGCGGATTGATGTTTGTTTCGGCAGCAGTTCATGCTGAAACTTTAAACGTCGCCGTCGCAGCAAATTTGCAATACGTCTTTACCGAGCTTGCCAGCAGCTTCACCAAAACCACCGGGATTGAAGTCAAACCTTCTTTCGGCGCTTCGGGCAAGTTCTATACCCAGATTACCCAAGGCGCGCCTTTTCAGGTGTTCATGTCTGCGGATATGGATTTCCCGCAAAAGCTGCAGGATGCCGGGCAAACACTGGAAGCACCCAAACCTTATGCTTTGGGCTCATTGGTGGTCTGGACCACGCGTGATCTGAAAATTGAAGGCTGGCAAAAGCTGGTCAACGACCCGTCAGTCAGCCATATCGCCGTGGCCAATCCGCAAACCGCCCCCTATGGCCGAGAAGCCATCCATGCCCTGACCACCTTCAAGCTGGCCGATGCCGCCAAGCCCAAGCTGGTGTACGGCGACAATATTTCGCAAGCCACGCAATTCATTACCACCGGAGCAGCAGACTTCGGCTTTACCGCCAAATCGCTGGTGCTTTCACCCGAAGCCCGCGGCAAAGGCCACTGGGTTGATGTCCCAGCCACAGCGTATTCGCCAATCGAGCAAGGTGCTGCCTTGCTCAAATACGCCAAAGACCATGACCTGGCTGCGGCTCAAGCGTTTTACCGCTTTATCTCTTCCCCTGCCGCCAAAACCATCTTTGAACAAAATGGATACCGTGCACCATGAATCGCATTCCAGCCATACTCGTACAACTGGAGCATGAGAATGGCGTGACGCTGATTGATGCCCAGGCCAGTGGTCATTCGTTTTCGGCAATGCTGGTGGGCGATCAACCTGATCTATCTCCGGGCGCCGCCATCACGCTGGTATTCAAAGAAACCGAAGTCGCCATCGCCCGCAATCTGGGCGGGCAGATCAGCCTGCGCAATCGTGTTCCCGCCCGGATCAGCAACCTGGAAAGCGGCAAATTGCTCACGCGAGTCGAGATGGATTTCGCGGGTGTCCCGGTTTATGCGGTCATTACCACCGGCTCGGCAGAACGCATGGCTTTGCACGTAGACGCGCAAGTGGAATGGCTGGTCAAAGCCAACGAAATGGGTATTGAGTGCTGAACACCGTTGACCCGCAACCGCTGCTGCTCACGCTCAAACTAGCCACGCTCACCACCGGTATTTTGCTGGTGCTGGCGGTACCGCTGTGCGCCTGGCTGGCTCGCGGGCATGGCCGGGCTCGGTCACTGGTAGAAGTCCTCATCAGCCTGCCGCTGGTATTGCCTCCCACCGCGCTGGGTTTTTATTTGCTGATTACCTTCAGCCCGGCCTCCTGGCTGGGCGGCTGGCTGGAACGCACTTTGTCGCTGCGCCTCGTTTTCAGCTTTAACGGGCTGGTGCTGGGGTCCGTACTATTCAGTTTGCCATTCATGGTGCAACCCCTACTCGCGGCATTACGCCAGACGCCGGTCAACTTGCTGGATGCTGCGCGTACCCTGGGCAAGCATGAACCCACCATTCTCTGGCGAGTCTGGTTGCCGCACGCCCGACACGGCGTATTTGCCGGGGCCATTCTGGCGTTCGCCCATACGGTAGGCGAGTTTGGTGTCGTACTGATGCTGGGCGGCAATATCCCGGATCAAACTCGCGTGGCCTCAATTGCTTTGTACCAGGAAATGGAAGCCCTCAACTACCCGGCCGCGCATACCTATGCGGCGATTCTGGTGGTGTTCTCGTTCCTGGTATTGCTGGCGCTGCAACGGGTACAAAGGCGGCGCGCATGAGTCTGTTTATGGACGTCACGCTGGCGCTACCTGGACGAGCGCTGACCATGCAGGTGGATGTTCCGCAAGGCGGTTGCCTGGCGCTGTACGGCCCATCTGGCGTTGGTAAAACCACGCTACTGCGGATACTGGCGGGCTTGGCGCAACCGGAATCAGGCATGGTCCGTTTTAATGGGCAAACCTGGTTTGATGCGACCAGTCATGAACAGACGCCAACCCGTTCGCGTCGCGTGGGTTTTGTCTTTCAGGATTTCGCGTTGTTCCCCAACATGACGGTGGATGGCAATCTGGCCTTTGCCCAACCCAAACCCGACGCCACGCGCCGCGGTCACTGGCTTGAGTTAACCGGCATGACCGAGTACGGCCGCCGTTACCCGCGAGAACTGTCGGGTGGGCAATTGCAGCGCGTCGCCCTGGCCCGGGCGCTGGCCAGCGAGCCGCAGCTGCTGTTGCTTGATGAAGCACTATCAGCGCTGGATGGCAGTTTGCGCAGCAACTTGCAACAGGCGCTGGCCGATATCCTGAGCGAAACGCAACTCACCACAGTGCTGGTCAGCCATGATCCGGGCGAAGTGTTTAGACTGGCTAGTCAGGTAGCGTATTTGCAACCCGACGCGCCCACTCGTTACGGCACGCCGCGCGAGGTACTGCTCAATACCAATACTCTGGGGCGCTATGCGCTGGCCGGTCAGGTATTGCTGGTTGAACCCGCTGGCGTGCAGGCACGTGTGGTCATCGCCATTGGCCAGGAAACGTTAACCACTCTGGTCAATCATGCAGAAGCTGCAGCCCTGCATGTGGGGCAGCGGGTCAATGTGGCGCTTAATGGCGCCAGCGCCATGGTTAGCGCCGCATAAACAACTGTTAACAATGTTACCGATTCCAGCGCAGGGATAAACCGCTCACCATGTCGACTGTTTTTATCGCAATGCCCGATGCCCTGATCAACTTGGGTATGGCCACTTTGTATGGCGCGGTGCTGGGTTTGAATCGCCAGCTGCATCGCAAGCCCGCTGGTTTGCGTACGCATTGCATGGTGGCGTTGGGTACCGCGCTGGCCGCACTGACCGTAGCGCGGATCACCGGCGCAACATCGAGTGATGTCAGCCGGGTGATGCAAGGCGCAATTACCGGCATCGGCTTTATCGGCGCCGGGGTGATCATTCATCGGGGGGAGAAAGAGCGCGTGGAAGGTTTGACCACTGCCGCCTCGATCTGGCTGGCCGCCATGTTAGGCCTGGCTTGTGGCAGCGGCGAATGGCAGATTGCCGGGGCCGCGCTACTGTTTGCGCTGGTCATTCTGGTATTTGGCGGGCATTTCGAAAAAGCGGTGACCATACTGATTAATCCACCGCACCCAACCAAGCCACCCAAAACGCCAGAGAGCGAACACGGCGAAGGCGACTGACACCGCGCTGCAAATCAAGCCAGTTTATTAATTTAATTAGTCCAATTAGTCCGTTAATCCGGCTTGCCAGCTGCCCCGCCGCGCAAACAGCTCATCCTGCGCAGGTTCTCTTCCACCTCGTGCAGCACCGCTTGGGCGATGGCAATGCGCTCCGGCGCCAGACCATCCAGTGCTTTTTCAAAGAAAGCATGGCGCTGCGGTTGTGCCGCCGCAATCAATTGCTTGCCCGAAGCGGTTAACGCCACGCGCGTAATGCGATTGTCTTGCGGATCGGCACTGCGGGTAACCAGCCCGTCATGTTCCAGGGCTTTCATTTGGCGAGTCAGGGCACCGGCATCCATGATCAAACGTGTGACCAGCTGTTTTTGCGTTGCTTCCGGCATGTCGGCCAAGGCCTGCAGGATGCGCCAGCGCGGCAGGGCGTGCCCGACTTCGCCCTCAAATGCCGCGTACATGGCCCGCGCAGTGCGCGCCATTTGTTGCAGCAGATTGCGGTCTTGCTCACTCATGTGATGCCTCGACTTTAGTCACACGGCGTTGCAGCCTCAGCGGCGGCACGCGGCGCACAATCAACAGCGCCAGCACCATCACGCCTACCACAGTCCATTGCCCACCGTGAATGGCGTTCACCAGCGCCACCCGGGCACCGTCCAGCAAGGCGCCAGCCTGTACGCCAGCCTGCCCGGCGGCCTGGCTAAACTGTTGCGCGACGCTGTGATTAACCAGAATCTGCGGGTCATCCAGCCAGTGCGCCCATTGCATGCTGCCCGGCGCCTGATTTTGCAAAAAGTCCTCAACCCCTGCGGTATAGCGATGTGTCACAAAGGTGCCGATCAACGCCGTGCCCAGCATCCCGCCAATCATGCGGGTGGATTGCAGCATGGCGGTGGCGATGCCCAGTTGCGTACGCGGTGCGGTTTCCTGGGCAAAGATGGTCAGATTAGGCATCAACAAACCCAAGCCCAGTCCGCCCATCATCATCACCAGCACAATGACCCAATGCGGTGTGCCCAAGTGGGTCTGCGTCAGGCCGAAGGCGGCCACCCAGAAAAAGGCAAAGCCGACGTACAGCATGATGTTGGGCTTGGGCACGCGCGTAATGATGCGGCCATTGATAATGCTGCCCACGGTAATGAACACCACCAGCGGCGTGACTAGCAGACCGGCCTGATTAGGCGATAGTCCGAAGCCGCCCTGGAACATCAACGGCGCGTAGTACATCACTGCAAACAGGCAAAAGCCCATCAGCACTGACAATATGAACAACGGCTGCAAGCTGCGATGCGTGAACATATCCAGCGGCAAAATCGGATTGGCGCAGCGGCGTTCCCACCACAACAGCAGCACCACCGAGCCAATCGCCACTACGGCCAGCAGCGCCAGCAGCAACGGCGGCTTGCGCTGCGGCAACCACTCCACCAGCAGCTGCATGCCGCCCAGCGCCACTGCAATCAGTGCAGCGCCCAGCCAATCCAGCCGTGACGGTGTGTGATCGGCATGGCGAATGCGCGGTAGATAGCGCCAGACAAACCACACACTGATCAAGCCTACGGGCAGGTTTACAAAAAACACCCAGCGCCAGCCGCAGTATTCAGTCAAAAAGCCACCCAGCGACGGGCCAATGGCGTTGGCCAAGCCGAACGCGCTGCTGAACAACACCTGCCAGCGCAAACGCTCATGCGCGTCGGGAAATAAATCGGGCACCGAGGCAAAGGTAGTGGCCACCAGCATGCCGCCACCAACTCCTTGCAACGCCCGCGCCAGCACCAGCTGGATCATGCTTTGCGCCATCCCGCACAGCATTGAGGCCACGGTAAACAGCACAATCGCCGCCAGCACAAACGGTTTGCGGCCATGGTCATCCCCCAGCCGACCAAAGATGGGAATGGTAATGACCGAGGTCAACAGATAAGACGTGCCAACCCAGGCGTACAGGCTGAAGCCTTTCAGTTCAGCGACAACCGTCGGCAGCGCGGTGCCGACCACGGTTTGGTCCAGCGCCACCATGATCAACACAAAACACAGGCCCAGCATGGCGAATAAACGCTGGCGAAAGGCCTGTTTGGGATTCGGAATTTCGGGGGTTACTGCAGGTGTCTGGGCTTGCATGAAAATCTATTGCCGTATCAATCGTTGCCAAGTCAATTATTTTGCAGTAATTGACCTTACTTGTCTATTTTTGAAATCAGCACACACAATTGAATGACATAACCAGCCCATCTCGCCTCGGGACCCAATGCCTCTACCCTCTCTGAATCGCAACGCGTTGCAATGGCTGGAGGTCTAGTACCAACCGCAAATTGCCATGACCACCGGGCGCGTTTGCGGCGTTGAAGCCCTGCTGCGCTGGCCGGGTGTCACCGACTTTGTACAACCGCCATCGGTGTTTGTGCCGCTGGCCGGGTATTCCGGGGAGCAGCCCGCCTGGTCCCCGCCGTTTGCCGGTTTTGCTTAAACTGCGCAAGAGCGTAAATACCAGTGGGTGAATGGTCGCTGTGGCACGAACCTTCGCCGACGGCAGCGGCCAAAGTGGTAATATCGCCCCCCTTTTCCTGCCTTGGGCAGGATATTCACCACAGGAACTGAATCATGATCGACCCCCTGCACCCCACCAAAAATGACGACGATACACTGCTGTCTGAAGGCGAAGCCCAAGCCGCCATCGACTACATCGAAGCCACCGCCGGGGTTCGTCTGACGCAGGCGCAAATGGCCGAGCTGCTGGCCGACTGGGTGCATGTGCGCGAGAACATCATTGAGTGGGGCATGGATGATGCCGCAGCGGCAGAGGATGTCTGCAACACGCTGTCATCCGAGTTGCTGGATGAACCGTGGCCAGCGGCGGATGAAGACAACAGCGAGTTTCTGGTACGCCTGCGTGCGGCGGCCAGGAAACACGGCTATCAGGTAGTTGTGAATTGATTACCCTTACCGCTTCAACGACGCTGTAGTCCGGATGAAGCCGCAGGCGAGAATCCCGGATGCCATATTCGCAAGTTAAATGCGGTGGCCGATTGATGCATTTCCCCCGGATTCCCGCCTCGCTCCATCCGGGCTACGTGAATAAAAAAAGGAACCAAACGGTTCCTTTTTTTATTGGCTCAATCTGACTCAAGCTAGCAATCACACCGGCGTACGGCGGCGGAACAGCGGCAATGGCTGGTCGGTGGCACCTTGATAGAACTCGGTGAAATCCTCCAGACCCTTGAGCGCTTCGTTAATGTCTTTATCCGCGCGCACGGCAAAGGCATCAAAACCGCAACGATGCTGGAACAGGATCACATCCTTGAACACATCGCCAATCGCCCGCAGCTCGCCCTTCCAGCCGAAACGGTCACGCAGCAAACGCGCATTGGAATAACTGCGGCCGTCGATAAAGGCCGGGAAGTCCAGCGCAATCAGCGCAAAGTGCGCCAGATCGCTCGCGATGTCTTCCACTTCTTCATCGGATGCCAGCCATACACCCACATCGCCGCGGGTAATCAGGCTGTCGCGCTGCGCTTGCCATTGTTTGAGCGGAACGATGATCCGGCCAGTGGCAGGAACACTCTCAAAACTGCCGTCTTCAGCCAGACGCAACAGTGTGGCGTCATCTTCAACAATCTGGCGGCCTTTGATGATCTTAGTCATGGGTCGCCTCCGCTACGGCTTTGGTCTTGTTGCCGTAAACGCGCGTTTTGAAGGGTTCCATACCCAGACGATCAAACACTTCCACAAAGTGTTCGTCGGCTTCGCGTGCTTCAACAAAGACCTTGATGATCTGCTCGATCACGCCCGGCACATCGTCTTGGGCAAACGACGGTCCAATGACCTTACCCAAGCTGGCCTGCTTGCCTTGACGGCCGCCCAGCGAAATCTGGTACCACTCGCTGCCACTCTTATCCACGCCCAGAATGCCGATGTGGCCGACGTGGTGGTGCCCACAGGAGTTCATACAGCCCGAGATATTGATATCCAGTTCACCCAGGTCAAACAGGTAATCCAGATCATCAAATTTTTGCTGGATGCCTTCAGCAATCGGGATCGACTTGGCGTTAGCCAGCGAGCAGAAATCACCGCCCGGGCAGCACACGATATCGGTCAGCAGGCCGATGTTCGGCGTGGCAAAACCAATGGCTTTGGCTTGTTCCCACACCGCAAACAGATCGGCCTGTTTTACGTACGGCAGGATAAGATTCTGTTCGTGCGAAACGCGAATTTCACCCAAGCTGTACTGGTCGGACAAATCTGCCACGGCGTCCAGCTGCGCGTCGGTAGCATCACCTGGCGGCACGCCGGTTTTCTTCAGAGACAGCGTCACAGCGGCATAGCCTGCTTGCTTGTGACCAAACACGTTGCGCTCCACCCAGCGCGCAAACGCCGGCTTGGTGGCGCGAGCTTGCAGGTAGCCAGCGTCATCGCCCGGCAGTATTTCATACGCCGGGTCGACAAAGAATTTGGCGACGCGATGGATTTCCGCATCGGTCAGCGTCATCGGGCCGTTTTTGGTATGCGCCCATTCTTGTTCAACCTTGGCACCGAAAGCTTCTGGCGTCATGGCTTTCACCAGAATCTTGATGCGGGCTTTGTATTTGTTGTCGCGGCGGCCGTAGCGGTTGTATACGCGCAGTACGGCATCCAGATACGACAGCAAATGGTGTTGTTCCAGCCACGGCTTGATCAGCGCACCAATCACCGGCGTGCGACCAAGGCCGCCACCGACGTACACGGCAAAGCCAATTTCACCGGCCTCATTCTTCTGCACGGTAATACCGATGTCGTGCACCAGAATGGCTGCGCGATCTTCCACGGCACCGTTCACGGCAATCTTGAACTTGCGCGGCAGGTGGGCGAATTCCGGGTGGAAGGTCGACCACTGGCGGATGATTTCGCACCACGGGCGCGGATCAACCAGCTCGTCGTGTGCCACGCCAGCAAACTGGTCGCTGGTGGTATTGCGAATGCAGTTGCCCGAAGTCTGAATGGCATGCATCTGCACGGTGGACAGATCGGCCAGGATATCCGGCACATTTTCCAGCGCCGGCCAGTTGAACTGGATGTTCTGGCGCGTGGTGAAGTGGCCGTAACCACGATCATATTTGCGGGCGATATGCGCCAGCATGCGCACTTGCTTGCTGTTCAGCTCGCCATAGGGCACCGCCACGCGCAGCATCGGCGCATGGCGCTGGATATAGAGTCCGTTCTGCAAACGCAGCGGGCGGAACTCATCTTCGGTAAGCGTGCCGGCCAGGTAACGGCTGGTTTGATCGCGAAACTGCGCCACGCGCTGATCCACAATTTTCTGGTCAAAGTCGTCGTAAACGTACATGCAAGCCACAGCCAATAAGGGTTTAAGCCAATCGCGTACTATACCAGCGCCATAAGCCGCACGGCAGAACCATTTCGACTATCAAAAGTGTGAGCTGGAATATAACAATTGGCGTTTTTGCGATAATGCGGGCCAGCCCTGATGCCGCAGCGGCTTGATTTTGGGTAGCATTGCTCGCATATAGGTCCAGTAAACAAGTGAAATAACGCGCGCGCGCGCCGCGTGCGAAATATCGGGCATTGCCGCCCCAGAATTTCAACAATGCTGTTGCCGTGCATACCCCGGCTGCAGCCTCTCCCCGCTAACTCATTCCAGGTACGCTTTTGTCATGCAAGAACAACGCCAACCCATTCAGCGCCTTGATTACACCCCGCCGCCATTCCTGATTGATCGCGTCGACCTGACCTTTGAACTGGAAGAAACCAACACCCGCGTGCTGTCGCGCCTGGTACTCAAACGCAATCCGGCCCACCCTAACGCCACCGCGCCGCTGGTGCTGGATGGCGAAGAACTGGCACTGGAAAGCATCAAGCTGGACGGCAAGCAACTGGCACAGGACGACTACGAGCTGGGTGACGACACATTGACCATCGCCCAGTTGCCCGATGAATGCATTCTGGAAATCGCCACGCGCATCAACCCGCTGACCAACACCACGTTGTCCGGCCTGTATGTTTCCAATGGCAATTTCTTTACCCAATGTGAGGCCGAAGGCTTCCGGCGCATTACCTGGTATCTGGATCGCCCGGATGTCATGGCCAAGTTCACCACCACCATCATCGCCGACAAAACCCGCTACCCGGTATTGCTGGGCAACGGCAATCGCGTCGACCAGGGTGTGCTGGACCGCAATCGCCACTGGGTAAAATGGGTTGATCCGTTCAAGAAGCCGTCTTATCTGTTTGCGCTGGTCGCGGGCAAGCTGGTAGTGCTGGCCGACCGTTACACCACTGGCAGCGGCAAGAACGTGAATGTGGAAATCTGGGTTGAGCCGGGCGATGTGGAGAAATGCCACCACGCGCTGGCCTCGGCCAAAGCCGCCATGGCATGGGATGAAGAGCGCTTCGGCCTCGAATACGATCTGGATACCTACATGATCGTAGCGGTCTCGGACTTCAATATGGGCGCCATGGAAAACAAGGGGTTGAACATTTTCAACACCAAGTACGTGCTGGCCCGCCCGGAAACTGCCACCGACGTGGACTTTGACGGCATTGAATCGGTCGTGGCGCACGAGTACTTCCACAACTGGACCGGCAACCGCGTAACTTGCCGCGACTGGTTCCAGTTGTCGCTCAAGGAAGGCCTGACCGTATTCCGCGATCAGGAGTTCTCCAGCGATATCGGCAGCCGTGCCGTGCAACGCATTGGCAATGTGCGCACGCTGCGCGAGTATCAGTTCCCGGAAGACGCTGGCCCGCAAGCACACCCGGTACGGCCAGACTCATATCTGGAAATCAACAATTTCTATACCGCCACCGTGTACGAAAAAGGCTCGGAAGTGGTGCGGATGATCTACACCCTGGTTGGCCACGATGGTTTCCGTAAGGGCACCGATCTGTACTTCAAGCGCCACGATGGCCAAGCCGTGACCTGCGATGATTTCGTCGCGGCCATGGCCGATGCCAACGATATCGACCTGACCCAGTTCAAACGCTGGTACAGCCAGTCCGGCACGCCGCGCGTGACGGTTGAAGGTGTGTACGACCAGGACGCCAAGACCTTTACCCTGACCGTGGAACAACACTGCCCGGCCACACCGGGGCAGTCAGAAAAGCAACCGTACCTGATCCCGCTGGCGCTAGGTCTGCTGGATCGCAGCGGCGCAGAACTGCCGCTGGTGCTGGCTGGCGAAAGCGATACCGGCGTAACCAGCCGGGTACTGCAACTGAAGCAAGCCAAAGAGCGCTTTGTATTTACCGGCATCCACAGCCATCCGGTGCCTTCGCTGCTGCGCGATTTCTCCGCGCCGGTGAAGCTGGATTACCCATACGCTGATGAAGAACTGGTGTTCTTGATCGCCCACGACAGCGATCCGTTTGCGCGCTGGGAAGCGGCCAATACTTATCTGACACGCTTGTTGTTGCAGCGTTATCAGCAAGAAGCTGGCCATGCGGCAGCCCCGGCACAACTGGTAGCGGCGTTTGAAAAGCTGCTGACACAAGACCGGATTGACCCGGCGCTAGTGGCACTGATGCTGCAACTGCCGAGCGAACAATTCCTGTTTGAAGCGCTCAACGAAGTCGACCCGACTCGTCTGCATCAAGTGCGCCAGGCGCTCAAGCAATCGCTGGCCAAAGAACTGCGTGCGCCCCTGATTGCGGTGTACCAGAAACTGCACAGCACCGAGCCTTACCAGTACAACGCCGAACAAGCCGGTCGTCGCAGCCTGAAGAACGTGGCACTGGATTACCTGGCCGAACTGGACGAACCGCGCATTACCGAACTGCTGACCAACCAGTATCGCCACGCCGACAACATGACTGATCGCCTGGCTGCTCTGGCCGCGTTCAACCAGCGCGAAGGTGGCGATCAATATCTAGCGGACTTTGCCAGCATGTGGCAAGACGACGCGTTGGTGATGGACAAGTGGTTCGGCCTGCAAGCGCTGTCGGATCGCCCCGGTGCGCTGGCTCGCGTGCAGCAATTGATGAGCCATCCAGCCTTTGCCATGACCAATCCGAACAAGGTGCGCTCGCTGATCACCACGTTCTGCTCGCGCAATATGGCGCATTTTCATGCAGTGGATGGCTACGGTTACGCTTTTGCTGCTGACCGCGTACTGGAACTGGACAAAATCAATCCGCAAATCGCTGCGCGGCTGGCGGCGTGTTTCAATCGCTGGACTCGCGTCGAGCCAAGCCGTCGCGCCATGATGCGCGCCGAACTGGAACGCGTGGCGCGCCAGCCCGGCTTGTCACCTGACACCTTTGAAATTGTGTCCAAGGCGCTGCAAGCGGGCAAGTAAGCACATGGCGTCGGGTTTCAAGTGATCGGGTTAGTGATCTATTTACCTGGCTGGCGCGGGGAACCCTTCGCCAGCCAGGCGTACATACAACACAGTGCTGGCACGTTGTAAGCAAAATTTCACACCAGCGGGCAAACCAGATATTTTGAATCACCGGCGGA
Source organism: Silvimonas soli (assembly GCF_030035605.1). Taxonomy (NCBI): domain Bacteria; kingdom Pseudomonadati; phylum Pseudomonadota; class Betaproteobacteria; order Neisseriales; family Chitinibacteraceae; genus Silvimonas; species Silvimonas soli. The sequence continues at coordinate 3,501,927 of NZ_CP106736.1, read as the reverse complement.
TGCCAAAAGCATTTTAAAACGAACGTACCACCCGGCCGTAAGTTTTGCTTTTTTGCATAAACATCAACAAGATACAAGTTATTGAATTCAACCGGAAACATTCCGCGTCATGGTAAAAAAGCGCTTTGAAGACACCCGCGAGCATTTGCTCGCCATCGGTGAACACATCATTCTGGGGAAAGGTTTTGCTGCAGTGGGTCTGGCAGAAATCCTGGCCACGGCCGATGTCCCCAAGGGCTCGTTCTATCACTATTTCGCTTCAAAAGAAGCATACGGTGTGGGCCTGCTTGAGCGCTATTTCGCCAACTATCTCGAAGACGCAAAAATGCGTCTGAATGCCCCGCAAGGCTCTGCTCACGATCATCTGATTGATTATTTCGATAACTGGCAGGGCAAATCGTGCGGTAACACCGTGCCCTGTCTGGTGGTAAAACTGGCCGCAGAAGTGGCCGATCTGTCTGACACCATGCGTGCGGCGCTGCAAAGCGGCTGTAACCACATTGTGGCGGCACTGGAGCGCACCGTAGCGCGCGGCCAGGAGGCAGGCACGGTCAGTAAGGCACAAGCACCAGAGGTAACGGCTTTGGCGCTGTACGAATTGTGGCTCGGTGCCAGTTTGATGACCAAACTGCGACGTGACCGCGTACCACTGGAAACCGCTATGGCCGTTACGCGGCAATTGCTCACGCCGTGAGTTGAACAAGTCAGTTCCAGCCCCATTCGCAACGCCAGCTGGCATTTCGGCTGGCGTTGTTGTTATCGCCCCCCACCTTCCGCCACAAAAAACCGTGCGACTGCCCCACCTTTTGGCAAACGTTGCTCTGTTCGCCAGGCTTTCAATCCAGTCGCCCACCTAAAAAAATAATTGACTGGTCTAATTGATAATCCAGGGCGGCACGCCTATCTACAGACGAACGCCAAAATAACTCTGCCTCATCTAACCACTCACAGGACCAACATGCCCATCGACAAACTCCTTACCCCGGTCAAAGTCGGCCATCTCACCCTGAACAACCGACTGTCCATGGCCCCGCTGACCCGTTCGCGCGCCAGCAAACCGGGCGATGCACCCACCGAACTGAACGCCACGTATTACGCGCAGCGCGCCACAGCCGGTTTGATCGTCACTGAAGCCACCCAAATCTCTCGTCAGGGCCAAGGCTATGCCTGGACGCCAGGCATTTACACTGACGAACAAGAAGCGGGCTGGAAAAACGTGGTCGATGCCGTGCATGCGAAGGGTGGCAAGTTGTCATTGCAACTGTGGCACGTGGGCCGCATTTCCAACCGTCTGCTGCAGGAAGATGGCCAGGCGCCGGTATCGGCCAGCGCCATTCAGGCCGCTACCTCCAAGAGCTTTGTGGTGTTGCCTGATGGCACGCCAGCCAATGAGCCCTGCGATACCCCACGAGCACTCGAAACCGCTGAACTGCCAGGCATTGTCGCCAGCTATGTGGCCGCCGCGACCCGCGCCAAACGCGCCGGCTTCGACTTTGTAGAAATCCACTCCGCCAACGGTTACCTGCTGCACCAATTCCTGGCCACCGGCACCAACCAGCGCACCGACCAATATGGTGGTGGACTTGAAAACCGCGCGCGTCTGCTGCTGGAAGTGCTGGATGCGGTGGTGGCGGTACTGGGTGCAGATCACGTCGGCGTACGTTTGTCGCCCGCCTTCCCTGGCCACGACATTGTGGATGCGGAATCTGAACCGATGAGCCTGTATCTGGCCAGCGAATTCAGCAAACGCAATATCGCCTATCTGCACATCGCCGAGCCAGACTGGGTTGGCGGCACGCCGCTGTCGGATACTTTCCGCCGTGGCCTGCGCAATCAGTTCAGTGGCACCATCATCACTTGCGGTGGTTACAGCGCTGAGTCCGCCGAAGCGCGTCTGGACGAAGGCGTTGCCGATGTGATCGGTTTTGGTCGTCCATACATTGCCAACCCGGATCTGGTTGAGCGCTTCCGCCAGGGTGCGCCGCTCAATACGCCAGATCACACCACGTTCTACGGTGGCGCTGAGCAGGGTTATACCGATTACCCCACGCTAGGCTAATCACCAGCGCTTTTAAAAGCATATAGGGACGGACCACTATCCGGTCCGCTAGAAACACCGTCCGGAGAAGTCGCTCAAACAGAGCGACCGATCCCGACGGTGTTTGTTTTTTTATGCTGCAATGCGAGTAAAACTACGCAATCTGGCACAGAATACCCGGCATCAAACGCTTCGCCGGTGCCCGCACACCAGCCGTGTGACCCCAAAGTTAGCAAGCCAGGCACTATCCCCAATCGAACCTGTAGCCACATTTGGCATAAAATCCGTTTTTACGCACAAGGATAGCTTCAATGTACCAGGTCATCGCTTCCGATCTCGACGGCACACTTTTGAATGCCGACCACATGGTTGACGCCTACACCGCCGAAACGCTCAGAGCGCTGGAAGCACGTGGCGTGCACTTTGTGATTGCCACCGGCCGCCATTATCGGGACGTGCGCGGGATTCGCGATGTGCTGGGCGTGCGCGCCTATCTGGTGACCTCCAACGGCGCACGTGTACATGACTGGGATAACCGGCTGGTGTACGCGGAAAATCTGGAACCCTCGGTCGCCCAGCAATTGCTGCAGCCGGAGTTCTCGGAAGGCACGCACTTGAATGTTTATCTGGATGACGCCTGGCTGGCGGATAGCCATGCCGAATGGCTGGCCGACCTGCATCAGGACTCAGGCTTCATGTATGAAGTCACTGACCTGAAAAAACACTCTGGCGAAGGCATCGCCAAGGTGTTGTACATCGGCGAGCACGAACATCTGCTGACCATTGAAGACAAGCTGCAAGAACGCTTTGGCGATGAGTTGTATGTGACCTTCTCCATGCCCGATTGCCTGGAAGTGATGGCACCGACCGTATCGAAGGGCCATGCGCTCACCGCCGTGCTTGGCGAACTGGGCATTCCCGCCAGCGACTGTGTGGCATTTGGCGACGGCCCCAACGACATCCAGCTGCTGCAGACTGCCGGCCACCCGTTTGTAATGGGCAACGCCAACCCGCGCCTGCTGGCCGCCCTGCCCGAAGTGCCACAGATTGGCCGCAATACCGAAGCTGGCGTGGCGCATCAGTTGCGCAAGTTGTTTGAAATGAAAGAAGACTAAAGCGGCACGATTGCCAAACGGCAGGCAACAAAAAAGGCGTGGGATTCGACCCGCGCCTTTTTTGTTGCCCAACGCCAGCGAAGTGGCTGGTTAGCCAGTGCTCATTCTACTAACGGTGCTACCAGCGAACGGAAGGCGCCACGCCCGGCGTCATACTGATGCAACTCGCCATGTTCAATATCGAAATACCAACCGACTAGCAGCAGTTTGCCCTCAGTGACTTTCTGGGCAATGAACGGGAAGCTCATCAGGTTATCCAGCGAAACCACAATGGCCGCCATTTCACAGGCGCGCACCTGGACTTCCAGCGGTTTATCCGAATAGTGATCAAGCACATGCTGGCGCGCGGTTTCTGCCATGCGCATCCAGCGACCGACAAAGTTTGCTTCAGTTTTGGGCGCGTAACCCTTGAGCAATGCGCCAATGCCGCCACAAGTGGAATGGCCCATCACAATGATGCGTTTTACTTCCAGGTCACAGACCGCAAATTCAATCGCGGATGAGACACCGTGGTACATGCCGTCTTTCTCATACGGTGGTACCAGGTTGGCGACGTTGCGCACCACGAACATGTCGCCCGGGTTGCAGTCTGTTAGCAGTGCGGGGTCGACGCGTGAATCCGAGCAGCCGATAACCAGCGAGGTCGGGCTTTGACCGCGCTTGAGTTGTTCAAAAAGATTCGTGTCCTGACCAAAATATTTGCCCTGGAAGCGGTGAAAACCTTCGATCAGTTTTGCAAGTTCGTCCATGCCATCTCCGTAGGTCTGCTCTGCACGCAAGGGTGCAGCCGTGGTTATGAACGATTTTAACTGAGTAGTGTTTGAAATCTGCCTACACATTGCGCAAAAAATTCAAACATGGATGATTTATCAGCGTATTTCATGGGGCAAAGTGCCCCGTCCTGCCACAGCAAAAAATCATCCAGGCCCGCACAGCTGCGGCACTCGGCCAGTCAATCGTCACTAGTTCAAAATATTCGAACAATTTCTGCAGAACTTTTCGCTGGCATGGCGTACCAATCGACCACTATAGTGCATGCTCGTATCAATCATTTTACGCACAGGGAATCTGCACACGATGAAACGCACGAGCTACGACGGCTTCCACATCGCTTTACATTGGCTGATTGCCGTTTTGATCGTCTGTGCATTTGGCCTGGCGCTGTATCTGGGCAGCCTGCCGCTGTCTCCGTTGAAATTCCGCCTGTATTCGTATCATAAGTGGCTGGGCATTTCGGTGTTGATTCTGGTGCTGGTTCGTCTGCTGTGGCGTACGGCACGCGGCGTGCCAGATCCGCTACCCGGCCAGCCGCGCTGGCAATTGGCTGTGGCCGCTGCCACCCACCATACGCTTTATCTGTTGATGATCGTCATTCCCCTGGTCGGCTGGGCCATGAGTTCTGCCAAAGGGGTGCCGGTGGTGCTGTTTGGCGTGTTGCCACTGCCTAACTGGGTGCCGGTCAACCATGATCTGGGCGAGACGCTGGAAACCGTGCACAAAGTGCTGGCCTGGATACTGGCCGCCATTGTTGCGCTGCATGCAGCTGCCGCCATCAAACATCACGTGATCGACAAGGACGACACTCTGCGCCGCATGTTGCCGGGCAAATCCTGATTCATCACCTTGGTTAACGACGCCGTTATCGGCGCGATCTCTCCAATATCCGCTCCCTGGAACTCACTGGAACACATTATGAAAGCACGTACTCTGACCTCTCTGTTGCTGGCTGCCAGCCTTGGCTTGGCCAGTTTATCCAGCATGGCGGCACAAACGCTGGTTGCCGCTCAAAGCAAAATCGGCTTTGCCTTCAAACAAATGAACGTGCCGGTTGAAGGCAGTTTCAAGCGCTTTGATGCCAACGTCAGTTTTGATCCGGCCAAGCCCGAAAAAACCCAGGCCCAGATTACCGTTGACCTGACCAGCATTGATGTCGGCAGCGCGGACGGCAACAAGACCACACAAGGCAAAGACTGGTTCAATACCTCCACCACCCCCAAGGCCACGTTTGTTTCCAGCTCGGTCAAAGCACTGGGCGGCGGCAAGTTTGAAGCGCACGGCAAGCTGACCATCAAGGGCGTGAGCCGCGATATCGTCGCCACCCTGACCGCCAAACAAGACGGCGCCAATCTCAATGTGGATGGCAGCTTTCCGATGATGCGTCTGCAATACAAGATTGGCGATGGCGACTGGGCTGATACCGGCACCGTGGCCGATGAAGTCACCGTGAAATTCAAGCTGGTACTGGCTGGCAAACCTGGCTAAGCGCTGGCGCTGCCCGACCACTGCATCCGGCCGCCGGTCAGTGGTTCGGGAATGATTTGTTCTTTGAAGCGTTTTTCAAAATTAAAGACTGCAACAACCATTAGCACCAAACCACAATCTACCAAGGGAAACACCATGAAACTGAAACTTGCCGCTATTGCCCTGGCTTGCGTTGCCTCCGCCGCTTTTGCTGCCCCGCAAACGCTGGAACTGGATTCTTCGCACACCCAGCCGTATTTTGAAATCGGCCACTTCGGCTACTCCACCCAACTGGGCCGCTTCGAAAAAGCCACCGGTACCGTTGTGGTTGATCTAGACAAGAAAGCCGGCTCGGCCGACATCAGCATCGACACCGCCAGCCTGTCCACCGGCTGGGCTGCCCGTGACAAGCACCTGAAGACTGCGGACTTTTTCAACGTCGAAAAATTCCCGGCCATGACTTTCAAGTCCACCGACTTCAAGTTTGATGGCGACAAGCTGGTGGCCGTGAACGGTAACTTCACCCTGCTGGGCGTGACCAAGCCATTGACCCTGAACATCGCCAACTTCCATTGTGGCGACCACCCGATGATGAAGAAATACTGGTGCGGTGCTGAAGCAACCGCCACCATCAAGCGCAGCGATTTCGGTATGACTACCTTCGTTCCGGCCGTGTCGGACGAAGTCAAACTGGTTATCCCGGTTGAAGCAGGCGCGAAATAAGCTGCATTGCTGGCTGAAAGATGGTCGAAAAAAAGCCCACGTTTTGCGTGGGCTTTTTTTATCTGCTTAATGTTGCGTGCGGGCAAAATAAAATCAGATCTCGCCCTTGCACGCCAGCCAGTCAGAAACCAATGGATCATTACGCAACTGATCCACCCACCAGGCCAGCGCGCGCCCAGGTTGTGTTGCCCGCCAGGCCGCATGAAAAGCGGGAATGGAATGCTGGCGCTCGGTCTGTTTTTCAATCAACAAGCCCGCTTGCAGCTCTTTGCGGATCAGACATCTGGGCAAGTAACCACAACCGAGCCCTTGCATTTGTAGCGCGAGTTTGGCCTGGGCGCTTGGCACCGTCAGCGTTTCCTGCCCCTGCAAGATATTCACCGTGCGCGGCACCAGCGAGCGCGAACTATCCGCAATGGCAATGACCCGATACTGCTGGATCAGCGCGGGCGGCAAGGGTTCTGGCACGTCGGCCAGCGGATGACTCGGCGCAACAGCAAAAACAAACTCAAGCGGCCCCATGGCGATGCTGGCAAAACCGCCGCTGTGCGGGCTATCCATGGCCACACCAATCGCCAGATCAGCGCGATGATCAATCAGCCCATCCCACATTCCGGCCAGCGTTTCATGCAAAAACCGCAACCGGGTGCCAGAGTGCAGTTCATCAAATGCCTTGATCCATGGCGTTAATATCGAAAGCGGCACCAACGTATCAACCGCAATGCGCAGTTCCGGTTCCCAGCCCGTCGCCACTCTTTTCACCCGGTATTCCAGATCCGATGCTGCGCGCAGCAAATGCCGACCTTGTTCCAGCAATGTTTCACCGGCCGGGGTTAATCTGGCCCGATGTCCGGAGCGATCGAACAACTGCACATTCATTTCATCTTCAAGTTTTTTGATGACATACGTTACGGCAGAAGGAACGCGATGCACTTCTTCAGCTGCCGCGGCAAAACTGCCTTTTCTGGCAATGGCATCAAGTATTTCAATGGCTTCAAGATTGAGTCGCAGCATGAGGTAATTATCCCGAATTTCGCAACAGATATGGTTTTACATGCACTTATCATTTACCCAATATGGAATATACTACACCTCATGTTCGATTTAACTGAAGGAGACGCAATATGATCACGCTACGCAAAGCTCAGGACCGAGGCCACGCCAACCACGGCTGGCTGGACAGCTGGCATAGCTTCTCGTTCGCAAGTTACCAGGACCAGCAGAATGTCCATTTTGGTTCGTTGCGGGTGATTAATGAAGACCGCGTTGCTGCCGGGCAAGGCTTTGGCTCACACCCGCACAAAGACATGGAAATCATCAGTTACGTGCTGGACGGTGAACTGCAGCATGGCGACAACATGGGCAATGGTTCGGTGATCCGGCCCGGCAACGTGCAACGCATGAGCGCCGGGAGCGGTGTTGTGCATTCGGAAGCCAATCCATCGGCGACCAACCCGGTGCATTTCCTGCAAATCTGGATCATCCCGAACAAGCGCGTGCAGCCGTCGTACGAGGAAAAAGACTTTCCTGAAGCCGAAAAGCGCGGCAAGTTGCGTTTGGTGGTTAGCGAGACGGGCGAGCAAGGCTCTGTGCTGGTCAACCAGGATGCCAAGTTGTATATCGGCCTGTTCGACGGTGCCGAAACCGCGACCTTGAACGTGTCACCCGAGCGCCTGGTATATGTGCACGTGGCGCGCGGCTCGGTGACGGTGAATGGTCAACAACTGGCAACCGGCGACGCCGCCAAAATCCGCGCCGAAACGGCGATTACCTTGAGTAACGGTAACGCCGCAGAAGTATTGTTGTTTGATGTGGCGGAGCTGGAGTAACAACGGCGCGTAGCGTGGATTCGCGCAGCAATCCGGGGAGCAATATTGGCAACTACCGATACCGGTGGCTCGTAGATGCGTTGCCACCCCGGATTCTCGCTGCGCTTCATCCGGGCTACATGTGGCCAGCAAAGCAGCTAATCACGCCGACTGAGGCAACGCAGGATGCACGCAAAGACTCCTCGCATACAGACGGTTTGCATCAGCTTTTGACTTCGGGCCCCCTTGCGGCAGCGGGGTCGCCTTTTGCTATCCCGCTCTGCGGGACTTTGGGACACCTTTCTTTGGCGACGCAAAGAAAGGTGTCGTGCTCCCGGTCACCACCGGGAATCAAATGCCTTTCACACCCGTGCCGAAGGCACTACCAAAACAGCTTTCCATGCCAAAACCGCAACTGTTTTGTGCAAACCAAACAATAACCAAACCTACAACCGCTTCACCACCCACTTCAACCCCTCATCCTCCGGATGCCTGGTAATCTCAAACCCCAGCCTGCGCATAAATGCCAGCATATTGGTATTGCTGCTCAACACCTCGCCCTCTACCGTCGACAAGCGCATATCCCGAGCCGCGGTAAACAGCCCTTCCATCAACTGGCCACCCAAACCCTTACCCTGCCACCGATCGTCAATCACAATCGCAAACTCGCAGCTGTCGTAATCCACGTTCACCACAAAACGCGCCACAGCCACGATCATCTCGCCGGTTTCGCCTTGTACCGTGGAAACCAGCGCCATTTCGCGGGCGTAATCGATCTGGGTAAAGCGCACCAGTTGCGATTGGGATAACGCCTTGAGCGTGCTCATATAACGGTTGTAACGCGTCTCTTCCGACAAACCCGCCACAAAACGCACGATCATCTCGGCGTCTTCCGGGCGGATTGGCCGGAGGGTCATCGGCAAGCCGTTTTTGAGCTGCGTCACCTGCACCAGGTTGGATGGATACGGGTGAATGGCCATATGCCCGTAACGGCGGGCTTTTTCCGGGATCGGGGCGACGTAAATGCGTGCATCCAGCGCCACCGCGCCGTTTTCATCGACGATCAGCGGGTTGATATCCAGATGCTGGATTTGCGGTAATTCACACACCATTTCCGAAACCCGCATCAGCACTGACTTGATGGCATGCACGTCGGCTGGCGGTTGATTGCGGAACTCGCCCAGCATGTTTTTCACGCGGGTGCGGCGGATCAGGTTGTCGGCCAGATATTCGTTCAGCGGCGGCAACGCGACCGCGACATCGTTAAATACTTCGACGGCAATGCCACCAGCGCCAAAACTGATCACCGGGCCAAACGCCGGGTCGGTCGCCACGCCCACCATCAACTCGCGGCCATGCTTGAGGCTGATCATCGGTTGTACGGTCAGGCCACGCAACTTGTCGCCAAAGCGTTCGCGCGCACGACCGAGCAGGCGATTAGCTTCGGATGACACGGCCATCAGCGTGGTCAAGTTCAGCACCACGCCATCCACATCGGTTTTGTGCGTCAACCCTTCGACATCCAGCTTGAGCACCACTGGCAGCCCCATGCCCATGGCTGCGGTCACGGCCGCTTCTGCCGACGCCGCCCGCACTGTGGTGGTCACCGGAATATGAAACGCACGCAGAATGGCTTTGGATTCCAGCTCATCCAGCCCTTGGCGGCCATTGGCCAGTGCGTTATCCAGGATCATGCGGGCGGATTCAAGATCGGGCGCATCCCATTCACCCAGCGGGCCGGGCGTTTGCAGTAACAATTGCTGGTTGTATTGCCACGATGCCAGCGACCAGAACACCTCCACCGCGTGCTCCGGGGTGCTGAAGTACGCCATATTGTGTTTGGCCAGCAATTTGCGGCTGGCCACCACTTTCTTGCCACCAATCCAGGCCAGCAAGATCGGTTTGTCTGTGGTTTTGGCCAAGGCGATCATCGCTTCAGCCGTGGCCATGTGATCGGTGCCCATTTGTGGGGTGAACACCACCAATACGCCGTCGACGTTTTCATCGGCCAGCACCGCATCAGTCGCGGCATGAAAGCGCGCGGCGGAGGCATTGCCCAGAATGTCGATCGGGTTATCGTGACTGGATTGCGCAGGCAGGAATGAATCAAGGCGTGCGATGGTGCTTTGTGAGAGTTTGGGCAATTGAATATGTAGATCGCCCGCGCGATCCACTGCCATCATCCCGGCGCCAATGCCGTTGGTAATTACCGCCAGCCGCCGACCGCGTGTTTTGTAATTGCGTGGCAGGACGCGGGCGGCAATAAACAGCTGGTTGATTGAGCGCAAACGCAGCACGCCAGCGCGGCGCAAAGCGTTGTCGAAGACTTCATCACTACCGATCAAACGCTCGGAATGAGTGCGCCCCAGCTTCTCGCCGCCATCATAACGCCCCACTTTGAGCACCATCACCGGCTTGGTTCGCGCGGCGGCGCGCAGGGCAGACATAAACGTACGGGCATCGCTGACATCTTCCACATACAACAAGATGCTGCGGGTTTTCGGGTCCGTGACGAGGTAATCCAGCGTCTCGCCGACATCCATATCCACCGCCGAGCCCAGCGAGATCACCGACGAAAAACCTACGTCTTGTGACTCCGCCCAATCCAGAATGGCCGAAGCAACCGATGATGATTGCGACACCAGCGCCATGCTGCCGGATTTGATGCTGCCCGCGTAATTGCCACTGTTGAGTTTACTCACCGGCCGCGCCTGGCCAAACACCGTGGGGCCCAACAAACGCACGCCATACTGACGGCAAATTACCAGTAACTTGTCGAGTAAATCCCGAGACTTATCGGCCGTGCCGACAAAGTCGCAAGACATGATCACCAGCCCTTTCACACCATATTTACAGCACTCCGTTACCAGCTCAATCAGCGTTTTGGAGGGCGTAGTGATGATCGCCAGATCCACCGGTTTGCCAATCTTGCTGATGGTTTTGAACGCTTTGTGCTCCAGCACCGTGGCATGTTTGAGGTTTACCGGGTACAGCTTGCCGGCATAGCCGCCTTCCAGCAGATTGCTGAATACGGTCGTGCCAACGGCACCAGGCGTAACCGATGCCCCAATCACCGCAATGGAGGCGGGTTCAAACAGCGGCGTGAGATAGTGTTGTTTCATGTCTTGAGTGAATCCAGGCAAGGCGCCGATGTGTTGGGGATCGCCCAATGCAGGCCGGCAAGCGCAAGCATCATGATATGCGAAAAAAGTGACTGATCCATGCGGGTGAGATCAGGTAAAACGGCTATTTGAAGCATATTTCATGCCGATTCCCGCGCGATGACAGCGGGCAAAGTATCGGCCCGACCTGCACAGATGCCTTCGCACCGTTATAATCACGCGGGTCTGGCATCAAGCCGCTGGCAAAACGGGCAGGTTGAACAACGACCGCCCGCACTGTTTTGTCAGTGTCGCCGCATACTTTTACTCACGAACATTCAGGATCACTCAGCATGGATATCAGCAAGATTCCAGTCGGCAAGGATGTGCCGAACGATTTCAACGTCATTATCGAAATCCCTGCCAACGCCGCGCCGATCAAGTACGAGCACGACAAGGAATCGGGTGCCGTATTCGTTGACCGTTTCATGGGTACTTGCATGTTCTACCCAATGAACTACGGCTACATTCCGCACACCCTGGCTGAAGATGGCGATCCGGTTGACGCGCTGGTGTACACCCCGTTCCCGCTGATCCCGGCCGCTGTGGTGCGTTGCCGTGCCATCGGCATGCTGCAGATGGAAGACGAATCCGGTATCGACGCCAAGCTGGTTGTGGTTCCGGTCGACAAGCTCTGTCAAATGACCAAGGGCATCCAGAAGCTGGAAGACCTGCCTGCGCTGTTGCTGGCACAAGTCAAACACTTCTTCGAACACTATAAAGACCTGGAACCAGGCAAGTGGGTCAAGGTACAAGGCTGGGCAGACAAAGAAGCTGCGCACGCTGAAATCCTGGCCGGTATCAAGCGCGCAGCCTGATTGCAGCGTTTGCCGGTAGATGAAAAAAGCCAGTCATTGCGACTGGCTTTTTTTGTGGCTAGCTCAAGTACGTGGCACTCAATATGACAACCCAAACCCGAACGGATACAGCGGATGCGCGGTGTCGTGCGGGACGTCTTCCAGCTGGGCTTCAACTTCCGCCATGGATGACGGCAGTTCAAACGGCAGCTTGCCTTGCGGTTTACCTTTGCCGGTGAGTACGTCAAACAAGGCCACGTCGCTGGTGCCAAAGTTGGCCAGAATGGCGGTGGCTTTGTCTTGCACGTTGGTCAGAATCGCCGGGCGGTCCATGTACACCGAGACAATCGACTTGGGTGCCAGTGCTGCTTGTTTGATGGCTTCGTAATCTTTGTTGCCATCGACAAACGCCAGGCTGCCTTCGTGCTGCATTGAGCCAAACATGTAGTTCGGGTGCAGTGTTTCGTATGGCGTGCTTACCCGCAGAATCGCCACGTCGGCCGCTTGTGGCGTGCTGACCACGGTGTAGCCATAGCTTTGTGCCACGGCCGGATCAACGCCGTACAACCAGACCTTTTGCCCGGCACCAGCCAACGGCAAAACATTGCCGGTGTTTTGCAGCAACACCATCGCCCGGCGTTGGGCGTCGAGCGCTTCAGCCTGGAATTGCGCGTTACCCACTACGGTTTTCGCCTTGGCCGCATCGACATAAGGATGATCGAACAAGCCTTGCTGGAATTTTTGCAGCAGGATGCGATAAACCGACTCATCCAGCCGCGCTTCGGTCAGCAGACCTTGTTGCACAGCCTGGATCAGGAATTCTGGCTCGGTAGCGCCGCCAAACTGGTCCATCCCGGCGGTCACCGACTTCACGTAGCGCTGCAGTTTGGTCGCATTTTCCATACCCCAAGGCGTACCGAAGCCGATAAACGAAGGTGCGACGCCAGCTGGTGTGCCGTTGATGCAGTTGGTATCGCAATCCGAGGTAATACCCCAGTCAGACAAGATCACGCCCTTGAAGCCATATTTGCCGCGCAACAAATCGGTCAGCAAGGCTTTATCAAAGCCCGCACCGACTTGTTCCAGCGTGACGCCATCCACCGTGACGGAAGTATCCGGGAAGGCGTACGTCGGCATCACTGAACCCACGTTCGCGGCAAACGCGCCTTCAAACGGCTTCAGGTGATAGGCAAAGTTGTTGCCCGGGAAGGTAATAAAGCGGCCGTAGTAGTTATGCCCGTCAAAGCCGGTTTTGGACGCACCATAACCCGCCCAATGCTTCACCACGGCGACCACACTGTTCGGTGTCAGACCGGTTGAGCCGCCCTGGAAGCCTTCGATATAAGCCTGTACTTGCGCTTTGGCCAGATCGGCATCTTCGCCAAACGTGCCATTGATACGTGCCCAACGTGGTTCGGTGGCCAGATCGGCTTGGGGTGAGAGTGCTTGGGTAATACCCACTGCCAGATATTCCTGGCGGGCGATATCGCCAAAACGGCGCGTCAATGTGGCATCGCCAATCGCGGCAAAGCCCAGTGTTTCTGGCCACTGCGAGAAGCCACTGCCACCCGCGCTGGCGCCCAGCACGTACTGAAAATGATTGCGCGGATCAGAACTGATCGACACCGGAATACCCAGTCGTGACTGCTCCGCCAACGTCTGTATCTTGTTGTATTGCTCGGCCATGGCTTGCGCATCGCCGCCCATGCGGGTGATGAAGGTGTTGATGTCCTGCGTATTGATCAACGCTTTGAGCGCATCCAGATCATATGCACTACCGGTGCCAGCGCCGGTGGTGTCGTTCAGCACGGGCGCAGTGCCGTGCATCATCAAACCGGCTTTTTCTGCCAGTGTCATGCGTCCAAGCAAATCATGAGCGCGCACGTCGGCGCTCAGTCGCCAGTCTTCATAAGGCTCCAGCTTGCCATCTTTGTTCATGTCCTTGAACTGCAGCCCGCTCTGGCTAACCATGCTCAGCGTGGTATAGCCAAAATCCTGCTGCGGCTGACTGCTGCTACTGTCGCCATCGCTACCGCCACATGCGGCTAGCCCGGCGGCGAGCAAGGCTCCGGCCATCATCATGACGGACGTTTTGAGTACGTGTTGAGTATGAGATTTCATCGACTGCTCCTGATGCCTGGTACGGAATGTTTTTATGTCGGCCCGATGTCGGGTCGTATCTCAATGTACGGCAGCGTCCAGGTAAGCCTTTGACCAGCGGGAGCAGGTTTTTACCTTTGGGGAGCAGCGTCGATTTTGCGGTGCACCAAAGCAGAACACCGCTGGGGCAATCGACGAAAGGCGCGCAACGCCCGGACCCTTGGCCGGCCTGCGATGTAGTTCATTGCTGCGCCGCAGGTACGGGCATTGCCTGATAGCGGGTGTCAGGCGGTAGCGACTTACTATGACAAAAAAATGTCAACGCACACCCACAGGAAGCCCGATGACTCCGCGTCTAAAAGGACTCGCTCGCACTGTTTCCAACCGCATCATTGCGCATTCGTTACCGGCATTTGTACAAGCCGGGATCTCGCCGGAGGCCTTTGTCCGGCACACCGGCATCGCGCTGGATGATCTGATCGACCCGCAAGGGCGTATTGAAGGCGTGCGGCATCGGCGCGTGGTCGAACTGGCGGCCTCCATGAGCGTGCCGCGTGGCATGCTGGAGCTGAACGTTACCGATCTGTTTCATGACTATCCGGTACTGGGAAACCTGTGCATCAACGCGCGCACCCTGCGCACGGCCATCGGGCACTATCTGGCGTATCGCGGCCTGATCGGTGAATTCGATTTTTTACTATGCAGACAGTCCGCCACCCGCATTCAGTTTGAATACATCTCCGAATTCGCTCCACAAGCGAGTTTCCAGGCTCTGGCCAATTTCATGTCGCTGATCGCGCTGATCCGGGCTTACGACCAGCGCGCACAAACCGTGTTTCACGCCGAATTTGTCGGCGTTGCACCACCCTTTGCCAGCAGCATCGCCCAATGTTTTGGCGCCCCGGTGCGCTTTGCCCAGAGCGCCAATCGTTTGTGGTTTGATTCGGTGGCGCTGGACACACCCGTGCCACAACACAACGCGGCGCTGGAACCGTGGCTGCAAGCACAAGCCCAGCAAGAACTCACCCGCATCCAGCGTTTGCATCTCTTCTCCGCCAATGTCGAAACACTGATCCGCGAATTTTTGGCCGACCCGGCCAACGACCAGAGTGGCGCCTCGTTACTGCAGCAGCTATGCCAGCGACTCAACACCACGCGCTGGACCTTGCGCCGCCAGCTGCAACAAGAAGGCACGCATTTTCGGGAACTGGAACTCAAAGTCAAAACCGGCGAATCGCGACGTTTGTTGTCCGAGACTGCGCTGAGCGTGGCCCAGATCAGCGAGCAATTGGGGTTTGCCTCGCAAAGTGCATTTACCCGTTTTTTCAAGGCCCGCCACGCGCTGCCACCATTGTCTTACCGCCAACACACGCAAACCGCTGGCGAGCGCAAACTGGCCTGAAACAGGTGCACACCGTTACCTCATATCGAAAATCTGCGTGGTTTGATCGGAAACGGGCATTTCTGACAATCGTATAAGCATTTCTTAATATTTCGGTAAAACAACCGGCCTACCCTCTCTTCAGCCCCAAAATCCGCATTTTGCATTTTGTCGGGAGAGGAACGCCATGACCGCGACCGCCACTGCAGCCGATACCATTTTCAGTAAAACCAGCAAAGGCCTGCTCGAAATCAACGAGCGCGCCCACGGTTTGCCTGCGCGCATGCGCCGGGCGCTGATTCTGGTCGACGGCAGCCGCGATCAAGCCGCGATCAGCGCCATGATGCCCGGCGAAGAAATGAGCCGGATGCTGGGCGAGCTGCAAAGCATGGGTTTTATCTATAACCCGGTGCAAACCGCATCCAGGGCGGAAAAGGTCAGGGTCGCTGCCACGACACCTGCGCCGGCTCTCGTTGCAATTCCAGTGCCAACCCCAGTTGCCATCACGGCAGCGCCTGCCGCGATGGCCGAAACGCTTCCCGCTACAGCAACGATAGTGGAACTGACGCCTGCCGCTCCCGCCCTCGACAGTGCGCTACTTAATCAGGTCAAAGTCTTGATGATTGAAAGCGCGCAGCAGTTTCTGGGCCTGATGGCACGCCCGCTGATCGCCGAGATCGAAGCCGTAAAAGACAGCGCCAGCTTGAAAACCGCGATCGCCCGCTGGAACATCAGCCTGCGCCAATCACACAAAGCCGCGCAACATGCTGACCAATATGTATTGGCGGTGAAAACGCTGGTGGGGATTTAAGCGCAGCGCGGTTTTCTGCTGGCGGGTTGAGCCATTGATGGCACCGGGCTAAAGCCTGGAGAGAATCCTGCGTCGCAAAGCACCAACTCGCCAGCGAAATGTGCAACGACCATCATCGTCCCCCGGATTCCCGCTAACGCTCCATCCGGGCTACGAAGCTTTTGAATATTACCGGGCCAACAAAGCGACTGAACACGCCGACCGAGAACCGGAGACCTCGGGCTCCGGCCGACCCAGGGAACGCAGGATGCGCGCAGAGAGCCCTCGCCAATAAATGGTTTGCTTCGGCTTTTGACTTCGGGCCCCCTTGCGGCAGCGGGGTCGCCTTTTGCTATCCCGCTCTGCGGAACTTTTGGTTTCTTTTCTTTGGCGACGCAAAGAAAAGAAACGTGCTCCCGGTCACCACCGGGCATCAAACGTCTTCAACCCGTGCCGAAGGCACTCACGCCTTTGTCTTTTCAGTTGCCAGTCAAAACCCACCACACCACGCCAAAAACCAATCCATTCCTCCTTGAATTCCCCCTCCCCGCACTCATTTGAGACTAATCAAACATCCAGGCTGCACCATGCAGCTGCCACCAGTGCGCGAGGTAATCACCGTGGGTACCAAACTAAAGATCGATTTTGTTTCCGATGTGTCCTGCCCCTGGTGTGCCATCGGGCTCAAGTCGCTGGAACAAGCCATTGCCCGCGTGGGCGATGAAGTGCAGACCGAGATTCACTTTCAGCCATTTGAACTGAACCCGCAAATGGTGCCGGAAGGCCAGGATATCCTGGAGCATCTGGTCGAGAAGTACGGCTCCACGCCAGAGCAAATGCAGGCCAATCGCGAAGGGATTCGTGCACGTGGTGCCGCAGTGGGGTTCACTTTCAACATGGAACAGCGTGGCCGCATCTACAACACGTTTGACGCGCACCGCTTGTTGCATTGGGCCGAAACCGTCGATACCGACAAACAACGCGCGCTCAAACTGGCGCTGTTCAAAGCCTATTTTACCGATGGCCAGAATCCGTCTGATCACGCTTTGCTGGTGAACCTGTCTGGTGAGGTCGGCCTGGATCAAACCCGCGCCCACGCCATTCTGGACTCCGATGAATACGCCGCCGACGTGCGCCAGCTGGAACGTTTCTACCAAAGCAATGGCATCAACGCCGTACCGGCCGTGATCATCAACGAGCGCCATCTGATCCAGGGCGGTCAGCCGGTGGAAGTATTTGAACAAGCGCTGCGGCAGATTGCTGCCGAGGCCTGATCGCTCAGCTATCCGCAGCAACCGGCGCGGCCAATATCAAGTTGGCCGCGCCATTTTGAACAGCATGTCCTGGGTGATCTCGAAATAATCCGCCGCACCGCCGCCGCGCAAAATGGGCTGGGCCAGCGCAGTCTGGTATATGCCATCTACCAGTAACGCTGTGGCGATATGCACGCCAACCACCTCCCCCAGAATCAGCCAGCTATTCACCTGCTGACCCGCCGCGGATTGCAGCTGCACGATCTGGCTAAGTTTGCATTCAAACGATACCGGGCTTTCTTTTACTCGCGGCACTTTAACCAGGCGTGAGGATTCGGGGGTCAGGCCTGCGAGGGCAAATTCATCGACTTCTGGCGGCACGGCGGCACAGGTCTGGTTCATTGCGGCAGCCAGTGGCCGGGTCGCCAGATTCCAGCAAAATTCGCCGGTCTGCTCGATATTACGCAGGCTGTCTTTGGCGCCGACGCTGGCAAAGCCAATGATTGGCGGAGTGTAGTTAAAGGCATTGAAGAAACTGTATGGCGCGAGGTTGAGCTTGCCATCGCTGGCGCGTGACGAAATCCAGCCTATTGGCCGTGGCCCGACAATGGCGTTGAATGGATCGTGCGGCAAACCGTGCCCCAACGCGGGTTCGTAAAAACAGACTTCCTCAGACATAAATTCCTCTTGCCCAACAGATTCAAAAAAACAGAACGCGCTGAACCTGGCACCTCTGGCAGGTCACTGATTCTCAGGTTTATGTTTAAAAACAGCGCTTCCAAATAGCCGTGCCGCGATCAGGCGGGTGAAACCGGCAGCCGCGCTGTCAGGGCAAAACAACACCGCGCCTTCATCGCCGAAAACCGTAACAAGCACATGTCATATACTCTTGGAATCATAATTGCCCGGTCTGTGATCAGGGCAAAAAAGAATAATGACTTTGGTCGCTTGCGCCGCACACCAGGGAGCAGGCTTCACCACGGTTGAGGGCGGATTCTGCCGCGACTGTTTGTAATCGCAAACACCAGGCGGCGAGAATCAAAAGGGGGAGTTGTGCACAAGCGTCTGGCGATCGGATTGATCGCCCTGATCGCCATCGCGGCTATTATCGGCCCGATATTTGCCGCGCTTAGCCTGGCCCGCACTCGCGGGCTGCAGGATCAGCGCAATGAAGCATTACGTCTGGCCACCACCGTTCTGGCCAGGGCCGATGGCGTTGCCCAGGAATTCTTCTCGGCGCATGACCAGCTCATGCGCGCTGGCGCGAGCAATCCTTGCTCGGAAGAAAACATGGTGCTGATGCGGCGCCTTGCCTTCAGTTCATCGCATTTACGTGCGATCGCCTACATTGCCAATAACCGCCTGGTTTGCTCGTCGATCGGGCCGCACGCCGATGGCGTCTACATTGGCCTGCCCGACATCGTCACGCCGCGCGGCGTGGCCATCCGCAAGTCGGTCAAATTGCCCTTTGCTGCCGATTACGATGTGCGGATTTCTTCAATGGATGGCTACGCGGCAATCATGGCGCAAGACGCAGCGCTAGATATCGACACTCATGTAAAAGGCATGCTGCTGAGCGTCTTTTACACCGGTTTTGATCTGCCCATTGCCTCCAACGGCAGCGTCAACCCGGCATGGCTCGCCCAGTTAAAAAGTGGCGACAGCGTTTCGTTTCTGGAAGGCAATTATGTGGTGGCGCTGCACCGCTCGGCGCGTTACAACCTGGTTGGCGTCGCGGCTGTGCCGGTGGTTTATCTGACACAAAATGTGCGCAAGCTGGCTTTGTTCATGGTGCCGTTAGGCGCGGCTACGGCCATCCTGTTAATTGCAGTATTGGTCTATATCGCGCGCCATCAAACCACACTGCAAACCATGATGCGCACTGCACTCAAGCGCCAGGAGTTCTCGCTGGTATACCAACCCGTTATCGACCTGCACACCGGTCGCTGGGTTGCGGCAGAGGCGCTGATCCGCTGGCGACGTTTGAATGGTGAAGTGATCCCGCCGGATGTGTTTATTCCGGAAGCCGAACGCACCGGCATGATTACCCAGATTACCGAGCGCGTGTTATCGCTGGTGGCGCATGACATATCCCATCATTTCAAGGCTTTTCCGGACTTTGCCATTGGCGTCAATCTGTCGGCGGCAGACCTGGAAAACGAACGCACTTTGTCTTTGTTGTATCGCGTCATCAAAGTGACCGGCATGGCGCCGCATAACCTGGTGGTCGAGGCGACCGAGCGTGGTTTTATCAACGCCGAAGAAGCCCGGCAAATGATCAATGACATCCGTACTTTGGGCATCCGGGTGGCGATTGATGATTTTGGTACTGGTTATTCCAGCTTGTCATACCTGACCAGCATGGCGCTGGACCATCTGAAAATTGATAAATCGTTTATCGATACCATTGGCAAAGACGCCGTGGCCAGCCATGTGCCGGGCCACATTATCGCCATGGCGCGCTCGCTGAATCTGACTGTTATTGCCGAGGGTGTCGAGACCGCCGAGCAAGCCGATTACCTGCGCGAGCGCGGGGTGCAATTTGCCCAAGGCTGGCTGTTTTCCCGCGCGGTGCCCGCCGCCGAGCTGGCACAAAAACTCAAAAGCATGGCCTCGGTGATCCGCAAGATGGATACCTTGTAAGCGCGCAGCCTAGCGCCAGGCCGCAACGATATCCTGATAGGTGCCATTCGCCTGAATGGTGGCAAAACCGTGGTTAAAGGCGGCCAGATAAACGCGGGAATCTTTGAAACTGCGGGAAAACACGCAATAGATGTTGGTTTGCGCCGTCATGCCTACCACTTTGAATTTGCCATCGAATTCACTCTTGTGGGTGCGGATCAGGTAATCGGCCACTTTCTCAAAGGCCAGCGCATATTGCACTCGCCCAAGTGCCAGCATGCGCAAACTGTAAATACTTTGATTGGTGACCTCACGCTGCACCAGCGGGTCGCCGTCAAAATCGCTGCCGTATTCGTAGCCGTTAGTCACCGCCACATGTTTGCCTTCCAGCGCACGCGGGCCAAGGTCATGCTCGGTCGAGTCACTTGGCGCATAGATATACGCGCGGCTGTAGAACATGGGCTGATCGGGCCAGAGAAAATCCCGCTCGTTCTCGCGGGTGCGCGAGGTATCAAAGCACCCGGCTAGCTCGCCGGTGAGCACCATATGCACGCAGCGGGCATACGGTAACGAGACAAAATGCACATTGAAGCCTGCCGCCGCAAACGAAGCGCGAACAATATCTTCAGCCATGCCTTTGGATTCAGTCGCAATCTGTCCGGAGTACGGATACCAGTCGTCTTCGGCGCCAATCTCAACCGTCGGCAAAGCTGCGCCAGCCTGGCGCAACCAGAGCATGCAAACAACGGTGACAATGGACCGGATGGGCACGCGGCATCCTTTCATGCAACACAAGGCGGCCGATGTTATCCACTTGGCGGGCCGGATGCGCTGCAAACACGACGCGCCATTCCCCGGGATCATCGGCCGATCTCGCAAACCTGCTTGTTATGACAGTTGCGTACTGCTGTTGAATATCCGCCAAGCTACCTTACAACGCAATCTGACAAGCCATGCACATTGCAGAATGAGACATTTCGGCGGCACCAGCGGCCCTGCTGGCGCAGATCTCAGAATATTTGCCGGGGCGTCAGTCCTCGATGGGCACCCAGATTTCAAATGAACCGTTGCCGGTAGCGGGATCAAACGCTTGATCGTAGCGCTCAAAGTCCGGTGCATTGCCATGACGAAACCCGGATTCCGGCAGCCATTTGTTCCAGATGGCATTGATGGTGTCGCGAATGGTCGAGATGTGTTTGCGATGCGTGAATACCGCGTAGCGTCGCTGCGGAATCTGGACGTGGTGAAAATCCGCTGGCAGCCCGCTCGTGCTGGCCACCTGCACCCCGGCGATATACTCAAAGCTGTCGTTACCGTCGCCGTTACAACACACCCCGTACGCCACGCCTTTTACTTCTCCCGGCACGCGGCCGATCCACGGGCTAAAACGTTGCCACTGGCGCGGAATGCCGTCATTGGTGTCAAAGGTATAGCGTTCGCCCAGTCCGGCGATCAGCATGGGCTGGCTGGTTTCAAAACGCGGTGCTTCCAGATCGATAAAGTGTTGTTGGTCCATGCGAAAAGGCTCCATCAAAGTGATGCCATTCAGGTGGCTTTGCTCACGTAGCGCTTGCGGCGTGAGGCCAAATTGCTCGCGAAATGCCCGAGTAAACGCTTCGTGAGAGCCATAACCGGCGTCCAGTGCCACATCCAGAATATTGGGCGCGCCAGTTGCCAGAACCCGCGCCGCTTCGCTTAGCCGGCGGGCCCGTAAATAGCTCATGACCGAACAGCCGGTGACCGCGCCGAACGCCCGAAGCAAGCTGAAACGCGACACGCCGCACACCTGGGCCAGCCGTTCCAGTGTCACTTCGGCTTGTAGCCCGGACTCGATCAGCCAGAGTGCTTTTGCTACCGGATTCATGGTTTTCTCACAATGCGTACTGCCAATCTAACCAGGATTATCCTGGCGTATTTGATCGCTATTGCGCAGCGTAGTCATCGCACGTAAAAACGGCGCGAAAATCTTCCGCGCCGTTTTTTGGGTCTGCACATCAGCCCACTACCAAGCCTAGCCCTTGCGCCGCTTTTTATTGCGGTAATGCTCAAAGCGCTGCCGGGTTACATCGTCTTTCTGCGTGCCGAAGGCGTAATGGCTTTCCAGCCACATCACATTGATGATGCCAAACGCCAGCGCCAGCCCCAAACCCAATATCCAGGTGAAATACCACATGCTTGATTGCTCCTTGCTCGCTAGCCGGGGTTAATAACTGGTGTGCGTTTCGGCACGGATGCGTTCTACCGTGACCTTGCCGCGCATCACGCGATAAACCCAGCCGGTGTACAGCGAAATGATCGGCATGAATACAATCGCCACGCCCAGCATGATGCCCAGCGTTTTATGGCTGGATACCGCATCCCACACCGTCAGGCTGGATTTCGGATCTAGCGAAGATGGCAACACGAACGGGAACAACGACCAGCCCGCTGTGAGGATGATGCCGATCAGCGCCACGCTACTGGCCAGCAACGTCAACCAGCGCAACCGAATGCCCGCAAATACCACCGCCAGCACCGCGCCGGCGACGCCCAACGCCGGCAACAACCAGGTCAGCGGGTAACGCGCGTAGTTAGCCAGCCAGCCGCCGGGGAGCGATTCCACGACTTTATCCAGCGGCCGCAGCACGTCATTGGGCGAACCCATTTGGGTGATCTGCAAACCGGCGCGTTGCGATATCCAGAACCCGCCCAGCACAAACAACGCCGCTGTGATGACGCCAGCCACCTGCACCGCCCGCCGTGCCCGCGCCTGGATCACACCCTCAGTGCGCAATTGCAGAAACGCCGCGCCATGCAGGGTGAGCATCGCTAGCGACACCACGCCGCAGAACAGCGCTAACGGGTTCAGCAGATCAAAGAAACTGGCATCGCCGTAGCTCACCCGCATGGTGTTATCAAACTGATAAGACACACCGGTGAACAGATTGCCAAAAGCCACGCCAAAGATGATCGACGGCACCAGCCCGCCCACGAACAAGCCCCAGTCCCAGCCATTACGCCATTTCGGATTGGGCAGCTTGCTACGATAGTCAAAGCCGACCGGGCGTAAAAACAAGGCAAACAACGTCAGCATCAACGCGATATAGAACACTGAAAAGGCCGCCGCGTACACCAGTGGCCACGCCGCAAACAAGGCGCCGCCAGCAGTAATCAACCAGGTCTGGTTGCCCTCCCACGTCGGCCCTACGGTGTTGATCAGCACCCGGCGTTCATCATCGTTTTTGCCGAGGAACGGTAACAACACGGCAATGCCCAGATCCCAGCCGCCAGTGAGCGCAAAGCCGATCAACAACACGCCCACCAGCGCCCACCAGATCAGCTTGAGTGTTTCGTAATCAAGCATGTTGTTCCCCTTGTGGCAGCTTCTTCTCGCCGTGGTAGTTGCCTGTATGCAAAGACGACGGCCCGAGGCGGATGTACTTGATCATCAGGTACATCTCGATCACAAACAGCGTGGAGTAGATGCCCAGCAAGCCAAACATGCTGAAGTGCAGTTGCCCGGTACTGAGTGACGACGCCGAAAGGAAGGTCGGCAAGATGCCGGAAATAGTCCAAGGCTGCCGACCGTACTCGGCCACAAACCAACCCAGCTCAATCGCCACCCACGGCAACGGAATCGACCACACGCACAGCCGCAGCAACCAGCGCTGTGGCGCCAGATTGCGTTTGGCCAGGAACCAGAACGACGCGGCAAAGATAAACAGGAACCAGATGCCCAACCCGACCATGATGCGGAAGGAGAAGAACAACGGCAGCACTTGCGGAATGGTGTCATTGGCCGCCGACTTGATTTGCTCTGGCGTCGCGTCAGTTACGTTTGGCGTGTATTTCTTCAGCAACAAGCCAAAGCCCAAGTCTTTCTTGTGTGCTTCAAATTGGGTTTTGACCGGATCACTCTTGTCGCCCGCCAGCAGCTTTTGCAGCGCTTCATACGCCACCATGCCGCTGCGAATGCGATCCTCATATTGCAGCTTGAGGTCTTTCAGTCCGGTGACTTGTTTATCTACCGAACGCGTGGCGATCAAGCCCAACAAGTACGGAATGCGGATGGCGTAATCGGTGCGCTCTTCTTTTTGATTGGGGATACCAATGGCGGTGAACGTGGCAGGTGCGGGCATGGTTTCCCATTCGGCTTCAATCGCCGCCAGCTTCACCTGTTGTACTTCACCGGATGTGTAACCCGACTCATCGCCCAGCACGATCACTGACAACACCGACGCCAGCCCGAACCCCGCCGCTACCGCAAACGAGCGAATGGCGAAGCCGGTATCACGCGCTTTGAGTAGATACCAGGACGACACACCCAGTACAAACATCGATGCCGCCACATACCCCGCCGCCACCGTATGCACAAACTTCACCTGCGCCACCGGGTTGAAGAACACGTCGGCGATGCTGGTGAGTTCCATGCGCATGGTTTCGTAATTGAAATCGGCGCCGACCGGATTTTGCATCCAGCCGTTGGCAATCAGAATCCACAAGGCCGACAGGTTGGAACCCAGTGCCACCAGGAAAGTCACGCCCAGATGCTGCACGCGCGACAGGCGATCCCAGCCAAAGAAAAACAGCCCGACAAAGGTGGATTCCAGAAAGAACGCCATCATGCCTTCAATGGCCAGCGGCACCCCAAAGATGTCGCCCACGTAATGCGAGTAATACGCCCAGTTGGTGCCAAACTGGAATTCCAGCGTAATCCCCGTGGTGACGCCCATGGCAAAGTTGATACCAAACAACTTGCCCCAGAACTTGGTCATGTCCTTGTAGACCTGCTGGTCAGTCATCACATACATGGATTCGCAAATAACCAGAATCCAGCTCAGGCCCAGCGTGAGTGGCACAAACAGAAAGTGGAACAGCGCGGTAGAACCAAACTGCAGGCGCGACAGTTCCACCACATCAGCGGCGGGTATCATCAGGTGTTTCTCCAGGGATGCGCAAAGCGGGGGCGGACGCAGCTGCGCCCATGATTTTTTGACGCACCATCTCAGTCGGCACGTTCATGTTTTCAGCAACGGGATGAGCAAACCATGCGTGCCAGGCCAGCCACAGCAAGATCGCCTTGACGATCAACAACGCCGTGATTTCCAGCGCCAGACGCCGGTCAAATGATCTTGATCGCAACAACTGCATGACTTCGTTACTCCGTTGCGGTGTCGGTAGCATCGCCGCGTACGTGTTCTAGTCCATCGTAGCCCGGATGCCACATAGCGCAATCCGGGATTGGTTTGGGCAAGGTGCGAATGCCAGCCCCGTAGCCCGGATGAAGCATGTCCCTCGGGGGTACCCCCACAAAACCTCTGGATATCGCATATGACAACTGCAGGGGGTAGCAAGAATGCGGGGTGGCAACACTTCAACGACTCATCGGCCTCTGTACTTGCCGATATCGCCCCCGGATTCTCGCTAATGCTTCATCCGGGCTACGGGCTGCCTATTTATCCCCGCGTAGCCGATCCGCCAGCCCCAGTACTTTCTGGACCTTTGAACCCAGCCGCATCAGGTTTTCCAGGGTTTCTGGCGACAAGCGGTGAATCTCGTCAAACCAGCCCGTGGCCAGATCAATCAGTTCATGCATTTGCCGCATGCGTTCTTGCGCGTAACGCTCATCGTCATTGGTCGGCGCGGCCAGCATGGCGTCACGCAGCATGGATAACGTCGGATCGATTTCACGCTTCTTTTTTTCTTCGGCCAGCGTGCGGAAAATCTCCCACACGTCTTTGGGCGCTTCGAAGTATTCGCGCCGATCCCCGGTTTGATGAACCATGCGGGCGATTCGCCACGACTGCAGTTCCTTCAAACCCATGCTGACGTTGGAGCGAGAGAAACCAAGGGTTTCGCCAATTTCATCGGCATTGAGCGGCTTGGCAGAGATAAACAGCACGGCGTAAATCTGGCCCACAGTGCGGTTCACGCCCCAGCGGCTGCCCATTTCGCCAAAGTGCAGGATAAAGCGCTCGGTGAGCGGGGTGAGTTCCATGTTTTTGTGTTCTGCCAAGTGGATTTGATCAAAAGTTTCGTGATTTCTTGTATTTCTGAATTTTCACTAATTACTGAAAATTGTAAAACTACCGTTGTTCTAGCGCAATATACATCTGTAATTATTTTGCTAAGGGCCATTTGCAATATCCCCCCCAGGGGGATACCATGCGCCGTATGGAACACACCGATCACCCCGAAATCATCAACCGTTTGCGCCGTGCCGAAGGGCATCTGAAAACCATCATGCGCATGCTCGAAGAACAGCGCGCGTGTCTGGACATCGCCCAGCAACTGCAAGCGGTCGAAAAAGCCATTGCCAGTGCCAAACGCCAACTGGTGCAAGACCATATCGACCACTGCCTCGAAAACGCAGTGCAAACCGGCGAAGGCGGCCAGCGAGAAGCGCTGGATGAATTCAAACAAATTGTTCGTTATCTCTAAGGCCAGCCCGGATGACTTCTCCTTACCGCCCCGCCGCATCCGCGCCCGCCCCAGCAGCCGTGGCCGCACACCAGAATGGTGACGACTGTAAACACGACCACGCGGGTCACGACCACAGCCATGGCCACTCTCATGATCACGGACATGGTCATGCTGGCCACAATCACGATCACACCTTTGGCCATGCCCACGGCGTAACCGATCAACGCCGCATTGCGCTGGCGTTCTTTATCATCTTCGCTTTCATGATCGTCGAGATCATTGGTGGCGTCTGGTCTGGTTCGCTGGCCTTGCTGGCCGACGCAGGCCACATGGTGTCAGACTCCGCCGCGCTGGGCTTTAGCTGGCTGGCATTACATATCGGCAAACGCCCGGCCAATGCCAAGCTGACTTTTGGCTACAAGCGACTGGAAATCCTCGCTGCGTTTGTAAACGGTTGCGCGCTGTTCGTGGTGGCAGGCTGGATTCTGTTTGAGGCCATTGTGCGCTTTGCCCATCCGGTCACGATCCTGAGCGGCCCGATGCTGTGGGTGGCCGTTGCCGGGTTGGCATCCAATATTGCGGCGTTTTTTGTGCTCAATGGCGGCAATCAGGAAAACCTGAACATGCGCAGCGCGTGGCTACACGTACTGGGCGATTTGCTGGGTTCGGTAGCCGCCATTATTGCGGCGCTGGTCATCCGTTACAGCGGCTGGACGCCCATTGACCCGTTGTTGTCCGTGTTGGTGGCATTGCTGATCCTCAAGAGCGCCTGGCAGATCGTAAAAGCCACCACGCATATCCTGCTGGAAGGCACGCCGCCCAATATCAATCTGGACGAGATCAAAAGCGATCTGGAGCAAAACGTGGCTGGCGTCACCGACGTGCACCACATCCACGCTTGGGCCATGACCGCCGAACAGTTAATGGTGACCTTGCACGCCGTGGCTGCGCCAGACGCGGACCCCGCCGCCATTGTCGGCAAAATCCAGCAACGGCTGGCTGAAAAATTCAATGTGGATCACGTAACCGTGCAAATGGAAACCGCGGATTGCATTGACCAATATCACCAGCACGCGCCGCAAGGCGAGCAATGCCACTAAGCCCGGCGTGAAGCCAAACTGTGCTGTGCAATCTGAAGCCGGATTGAGCTAGCCAGCGCTGTTGCGCTGCGGCAAGATCATGGTCTGTCTGGATATCTGACCGCTGGAGGTTTTTCATGATTGTTCTGGTAACTGGCGCGAGTGGCGGCATTGGCGCTTCCACCGTGCTGCGCTTTGTGGCTGAAGGCCATAAAGTGATTGCTGCGTCGCGCAGTGTTGACGCCATCAACGCCTTGGCGGCACAGCATCCGGGGCAGATTCTGCCGTTGCAACTGGACGTAACCAACAACGACGCCGTTAACGCAGTTCTGGCGCAATTGCCTGCCGAGTTTGCGCAGATTGATGTACTGGTGAACAACGCCGGTCTGGCTCTGGGTCTGGAACCGGCACAACGCGCCGAACTGGATGACTGGGAGCGCATGGTCGATACCAACATCAAAGGCCTGCTGTACGTAACCCGCGCCGTCTTGCCTGGCATGGTGGAACGCAATCGTGGCGTGGTGCTGAACCTGGGCTCAGTCGCTGGTCGCTGGCCATATCCCGGCGGCAACGTTTACGGCGCAACCAAAGCCTTTGTACGCCAGTTCTCGCTCAACCTGCGCGCCGACCTGATAGGCACCCGCGTGCGCGTTACCGATGTGGAACCGGGCATGGTCGGCGGCACCGCGTTCTCGAACGTGCGCTTTCACGGCGACGATGCCAAAGCAGCAAACGTTTACAGCGGCACCGAACCACTGACGCCAGAAGACATCGCCGACGCCATTTACTGGATCGCCTCACGGCCAGATCGCGTGAACATCAACACCATTGAGATCATGCCGGTGCGGCAATCGTTTGGTGGATTGGCGATTGATCGGGACCGGAAATAGCTAACGCGTTTTGCTCCAGATAAAAAGCCCGGCGGATCGGATCTGCCGGGCTTTTTCTATTTGGATTGTCATTGGTGCGAATCCGGGCGGCAGAGTTTTATCAAACGCCCTTCACACCCGTGCCGCAGCCACTAACACCACTACCTACTCCACTTAGTCCGATCCCCCAGATTAATAAACTGGTAATACCGCACCAACGTAATCTGCTGATGGTCATCCAGCAGCTCTTTGGGCACTGGCCCAAACGGCGCAGAATAACGCAAGATCTTCAGTGCTTCCGCATCCAGCTCCGGATTCCCCGACGTGTTCACAATCTTGGCTTGCGCCAGTGTGCCATCAGAATTGAGCACCATACGGAACTGCAGCAGACCAAAGATGGAATTGCCGTTTTTATCTTTGGGGAAATTCATCTGGCCGATACGCTCGACCTTCTGTTTGATCTGCTGCTCCCACAAACCAAAGATATTGCGGGTGAGCGGGTCGGCCTCCAGCGAACGGGTGGCTTCATCCACCTGGCTATCGTGCGGATCACCAATCGGCTGCTTCAGATCAGAGAAATGCATAGCCAGTTTGCCCGGCTGTTGCTGTGCCTGCCCCTGCGGCTGGTGGTTGAGCGCGGCGTCGAGCCCGCTCATCTGGATATCTTTCGAATCCTGGTCGGGCTTGGTCAGCGCGGGTGCCGATGCAACCTGTTTCACCACTTTGCGGCGCGGCTTGGGCGGCGGTGCCACGTAATCCGGTTTGGCGGTCGCAGTTGGCGCAGTCATAACCGGTGGCGCGGTGATTTCAGCCACTTGCGGTGCTTTGGTCTGCTTGGGAACCAATTGCATCTGGAAAGGCATTTGCTGCGCCTGCGCCTGTTCCAGCGGCTTGGTCTTGCCCTTGGGAATCAGCAACGCCGAAAGGTGCAGCAATATTGCCAACAAGAAAGCAAGCGCCAGCAAATCTAGCTGGATGGTCAGGACGCCGTCTTTAAAGGAGATGTACTTGACTGACAAGAATCTTCAACTTCCAAAATTTAGTATTCGGCTTGAGCGGGCAAACCCGACATCACAACGGCAATTACTGGTTTTTACAGGTCTGGATTAGCAGCCAGGCAAATCATCGTCTTTGCGCTCTTGATCCCGGAAGGAACATAACACGCACTTGCAATCTCGTAACCTGTTCCAGCAATTTCGCGACACTCGCGACAGCTTGCCGCAGGAACTGGCCCGCCGCTGTTTTACCCTGAGCCAGGGCGGCAATCAATCGCATTGTGTATCGCGCATGTACGGTACGCGCATGCCGGGGCGGAGAACGGCAGACCTTATCGAGGAAGTAACGCAGCAGAGGCTCGCCGGGTCTACAAACCCCACAGGAATCTTTAGCAAATCCGAATTGTTTTACGACTGGAGAAGCTGGCACCCGCCATCGCTATCAACCCAAAGATCATGTGCTAGCGGGTCCAGCTCACCTGGTCTTTCTGATAGTTGTTGTACATCAGCATGAGAATCTGGCCATTCTCATCCCAAAGGTCTTTGCTGGCGGGGCCAAACGGCGCGGCGCGGCGCACGATCAGCAGCGCGGCATCGTCCAGTTCCGGGTTACCCGACGAGGCGATGATCTCACTTTCCACCAGCGAGCCGTCGCGGCCGTTGATCAACAAACGCAAGCGCACGCGACCATACATGGCATCACCATGCGTATTGCGCGGGAAACTCATCTGGCCAATTCGCTCAACGCGCTTGCGCAGTTGTTCTTCCCATAAACCGTAGATGGCACGTGTGACTGAATCACGTTGGGCCCGAATCCAGCCTTCTTCTTGCGGCGTACGGGATGAACTGGTCGTAACCGCAGGCGCACGCAAATCAGACAAATGAATGGCCAGCCGCGGTGCCGGCTCGCTGGTGCCACGCGAAGAACGATCTGGCCCATTGCCACTGCCCGCTTCTTTTGAGCCAGTACCCGTACCGTTGCGCGCCAATCCGGCCGACGAGCTTTCTGCATGCGGAGCAGGCACAAAGCCCTTGCCCGGCGCGCTGGTTGGCAGTGCTACCGGAACGCTGGTCGGCGCAATCGCCGCCGGTACCGCGGTAGGGAGCACCGCGACCATTGTCGGCGCAGCCGTGGGGACTGGCGCAACGGTGGGAACAGCCGTCGGCAACGGTGTTGGCAGGTGCGTCGGTGCCGCCGTGGGTGCCTTCGTGGGTACCGGCGTTGCAATCGGCGTCGGCACTACCGTTGGCGCCGCGGTCGGAACAGGCGTGGGCAGCGGTGTCGGATTAGGTGTAGCTGTCGCGACCGGGGTCGGCGCGATTGTGGGTGTGACAGTCGGCGTTGGTGTCGGGGTCGGCACGTGCGTTGGCTCTGGCGTGATCACCGGCGTCGGGCTCGGCGTTGCAGTGGGTGTTGGCGTAGCCGTCGGGACCGGGGTCGCGGTTGGGGTCGGCGCGGGCGTTGGGCTAGCCGTTGGCACCGGCGTCAATTCACTGACTACAACGGGCGCCGAAGCTTGTTCCGGTTGCGGCACTGACGCTTTGTGATGAATACGCCGACTCAACACCGCCACCGGCGTCGAGACCATCGGTTTTTCAGGTACCGGCACGGCAATGACTGCAGGCGGCGCAGACTCTTCCACAGTTTGCTGGTCGTGTACTGGCGTCTCCGGCACGGATTCAGGTTCCGGCGTCACAACCGGCTCCGCTTGCGGCTGCAGATTGATCTGGAACGGCAAGTTTGTGGCGAAAAAGCGCGAGCCCCCACTCGAAAACGAGAACGGGATCAATAACGTTGCCAGGTGCAACAGCACCGCCAGCACAAACGCAATCCAGAGCAGCCGCCGCTGTCTTGTCAATTCATCCTCACCGGTCAAAGCAATGCATCATCAACAACCTGCCACGTCGCCTTGCCTACGCGGGCGAGTGGTGGTTGCATGTGGATGCTGAAAGGTACACTAGTCTTGCAATTTGCGCCGTAGCATTAGTAAGCAAGTGCAATCTGACCGATACAATGGCAGTGTTTGCGCAGCGCGCCCACAACGCGTTTATCCACTTGACCAGGATGTTGCCCATGAAACCCGCCGATGAATCCGCAATCCGCGCGCTGTGCCAGCAATGGCTGGATGCCTCAATGACGGGCGACACGGCGAGCGTATTGGCGTTGATGGCCGACGATGCCGTGTTTATCACGCCCGGCCAGCCGCCAATTGTGGGCAAAGCCGCCTTTGCCGCGCTCTTGCCAGCAAACCCGGCCAGCATGCGGCTGGTGGCAAAACAGGAGATTCTGGAAGTCGGCGGTACTGATGATCTGGCGTGGTCGCGCAGCGCGCTCATCGTGACGGTCACTCCGCCATCATCGGCGCAACCCGTCACGCGTTCCGGCCACACGCTGACGCTGTTTGCGCGCCACCCCAGTGGCCACTGGTTGCTGACGCGCGACGCCAATACCTTGTTGCTCCAGCCCGGTAGCGGCGCTGACGTGGGCTAGCTGCCCCGGCGATCACGCTCACTGGCAGTTTCACCTATATCCCCATTTCTAGCAGATACCTACACTGGCTGGCTCGCTGGGGATTTTCATGTCGTTACCATCCAAAGCCCGCCGCCAGGGCAAGTTGTTCATCCTGCTGGACAACTTTCTGGTCGTTTTCGGGTTTTTCGTCGTTTTTCCGCTGATCAGTATCCACTTTGTCGATCACATGGGCTGGGCCGCCATCCTCGTCGGCACGGCGCTGGCGGTGCGCCAGTTTATCCAGCAAGGTCTGGGGATTTTTGGCGGCGCGGTAGCCGACCGCTTTGGCGCCAAGCCGATGATTGTCACCGGCATGTTGATGCGGGCAGCCGGTTTTGCCCTGATGGCGCTGGCTACTACGCCGCTGGTGCTGATCTTGTCGTGCGTGCTGTCCGCCTTGGGTGGCGTGTTGTTTGATCCGCCGCGCTCGGCGTTGATTATCAAACTGACACGCCCGCGCGAGCGCAACCGTTTTTACGCCATCATCATGATGCAGGACAGCGCAGGTGCCGTCTTGGGCGCCATGACCGGCAGCTGGTTGTTGAATGTCGGGTTTGAATGGGTCGGCTGGATGGGCGCGGCCTTGTTTGTTACTTGCGCCCTGTGCAATGCCCTGCTGTTGCCCAACTATCGCATCGCCCGCGGTCGCAGCGCGTTTTTTGCGAATATCGGCAAAGTACTGGCCGACCGCGAATACGTTAAATACGCGCTCACGTTATCCGGTTATTACGCTCTGGCCGTGCAGGTCTTGATGCTGATGCCGATCGCCGTGATGCAGCTAACCCACGACAGCCATGCCGTGGGCTGGATGTACACCCTGGAAACTGCGCTGTCTCTCACCTTGTTGTACCCGATTGCCCACTTCGCCGAACATCGCGTGCGACTGGAAAGCCGCTTGCTGATCGGACTGGCACTGATGTGCGTCAGCCTGTTTCTGCAAGCTTTCTCTCAGTCATTGACGGTGTTTTTTGTGCTGCTGGCGGGGTTCTACATCGGCACTATTACTGCCGATCCAGCTCGCGAGATGCTCTCCGCTCGCAAGGCAGATTCCGCAATGTTAGGCAGCTATATGGGTTTCAGCCGGATTGGTCTGGCCTTGGGTGGCGCGCTGGGGCAATTGTTTGCCGGAGCGGCTTATGATCTGTCGCGGCAATGGCATACGCCCAAACTGCCGTGGTTTGCGCTTTCCGGCATTGGCGTGATCACGTGGCTGGGTTTGTGGAAGCTGTTGAAACCGGTGCGCGGTCACTCGTCGGCGACGGTGAGGACGCAACGGGCATAGCAGACATCGGCGGTGGGCTGGGACGCCGCTCTGGCCGATGCTGCTATCTATCGCCAGTTACATTCAGGCCAGATGTTCGGCCAGGAATTGCAAAGTACGACCATGCGCCAACAAGGCGGCATTCTGGTTGTACATGGCGCGGCCCCAGCAATTAAAGCCGTGATCGGCGTTCTCGTAGACGTAAATTTCGGTCTCGTCACGATCGCCCAGCGTATCAATCACCGCCTCGCGCACGGCGTGGGTGATGTAGGTGTCCAAGCCACCGAAGTGAAATTGCACCGGCGCAGTGAGCGTCGCGGCTTGATCCATCACCGTATTGATGGCGCCCGGGTAATACGCCACGCCAGCGGCCACATCCGGGCTATTGGCCGCTGTCAGATAAGACAAGCGCCCGCCCATGCAATAGCCCACGGTTGCGATCTTGCCGGTGACTTCCGGTAGCGCCTTGAGCGTGTTCACCGCGCCGACCAGATCTTTCACGGCGGCCGGTTGATCCAGCGCCTGCATATGGCCAAAGGCTTTGGGGGTATCGACATCATCATATTTGAGCTCGATGCGCGGGGACTGACGCCAGAACACATCCGGTGCCAGCACCACAAAACCATCGGCTGCATACTGATCGGCCACGGTACGGATATGCTCGTTCACGCCCCAGATTTCCTGGATCAGCACCAGACCAGGCCCTTTGCCTGTCGGCGGCAATGACAAATAACCGGTGTAGGTCTCACCCGTGGTGCTTGTGATATCGATCCAGCGTGAAGTCATCGTGTTCTCCGTTATATACAAAGGGGGGGATGGAAACTGCTGTCGCACAGGTTGGGCGTAGACCGGTCAATTACAAGCGTATCGACGAACGATTTTTTGCCAGCCACTTGTCTAGCTCGCGCCCAAAGGTTTGCCGGTCCGCTGCCGACAAGCTGGCCGGGCCACCGGTTTGCACGCCGCTATCGCGCAGGCCTTGCATGAAGTCGCGCATGCTCAGGCGCTCCTGAATATTGGCCAAGCTCAAACGCTCGCCACGCGGGTCCAGCACTGCGCCGCCTTTGGCAATCACCGCCGCCGCCAGCGGAATATCCGCAGTAATCACCAAGTCACCTGTCTGCGTGCGTTCAACGATTTCGTTATCGGCTACGTCGAACCCGGCAGGCACTTGCACAGCGCGCAACCAGGGCGAAGGCGGTACATGCAAGAGCTGGTTGGCAACCAGAATGATGTGGATTTGCGCCCTGTCCGCTGCCCGGAACAGGATTTCCTTGATGGCTTTGGGGCAGGCATCGGCATCCACCCAGATACAGGCAGCGCGGGGATTAACCGGGGAATCAGAAGAGTTGGCAGTAGACATGCCGGGAGTATAAAACGGCGGCTGACTGGTCGGGGTAAATCCCGGCCAGTCATTCCGCCATTGATCTGCTTGCAGCACAGCAGATGGATGTTTTGATTGGAGCCAGACATTGCCCAATCAGCAAAGTCCGATCACGCCGCCCTGAGTTGGGTCCGGCTGATCGTTTCCAACAACATGCGGCGTGCCACCTCGATATCTGCAGCCAGACCAGAATCGGCTGCCTCGGCGAGCTTGTTATAAGTTTCAGCCCAGATTTCACGTGCCTGAGCATGATTGTTTTCAAACTGCAAAAAGACATAATCGAGCGCCGCTTCCACGGTGTCGATTTTCAACCCGCCAGATCCTGGCGGCACTACTGGTTGTTGCAAGCTAGTCATGGCAAAACTCCCACCCCAGGCATTTGCTGTGGTTGATGCCGGCCTGTGCAAACACCTCGTCTCTTGTTGGCTCTGACACGGCTGACCGGCGAGCCCGTTTAAGTACCGGGTCCTGCGATTTACGAAAATATCATAATAGTTGCCGACATCAATTACAGTCTGGCCCCCGAAAACAACCGCTCGGGTATCTGTCTGTATCGCTGATACCAGTGAACCGTGTTGCAGGGTCAACTGGGACGATGGTGGCGCGTTTTGTTCAGGCACGGTGTTTACAGGCTGAGGTGTACATGCCGGTCAATAATGGTCACCGCCCTACCCGATTTGACGGCATGGCAAACCGGTGCCATTTACCGGGTGACAGCGACCTTCGGGCCGGAGTAATGCAACAACCACCTGGACTCTGTGCCCAAATAAGCAATATTGAGAATGACCCGGCGTGACACACACTGAACTGCCGCAGCTTCCTGAGTTCGATACTGCCAGCGGCTTGGCCCCGACATTGCGCAACGAGGACGATTCATGACAACACCATCTTGCGGCTTTCGCTCTTTGCTCGCCGCATTGCTGATCGCACCCTGCCTGGCTCACGCTGCGTTGGGTGGCGCACCGGCGACTTCCCCTTCTGCACAAAAGGCCCTTAAAGCCACCAGCAAAGTTGCGGCCAGCAACGGCGCAGCCGATATCACCACATCGACCGCTACATCGTGGACTGTCAACACGCTGCAAACCGCAGGTGGCACCGATATTCGTGAATACGTGACCTCAACTGGCGTGGTGTTTGCCGTGGCCTGGGCCGGCCCGCAGCTGCCTGATCTGCGCGCTCTGCTGGGCACTTACTTTCCGGAGTTTGTTGATTCAAACAAAACGCCGCATGCCGGGCATACACCCAACCTGGTCAACAACCCGGACCTGGTGGTGCAATCTGGCGGCAAACCACGCGCCTATACCGGTCGGGCCTGGGTGCCCTCTTTGCTGCCGGCCGATGCCAGCATCGACCAGATTCATTAACCGCCGCCTTTTGCCATGAGCATGAATATGCATAATATCCAGCCCCCCAAGAGGTACACGATGCGGCTCTTTCTTCTGGCCTGCCTCAGCGGGTTCATTTTGTTATTGTCCGGCTGCAATGGCGCGGCCGACGGTAGCTCCCTGGTTCCAACACCCACGCCGACGCCCACTCCGGCCCCAACGCCAATACCGACTGGCGATAACGTCATGGCGGTGACCGTGGACGCCGGTCCGGGCAATTTGTCCTCGTTATCGCTGAATGTGCCGACAGTGAGTGTGACCATTTGCGCGCCGGGTACCGCGCAATGCGTCACTGTGGACCACATTCTGGTCGACACCGCCTCTACTGGTTTACGCCTGATGGCCAGTGCGCTGGGCAACGTCAACAGCATCCTGCCGCAAGCCACGGTACCAGGCGCCAGCACCACACCGCTGGTGGAGTGCTACAAGTTTGCCGACGGGTTTATCTGGGGACCAGTCAAAACCGTGGATGCCACTTTTGGTGGCAAGACGGTCAGCAATCTGTCCATTCAGGTCATTGGCGACAGCACTTATGCCAACACGGTGCCCACCGGCTGCAGCAGTGGCGGTAGCCCGGAAAACGACGTGAACTCTTTTGGTTCCAACGGCGTACTGGGCATCGGCAATATCATCCATGACTGCGAAAGCCTGTGCACGAGCCCCACCAGCCCGTACCTGGAGGACTTTTATTACGGTTGCTCGGTACCAGGTAACTGCATCGCCACCGCCGTGCCGCTGGTCGCCCAGATCATGAATCCGGTGTCACTGTTTGCCAGCGACAACAATGGCGTGGCAATGACCATGCAAACGGTGCCAGCGACGGGCGCGAGTACCGCAGCGGGGTTCCTGATCTTTGGCATCGGCACGCAGTCAAACAATGCGCTGGGCAGTGCCACGGTTTATCCAATCGATGCCAATGGCTTGCTGAATATGAGCTACCAGAGCAAGACCTACTCAAACAGCTTCCTCGATAGCGGTTCCAATCTGTTGTTCATGCCCTCAGCCACGGGGATTGCCATATGCACCGGTACACTCCCCGGCTTTCTCTGCCCAACTAACGCGATCGCCGCCAATGTGACCGTTACCGGCATCAACGGCACGCCCAGCAATATCGTTGGGCTGAGCATTGGCAATGCGCAAACCCTGCTTGGCAGCAACAGCTTTACGGCCTTCAATAATGTGGGTGGCAATAACGGCACCGGCGGCATTGATCTGGGCATGCCGTTCAACTATGGCCGCACCGTGTTCACGGCATTTAATGGTGCGTCGACCAGCGCTGGCAGCGGGCCTTTCGTAGCGTTCTGATCTCTTCTGATTCAGTTCCGTGACAACCACAACGTCGCTCCATTTCGGGGCGACGTTTTTATTTGTGCAGGGCAAACAAGCTGCATACGTTTTAGCCATCGTCTCTGGCAAACCGACGACCGTCGTGACTTTCCCGCCGTCCGGGCCTAAGCGGCCCGTTCCAGTCTTTATGCCGATATAATATGCGGCGGAGATGACATGCCGGGCTCACATGGCTTGGCATTGTTTTTGCTGCACATCTGCATTGCGTCTGAATACCCCGGACGTCGTTACACTCAATGCATACTCAAAACACCAAGGAACTAGAATCATGAAGGCGTTGTGGCTGGGCTTGTTTGCCCTGATCTGTGTTTCTGCGCATGCGGAACCGGGCATTACCGACTCTGAAATCGTACTGGGCCAGTCAGCCGCGCTCAGCGGACCGGCAGCGGAGCTGGGTAAAGGGGTCAATCGTGGCGCCAAGGCTTATTTTGACTGGGTTAACCAGCATGGCGGCGTCAATGGCCGCAAGATCAAACTGGTCGCGCTGGATGACGGCTACGAGCCGGATCGCGCTGCTGCAAACACCAAGACTTTCATCAAAGACCAGCCGGTATTTGCATTGTTTGGCTATGTCGGCACCCCGACATCCAACGCTTCGCTGCCGCTGATCAATCAGGCCGCAATACCGTTCATTGCCCCGTTCACCGGTGCCGACAGCCTGCGCAATCCGCTGAATCACAACGTGTTCAATGTGCGTGCCAGCTACCGCGACGAAGCGGGCGAGATTGCTGAATCCATGAAAAAAATGGGCATGTCGAGCATCAACGTGTTCTACCAGAACGATGCTTATGGTCAGGCTGGTTTGAAGGCCATGCAAGAGGCTTCAGCCAAATACGGTATCAAGCTGAACGCGCTGGCTACCGTGCAGCGTAATAGCACCGATGTCAAAAAAGCGGTGGAAGACTTGGTGGTGAAGAACCCGGCCAACGCCGTATTTATGGTCACGGCCTATAAATCCAGCGCGGCGTTCATTACCGCTGCGCGCGCCCACAACTACATTGGGCCGTTCTATAACGTCAGCTTTGTGGGTACTGAAGCGCTGGTGTCGGAACTGAAAAACGATGGCAGCGGCGTGATTGTGTCGCAAGTCATGCCCACACCGTACAACCCGACCAAACAAGTGACCATTGAATACGTCAAAGCGCTGACTGCCGCTGGCGTAAGCAACGTCGACTACCCCAGCCTGGAAGGCTACATCGGCGCTCGCGTCATGGTGGAAGGCCTCAAGCGGGCCGGCAAAGCCCTGACCCGCGAGAAACTGGTAGCGGCACTGGAAGGCCTGGGTGATTACGACATGGGCGGTTTCCGGGTCAAGTTCTCCAGCACCAATCACAATGGTTCGAGCTTTGTGGATTTGACGGTGGTGGATCACGACGGGCGTATTCATAGCTAACGCGGGT
Organism: Silvimonas soli; assembly: GCF_030035605.1. Taxonomy (NCBI): domain Bacteria; kingdom Pseudomonadati; phylum Pseudomonadota; class Betaproteobacteria; order Neisseriales; family Chitinibacteraceae; genus Silvimonas; species Silvimonas soli. The sequence continues at coordinate 3,463,264 of NZ_CP106736.1, read as the reverse complement.
GTATTCCAGCGACAAAAAAAACCGACCCCTGAGGTCGGTTTTTTTATGTCCAGGCTATGCGTTGCCTGCCTTGTTTGTCCCGCAAACACTCATGCAAATCCAGGTTCCATGCCGTTGCGCGGCTTAACGCACGATGCGCCCATCATGACTGTAAATCGTCATGCGTTCTCCTCGCACAAACCCCACCAGCGTCACCCCGGCCTCCCGCGCCAGCCGCACTGCCAGCGCAGTGGGCGCCGAGATCGCGGCGACAATGCCAAAACCGGCAGCTGCCGCCTTGTGGACGATCTCATACGACGCCCTTGAGCTGATCACCAGCACGCCATCACGGGCCACCGTGCGCGCGGCGGCGCCGATCACCTTATCCAGCGCGTTATGGCGGCCAACGTCTTCGCGCACCAATATCTGCCCATCGCGCCACCATCCGGCCGCGTGGGCGGCGCCAGTGGCATTGTTCAGCGGTTGCAGGGCGCACAAGTGCTCCATGGCTTGCAGCACGTCTTGATACGCCAGGCTGACCGGGTTAACCACCTGCGCCACTGGGCGAATTGCGCTTTCCAGTGAGTCTTGTCCGCACAGGCCGCAACCGGTACGCCCCGCCAGATTGCGACGCACCTGTTTGAGCTGGGCGAAGCGTTGTTCGGTGATCTGGATTTCCACGGTCATGCCGTTTTCAGCGGTTATCAGTTCGATATCCAGCAGTTCACCGGGTTTCTGGATAATGCCCTCGGTCAGCGAAAACCCCAGCGCGAAGTCTTCCAGATCAAGCGGGCTGGCCATCATGACCGCATGCGAGATGCCGTTGTAAACCAGCGCCACGGCAGTTTCTTCAGCGAGAATTTCCGTGCGCAGTTGTGCCTGACCGTGATCGATACGGATCGCGCCCAGCGGCTGCGTGGTGGCGGGTATCGCCAGCGTTATTGTGGACACAGAGCCCTCCCCGCCGCTGTCAGCCAGACGATGCGGCGTTTGTCGTCAGTTCTAACTTCAACCAGACCGATGCCGCCCGCCTGGGTGTCCGATGCCAGTACCGTCAACGCGCGATTAAGCTGGCTCATACCCAGCGCCAGCTTCTTGCCAATCTGGTGATCGGACAAACCGTCGCGCTCGGCCAGCAGAGCCACGATGGCCACCAGCGTTTCTTCCATAGTTCCTTCGTTATGCTGCAACGCTCTCGCTCAACGTCAGTACCACCGGCACCGATTTGGATGCCGGCGTGCGCGCCCGATCAGCCATGCTGTCCAGCGGCACGAGGTTATTGGTTTCCGGGTAGTAGCTGGCCAGACAACCTTGCGGGATATCGTACTCAACCAGCAAGAAGCGTTTGGCCACGCGCTCGCCGTCGTGCCACACGGAAGTCATATCCACCCATTGTCCGGCGCTGAAGCCCAGTGCGGCCAGATCGGCCTTGTTGATAAAACACACGCGGCGTTGCCCAAATACCCCACGATAGCGGTCATCCAGGCCGTAAATGGTGGTGTTGTACTGGTCGTGGCTGCGCACGGTCATCAAGTTGAAAATGCGGCGCTCGGCATGCTGTTTGCGCAGGGTGTTGATGGGCAAATCAGTGGGCACGGCGTGGGCGATAAACCCGGCCTTGCCACTGGCGGTGCGCCAGTCACGATCACGCGCTGAGTTGCCCAGATAGAACCCGCCCGGCACGTGTACGCGCGGGTTGAAGTCTTCAAAGCCGTCGATCACCTGCGCGATCTTGTCGCGAATGCGGTCGTAATCTTCAATCAGCCACAGCCACGGTGTTTTGCTCTGTTGCAGCGTCGCGGCGGCAAGTCGCGCCACAATGGCGGGCTCGGATAGCAGATGTTCCGAGGCCGGTGCGTTCATCCCTGCAGAGATATGCACCATGCTCATCGAATCCTCGACCGTCACCCCTTGCGCGCCAGCGGCCTGGATATCCACTTCGGTGCGCCCCAGGCACGGCATGATCAGCGCGTCTTTACCGTGTTCCAGATGCGAGCGATTGAGCTTGGTGGTGACGTGTACGGTGAGATCACACTGGCGCAAGCCCTGGCGAGTACGGTCCGAGTCAGGCGTGGCGGTCGCAAAGTTGCCGCCCATGCCAAAGAACACTTTGGCCTCGCCCGCCAGCATGGCTTCAATGCCACCAACCACATCGTGGCCATGTTGTTGCGGCGGCTCAAAATCAAACGCCTTGCCCAAACGCGCCAGAAACGCGGGCGAAGGTTTTTCATAAATGCCCATCGTGCGGTCACCCTGCACATTGGAATGTCCGCGCACCGGGCAGGCACCGGCACCGGGCTTGCCGATATTGCCTTTGAGCAACAACAGATTGGTAATCGCCTGGATGGTCGCCACCGAATGCTTGTGCTGGGTAATGCCCATGCCCCACGTGCAGATGGTGGCTTTGCTGGCCATGTAGATGGCAGCGACCTCGCGAATCTGCGCCTCAGTCAGACCGGATTGTTCTTCAATGGTGGCCCAGGTTTCGGCGTCCAGCGTGGCCTTGAAGGCATCAAAACCATCGGTATGTTGCGCGATAAACTCGAGGTCCACGTCGCCCGCTTCCAGCACTGCTTTGGCAATGCCGGTCGCCACCGCCAGATCGCCGCCGATGCGTAATTGGTAATAACTGGAGGCAATCTGCGTACCGTGGGTAGACAGCATGTCGAGCGGGCTTTGCGGATCGGCAAAGCGTTCCAGCCCGCGTTCGCGCAGCGGGTTGAACACCACAATGCGGCAGCCGCGTTTGGCCGCTTCACGCAATGTGCCCAGCATGCGCGGGTGATTGGTACCGGGGTTCTGGCCAAAAATGAACAACGCTTCAGCGTGGTCAAAGTCTTCCAGCGTGACCGTGCCTTTGCCGATGCCAATCTGTTCTTTCATGGCGGTGCCGGAAGGCTCGTGGCACATATTGGAACAATCGGGCAGGTTGTTGGTGCCGTATTCGCGGATAAACAACTGGTACAGAAACGCCGCTTCGTTTGAGGTGCGGCCCGAGGTATAAAACAGCGCTTCGTCCGGGCTGGCCAGCGCGTTCAAATGTTTGGCCGTCAGCGCAAAAGCGTCATCCCAACTGGTAGGTACGTAGTGATCGGTGGCGCTGTCGTAGCGCATGGGCTCGGTCAGGCGGCCTTGTGCTTCCAGCCAGTAATCATCGTGCGCCGCCAGATCGGCAACGGTGTGCGCGGCAAAAAATTCGCGCGTCACCCGGCGCTCGGTGGCTTCGGCGGCAACGGCTTTGGCACCGTTTTCACAAAACTCGAAAGTGGAATGATGATTCTTGTCGGGCCAGGCGCAGCCCGGGCAATCAAAGCCATCAGGCTGGTTGGAATGCAGCAAGGTGGTGATGCCGCGCGCGACCACACCTTGCTCATGAATATGATGCAGCACGCTGCGTAATGCACCCCAGCCGCCTGCTGGGCCTGCATATAACTTGATTGCCTGTCTGGACATTCACTCTACCTCTGACAAAACTGCTGACAACAACGGGCTGAAACATCATTCAAGCACGAACTGGTGAACAAATCGAACTGCAATAAACCCGAATTTCCAAAACGCTGTGGTCAAAAGTCTGCCGCCCCGCCAGGCACAAGCCAGACGGGGCGGATGGGCTAACCAGATAAACCTGGTTTAGCTAAACAAAGCGGCAGTTTTCTTGATGGTCTGAACTACACCCCATGCCAGCGGCAGCAGCACATATGCCCACAATATCAGGCCTTTTACTTTGGTCATGACTTAATCCTCTTTCGAAACAAACCGTGCATCAACGTTCTTGACGAACGCATTGCAGATGAACCCCAGCACCAACAAACCGGCCATCACGTACATGGTGGTGTTGTAGGCCGACGCTTTGGCCACGCCCTGGCTGATCTGGTAATCACGCATGTAGTTCACGATCACCGGGCCCAACACGCCAGCCACCGACCATGCGGTCAGCAAACGGCCATGAATCGCGCCCACATAACGTGTGCCGAATTTGTCCGAGAGATACGCCGGGATGGTGGCAAAACCGCCGCCATACATCGACAGGATCACGGCATACAGCACCACAAACAGCGCCACGCTACCGGTAGCGCCAGCGGTCGGCACCAATGCGTACAGGAAAGCACCCAGCACGAAGAACACCAGATAGGTGGTCTTGCGGCCGATCACGTCAGATACGCTGGACCACAAGAAGCGCCCGCCCATGTTGAAGATGGACAACAAGCCGACAAAACCCGCCGCAGCGGCCGCCGAAACCGAGCCCTTGAACACTTCCTGAATCATCAGCGAAGCCTGGCCCAGCACGCCAATACCGGCCGTCACATTCAGGCACAGCACGGCCCACAGCAGCCAGAATTGCGGGGTTTGGGTGGCGGTGTCGACTTCAACAAAGGTATTGCTGGCCAGTTTTTTCGGGTCTTGTTTTTCAACAAAGCCTTCTGGCTTCCAGCCCGGTGCTGGCAGGCGCACGGTGAAGGCACCAATCAGCATAGACAGCGTGTAGATCAAACCCATCACCACAAAGGTCTCGGCAATGCCGGGAGTGGTATCGGTTTTGAATCTTTCCATCAGCATCACGGCCAGTGGCGCGCCGATCATGGCACCACCACCAAAACCCATGATGGCCATGCCGGTTGCCATGCCGCGACGATCCGGAAACCACTTGATCAGGGTCGACACCGGCGAGACATAACCCAGCCCCAGACCGATACCGCCGATCACGCCGTAGCCCAGATACAGCATCCACAGTTGCTGCAGATAAATACCTAACGCGGAGACCAGAAAACCACCGCCAAAGCACACGGCAGAAGTAAACATGGTGGCACGCGGGCCAACCCGTTCCAGCCATTTGCCACCAAAGGCGGCAGACAAACCCAGGAATACGATGGCGAGCGAGAAGATCCAGCCCAGTTGCGGAATGCTCCAGCCATAGGCTTTATTGAGCGGCGAATTGAAAACCGAAAAAGCATAGGCCTGGCCAATCGACAAATGAATGGCTAACGCGGCCGGTGGAATCAACCAGCGGTTGAATTCCGGCTTGGCTATGCTCTGACTTTTATCCAGTGTTGCGGCAAAACTCATCTATTTCCCCTTTTAGTTTTAAGCCGTACCAACACGCCGGTCATGGCAAAAATGTGGCGTGCAAGAGGCATGGGAGACTTTGTTTACGAATACCCGAAAGGTGCGGCGACGGGCGCGCAGCCAAGGCAAGCTGACTGTGTCTACATATAATAACGCGCTTATATGCAAATGAAATTATATAGCCAATAAATCCGTTTATCTCCTACGAATGGTCTGGTGACGGGCGTCACAACCGGACTGGGAGGTAATGAATGGGCGGGTGCAGCCGCTCATAAAAAAACCGCACGCTCAATGGCAGTGCGGTTTTTGTCACAGCACACCGCTTACGGCGGGCCGGGCAACATTCCAATTTTCTGCGGCAGTGGCTACTGCACGCTGAACTCGATCCGCCGGTTATGGGCACGGCCTTCTTCGCTGCCGTTATCGGCAATGGGCTGATCTTGCCCTGCTCCTTGCGCATGCAAATTGCCGGCAGTTACGCCATGCGCCACCAGGAACACCACCACCGAATTGGCGCGCGCCAGTGACAGCGTTTTGTTGGCAGTGGCATCGCCGGTATTGTCGGTGTGCCCGGTGATGAGGATGTTGCGGCCATCATCCTTGAGCAAATCAGCCACCACCACAAGCCGCGCCTGCGCTGTGCCGGGGATTTGCGCCGAGCCAGTCGCAAATTCGATGGTTTCTTCCAGCAAGGCGTTCGATGGAGCCAGTGCAGCAACTCCGGCCTGCGCGTTTACGGTCAGATTAGCCTTCACGCTGGCGTCTTTCACAAACCAGCCAGGCAATCCGGACAAAATCGCTTGTTTGAGCGGCTCGCTGCCGGCGGTGCCATTCAGCGCAATCACGCCATCGCCCAGTTTCAGATCAAAGTCCGCCAACTGGCGCAAGCGCGCCAGGATGTCCACCGGACGCGCCAGCCACCACAGCGGTGCGGCATCTGCGCTCACGGTGATGTGATCGACCACTTTGTCTTCGCCCCACAGCACGCGGGCTGGTTTGAGCAAGCGCTGATGTGTTTTTTCGTCGGGCACGATACCGGTGAGCGTGAGGACGCCAGCGGCCTGGGTCAGTTGCACCTGACCGAGCGCCAATTGCCCGTTTTGTGGTGCGACCGCTACCGCTGACGCCACATTGGCGGCCATGGGCTTGGGCGCACTGCCGCCGCGCACGGTGTACCAGGCGGCGCTGCCCGCAACGATTAACGCCACTGCCAAAGCGATGGCGACTCCGGCGTTTTGATCCTGATCTTCAGAAAACATGTGCAAGGTCCGTGGGTTGGTTAGTGTGGTCCGACCGTTCAACAGCCGCCGCTGCGCTGTAATGCGGCGGACAAAATGTCGGTATAGAACATAAAGCGTATGCCTCGTGTCAGATATCGGAGTTTTCCGGGCAAGTGGTATCGTGACGATATCCCCGCCCTCTTCAAAAAAGCGCTGACACCGCAACTGCGCTTGCTCTTATCGAGCCGACCAGGAACACACATGGCCAAAACGCTGCTGAACCACATCCACACTCTGGTCACCATGGACGACCAGCGCCGCGAGCTGACCGACGCCGCCGTGCTGGTGCATGACAACCAGATCGTGCGCGTCGGCAGCGCCGCCGATCTGGCCAATGAAGTGGTCGATCACACCGTTGATATGACTGACCATCTGGTGCTGCCGGGTTTGATCAACACGCATCACCACATGTACCAGTCGCTCACCCGCGCCATTCCGGCGGCGCAAAATTGCGAGTTGTTCGACTGGCTCAAAGCGCTTTACCCGATCTGGGCCGGGCTCACGCCGGAGATGATCCGCATCTCTACCCAGACCGCGATGGCCGAATTGATGCTGTCGGGCTGCACCACGGCCAGCGATCATCTTTATATCTACCCCAACGGTTGCCGCCTGGATGACGCCATCGAAGCCGCACAGCAGATTGGCATGCGTTTTCATGCTAGCCGTGGTGCCATGAGTCTGGGCGAGAGCAAAGGCGGTCTGCCGCCGGATCGCGTGGTGGAAGACGAAGCGTTTATCCTGCGCGATACCCAACGCTTGATTGAGCAGTGGCATGACGCCAGCCGTTTTGCCATGACCCGCGTGGTGGTGGCGCCATGCTCGCCGTTCTCGGTCACCACCGACCTGATGCGTGAATCAGCCGACTTGGCGCGCGCGTATGGCGTGAGCCTGCATACGCACCTGGCAGAGAACCACAAAGACATCGCTTTCTCGCAAGAAGTGTTCGGCAAGACGCCGACGGAATATGTTGAGGACTTGGGCTGGATCGGTCATGACGTCTGGCATGCTCATTGCGTGCAACTGGACCAACACGGTATCGACCTCTTTGCTCGTAGCGGCACCGGCGTGGCGCATTGCCCATGTTCCAATATGCGACTGGCCTCGGGTGTGGCACCGATCCGGCAAATGCTCGATGCCGGAGTCAAGGTCGGACTTGGTGTGGATGGCAGCGCTTCCAACGACGGCGGCCATATGCTGAACGAAGCGCGCCAGGCTTTGTTATTGCAGCGCGTGCATCACTGCCGCCCGGATGTTCTCAGCGCACGCGAGGCGCTGGAAATGGCCACTCGCGGCGGCGCGGCGGTGCTGAATCGCGATGATATCGGCCAGATTCGCCCCGGCTTTGCCGCAGATTTGATCGCGTTTGACCTGAACACGCTGTCCTTTGCCGGCGGCTTGCATGATCCGGTTGCGGCCTTGTTGCTGTGCGCATCGTCCGACGTCAGTTTCAGCATGATCAATGGGCAAGCAGTGATCGTAGACGGACAGCTGCAAACGCTGGAACTCCCTACCCTGATTGGGCGTCACAACGCTTTGGCCCGGCAATTGGCCAATGGTGACACCCGCCGTTAACGTAATCCGATGACGTGTTTGCTGCCCATGGGAGGCTCGGCCATGAAGCTGATCATGCAAGTTCTGCTGTGTGCGCTGCTGCTGGCCGCCGCGCCTTTACTACAAGCCGCTGAAGCCGTGACCAGCGTGCCCAATGTCGAACTGGATCGCTACCTGGGCAAATGGTATGAGATCGGCCGTCTGCCGATGTACTGGCAGCGTAAATGTGTTTCGGACACGACCGCTGAATATGGCAAAGGTGAAAACGGCAAGATCACCGTCACCAATCGGTGCCTGCACGAAGATCACAAACCGGACGTCGTGACCGGTAGCGCTGTGGTAGTACCCAACAGCGGCAACGCTCAGCTGAAAGTCACTTTTTTCTGGCCGATCTCTGGCAATTATTGGGTGATCGGGCTGGATCGGGATTACCGCTGGGCGCTGGTCGGCACACCCAATCGCAAATATCTGTGGCTGCTGTCGCGCACGCCGGTGCTGACGCAAGCCGATACCGATGCCGCGCTGCAAATTGCCCATCGCGAAGGCTATGACATGTCCCAATGGATCGTCACACCGCACAGCCAGCCCTGACAGCACGACTCGCCAGCGCGCCTATGATAAATAACGTTGGACTGTGACACGTCCAGTTACGCAAAAGGTGAACCATGAAAGCAATCTGGAACGATGTCGTCATTGCTGAAAGTGACGATACCGTAGTGGTCGAAGGCAATCATTACTTTCCCGCCGGCGCGCTGGACCACTCGCTCGTCATCCCGAGTAACACGCACACCATTTGCCCATGGAAAGGCGAAGCCAGTTATTACACGCTATCGGTAAACGGCAAGCTCAACCCCGATGCTGTCTGGTATTACCCGGAGCCCAAAGACGCGGCCAAATCCATTCTCAATCGCGTGGCGTTCTGGAAAGGTGTACGGGTCGAACCGTAAGCGGTTTCGCCCCACCTGGCCTTGGCAGTCTGTAGGGATTGCGACAGCGGCTGCGCATTTTGCGCCAAATCGCACACGCCACTGGTTACTCTGCCAGGCAGGCTGGCAATGCATTGCTGGTCCGCCGCACATGGCATGCTTTGTGCCTGCCCATGTCGTAATTATCCAAGCCAGTTTGTAACTCCGCCCTACAAGGAAACTCCGTGCCCAGCTTCAGTTTTCGACGTTTTGCCCCGGCCCTGCTGTTGCTGGCCTGCGTGTTGCCACCATTAGCCCAAGCCGATGCAGCGCTGGACCAGATCATTGCCGGGCCGCAGCGCAGTGAAGCGCACCGCGCTCGCGATGTGTACCGCCACCCAGCTGAAACACTCAATTTCTTTGGGCTGAAACCCGATCAAACCGTGGTGGAAATCTGGCCCGGCGGCGGTTGGTATACCGAGATTCTGGCGCCGTATCTGCGCGAACATGGCCGTTATTACGCCGCGCAAGTCGCACCTTCGGACAATGCGGAACGCAATGGCGAAATTGACGCGTTTGAAGCCAAGCTGGCCAGCGACCATGAGCTTTATCGGAATGTGGCGGTGGAAACGCTTTCCCCACCGCAATTCACCGATATTCGCCCGGCAGGCGGCGCCGATCTGATCGTGACGTTTCGCAATATCCATAACTGGCTGAAAGACGGCACCGCGCAAGACAGCTTCAAGGCGTTTTATACCGCGCTCAAATCCGGCGGGATCTTGGGCGTAGAAGAACACCGCGCAGCACCAGGTACCAGCCTGGAACAGATGATCAAAACCGGCTACGTAACTGAGGAACTGGTGATCAAGCTGGCGAAAGACGCCGGTTTTGTCTTGGCCGCCAAAGCCGAAATCAACGCCAATCCCAAAGACACCAAGGATTATCCCAAAGGCGTTTGGACTCTGCCGCCCGGTTATGCCGCAGGGGCGCTGGATCATGAGCGCTATCAGGCCATCGGTGAATCTGACCGCATGACGCTCAAGTTCATCAAACCGGGCGCAATTGCCAAGTAATGCGAGCCGCAAGTGCGGGCAGATCGATTGGTCGTCTGCCCGCATTTAATACACGACTGTTCAGTGCAATCAACGAGTTAGCAGCCCAACGCAGAACCGTTGCCTGACTCAAGCTTCACCACCATCAGACCGCTTGTTCGCTACGTTCATCCCTGTTTGAAATGCAGATTGCCAAGGCCTGGATACACTTTGCCTGCCTTGTACTGCAAGGCTCAAGAAAACAAACATAAACCAGAGTTAGAGGATGAACGTGATGAACAAACCGCAACTGCGCCGTTTGGCGCGCCTGTGCGCGCTGACGTTTAGCGTGTCCCTGCCGCTGTTGGCAACGGCAACCGAAAGTTACGCCGCTACCCCCACCCCAACCGCGTGTTACGCCACCTGGAATGCAAACACTGCATACGTGGGAGGCGCCACCGTGAGCTACAACGGGGTGAATTACAAAGCCAACTGGTGGACGCAGGGCAACAATCCTGCCACCAGCAATGGCGTCATTGGCACCGGCCAGCCATGGACGATTGTAGGCAGCTGCGGCGCGACGCCGACTCCTACGCCGACTCCTACGCCGACTCCTACGCCAACCCCAACACCTACTCCGGTGCCAACGCCAACTCCGACTCCGACCCCGGCACCTACCCCAACGCCAACGCCAGTACCGACGCCGACACCGACACCGACACCGACGCCGACGCCGACGCCGTCGTCGGTCACCACCACCGGCACTATCAATTTCCACTTGCTGCTGGGCGCGGGTACGGCACAAGACAGCATGACGCTGGATGGGGATAACTACACCGACCTGATCATGTCCAACATCATCGCCGGTGTGATGTATGGCCATCTGGTGAACGAGTATTACCCTGGCATTCAGTACAACAAGGACTATATGTACGGCTCGATATTGGGCCAGTTGCTGCAGGAAAACCTGGAAACGCAGGTGTACAAGAACACCAGCAATCTGATTGATCCGTCACCAGATCAGCAAGCCGTGATGGGCAATGGTCAAGGCGGCCCATACCAGATCAACAACTACGCGGCCGATATGGTGTCTGGCAGCTACACGCCAGGCGGTCACTCGCTGATCAACTATATTGCCCTGCAAAAGAGCATTGGTTACACCATGGCTACTGCTTCTACGCAGTACAAACAGGTGACACCGCCGTCGTTCAACGACAAATACTACGGTCCGATGCTGACCGGGTATTTCCACTACAACGACTTCGTGGCGTTGATTGTGACTGGCACCGGCACCGGTGGCTGGACCACGCCGTGGCAACCGGCGTTTAACAACGCGCTGGTCAACTTCAAGAGCTTGCCGAACAACTTCTTCGAAGTCTTGCTGAACGTGGCCTATAACCAGGGTTATTACGGCACGCTGATGTCCAGCTACAGCACGCTGGGCGCTTCGGCCACACCGGCGACGGTCACCAGCGTGAATGACTGGAGTTCGGTCTGGGGCAAGTCGGATACGTACCAACAGTATCCGTACCAGGTGCGTTACTACCTGAACCAGTTCTACGATCTGCCGATCCCGACCACCAGCGCCACCACGCTGGTTACGCCGCAAAATCATGTGGCTTTCAACATGACCACGCTGGGTAGCGTGTTCAGCAACGTGTTCACCACGCTGTCTTATGTGAACAGCTCGGGCGTGGGTGCGTTTATCCCGGCGGCATCGGCACAGGCCGCGTTCAACACCGCATTGGCGCAGAACAGCGTACCGGCGGGCACCACGCTGGATTTGAGCAACACCGCCAACCGGGCGCAGATTTTTGCGATTCTGGAAGACGCCATTGCCAATCTGGAAATGAGCCTGGGCGTGCAATTTAACGCCACCACCACCGCGCAAATCTGATCTCAATGATTTGTGGGTAAGCAGGTAAAACAAAGCGCGCTGTCCTCACCGGCAGCGCGCTTTTTTACGTCAATCCAGTCTCATCAGCCACCTTCAGCCAATTTTGACTGGTTCGCCAGAACGCGCACTGGCGTAAATGGCATCCAGCAATTCCATCACAATCAAACCTTCTTCCCCACTTGCCGGATGTGGCCGATTGGCCAGAATGGCCGCCGCATATTCATACATGCCGGAATTGGCTTCCCCAACCGGTGGATGCACGTGGATATCCAGTTGCGCGCCGTGTTGCTCGGTAAAGATGTGCGCGTCAAACGTGTAGCCTTCGTTCACGTTCTGCTGCAGCAGACCAGCTTTGGTGCCCAGCAAGCGCGTTTCCATCAGGTCAGCCTCTTTGATATTGGCCGCCCACGATGCCTCCAGCGCCAGCGTGGCGCCGTTATCAAAGCGGATAAACGCCGTGGCCAGGTCTTCCACATCAAAGGTCTTGCCCGATTGGCGCGCCAGTTCACCGGCAATGGGATTGTAGGTATTGCCCATCACCCAAACGGGCTTGGGATAACCCATCAGCCACAGAGCCAGGTCCAGCCGATGCACGCCCAAGTCGATAAGCGGCCCACCGCCCGATAGCGCCTTGGTGCCAAACCAGCCACCAAAGCCCGGCATGCCACGACGGCGATGCCAGACGCTGCGGCCAAAGTAGAACTCACCAAATACGCCTGCGTCCACCTGTGCCTTGAGCGCTCTGGATTGCGCACTGAAGCGGTAGCTGAAGTTGATCATCAGCCGCTTGCCCGTACGTTCGGCAGCGGCCAACATTTCGCGCCCTTCCGCCGCACTCATTGCCATTGGCTTTTCACACAACACGTGGCAACCGGCAGCCAATGCCGCCAGCGTCAATGCTTTATGAAACTTGTTAGGCGTGCAGATGCTGACCACGTCCAGCTCGCCCGTTGCAAACATTTCTTCGGCAGTTGCAAAGCGCCCGGCAATGGCGAATTCGTCGCCAACGGCTGCCAGCCGCGCAGCATCCGGATCGGCAATGGCGACGACGTCAACCTGCGGATGCTCGCGCCAGCCCTGGATGTGTTTGCGCCCGATACCCAGCCCCACAATCCCCACCCGCAAACGTTGACCGGTCGGCGCCGCTATTTGATTACCCATACTCATCCAATATCTCCCTTACCTTGCGCGATGCCTACTTTGGAGAAACTCACAGCTTTCTGGCTAATGGGCTCCAGCGCAGGCGAATTGGGGCAGTGATCCACCAGATTCACCCGAGGCGCGGCCCACTGCACGGCATTGGCCAGCACACGTTGGACGTTGGCGTCGTAATAAGTGGGATACGCCTCGTGGCCTGGGCGGAAGTAAAAAATCCGCCCATGCCCACGCTCCCAACAACAGCCAGAGCGGAACACCTCGCCACCCTCGAACCAGGAGATAAACACAATGCTATCCGGCTGCGGGATATCAAAGCGCTCGCCATACATTTCTTCATACGGCAGCTCAAAATATTCGCCGAGGCCAGCGGCGATGGGATGCGACGGTTCCACTACCCACAAGCGCTCTTTTTCATCGGCCTCGCGCCATTTCAGCGAACAATTGGTGCCCAGCATGCGGCGGAATATCTTCGAAAAATGCCCCGAATGCAGCACGATCAGACCCATGCCTTCCAGCACGCGCTTTTGCACCCGATCCACAATCGCATCGTCGACCTGGGCATGCGCTTTGTGGCCCCACCAGATCAGCACGTCACAGGCGTCCAGCCGATCCTGGGTCAGCCCATGCTCGGCCTGATCAAGCGTGGCGGTGGATATTTCCAGCGGCAAAGCGCCAGGGTTCAGCCCCGGCGTTTGGCGCAAGGCGTCGGCAATGGCCATGTGTAAACCGTCAGGGTAAATGGCCTGCACGGCCGGGTTCTGCCGTTCATGCTGAAATTCGTTCCAGACAATGACAGAAATACTGGTTTTCGACACAATCACTCTCCAGTGAGATGCTGCGCATTCAAGCGCGGAACAGTTCAGATCAGTTCAGCGCAAAATCGGCCATAAGCCATTATTTATAACAGATCACCATTCACCGTTGCGGCAAGCGGTAGTGCAAGATTAGCCGCCACGCAGCGTGCCTCTCAATCTGAATTGCTGCGACAAAACTGCAAAGAATGCTAAAAAACCCGGATAGTCGTCTGAACCTGGCCAATGCGGCCAGCCCGTTCAAAAGCACCCGCACCAGCGCGCCCGAGCAGGGGCGGGTCATGCGGCAATATCTGTCGGATTTTTTGCAGCGGCTGGCGAGCGGTACACAAGTCATTCGCCGCCCACCTGCCGGTAATGACACGCTGGCGCGGGGCGAAGGCCATTTTCATCTGGCACCGGAGTTGTTCTTGCAGGTCAGTGGCAGCACGCAATTTCGCTTTGGCGATGCCAGCTTGTTGCTGGAGCCCGGTCAGGTACTGATCTTGCCGCCGCGAGTGTTGCACGCAGAGCGTATTCCGTCTCAAGACGCCGCCAGCCCGTTTCGCAATGTGGTGATTTACGCTGAAGGCACCGCACTGACGTGTCATCTGGCGCACGAAATCGAACCCGGCCGCCCCGGCATTTTGCACCTCGAAGCACGGCTGCATCCGCAAGCGCCGCATATTCATAACTGGCTGAGCGACGCAGCCAGGTCTGGCGCAACATCTGCCGCCACCGACGCGACGACGAGCTGGGCCAATACTCAAACTCGCGCCTTGATTGCCGCCGCCACAGCCGGGGTTTTACAAGCACTGGACGATGCCGACACTGAGGCCCGCCCGGAGCCACCGCTGGTAGCTCGCGCGCGCGTACTCATCAAGAACCAGTTGGGTGATCAGCAACTGAGCGTGCGCGGTCTGGCTGAACAATCGAACTGCACCGCCGACTATCTCTCGCATGTGTTCCGCCAGACCACCGGAGAGCATCTGGCCGCATTTATCACGCGTTTGCGCATGGAGCGCGCCGCCAGGCTATTACGGGACCCGACGCTGGCGGGAAAAGAGATCGCCTGGGCGTGCGGCTACGCCACGCAAAGCTATTTCATTCGCACTTTTCGCAGCCACTTTGGCATGACGCCAAAAGACTGGCGCAGCAGCAATGTCGAACCAGCTTGACCCGATATCACGCGAATGAAGTTCAGCCAAGCTTGAGCGGCAGGACAAGGCGAACCACCAGGCCCGGCTGATTTTGTGGCTGGTCGAGCACGATGCTGCCGCCATGCAGGGCCACGGCTTGCGCCACCAGCGACAACCCCAGGCCGCAGCCCTCCTCGCCCGCGTCGGCGTTGCGAAAGAACCTGTCCAGCACGCGAGCGCGCAATTGCTCGGGAATCCCCGGGCCGTTATCTTCAACCTGCAACTGCACGCCATCGGCCACCCGTTGCAGGTTGACGTTGATACTGCTCTGGCTGGGGCAATAGCGGATCGCGTTTTCCACCAGGTTACGTAACGCGGTCACCAACGCCACCGCATGACCTTCAATTTGCAACGCTGGCGGCGCGGTAAAGCTTAAATGCTGGTCTTTCGCTGCAGCTTGCCCGGCGAGTTCGCCCAGCGCATTGCGGCACAGGTTGACCAGATCAAATTGTTCGCGCGGCAAGCGCTCTGCCCGATCCAGCCGGGCCAGTGCCAGCAATTGCTCCACCACATGCGCCCCGCGCTTGGCGCCATCTTGCAATCCCTTCAAGGCATGCAAGCGCCGTGCTTCGTCTTTCGAGGTCTGCGCCACTTCGGCTTGCACCAGCAATGCGGCAAACGGCGTACGTAACTCGTGGGCCGCATCTGCGGTGAAATTGCGTTCTTTTTCCAGCATGACGTCGACACGATCGAGCAATGCGTTGAGTGCGATCGCCGGTTTTTGCAATTCGGCCACCAGCGTTTCAGAGTCAAAACGCTGAGGATTGCGTGGATCAAACTCGTCCAGATCTCGCGATAGTTTCTGCAAGGGCAGCAAGCCACGACGGATGCTGATCACCAGCGCCAGTGCCAGACATGGCACACCGATCAACAACGTGAGAACTTGCCGCAGCACCAGCAAACGCATGAACTGGTCGTGATCGTGATAATCCTCCATCACCCGCACCAGAAAGTCGCCGTCCTGATCCCACTGCGCATAGGCCCGCCATGCCGTACCAGCGAACTCGCGGCGCAGAAAACCGCCTTCGCGGGTAAATGGCCATGCTGGCGCATTGGGTGAGGCAAACAACAATCGACCATCCGGGGCCCAGATTTGTACTGCAATCGGCCCCGTCGGCAATTGCGCCGCATCGCCCGAACGCAACCGATTGGGGCGCGCTTCATCCAGCTCAAACGCCAGCAGTAACTGCGCGCTTTCCTGCAGGCGCCGGTCGAACCAGCCTTCACTGCGTTTACGCGCCATCACATAGCCCCAACCCAGCGCCACCGTGGCGATGAGAATCAGGCTGATCAAACAATAGCTGAGCAGGCGGCCAGCAATGGAACGCGGAAAATGGAACATTGGCAGTGGGCGTTTACGCAAAAAAAAGTTGATGGAAGTGGCCAGCACTATAGCCCGAGATGCCCCGCGGGTGAGCGCTCGGCCAGATACCACCTGGCGGGTTTTTATCGTAATTAATGTGCACTATTTGTTGTAAATCAGCGAATCCTTTGCATTCGGCAAATATTGCCAAACCCCTTCAGTAAACCTTAAGGAACGCGTCTTAAGGTGCCCCGAGTAACACCAAGTATCTCTGCTCGCGGTTCTCCGGCTCTGCCTTGCCGCCATTTTTCATCCGTAATCAATATAAAAAACCGTCAATCCACCATGCGTTTGTCCGTAATCCTCATTACCCACAATGAGATCGCCAACCTGCGCGATTGTCTGGCATCGGTGCATTTTGCCGATCAAATCATTGTGGTTGATTCCGGCAGTACCGATGGCACCGTGCAGCTTGCTCGCGAGCTGGGCGCCACCGTCCTGGAAACCAACTGGCCCGGCTTTGGCCCGCAAAAGAACCGCGCGCTGGATCTGGCCGACGGCGATTGGGTGTTATCCATTGATGCCGACGAACGCGTCACGCCAGAACTGGCCGACGAGATTCTGCTGAGCCTGCATGGCGCGCAGTGCGATGCCTTTGAGATTCCGCGCTTGTCCAGCTTTTGTGGCCGCTTCATTCGCCACAGCGGCTGGTGGCCTGACCCCGTATTGCGCCTGTTCCGTCGCGGCACCGCCCGTTTTACCGACGCGGCTGTCCATGAACGGCTGATCTGCAGCGGCAAAGTCGCCCGCCTGCAGCAACACTTTCTGCATTACAGCTATCCCGATCTGGAAAGCGTAATCAGCAAGATCAACCGCTATTCCACCGACGCCGCGCACGAAAAATTCGCCAAAGGCAAACGCGCTTCACTGCCTGGCGCCTGCTTTCGCGGTTTCTGGACGTTCTTTCGCCACTACACCGTGATGGGCGGTTTTCTGGACGGCCGAGAGGGCCTGCTGTTGGCCATCACCGCCGGTATCGGCAACTTCTATCGCTACGCCAAACTGGCGCAGCTTGGGCAAACCCGAGTGAAATCATGAATATTCTTCAGTTGAATTTCGAAGCTGGCTGGCGCGGTGGCGAGCGGCAAACCATATTGTCCATGCTGCAGTTTCGCGAGGAAGGCCACACCGTTCATTTGTTGTGCCGTGCAGGGAGCCAGATTGGCGAACGCGCCCGTGCTGCAGGTTTTGTGGTGCATGAGCGCAAAGGCAGCGGCGGCGTGATCGGCTTTCTGGCGCTAAGTGGCAAGCGCTACGATATTTTGCATGTGCAAACCGGTCATATGCTGACTTGGGCTGTGCTGACCAAACCGCTACATCGCACGCTAGTGGTGTATTCGCGGCGGGTGGCGTTCCGTCTGAAAGGTGCGTTGACCCGTTTCAAATATCGCAAGACCGATCTGGTTGTTGCGATCAGTGAAGCCTGCGCCAACAGCGTGCAAGCGCTGGGCATTCAGCACGTGCCCATCATTGCCGACGCAGTATTGCCGGTCTCGCCAAACGCTACACGCAGCCAGATGCTGGCCGGGCAACTGGGAATCGGCCAGCGCAAAGTCGTTGCCACCACGTCGGCCCTGGCCGCGGACAAAGACCCGCTGATGCTGGTGGATGCCATTGCCGCGCTGAAAAAGCGTCGTAACGACTTTGTCTTTGTGCATTTTGGCGCTGGCGCCCTGGAACCGGAAGTGCGGGCTCGCGTGGCCGCTTTGCAACTGCAAGACACTTTCCTGTTTGCCGGTTACCAACAGAATGTGGAAGCGCTGTTTGGCTTATTCGATGTGTTTGTCATGAGCTCGCGGGAAGAAGGTTTGGGCAGCAGTGTGCTGGATGCCTTTAGTGCGCGAGTGCCCGTCGCCTCCACCAGCGCGGGTGGTTTGAAAGAACTGCTGGCCGACGATCGCGGCTTGATGAGCGCGCCTGGCGACGCCGGCGGCTTGGCACGCAATATCGGCCAGTTGCTGGATGCGCCGGACTGGCTTGGTGCCATGACCAGCAAAGCCGCTGAATACTTCGAACGCACGCATCGGCTAGACACCATGGCCGATGCCTATCTGGTGATGTTTGAGCAGCTATTGAACGAACGCCGTCGTCCACGAACTGCCGCCATTGCCACTGCGCCGGCGGCCACGCCAGGCATTGCCGTCGAGTCACACAACCAGGCCTGATCCAACCCGCCCGCCCACAGCCCGTGCCGCCTACGCGACCGGGCCGTTTTGCTGGCGCCATTGCTGACAGCCAGCAGGCTGATCTCTCAAGTCGTTCAACTTTCAGCAACAAACGACAGACAAATGAAAGCGATTTCAATTTGTCTGGCTCTCGCTCCCTCGCGCCCGTTAACAGTGCGTCGACCAGGCGATATATCGGCCATTTTGTGCATGTAACCAGACGCCCGCGACCAGTCCGCACTGGCTCCCAGTCTCAATCTCCACGGTTTTCATGACAAACCTGTTCTGGCTATCAAGCAGTTGATTAAAAATCGATTTTTTTAATAAACACTGCCTTCGTCCGGAATAAAACCCGTGTCTTTTGGTGGTTTCATCCTCCCGTATCGGCCGGAATGGCCAGGATTGGGCCATATTTATCGGCACCAATATGGATCAACCGGCCACCGGTTATGCACCACGTCATGACGTTCGTCGGTTGCACACGTGTATTAATTTGCGGTGTCACAACGGTTTGAATGGCTATTTTATTAGTCAGAACAGCGTAACCATCAAGACATGTAGGGTAAAGCATTTACTTGTGTCAATTGCCGCCTGGAACGACGATGAAATGGATTTCATGAAGTCGATTTCAATCTGGAGGAGAACAATAAATGCAGAGCAACAAGCAGTACCTGAACAGCCGCAAACGCTGGATTGCCTTAACGCTGGCAACCCTGGCTGCGGCTCCCGGCCCGTTCTTGACGGCGGGCGTTTTGGTAATGGCACCGTTCGCGCATGCGGCCAGCATCAGCACGGGCTATACGCAGCAAAGCGGCGGCGTGGTGCAGTTTTACGCCAATGGTGGCACGTGGGCTGATATCCACTACACGATCAATGGCGGCGGCCAGTTGAACGTGCGCATGACCAACAGCGGCACCAACAACAGCTACACCGTGAGCAATATTCCGGCTGGCGCCACCGTGAGCTATTCGTTCACCGTGGGCCAGAGCGATGGGTCCGCCAGCGATACGGCCTGGAGCCAGTTCACCTATACCGGCGCAGCAACACCAACGCCAACTCCGGCACCGACTCCCGTCCCTACGCCAGTTCCCACTCCAGTACCGACGCCGGTGCCAACGCCCGCGCCAACCCCGGCCCCAACGCCTGCCGCCAGCTATGGCGCCACGCAACTGGCGGGTGGCGTAGTTGCGTTCTATGCCAATGGCGGCAGCTGGGCTGATATCCATTACACGATCAATGGCGGCGGCCAGATAAACGTGCGCATGACCAATAGCGGCACCAACAACACCTACCAGATCACCGGCGTGCCAGCAGGCGCGGTGATTAACTACTCGTACACCATCGGCCAGGCGAACGGCTCGGCGGCTGATACGCCGACGCAAACACTGACCTACGCCGGTTCTGCGCCAACACCGACGCCGGCTCCAACCCCGGCGCCGACGCCAGTCCCAACTCCAGCTCCGACTCCAGCACCTACGCCGGTGCCAACACCTGCGCCTACTCCGGCTCCGACGCCAACACCGGCGCCCACTCCAAGCGGCCCGGTAGATTTTGGTCCGAACGTGCTGATCTTTGATCCGACGATGAATACCGCCACCGTTCAAACTCAGCTGACCAACATCTTTAACCAGCAGCAAACCAACCAGTTTGGCACGCAGCGTTATGCAATCGTTTTCAAGCCGGGTACTTACAACCTGGACGTGAACATCGGCTTCTATACCGATGTGATGGGTCTAGGTATGTCGCCGGATGACACACAAATCAACGGTGGCGTGCACGTCGAAGCGGAATGGCTGGACAACGAAAACGCCACGCAGAACTTCTGGCGTTCAGCTGAAAACATGGCGGTTACCCCAACCAGCGGTACCGATCGCTGGGCCGTGTCGCAAGCGGCACCATTCCGCCGCATGCACGTGAAAGGCAACGTGACGCTGTGCTCGCCGTACTGCGGCTGGTCTAGCGGTGGCTTTATCTCCGATACGGTGATCGATGGCCAGATCAGTTCGGGCTCGCAACAGCAGTGGATCAGCCGCAATACCCAGTGGGGTAGTTGGGTTGGTGGCAACTGGAACATGGTGTTCGTGGGTGATGTGAACAACCCGGCGGCATCGTGGCCAACGCCGCCGTACACCATCGTGACGCAGGCTCCGGTCACGCGGGAAAAACCGTTCCTGACCATTGACGCCGCGGGCAACTACAGCGTGTTTGTGCCGTCGCTGCAAACCAACAGCGTGGGCACCACATGGTTTAACAAGACGCCACAGGGCCAGTCGATTCCGATCAGCCAGTTCTACATTGCCAAGGAAAACATCGATACCGCGCAGACCATCAACGCCGCGTTGGCAGCTGGTAAAAACCTGATCTTTACCCCGGGTATTTACCATCTGAATGACACCATCCGCGTGACTCGCGCCGATACCGTGGTGCTGGGTCTGGGTCTGGCTACGCTGGAACCCGATACCGGTCTGGATGCCATGGATGTCTCTGACGTCGACGGTGTGAAGATCGCTGGCCTGCTGTTTGATGCCGGTGCGGCTGATTCACCCGCCCTGCTGAAGATTGGCGCCACCACCACTGGCGTGAGCCACGCGGCGGATCCGACCTCGCTGCATGACATCTACTTCCGTATTGGCGGTGTGGTGCCAGGTGCTTCGGCGGATGCCAGCTTGATCATCAACAGCAATAACGTGATCGGCGACAACTTCTGGGCATGGCGTGCGGACCACGGGAGCGGTGTGGGCTGGACGGTGAACAAAGCCACCAACGGCGTAATCGTCAACGGCGCCAATGTCACCATCTACGGTCTGGCGGTGGAGCACTACCAGCAGTATCAGACCCTGTGGAACGGCAATGGCGGCAAGGTGTACTTCTACCAGAGCGAGGCTCCGTATGACGTCGCCCAGCAAAGCGACTGGATGGCAGGCAGCGAGAACGGCTATGCGTCTTACAAGGTGGCCGACTCAGTCACCAGCCATCAGGCATACGGCGTCGGCGTGTATTGCTTCTTCAACACCAACAACGCCATCAAGCTCACCAACGGCTTTGAAGCACCGCAAGTGCCGGGCGTGAACTTTACGCACCTGGTCACGGTGTCGCTGGGCGGCGTGGGCGAAATCACTCACGTGATCGACAACACCGGCGCCACAGCCAACGCGGCCAATCAGGTCTCTGATCTGACGACCTTTCCATAAACCGGGTTTGATCCGCTAACCAGAAACAACCGCCGGTATGGCAGATGCCGGCAACTCCCTCAGGCCCGCAGCAATGCGGGCCTTTTTTTCTGCAAGGAGATCGCCGCGACCACAGTAAAGCTGGGTCAGTCGATAGTGGGGGAATCCAGCGCAATACGCGTCTGGCCGATTGCCGCTTCCACCAGCGAGAGTGCGTCGGTAAAACTAGCTGTAGCTCCCACAATGGCATCCAGCCGGTTATCGATCAGCAAACTGGTCAAGCCGTGCACATAGCCCCAAGCCGCAGTCATCGCCACGGCCTGACTGGCACTCAGCGGCGCAAATGCCTTGCCTTCGTCTGGCGAGGTTGCAGCATCTGGCGTTTCAAAAACGCCAGCCAAGGCCAACGCGGAGACACGTGATGCCGCCAGCAGCGACGGGCGGGTGTAATCCAGCATTTCGTTGCGATCCATCAAGCGGAACAGGCCCGGATTTTCTACACCGAACATCACATAACCGCGAGCAATGGCACTGCGGCGCGCCTGCCCGTGCGGCAAATCGCCAGCGCTATCCGCTAGCCGCTGCGCCAGCCGCAGATGTCCCACGGCGGCTAGTTCGCTCAATACGTTAGCCACATCGCCAAAATGATGTTTGGGTGCGGTATGCGAAACCCCGGCCTCGCGGGCAATCGCGCGCAACGTCAAACCCTTTAGCCCATCGCGCAGCAACACCACTTCTGCCGCCGCCAGCAAGGCACCTGGCAAGGAGCCATGATGGAAGGGACGTTTGTGGTCTTCAGCGCGGGTAGCTATCGCCGGGTTGGGATTCATGTCTTCTGCAGCGGGCGATGTATTGCCGGCACGACGATTTGATGAGCTCATGACGGTCTGGTTACACCTGACAGGCGGAATGGAGATGATGTTGACGATCATACTATCTCACGCCATCATCTTTCCACTGGAAAATTTCCATCGGAAAGATAACGGAGCCAACGCATGACCGCCCTCACCCCGCCCGCAGAATCATTGCGCGACCTTAACGATGAACCGGTCAGCGTCGAAACCGATGCCGGGCCTCTGCGCGTTCACGGCATCATTCCCGCCGGGCTGGCAGGCACGTTGCTGCGCAATGGCCCCAACCCGGTCAATCCTGCCCCAGACGCGCACTGGTTTACCGGCGACGGCATGCTACATGCCATCCGTTTTCACGAAGGTGGGGTGTGGTACCGCAATCGCTGGACGCGTACCCAGGAACTGGCGCGGCATCAGGCTGGGGCGGCCAGCAAGGGTGACTTCGTGCCCGCCACACCGGATACAGAAAGCCATGGCACCGCCAACACCCATATCGTCTGGCATGGTGGCCGTTTAATGGCGCTGGAAGAGGCGCATTTGCCCATCGAGATTGATCCGCTCAGCCTGGCCACGCGCGGCAGTATCGATTTTGCGGGCGCGATTTCGGGGCCGTTTACCGCACATTCCAAGATCGATCCGGATACCGGCGAAATGCTGTTCTTTGGTTATGGCAATCCGGAACGACTGAGCGCGGGCATGACTTACGGCACCCTCAACGCCAGCGGAGAGGCCACCCGCTTTGAACATTTCACGGCGCCCTTCGCCAGCATGGTGCATGACTTTATGTTTACTGCCACGCAGGTGATCTTGCCGGTAATGCCGCTCACCGCCAGCCAGACCCGCGCGATGCAAGGCGGCCCAGCCTATGCTTGGGAACCTGGGCGCGAAAGCCGGATTGGCATCTGGCCACGAGCGCAAGGCACTACAGAAGTTGAGTGGTGGCAGGGCCCGAGCTGCTTCGTGTTTCATGCCATGAACTCGTGGGAAGACAACGGCGTGGTCTATGCCGATGTAATGCGCTTTCCCGTCGCGCCTCTCTTTCCCGATATCGACGGCAACCCGCCCTGCACGCTGGATGGCGCGCGCCTGCATCGCTGGACCTTTGATCCAGCCACGCCAGGCCGCACTTTTACCGAGCAATTGCTGTGCGACATCCCTGGTGAATTTCCGCGCATTGATGATCGTTTTGCCAGCAAGGCCTATCGCCACTGCTGGTTTGCCGGCCACCGCACAAATGACGGCGAAACAGAAATGTTCAGCCGCATCGTGCATCTGGATATGCGCACCGGCCAGCAAGATATCTACGAACTACCTGCCGGTTATCTCACCTCTGAGCCGGTATTTGTGCCGCGCACAGCGACAGCGGCTGAAGGCGACGGCTGGATTATGGTGGTGGTGTATTGCGGGCTCTTTGGCTTGAGCGAAGTGCTGATTCTGGACGCCCAGGAACTGGCACGCGGGCCACTGGCCACCATCGAACTGCCAGTTCGCGTACCCAACGGGTTTCATGGCAACTGGCTGCCAGCCGATTGTTACGCAGCCACTGCTGACGCGATCTGGGGATAACAACGCGCCTGGCTGATGACATCAGCCAGGCGCGCTAGCTGCCTGCCTAACGCCACAGATTGGTACGGCTTAACTCCAGCACTTCTCCGGCACGCCCATCCAGAATGGCGCGGGCCACATACAGGCTGAAGCCGCGTGCTTGCGAGAACGTCACCTTGGGCGGCATGGCCAGTTCTTGCCGGTTGGTCACTACGTCAATCAGCGCCGGGCCGTCATGGGCAAAAGCGCGCTCCAGCGCGGCATCCAGATCGGCGGGGTCTTCCACTCGCTGGCCATACAAGCCCATGGCGGTCACCACCGCGCCAAAGTCCGGGTTAACCAGTTCGGTGGCGGTTTCCAGAAAACCGGCGGCTTTCATTTCCAGTTCAACAAAACCCAGCGCGCCGTTATTGAACACCACAATTTTCACTGGCAGCTTTTCTTGTACGGCGGTGATCAGATCACCCATCAACATGGTCAGCCCGCCATCGCCGCACAGTGCCACGACCTGGCGGTGCGGAGCCGCAGCTTTGGCACCCAGCGCTTGCGCCAGCGCGTTGGCCATTGATCCGTGATTGAACGAGCCAATCAAGCGGCGCTGGCCATTCATTTTGAGATAACGCGCCGCCCATAACGTCGGAGTGCCCACGTCGGCGGTGAAAATGGCATCGAACGCAGCCAGTTCACTGACCCGCTGTGCCAGATATTGTGGATGGATAGGCTTGCGACCCGGATGACCCACCGCCAGTTCATCCAGCTCTTTGCGGGTTTTGGCGTAATGCGTCAGCGCGCGATCCAGGTGGGTACGGTCACCTCGCGCTTTCAGCGCCGGGAGCAAGGCGCGGATAGTTTGACCCACGTCCCCCACGACACCTAACGCCAGCGGGTGCCGCAAGCCGAGTCGCTCACCGGCCAGATCGACCTGAATTACCTTGGCATCTTGCGGATAAAACTGCCGGTACGGAAAGCTGCTACCCAACACCAGCAAGGTGTCGCAACTTTCCATGGCGTAATAGCCGCTGGCAAAACCGATCAACCCGGTCATGCCCACGTCGTATGGGTTGTCGTATTCGATATATTCCTTGCCGCGCAAGGCATGCACGACTGGCGCTTGCAGTGCCTCGGCCAGCTTCACCACTTCATCATGCGCACCGGCGCAACCCGCGCCGCACAACAGGGTGATGTTCTTGCCCTCATTCAGCAAAGCGGCCATATGCTCCAGTTCGGCCACCGCGGGCAGCACGCGTGGTTTGGCCTGGCGCGGCCAGACCGGATCAGGCACATCGGTAGCTGCGCTCAGCGCGACATCACCCGACAGCACCAGCACGGCCACGCCTTTGTGTGTCAACGCTGCCTGAATAGCCGTGCCGAGCATGCGCGGCAATTGCTCCGGCGTGGCAACCAGTTCGCAGTACACGCTGCATTCCTTGAACAAAATTTGCGGGTGGGTTTCCTGAAAATAATCACTGCCGATCTCGCCACTGGGGATATGTGCGGCAATGGCCAGTACCGGCACGTGATTGCGCTGGCAATCAAACAAGCCGTTGATAAGATGCAGATTGCCCGGCCCACAACTGCCAGCACACACCGCCAGGCCGTCCGTCACCACCGCTGCCGCACCTGCCGCAAAGGCCGCCACCTCTTCGTGCCGGGTATGGACCCAGCGCATGTCTGGTTTGCGGCGGATGGCCTCGGTAATGCCATTGAGCGAGTCTCCCGCCACACCAAAAATCTGCGACACGCCGAGGGCTTCAAGGGTATCGATGAGTACGTCGGCTACCAGTCTGGTCATGTGAAAACATCCTTGTGAGGGCAAAAGCACAGCGTCTGTGGCGAACCGATCCTGGCCTGATGCTACGGGCGAGTCATCAGTGGGCGAAATGGTTCAGCGGGGAAAACGGCGTTGGCGTAAAGGTGCTTTTGATTCTAGGAGGTACATGGAGGATACGACAGGACAAAGGCGCACCCTCCACAGCAAGGGGCAAGCGCGATGAACTGAACATGTGCGCCGGAGCGATCCAGTCACCCGGCAGCTGCCAGCCCCAGCACCAGGCGTTGCGCCAGACGCGGCTGCCGCAGTTTTTCCAGCCACCATTGCAACGCACGGCCAGCGCTTTCTTCGCGCCACGCCACATACAAAATGTTGGGCTCGCGCGGCTGGACGGTTTGTTTTTCAACCAGCGCACCTTGTTGCAGCAGATGCACCACGCGTTGGCGCGGTAGCCAGCCCACGCCCAAGCCTTCGCGTTGCGCCATGATTTTGGCGCGCATGCCCGGCACCGCCAGCGCGGCTTGTCCGCCCAGCACGCCGTAAACTCGGCCTTCACTGTGACGCGAGCTATCGGCCACTACAATGGCCCGATGCCGGACAATCACGTCGCGGCTCAGTGGCTCGGTGACGCGCGCCAGTTCATGTCGTGGCGACACCGCAAAAACCCAATCCAGCGCGCCCAGCTCCACCCAGTTAATCCCCGGCATTTTCTGCGGCTCATTGGTGGCACCAATCACCAGATTGGCGCGGCCGTCCCGCAGTGCCTCCCAAGTGCCACCGAGGACTTCATGCGTAATCCGCAAGGACACGCCAGACGCAAGCTCATCGAAATCCCGCACCACCGGCAACAGCGTCTCAAATTCCAGCAATTCGTCGGTGACGATCCACAGCCGGTCTTCCCAGCCGTTAGCCACCTGCCGCACACGCTGCATGGTGCGCTTGACGTCTGCCTGCACGCGTGCGGCTTCATCAGCCAGCAGTTTTCCTGCGGGGGTCAATTGCAGCCGATAACGGCGGCGGTCAAACAACAAGGCATCGAACCGTGCCTCCAACTGGCGCGCAGCGTGCGAGATGGTCGATGGCGCCTTCCCCAGCCGTGCGGCCGCTTGCGAGAGGCTGCCGGTATCACGGATGGCCTCCAGCAAAGCCAGTTCTTCCAACTGCAACATGTTCGATTCCTTTGGACGAGATCGCGCTTCATGTTAGTCCAATACAACAGAAACTGGCCCCAAATGCGGCGATACGGGTCTGCCAGAGCGCTTGTGGCCACATTCTGGCCTGCTTCTTTTAATATCACCGTCATACCAAAAAAACAGTTCGTTGGCAGCCATGCGCCAATGCCGCGTGTTCGTCGATCGCACGGGAGTACACAATGCCATTTCAGCCTGAACCGGGCATGATCCGCTGGAAAATGCATTTCATTTCATCGCCCGCCAAGGTGTTTGCGGCGCTGACCACCGATGCCGGGCGCGCCCGTTTCTGGGCCGAATCCGCGCCGGAAAACCGCGGCATGATCAGCTTTCACATGCTCAATTACGCCCCTTTCGCCGGGCGCGTGCTGGCGCGCGAAGAGCCGTGGCTGTTTGTGCTGGCTTACTTTGGCACGATCGTGAAGTTCTCTTTGCAACCGGACGGCGCTGGCGGCACCGAGCTATTGCTGGTCGCCACTGAGGTCACTGAATCCGCGCGCATGGAAATGGCCGCTGGCTGGGTTTCAGTGCTTATGGCCATGAAAGCGGCGGTGGATCATGGCGTTGATTTGCGCAATCACGATGCCAACCGGTCGTGGCTGGATGGTTACGCAGATAATTAATGCCTCGATGGCCTTTGATGGTCAGGCCATCAGCACCGGTTTTTTTGCCAGATTCTTCTACGATTGCGCAATTTTGATCAGGTATTGTCGGCAAACAGGCGATAGTCTCTCAATCACCAGGAGAAACCAGATTGAGTGCCAGCAACGCCGCGCATTACCGCGCCCGTCTTCGCAAAGTATTGCAGTACATCGACGCCAATCTCGACGGCGATCTGGACCTCGATCAGTTGTGTGAAGTGGCTGCGTGCTCAAAGTATCACTTCCAGCGCCAGTTTTCAGGGTTGCTGGGGATAGGCGTTTACAAGTACGTGCAATTGCGGCGCCTGAAACGGGCCGCGTTCCAGCTGGTATTTCGCCCGCAACAGCAGGTCATTGATATCGCGCTGGGCTGCGGCTACCAAGGGCCGGAAGCGTTTGCCCGCGCTTTCAGAAAAAACATCGGCCAGTCTCCCTCTGACTTTCGCAAACAACCGCAATGGCGCCCCTGGTACGCTATCTATCAACCTTTAGCTGTATTGAGGGCCAAGCATATGAATATCGAAAACGCATTCGAGCCGGTTGAGATCAGGCAGGTGAACGCGATCCCGGTTGCGTTGCTGGAACACCGGGGCGATCCGCAATTGATCGGAGAATCCATCCGCCGGTTTATTGAGTGGCGCAAGCAGAATCACCTGCCGCCCAGCCGCAGCGCCACCTTCAATTTGCTGTACGACGACCCGCAAACCACACCGGCCGCGCAATACCGACTGGGGCTTTGTGCAGCGACAGAACAACCTGTTCTGCCTAACGAATCTGGCGTGGTGCCAGCCAGCATTCCTGCAGGACGTTGTGCGGTCATGCGTTACACCGGGGCGGATGAGGGACTGCGTGAAGCGGTGGGATATCTGTATGCACAATGGCTGCCGCAAAGTGGCGAGGACCTGCGGGATTTTCCAGTTTACTGCCAGCGCATCAAGTTCTTTCCGGACGTGCCGGAGAACGAGGCGGTCATTGATATTTTTCTGCCGCTGCAATGAGCGACTCTATGGATATCCGGTGCTGGGCCAGATATCCACAGCATTCAGACTGCCAAGGGTTCAAAGCGCCTTATCGAGCACGTGAATGGAGACCCCATCCACCATGTCTTTTACCGCTGCAGCATGCTTTTTCATATGTTCCACAGCCAGATGTTTTTCCAGGTGGCTCACGCTTTCCCAGTATTCGAGCATGAAAATTGAATCCGGCGCGGTGTGCTGCCATGGCAGTTCGGTAGCGACATCAACCAGCGGCAGATAGCCGCTGCAGCCGTCTTCTGCCAATACCAGCGGGATCAACTTATCGATTGCCTGCAGCACCGTGGCGCGCTGGCCCGGCCGGGTTTTGATTTCAGCAATAACGGTAATCATGGGCGTGAGTTCCTTGGTAGTTCCTGGGTAAAAAAACGGCTGGCGTCAGGCAAACAGCTCGGTCAGATGGTCCCGATAGCGATTGATATCAGCGTCAATGGACGGCTGTTTGATCACGTCATTACACATAAAAGTGGGCAATGGTGCCATGCCGAGGAACTGGTTGGCTTTATGGAAAGGTAAATAAACGCCATCCACGCCTGCACCTTCAAAGAACTGGTCCGGCTCGGTAAAGGCCTCAACCGGCGCATTCCAGGTGGTGGAGATCATGTATTTCTTGCCCTGAATCAGCCCGCCGGAACCATATTTTTTGCTGGCATCCGCGCGGCTGCGACCGTCACTGCCATAAAGCGTACCGTGGCCATGGGTGAACACTTCATCCAGATACTTTTTGAGAATCCACGGTGCGCCCATCCACCAGCCCGGCATCTGATAGATCACTACATCCGCCCACAGATACTTCTGCACTTCGGCCTCAATGTCGTAACCGTCGTCCACCGTGGTGACTTGTACAGTATGGCTAGCTTCTTGCAGATAACGGGCGGCAAAGTCACTCAGGGTCTGATTCAACGCGCCATCTGAATGGCCGAATTTCTTTTTGGCATTAACGATAAGAATATTGGACATAAAGCTAAACCGCCTTGCAGCAAAGTAACTGAAAGACGGCATTCTAAAGGTCCGGGAAAGATAGAAAAACGTGAGTACTGGCACAGGACTGTTGACTAAAAATCAACCGAGCCGAAAAAAGGGGACGCATTTTGGCAAATTCCCCTTCTTTCGGGCCGACTCCGGCTTAGCGCAAAACGCCGCCAGCCAGCGCGCCAGTTTGGCTTGCTTGCGTTGCCAATAACGCGGTCACATAGGGTTTGAGCGCATCGTGCAGACTGGTCTGGCCATAACGGATATCGTCCACGCCCTCCTGCGCGCCGATGTGGCCAGCGTTATGCGCGTCATACATCTCGGTGACCAGGCGGGCATAACTCTCGCCCACACCACGTGCCAGCGTGGGCTGCCATTGCTCACGCAATAATTCAAACGCGTTAATGGCACTATCCAGTAAATCTCCCAAAACCTGGGCGACGTCAGTGACTGTATAACGGCTTGGGCCTTCCGCATGAATCACCCCGCCCGAGCGCTCGAAGGTGGCGGATGACAGCAACAGTTGGGCTGCGATAACGCCAACATCGGCTGAACTCACGGTCGGGAAATACTTGGTCACCGGATGATGCAGGCTGGGCAGCATGCCGGTCTGCGCTGCTACCGGAATCAATCTGGACCAGTTTTCCATATGCTCGGCCGAACGCAGCACGACATGCGCAGAAGCAATGCGCCGCATGCGCTGTTCCAGTTCATGGAACAACCCAGTCACGCCGGTGCCGGTACTGTGTTCCGCGCCATAATCCGAGATCGCCAGCACGGCGGCTGGACGCGCCAGATCCAGCGCGTCGCCCACGCTGGCAATGGCCCGGCGCATATCGCCCACTGCATCCACCGCATGCTCACTGGTTGGGCAAAACACCTGCACCGCCGTTGCGCCAGCCATTGCTTTGACCAATGCGGTTTTGTCGCGCACATCGGCAATGGCTATTTCGCATCCCAGCGCCTGCAGCGCCCCGGCTCTGGCTGGATCACGCACCACCGCCCGCACCGGGCGGCCGGCTTTGCGTAACGCTGCGGCGGTGGCACCGCCTGTCTTACCACTTGCCCCTAAAATCACGAACATGGCTTTTCCCTCCAGCATGAAGTCTGGAGAGAAAGTACCGCTGCAAAGGGGATTGATCGCGTTGATTCGGCCAGGATTTGGTACGTTTGGCCGATGACTTTGCGTGCGTTATTAATACGGATTTAAGCGGAGTGAAGGCGTGCCAGCGCGCCAGGTGTCTGCCCCAGCAAACGGCGCATGCATCTGGCCATATGGCTCTGATCCGCAAACCCGGCGGCCAGAGCGATCTGGCTTAATGGCAAGTCGCCAGCCAACACCAGTCCGTGCGCGTATTCCACCCGGCAACGCAGTACGTACTGATGCACCGGCGCGCCAAAGGTATTGCGAAACAAGGTTTTCAGATGTGACACACCCAACCCGGCGATGGCCGCCAGATCAACCAGCGACAATGTGCCGTCCAGATTGGCGTGGATATATTCCAGCAACTCTCGCCGTTGCCGGGTGGATAACGTTTGCCCACTACCCAGCGGTGAATTGGCCGCACGCTTGTCTGCTTGCGCCAGACTCACCGCCAGCGCCACGCCCAGAGATTCGCCGTACAAGCGGTCCGCCGGAACGGGTGATTCCAGTTCAGCCTTGATCGCCCAGGCAATGGCTTCGATCCGGGCATCGCGCAGCTGAAATTGCGGGGTCAGCGCAGACTGCTCCGGTTGCCGTCCCAGATCGAGTAAAACCTGGTGCCACAACGGCTGGCTGATGCGCAAACGCAAAATATGACAAGAAGCATCGTCCTGCCACGTGCCGTCCAGCCCGGCTGGCACCACGTCGATATCGCCGTGTTTTTGAATCCGGCGATACTGGCGGCCATCGCAATGGCAATCGGCATTGACCGGTCGGCCAAAATGCACGCCCAGCCGATGCGCTGTCTGCCCAGGCACTAGCGTTAAGCCCGGCGAGATATGCAAAAAATCCGCCTGCAAACCGTTCCAGCCCCGCCCTTCGCTACTCAGGATGGTTCTGGCTGCCGGTTTTTGTTGAGCGGGCTCGGTCTGTGCCATGACGCGCATGATGCATTCCATGAAAATGGTCGGGATGGGCTACAACTGGGCCGCAGCACCATCCTGCATTATTCATGCGCGGTAGCTGTTTCAGCCAGCTAGCCGATATCCGGCAGCTTGATCCGGCAACCAGTCACGAAAGGCCACGACCCGCGGCGGTTGGGCGCTTGCCGGCCGGTGTATCGCCTAACTGGCAAGCGCCGTTGTTTGCACCACAGCCCCCAACGGGCGGATCAGCTGGCCTGCTGCCAGATCATCTCGCAGCACCACTCTGCGGCCCTGCGCCACCCCTTGCGGGACGCTGGCTGCTCGCAAGGCTGCGGGCCGGTCATTATTTCGCGATCTGGTGGAAAAACGTAATGGTGTGTGGAAACGGCTGCGCCGCCAGAGGGTGTACGACATGGGCATATTTACCTTTCCACAAGGCCCGGTCGAAATAGACAAAGCCACGGTTGCCAAATACCCGCGCGAGTACGTCGCGTTGGCTTATGTGCTGGAAAAGAGTGGCTTTCCGTTAAGCCGGGTCTTTGCCACGCGCGGCAGCGATCTGGAAAAAACCATGAAAGCCGAAGGTGCAGCCTGGTTGGCCGCATAGGCCTTTGCATGAGATGCCATTTGCCGTACTGATGAAGCGGCAAGTGGCGCCGATGCTGCGTTGCAACAGTGTGTAGCGTGTCACTGGCACCCCACGCAGCAGTGGTTTTGCTGCCGTAAGATATATGCCGCTGTGCTATAAAAGGAGGGCTTACCCGGGGTAACACTCATAAAACCTGCGCATATAGGTTTCTACCAAAAACATGCCACTGCCTCGTAGCTCATTTGTCGTTCGACTCGCTGCGGGTGTGGTGTTGGTCAACACTTTTGTTTATGTGTTGATCGCCAGTGCGCTCTATCAAAGCCACGCCCAATACGAGCAACAAGCCACCTCGTGGACCCAGAATCTGGCGCAATCGCTAGCTATCAATGTGGCCGGAACGCTCAACAAACTCGATATCGTCATCTATTCAGTGGCGGTCGAAACCGAGCGCCAACTGGCCGCTGGCGGTATTGATCCACAGTTGTTGTCCAGTTACACCATTGCACAGCGCAAGCGGATTCCAGAGACTGAAGGCATCCGCATCAGCGACGCTATGGGCAACGTGCTGTATGGCGAAAAAGTCCCACCCGGCCCGGCGCGCAATATCGCTGACCGCTTGTTATTTCAGCAACTGAAGGCGCAGCCGAACCAGAACTCGATCCTCTCCGAGCCCGTCATCAGCCGCGTGACCGGCGAATGGTCAGTGGCGATGGGCCGTCGCGTGAACCGGCCGGACGGCTCTTTTGCCGGCATCGTGTTTGCGCTGATTCCGCTATCCTGGTTCACCGATCTGTTTACCCAACTGGATATTGGCAAACAGGGCGTTATTGCCCTGCGTGACGCACAGTTGCGTATCTGGGTACGCGTTCCAGCGTATTCGGGAAAAAATAGTGGCCCCGGTAATGCTGTTGTTTCGCAGAAAACCATTGATATGGTCAAGCAGCATCCAGCTGGTTTTTCTTACGAAACAGTCGTGAAGCTGGACGGCATCAAGCGGCGCATGGCATTTCGCAAGATTGAGGGGCAATCGCTGTATTTCTTTGTTGGTCAGGCCGACGCGGATTACCTCGCCTCCTGGTATAAAGAGCTGGCATTAGGCCTGGCCGTCGCGCTGGCTTTTACCTTGATCAGCTGCGCGGCGGCGTTCAGTGCCTGGCGGGTGCGGCGGTCAGACATGCGCCATATACAGGCACTGAGCAATAGCAAAGACCAGTTGCAGCGCTCACAAACGCGCTTTCGCGCCTTGCACGACGCCACCAGCGATGCGGTGTGGCTGCGAGACAGCGAGAACATGATCGACTGCAACCCGGCGGCGGTGCGGCTGATGGGAGCGAACTCGCGCGAGCAATTGCTGGCAAGCAAGCCGACAGATCTATGGCCCTTACTGCAAGAAGACGGACAAAACTCGCTGGAGAAGCAGCAAAACACCGTGGCCAACGCGCTCAAAGCGGGCAATGTCCATTTTGAATGGTTGTACCAGCGGCTGGACAACCAGAAGCTGTTCCCGGCGGAAGTGCTGCTGACTGCCCTGGTGCTGGATGACAAACCCATCCTGCAAGTGGTGATTCGCGACATCACCGAACGCAAGCAGGCAGAAGAACAAATTCGCCAACTCGCCTACTTTGACACGCTCACGGGTCTGCCCAATCGCCGCTTGTTGATGGAGCGGCTGAGCCAGGCTTTGCAGACCAGCCTGCAAAGCGGGCAATTTGGTGCGCTGATGATTCTGGACCTGGACAACTTCAAGGTACTGAACGACACCCGTGGCCACGAATTTGGCGATCGGCTACTCATCGCAGTGGCGCAGCGGATCAAAAACCGCCTGCGCGCCACCGATACTATTTGCCGCCTGGGTGGCGATGAGTATGTGGTTATTCTGGAGCGACTGGGGCTGGATCAGGCGCTGGCGGCCAGTCTAGCCGAAGACTATGCCGAAGAAATCCGCAGCCTGCTTGATCAGCCCTACCTGATCCTGGACGATGGTCTGCAACAGCACAGCACCTCCAGCATTGGCGTGACGCTGTTCTTTGGCGAGGAAACGCCAGAACACACCCTGTTAAAACATGCGGATGTGGCGCTGTATCAGGCCAAGGCCGCAGGCCGTAACGCAGTCCGTTTTTTCAGCCCGGCCATGCAGGATGTCATTGACTCGCGCTCGAACCTGGAAGTGGCGCTGCGCAACGGTTTGCAGCGATCCGAGTTCAAACTGTATTACCAGCCCCAGTTCAGCCTGGACACCGGCTTGATCGGCGCCGAAGCCCTGCTGCGCTGGTTTCCGACCCAATACAAGCCCGTGTCACCCGCATTGTTCATTCCGGTCGCTGAAGAAAGTGGGCTGATTCTGCGGCTGGGGTCGTGGGTGCTGCAAAGTGCCTGTGGGCAGCTCAAAGTCTGGGAAGCCAAAGCAGAAACGCGTGATCTGAAAATGGCCGTGAATGTCAGCGCCCGCCAGTTTCACCAGCCCGACTTCGTGGCTCAGGTGCGCGGCGCTTTGCAATCCACCGGGGCCAATCCGGCGCGACTGCAACTGGAACTCACCGAAAGCGTGGTACTGGAACAAGTTGAGGACGTCGTCGCCCGCATGCAGCAGATCCGGCAACTGGGTGTGACTTTTTCGCTGGATGATTTCGGCACCGGGTTTTCTTCACTGTCTTACCTGAAGCAACTGCCGCTGGATCAGATCAAGATTGATCGATCGTTTGTGCGCGATGTGCCCGAATCGGCCAACGACGTCGCCATTGTTCGCGCCATGATTGCCATCAGCCAGTCGCTGGGGCTGCAGGTGATTGCCGAAGGCGTAGAAAGCCAGGCACAGCTGGAATTCCTGACCGCGATGGGTTGTCGCACCTATCAGGGATTTTTATTCGGCCACCCCATGCCGATTGAAGACTGGGGCCGCGCAGTGGCAGAGGTACCGACGCCTGGCCGATAAAACGCCACGCGCCTTTACCCTTCGCTAGCCGCGAACACCCGCGCCGATCATTGTGTTCTGGTCACGGGACCAGCGCATCAATGCTGAAATGAAGGCGGCCCTCAACCAGTTTTACCCGCAAATTGCGATACTTCATCAGATAGTGCAAACCGACCAGCACAGAGCCGAAGCCTGCTGCCGCACCCACTGCCAACGCCCAGCGCGGACCGTAGCCATCCGCCACCCAGCCCACAATTGGCGCACCGAGCGGCGTGCCGCCCAGCGCAATGGCCATGAAAATCGCCATCACCCGCCCGCGCATGGCGGGCTCGGTCGATAGTTGTATGGTGCTGTTGGCCGACGTGGTGAAGGTTTGCGCCGATACGCCAATGACAATCAGCATCAGCCCGAACAGCCAGTAATTTGGCATGAGCGCCGCCAAAGTCAGCCCGGCGCCAAAGATACCTGCCCCCATCAACAACAAGGCCATGGTTGGTTTTTCGCGACGCGCAGCCAGCAAAGCGCCGGTGACGGAGCCTATCGCCATGATCGAGGTCAGCAACCCATATTTGCTCGCGCCCTGATGAAACACCGTGACCGACATGGTGGAAATGAAAATCGGAAAATTAAGCCCGAAGGTGCCAAACAGAAACAGCATCAGCAAGATGGCTTTCAGGTCCGGGCGGTGCCAGACATAACGAAACCCGTCGACCAGGCTGCCGCGCTGGCGTGGCACTTTGTGTCGGGTATGCAATTCGTCGATACGCAAGCGGCTGAGCGAAAACAGCACCGCCACGTAAGACGCCGCATTGAGCAAGAACACCCAACCCGAACCCACTGAAGCAACCAGTAACCCGGCGCAGGCCGGGCCGATCATCCGTGCGGCATTGAACGAGGTGGAATTGAGCGCTACGGCGTTGGATAATTCCGCCTCGGTGACCAGATCGGACACAAAAGTCTGCCGCGCCGGGGCATCAAACGCTGCCACGCAGCCCAGGCCGAAGGCAAACATGTACACGTGCCACAACTGCACCAGGCCAGTGACGGTGAGCAAACCCAGACCCAGCGCCAGCAGCCCCATCGCCAGTTGCGTGGCCATCAGCAATTTGCGGCGATCCAGATGGTCAGCGGCAAAGCCAGTCACCGGCAGCAACAGGATTTGCGGCCCGAACTGCAAGCCCATGACGATCCCCACCGCAGTGGCGTTATGGTTCGTTAGCTGCGTCAGCACGATCCAGTCTTGCGCGGTGCGTTGCATCCAGGTGCCGACATTGGATACCAATGCGCCGCCTGCCCAGATGCGGTAGTTGCGGATATTGAGCGAGCGAAAAGTACCCTTCACCCGGTTGCTCCCGGTTGTTGCGGGCGACTGCCGCCATGCAACGGGCCAAAGAGATGAGCCGACATCAAGCCCATCAGCAAGATACCCAGACCAAACGCGGCAACGTGGCCGCTGGCATGGATGTCAAAGTCTCCCGCTCGAAACAGCAGCGCGTACGCCAGAACCAGGTTAAACCAGCCCCAGACCACATTGACGGAAGAAGACGACAAGCCCTTGCCGGACGGTTTGGCAAAGGGAGTTTGAAAGGGTTGGCCCGTCACGCCGCGTACCAGATGCGGCACGGCGTTGGTGAAAAAGACGCCACCGAAAAAACACGCAATCCACTGTGCCCAAGGCATGTTCAAACATTCCCGCTCGACTGCAACAACGCAATGATCTCTTGCGTGCTGCCGGTTTCACCCAGTCTTGGAAAAATCCGCGTGATGCTGTTGTTATGCGCATCCGGGTTCAGGTCGGTCATCGCATCCACTGCCAGCGTGACGTTAAAACCCAGTTCATGTGCCTGGCGGGCGGTGGACTCCACGCCAGCGCTGGTGGACACCCCCACAAGCACAACTTGCGTTACCGCTTGCTGTTGCAGCCAGGCAGCCAGATCGGTATTGCTAAAAGCGCCCCACGTCTTCTTGGTGACCAGATGGTCTTGCGGCTGGGCATTCAATTCCGGTACCAGATCAGCCCAGTCTGCAGGTAGCTGGATGTGCGGACGCGTCTGTTCTATCCGGCCAGGTGCGCCACCCGCCACGTTAACCAGCACGACCGGCAAGGCGTGCCGCCGAAACGCGTTGGTCAACGCGCTGGCATGCTGGATGACCTCAGCAATCCCGTGCTCTGCGGCGCGCGCAACGATGCCTTTTTGCAGATCAATCACGACCAGCGCGGTTTTTGGGTCTAGCGTGGTTACCGGCATGCAATTCTCCTCAGCTTTACGATTGGGCGAGGCGTTTGAGTAACTCAAGCGCCACCGCCAGTTGTTCTTGCTCGGCCGGCTCCAGCTTGGTCTGAATGGCCCGGACCAGCCAGTCTTCACGCGCCGCGTGGCTCGCTTTGACGCGCTCCCGGCAGGCTTCGGTCAGCGACAGAATGGTTTGGCGACCATCGGCCGGGTCCGGTGCACCACTAACCAGACCGGCGTCTTCCAGCACCGCGACAGTCGCCCCCATCGACTGCGAGCGCACGCCTTCGGCACGCGCCAGGGCAGAGACAGTCGCCGGACCGTCCCGATCGAGTCGGCTCAGTACCGACAACTGCGACCAGGTGAAGTCGCCCAGACGGGCTTCTTCCCGCAGCCGGCGTTTCAGCTGGCCGATCAACACCCGCAACTCGACCGCCGTCGCATGAATGCCAGCGCTTTGGATATCTGCCGCTTGCTCGTTCATCTGCCTGCTCCCGTTCTTCATCATTACAACAATGAAGACAAACTACGAAGTTTAACTTCATACATATAAACAAATAAGCAATGGCACCGTCAAATAAGACAGACCAAGGGAAGAACAAAGCCGCAGCTACGAAACCTGCGTGTGCCCAAATCCTTGCTTCGTAACTGCAACTTACGGGGATAAAATGGATGGCGTGCGCTGCTGCCCATCTGGCGCCGACTTTCGCTGGGGGAGTTCTGCATGCTGGTGCACCAAGGAACAAGCCGAACTACACGAATCAACCTTCATCTGGCCTGCTCGCTGGCGGGTATTGCCGGGGCTTTGAATGCGGCAGCGTTTTATTCGGTCGGTTTTTTCTCGGCCAATATGACCGGCAATGTTTCAACACTGTCTGATCATGTCGCCACCGGGCAATGGCGTTCCGGGCTGTTTTATCTGTGCATTATCGCGCTGTTCATTTTTGGTTCATCGGTATCTACCTTGCTGATTAACGCCGGCAGCCGCCGCGCAATGACCGGCGTTTATGCCTACAGCATTCTGCTTGAAGCATTGCTGCTTACGGTTCTGGGGACGATCGACCTGTGGGTGCAGGCGGTCTGGCGGACACCGACGGTGGTGCTGGGTCTGGCGTTTTTGATGGGTTTGCAAAACGCCACGGTGACCCGGATTTCCGACGCCCGCGTA
Organism: Silvimonas soli; assembly: GCF_030035605.1. Taxonomy (NCBI): domain Bacteria; kingdom Pseudomonadati; phylum Pseudomonadota; class Betaproteobacteria; order Neisseriales; family Chitinibacteraceae; genus Silvimonas; species Silvimonas soli. The sequence goes on along the minus strand of NZ_CP106736.1, from coordinate 3,424,735 downwards.
CGCACCACCCATGTATCTGGCATGGCTACCGACATTGGCATTGAAATTGGCATGGCGTTTGACATGCTGCGCGGACATGCGACGCAGGACGCCACCGCAGGCAATTTCTCGCGGCTCTATCTGCACTCGGCGACGATTGCCTCTTTCCTGGCGGGCGGCATAGTCGGGGTGCTCATCTATCAGCGCCTGGGCGGTTATTTGATGATCATGGCCGCGTTTGCCCTGCTTGCTTTGGCCTTGCGCGGTCTGCACTGGACCAGGAAAACCGCGCCCATGCTGCAAATGCCAAACGATTTATAGCGGTTCCAGATTGTTTTGAGAGGCGCGAAATCATAGCGCCAGATTGTGATATTCGACCCGCTGACCCAGCCTCGATGTTTTCCTCTTCAAGCCAGATTGCCTCTCCTCTTGATAGCCAATGCGAGAACTAATCCCGCCTGCCCGGCACGCTGCGCGGACATTCCGTCCGAATCTCATTCAGAAATCTCATCTATATAGATAGCTGTCGCCGTGCGCTTATGTTGATGCGCTACGGCTTGCTGCAACTGGTTCATCCCGAGATTCACGTCCAGAACACAGGGTAATAATATCCATGACGGCCTCTGCCTCCGCTGCTCCCGCCACCCCACCACGCCGACCGCTCACCACCTTGCAAGCGCCTGTGGTAATCCCGGCGCTGGTCGTAGTTATTGCCCTGCTGGTGTACTGCGCCTTGTTTCATGAACAGGCAGATATCTTGTTTGGCCAGGCCCAGGCGTGGGTCACCAGCCGCTTTGACTGGTTCTACACCATCAGCGTGACCGGGTTTCTGGTGTTTCTGGCGCTGGTCGCAGCCAGCAGGTTTGGCGATATCCGCCTCGGCCCGGACGATGCCAAGCCCGAATTCAGCTTTGTGTCGTGGACAGCCATGCTGTTTGCTGCCGGGATGGGTATCGGGCTGATGTATTTTGGCGTGGGCGAGCCCATGCAGCATTACCTGGCACCGCCGCTGCAGGCTGGCAGCACACCACTGGCGGCGCGCGAAGCCATGCTGATGACGTTCTTTCACTGGGGTTTTCACGCCTGGGCTGTGTATGGCGTGATGGGGCTGGTGCTGGCCTATTTCGGCTTTCGCTACAACCTGCCGCTGACCATGCGCTCGGGCTTGTATCCGGTGCTGCGTGATCGCATCAACGGGCCGATTGGTCACGGCGTAGACGCGTTTGCCCTGGTCGGCACCATCGCCGGTATCGCCACCACTTTGGGTTATGGCGTGCTGCAACTGAGCGCCGGTCTGCATCAGGTGCTGGGCTGGGAAACCGGTTCAACCACCTTTCGCGTGGGGCTGATTGTGGTGGTGGTGATGCTGGCCGGCTTATCGGCCGCCACCGGGCTGGATAAAGGCGTGCGGATTCTGAGCGAAATCAATCTGTCGCTGGCCATCTTGCTGCTGGTGTTTGTGGTGGCATTTGGCCCCACCGTGTACTTGCTGGAAGCCTTCAGCGAAAACGTCGGCCACTACCTCACCAACCTGGTGGAACTGTCTTTTCGCACTTACACCTATCAGCCTACGATCAAGCCCGGCTGGTATGGCGGTTGGACCATTCTGTACTGGGCATGGTGGATATCCTGGTCGCCATTTGTGGGCATGTTCATTGCCCGCATCTCGCGCGGGCGCACCATCCGCCAATTTGTGCTGGGCGTGTTGCTGGTGCCGGCCACGTTCAATCTGTTGTGGATGACGGCATTTGGCAATAACGCGATCTGGCTCGATACCCACGTGGCCATGGGCGCGTTGTCGCGCGGCGCAGGCAACGTTGATGCCCTGCTGTTCCAGTTCTTCGAATACTTCCCGCTCACCCAGGTCTTGTCTGGATTGGCGATCATTCTGATTGCGGTGTTCTTTGTCACCTCGGCCGACTCCGGCGCGTTTGTCATCGACACCATTGCCTCGCGCGGCGCGCCCAATTCACCGGTATGGCAGCGTCTGTTCTGGGCCGCAGTTCTGGGGCTGACCGCCGCCGTGCTGATGATCGCGGGCGGGCTCAAAGCCTTGCAGGCGATGACGCTGGTCGCGGCGTTGCCAGTCACGATCATCATGCTGGCTCTATGCTATGGCTTGTGGATCGGGCTGCAGGCGGATCGCGCCCATTACGAACCAGACCTCGCGCACGCCACCAGTTTCTGGAGCGGTATGCACTGGCGCAAGCGGTTGGCGCAGATCGTGCACCAGGCCACTGAGGCCGATGTCCGGCAGTTTCTGCAAACCACCGTCTTGCCAGCAATGCAGGAAGTCAGCGCCGAGCTAAGGCAGCGCGGCGTCACCTCCGCCGTTAATCACAATCCGGATACCGCCGATGAAGTGAGTCTGACCATTCCGGTCGAGGCACTGCGCGACTTTGTTTATGGGGTGCGCCTGCAAAGCCGCCTGTTACCGGCATTTCTGATCACGCAATCAGCCAGCCCGGACGAGCCGGATGCCCGCGTGTACGAGCCGATCACCTTTTTTGAAGATGGCCGCGAGGGGTATGACGTGCAGTATCTGCGCAGCGAAGAACTGATTGCCGACATCCTGCGCCAGTACGAGCGTTATCTATCGCTCAGCAGCAATCGCAGCACGCACTTGCTGAATCAGGCGCCGGGGCATACCTGAGAAGGGTGATTCGCGCCTATCCATTTGGCATGCCATCCGGCGGAAATTACCGGGGATTGAGTTCAGCCTGTCCTGAGCCTGGCGCTATGCTTTGAACAAGACCGGCTGGGTAGTGAGCGCTGGTAAACAGGAGAACAACGATGATTAACGTCAACGCCACTGGCAACGCCGGCGCTTATCAGTCCACAGTATTGCAATCGCAAACGCCGACGCAACTGCCTGCGGCCCCGGAACAGTTGCCCACTACCCCGACGCAGCCCCCAGCAGCCGGAACAGCGCCGCCCACCACCTCGCACCAACCCAAGCTGACCGATACTCAGAACGAGATCGTGAACACGCTTTATCTGGCCAATAACGCCCAGAAGAATATTGATATCTACACAGCAGTGGCGCAGGCAAACTCGAATGATCAGTCCGATTCATCGCTGACTGTCAGCAACAACAATTACAACGAGCTAAATCTGAACGTGACCGGCGGCAACGGCACAACCACGCAATATCCATATCAAGCGGGAAGCGTTATTAATACGAAGGGTTGAACCGGCTCGCGCCAGGGGCAGGCTATGACCGACTTGCGCGCCAATGCGAATTGCCTGTGTTGTCAGTTCACCCGCGCCACTCGCCCATGCGTGCGGCCCGAGTTCAGATACCCGGCGATATAGTCCTGCGAAACCTCCCCGCTATAGCGCCCGTCCGTATCCACCACCGGCAGCCAGGTCAGGTTGTGCTCATACAAACGTGATAACACGACACGCAGGTTTTCATCGGCTTGCGAGGTCACGCTGATCGGTTGCAGTTTGTCTGCGCAAACACCCTCCACTCCTTTGGCTTCTTTGCGGCGAACGTAGCCCAGCGGTTTGCCATCGGCATCGACCACCGTGAGATGGCGCAAATCACTGTCATCCATGACGCCAAAGGCGCTGGCCAGCGGCGTATCCAGTGTTGCGGTTTGCGTTTCCTGCATGTCGGCCACTTCTCGCGCTTGTACCAGCAGCAGACGTTTGAGCGTGCGGTCCTGGCCCACAAACGAAGCGACGAACTCATCGGCGGGATGGGCAAGAATTTCATCGGCACCGGCACACTGAACCATGCGGCCCTGGCGGAACACGGCGATCTGGTCGCCCAGCTTGATGGCTTCATCGATGTCATGACTCACCATCAATACCGTTTTGCCCAACTGACGCTGCATTTGCTGGAATTCATTCTGGATCTGCTCGCGATTGATCGGGTCGACCGCGCCAAACGGTTCATCCATCAGCAACACCGGGGCATCGGCCGCCAGCGCACGAATCACGCCAATACGCTGTTGTTGGCCACCCGACATTTCACGCGGGTAGCGTTGCAAGAAGCGGTCCGGGTCCATGGCGACCATGCTCATCAGTTCACGGGCACGTTCACGACAGCGCTTTTTGTCCCAGCCCAGCATGCGCGGCACCACGGTGATGTTGTCCTCAATGGTCATATTGGGGAACAAACCAATCTGCTGGATCACGTAGCCGATATTGCGGCGCAGGGTCACGGTATCGATATTGGCGGTGTCTTCGCCGTTGATCAGCACCTGGCCAGAGGTTGGCGTAATCAAGCGGTTGATCATTTTCATGGTGGTGGTTTTGCCGCAGCCAGACGGGCCCAGCAGCACGCAGATTTCGCCTTCATTGACGGTGAGATTCACGTCATCCACGGCTTTAAACAATTGGCCGTTTTTCTGGGTGAAGGTCTTGCACAGGTTTTTGAGTTCGATCATCAGCGGATTCCTTTTGGGGTCAACACACGCTGCAAACGCAGCAGCACCTGGTCCATCACAACGGCCAGCAGACTCACAATCACTGCGCCGGCGATCAGCTTGCGAATATCGCTTTGGCCGATGCCATGCAGGATGAGCGTGCCAAGACCGCCAGCGCCAACGATGGCAGCAATGGCCATCACACCAATATTGAGTACAACGGCGGTACGGATACCGCCAAAGATAATGGGCACGGCCAGTGGCAGTTCTACCCATTTCAAACGTTGCCAGAAGGTCAGCCCGATACCCCGCCCGGCTTCACGCACGCCTGGGTCCAGGTTCGTCAGGGCGGTGTGGGTGTTGCGCACGATGGGCAGCAATGAATACAAAAATGCAGCGGTAATGGCCGGAAAAGCACCAATGCCCTGCCCGATCATTGAGAACAGCGGAATCATCAAGCCAAACAAGGCAATGGCCGGAATGGTCAGCACAATAGTCGCCAGGCTCAGTACCACGCCCGCCAGCCATTTGAAACGCACAATCAAGATGCCAACCGGTACGCCTAGCAACACCGCCAGTGCCACCGCGATACCCACCAATTGCAGATGCTGGCGGGTCAGGCCGAGGATAAACGGCAGGTTGTGCAGCACGTACTGGAGCGTGTCATTCAGTGTGTCCATGTCACTCTCCTTGTGCTGGCGGAATCAATTGGTGCTCGCGCAGGAACTCGGCGGCAACTTTGTCTACATTGCGGTGTTCAATATCCACCTTGGCATTCAGCGCTGAGATGGTGTCGTTATCCAGCAAGGCCGAGAGCTTGTTCATGTCGTCAGCCAGGCCCGGATTGGCGGCGAGTATGTCGGCGCGGATCACTGGCGTCGCGGCGTAGCTGGGGAAGTAATGCAGATCGTCTTCCAGCACCACCAGATCAAATCCTTTGACGCGGCCATCAGTGGTGTAGACCAGCCCGGCATTCACGAAGCCATCGCGGATGGCGTTGTAAACCAGACCTGGGTCCATCTGGCGGATTTGCGGGCGGGCCAGACGCAGCTTGTACATCTCCTGCATGGGTTTGAGGCCATCGGGGCGACCGGCGAATTCCATATCGAACCCAAGCTGCCAGTTGCGGGTATTAGGGTCTTTGGATACGGCATCCATTTTGGCGACAAGGTCAGACACTGTTTTGATGCCATTGGCCTCAGCCGCGCTGCGGGTCATTGCCAGCGCGTATGTGTTATTGAGCGGCGCCGGGTTCAGCCATACCAGACCTTTTTCGGCATCAATGCGTTTAACGGTTTGATACGCCTCGGCATCGCTCATGCGCTGGTCGATGTGGTTGTAAATGATCAACGCAGTGCCGGTGTAATCCCACACCATATCCAGCTGCTGGTTCTCCAGCGCGTTGCGCATGATGATGGTCGCCAAGTCGCTGGTCTGGTTCACCGTGTAACCCTTGGCGGTGAGGTACTGCGCAGTGAGCGCGGCCAGTACGTGCTGTTCGGTAAAGTTCTTGCTACCCAGATTGATGGTGCCACCGGCAAAGGCCGGAGCAGTACAGAGCAGCGTCAGGGCGATCAGCGCGCGGCGCAATACGGCGCCAGATGTTTTGATGAATGACGAAAAAGTCGCCATGAGGGGTCCTCCTTGTTGGGGCCGATTGGTCGATGTGCAGCAGATCGACCGGTCAGCAGACGACAGGATGGCCTTGCAGCGTCAGGCGACGCCGCGTGGGCTCATGAGCTTGCCAAGACTGGCGACCGTGAGGTCCAGAATCAGCGCAATCAATGCGGTAGCCACTGCCCCAAGCAACAAGGCGGTGTGGTTATTGAGATAAATGCCGGGGAAGATCAGCTCGCCATAACTGCTGGCGCCAATCAGGAACGCCAGTGGCGCAGTGCCCACGTTGATCGCCAGGGCGATGCGGATACCGGAGAGCATCACCGGTAGCGCATTGGGTAACTCCACGCGCCACAACCGCTGGCGGCGGGTCATGCCCAGCGCATCGGCGGCTTCCAGCAAGGCCGGCGACAAGCCAGCCAGGCCGGAATACGTGTTACGCACAATCGGCAGCAAAGACGCCAGAAACAGCGCCACGATGGCTGGTTTGTCACCAATGCCGATCACCACCATGGCCAACGCCAGCACGGCTAGCGGCGGCAAGGTGTTGCCGATATTGAAAATCTGCATACCGGACTCGGCCCAGCGTTTGGCCCACGGACGGCTTAACAACACGCCGCTGGGCAAACCCACCAGCAAGGCCAGCACCATGGACACGCCCACCAGATACAAGTGCTGCTGACCCAGATAGACCAGGTCTTCCTGATAGTGCGCCAGCACCGAAGGGCCAATGCCGAAATACAGTGCTGCAAGCACAGCTGCTGCCAATCCCGAACCGAAAACAATGCGCTTTAAAAACGCTCTTTTGTGCATCTGCGTCCTCCTGGGCCAATAGCAGTAAAAACCGGTACCACTGCTATTCGCTGTAACGATCGCGACAACTTAAGGAACCTCTGAACCAGTTTTTTGGGAGCAGCGTTTGCGCCAAATCGGGATGATCTGTTGACCCAACGCTGTGCCCCAAGGCCGAGGCCTTTGGGTACGGCTGTGGGGCGGCAGACACCCGATTTCGCACAAACCCGAAGGGACGGGCCTTTGCGGGCGGCTCGCTGTGTTGCAGCCCTTGAAGAGGCAATAGCCAGCCCAAGGGCTGACGTCGTGCGATCCATCCCGCAAAGGCCCGTCGCTGCCCCAAAAAACTGGTTCAGAGGTTCCCTACTGCCAACTGAAGCCCGGTCTACCCGGACGATGAATGCACCCTGGAGTACCAAGGCACGAAGACGCGGCCACGGTGGCCGCTGGGGTCTGTGGGTAAGACCCCGTCTGACAAGGGCTGCTTTTATAACATCCCGTTACCGGACGGTGCAAACGATTACAGTTCGCACCATCAGTAGTGATCTGGCTATGCTCCAGGCATAGCGGGGCCTGGCGGGAAATCGGGCGAAGGTCTGTAAAAATTCACAAACCGCCCAAAGCGCAAAGCCAGGCGGGATGCGGCTTGCAGTCGAGTGCGGGCGTTTTTGGCCCATCCGCGCTTGATTCCCGACAGCCCGCCGATCAGCCTCTGCGCCGTTCGCGCACCTTGACGACCGAGGTATCCAGTTCCAGATGCCTGAGCACTTCAATCGCCACCTGGTCACGGTCGTTATCCACGCAAATCATGTGGTAGCTGTTTTCGACGATGATCATTTGCGCATGATCGGCACCAATTTCCTTGACCAGAAATTCCGCTGAACGCGGGCTGGTCAGCTCGTCTTCTCGTGCGTGGATCACCAGGGTCGGGCAAGTAATTGCGCTCAAACCCTGCACCACCCAGCTACGCAAGCGGTCTACCTGCCGGATGCACGCCAGCGGCACCCACGCGTAATGAAAGTTGTCGCCACGCTCAAACTTGGCTTTCACAATGGCGCGCACCAGATCGTTCTTGATGCCGAACGGGTCTTCTTCTACCACCTTCATCTTGCGGGCCAGCGAGGGCAGCTTGTAGACCAGGTAGCGCAAGCCGCGATACCACGGCGTGGACCAGCCATCCAGAAACACCGGCGGTGCCAGTGCGATCAATTTGCCTTTGGTATGCCCTACCCGCTTGACCACCTCTACGGCGATCAACGAGCCCAGACACATGCCCATGACGTGCAGCGTTTCGTACTGCGCGGCCAGTTCGTGATATTGCGCTTCAACGGCGGCCAGCCAGTCTTCGGCGACGACATCCAGCAGGTCTTCCGGTTGCGTGCCGTGACCCGGCAAAGTCAGCGTGTGCGTATCCACCCCTGCTTTTTTGAGAATCTTGTGCAGGGAACCCAGGTCGTATTGCGTACCGCCAAGCCCATGAACCAGCAGTACGCCGACGCGATTGGCGACGGCAGTTTCTTCCATCGCTTAGAACTCGTCGCCGGAAACAGAATCGTCCAGCCGTAACAAGCCACTGATGCGATAAACGCTGTCGTCAAAATCAACCACCGGCGCGCCGATATCCTGCAACTGCACGTATTCGCCGTCGCCCGCCAGAAAGCGGAATGTCTGAGTGCGGGCGGTGATATCGCCAGCCTGTCGCTGACCCGCGTAAGCGATCACGCGGTCTCGATCGTCTGGATGTACGCGCTCAAAAAATTCTGCCAGGTTGGCCAGTTCGGCCGCTTGCAAGGCCAACAGCCGGGAGAGATCACCAGCCCACACAATCTGGTGATTAGCTGGATCGACTTCGTACATAAGTTGGCAAGTACCCAGCAGCATGCCTTCTGAACGCACTTTCCATGCCACAGCATCGCGCAAAGCCTGTTCGCGGCTGGCGTTGAGCACCGACATCAGCAGCCCCAGCAGCGCAGCGACGGCCAGATACAACTGAACTTCCAGCAAGGCATTGCCGAACAGCTCATGACTGCGTGCGAACGGACCTTCGCCATTTGCCGTGTTGACGCAGGCAATCGCCCCCAACACCAGCAAGGCGGCGGTGGTGCCGCGTTGTTGCCAGGCCACGGCCACCAGCACCATAAACACCAGCGGCAGGTAAGACAGCTCAAAGGAGGTGGAATGCAGAATCAACTGAGCGGTGGAGCCGTCAAACGCCAATTCGGCGCTCAGCACCAGCCCGATAAACCAGATCAAGCCCTGTGCTCCATGTCCACGACCATTGGAACGCCGCGGTTGAAATCCTGCCCACGCCAACACCAGCGGCGCCCCGATCAAGGCGCCAACGGCGCGCGAAACAGTAAGCACTTCCACACTGATGCCTACTGGTATGTTGCCCAGGAGCTGCAAACCGGCCCATCCCAGCACTGATCCGCCAATACTGCCCGCAGCCACCAGCAGCACAAACCACAGCAAGCCGCGTGGATCGGTCAGACTTTCCTTGCCACGCGTGCAGACGCGCCACAACGCCGCAGTCGCCCCCTCGGTAAGCAGATTCACCACGACAAACAACGCCGAAACCGCCAGTGGGCGATGCATCAGCAGACCTGCGGCCAGATGCACAATCGCCGCGATCACGCCCCAGGCCAGCCATTGCGAACGCGGCGCCAGAATCAGCGTACCCAGCAAAATGCCGCCAGCTGGCCAGATAAGCGTGGAGTGGGTGACCGGGTCACGCACTGTCATGCTGAACAACGCCAGCGCGCCGAAGACCAGCACAAACAGGATCATTTTGGACAGCGGGGGAAATCGCATGGGCAGCACCTGTTAATGTCGACCACGCGTCACAGACGCTGGTCGGTTTTGTTGGCGGTGATATGAATTCGATATGAATTTTAGCGGGGAGAATCCCCAATCAACGAGTGCCATTATGCCAAGGCCAACCATGCCAAATGAATATGCTGAAGTTTTATTTGGCAAGGCATTGTCACGCTGCATTGGCAGAACCATTCAATGGCCAAGCGCCAGCATGAGCGCTCAAGAACCGGTGTGCTTGAACCAGACCCACACCGCAATTAACGCCGGTGCGCCGAACACCAGCAAGAACATGGGCAACTCATCGCGGACCGAATATCCGGCGCGGCTCACACCGAACCACATGTTCCCCAAGGCGATGATCAACCACAGGCCAATAAATACCTGCACCGCCAGTGGCACCGAACTGCCTGGCCAGCGCCCCAGCAACAACGTCACTGCGAGCAAAATCAGGCCAGAGGCAATGACAATAACCGTATGCATGCAACTGCCCCCACTTCCCGGATGAACCCAAGACCTGCGCGGCGTCAGGCCAATTCTTCGGCAAATAACTGCTGAACGCGCAGCCAGGTGTTATCGCGAGCCTCTTCATCAAAGGTATCGCGCAACTCGCAAAAGTAGCCATGCGGCTTGCCCGGATAAACCACCACCTCATGGCGCACATTTGCCGCAGCCAGCTGCCGCGCCAGTTCTGTGCGATGTTCGGGCGGAATGGCATGATCCAGTTCGCCTACAAAGTAGATGATCTTCCCATTGTGGCGGGCAATGCCCGGTGCCAGCGTAACGGCCAGATCCGGCTGGTTCAGCGCGATATCCGGGTTATGTAACCACCCGCCATATACGCACGCGCAGGCAGCGATATCAAACTGCGTGGCGGCCAGGAAAGCGATGTAACCACCCATGCTGAAACCAATGAATCCGGTCTTCTCGCTCACATCGGGCTGGGTATGCAGATAGCCCAAGACAGCACGGACATCGGCCAACACATTGGGGCGAGTCATGGCATGCAATTGCTTGAAGCCCCGGTCGCGGCCTTCATCGCCAAACGGCAACGAATCATTGGGCAAGGTGCGGTGATAAAAATTGGGCGCAATCGCCACGTAACCCAGGCGCGCAACACGGGCGGTGACATCACGGATATGCTCGTTCACGCCAAATAACTCCATGCCGACGATCACCGCCGGATAGCGACCCGGTGCTGTGGGGCGGGCTATCCAGCAATCAATTTCAGACTGGTCTTCGGCTACGGCAATGGCGAGGGCTTGCTGTGCAATTTCATGGGACATGACCATGCTCCAGATAAATAACCAGGAATCATCAGGATCAAACGAACTGGCCAAGCTTTGGGCTCAGGCGCACAAATGAGATACCGGGCAAGGCAGTGGGTTTGAATCGAGGTAATGCCGCCAGGCGAAACCGGCTGGGGCTTGGGGGCGACAAATCATCATAGTTGGCGATGGCCGTAAAAAAAGCGCCGGGCGGCGCTTTGCACAAACGGGGAACAGTCCGCCGGTTCAGACCGGCCGCTCCACCACCATCAATCCTGCCCGCAAACCGTTCTTCACCTTGGGATTGGGGAAAACAATGCGCTCTTCATCGTGACTGACCACGTAACGCTCGTCCCGATCAATGGCGATGACGGTGCCGCGTGGGTAAGCCGTGAAGTTGGCCATGGTATCGCCCACCGCCAGCACAAACGCGTCGCTTTGTTTGTTCAACTGGCCGACTACATCAAAGATTCTGGGTTGCGTAGCGCTTTGCGCTGGTGCCTCACTCGTCAACATGCGGCGCAAACCGGCATCCACCGCAGCAAAGCGCGTCAGATCGTTCTGGCCGAAGGGCATGACTTTGCCCAGTTCCAGCGTGGCGGCCAGCGCGTTGTGTTCGCTGCTGGAAAAATACGTAAAGGTATTAGAGCGCTCACGATGATTGAGTACTGCAGAGATATCCAGCGCGCCCAGCCAGGCAAACACCTCCGGCCCGTAGCCAGCCTCGCGCTGCGGCAGCAAGGCAAAGCGCTCGAACACCGACGGGCGAATCGCGGTATGCAGATCGAGATGCCAGCGGGCGCCAACTGCATTGGCAAAGAACGCGGCCACGGCGGCTTCCAAAGCTGCTGCACGCGGGGACTCGGCACTACCCGGCAAGTTGCGATGCGCGCCGCAAAACAGCCGGTTCAGATCATCATCCAGATAGCGTTTGCCCGCGCTCATCGCCGGAGCATTGCCCAGCAAAACCAACAACCGACAGGCCAGCGGCAAACGCCCCGCCGCGATATCGGCGACCAGATCACGTAGAATCTCGATGGGGGCGGTTTCGTCACCGTGCACACCTGCCGACAGCACAATGTGAGTATCGATCGCACGTGGCGGGATGATTTCCAGCATCCCCTGCCCCAACCAGCGCCAGCGCATGCCACCAGGCGTGGTGCCGCTGGGCGCTACCGGTGGCTGGTTGCGCAAGGTAAATGCGAGGAAATCATCAAGCATTGGAAATCTGCCGGTAGGGTTTGCATGCGAATGCATGCGAACGCGTTCTGGTTCGGAGGAAATGGTGCGCACAAGTGCGCACCCTACGGTTAATTGACCAACTGGAAGTCATAAACCGAACCCAGCGCGAGGATGCGGGTGAGTTCATCCAGCGCGGTGCGGCATTCGTCCAGCAGGCTTGGGTCGGCCAGGTCGGCGTCGACCAGCCGATCCCGGTAGTGGCGTTCAATCCAGCTATCGAGCTGCGCAAACCTGGCGTCGTTGATCCACACTTGCGGGTTCACGGCGGCTTGTTCGGCATCAGACAACACTACGCGCAAGCGCAGGCAAGCCGGGCCGCCGCCGTTGCGCATGCTTTCACGCAGATCGAACACCAGCACTTCGTCAATCGGGCCACGAGAGGCGGTCAGTTGATCCAGGTAAGCCGAAACACGCGGGTTATCGCGACATTCTTGCGGCACCACCAACACGGTTTTGCCGTCGGCGCGGGTCAGCAACTGGCTGTTAAACAGGTAAGACGAAACAGCGTCTTCCACCGGCACCGCCGCAACGGGAACTTCCACCACGCGCAGTTGCGCGCCGCGGGCGGCCAGCTTGGCACGAATTTCTTCGTACACCGCTGGCTGGTTCAGAAACGCGTTCTGATGGCAGAACAGCAGATCACGATTACCCACAGCGATCACGTCGTTATGGAACACACCCGCGTCGATCACGTCTGGATGTTGCTGGGCAAACACGGTGGCGTTCTCGCCCAAGCCATGCAAGCGGGCAATGGCTGCACTGGCTTCCAAAGTTTGCCGCGCCGGGTAGCGTTGCGGAGCCACGCCGCCACCGAACTCGCTACGGCCATACACAAAGAATTCCACGCCGGCTTCGCCATAATCAGAGCAAAAACGGGTGTGATTGGCCGCGCCTTCGTCACCCATGGCCGGAGCGCCAATCAGCGGCTCATGAAAAGCAAAATGGCTATCGCCCGCAAATACCGCCCGCAGCACGCGGCCAGTGGTCGGGGCCTCAATGGCACGATGCAGCTTGCTGGATAAAGATGCTGGCGTGAAATGCACGCGGCCATCTGGCGTATCTGCGGACGGGCTAACCGTGGCGGCATTGGCCACCCACATGGATGAAGCCGAGCTGGCGGCAGCCAGAATCGCCGGAGCTTCTTTGGCAGCGCGCATAATCATTTCATGGTCAGTACCGGTGAAACCCTGAGCGCGCAGAAACCTGGCCGACGGTCGTTCTTGCGGCGGCAACACGCCTTGCAAAAAGCCCAGATCGGCCAGCGCCTTCATCTTGCGCAAGCCCTGCCTGGCCGCTGCCCGCGGATTGGCCACGCTGGCGGCATTGTTCTGCGACGCAACGTTGCCAAACGACAAACCGGAATAGTTGTGAGTCAGGCCGACCAGACCATCAAAATTGGCTTCTCGCGCACTCATGCTTGACCTCCCTGTTCAACCCCGAAGTCCAGGCCAGGCGACAACGCTGCTGGCAGCGACAAGGTTTCAGATTCAACCGACGCCATCGGGTACGCGCTGTAATCAGCGGCGTAGTAAGCGCTGGGGCGATGATTGCCAGAGCGGCCCACACCCCCAAACGGCGCGGCGGACGATGCGCCGTTGGTTGGGCGATTCCAGTTCACCACGCCTGCGCGAATGCCAAAGGTAAACGCTTCCCACAAGGCCGGGTCATCGGCCAGCAAACCGGCGGACAAGCCATAAGCGGTGTTGTTGGCACCGGCAATGGCGGCATCAAAATCATCGTAGCGGATCAGTTGTGCCAGCGGGCCAAAGTATTCTTCATCCGGCGCGTTTTTGACGGCGGAGATATCCAGAATGCCTGGCGTAACAAAACCCAGCGCGGCATCAGGTTGCGTCATCTTCAACAAGCATTTGGCGCCTTGCTCGATCAAATGATCGTGCGCTTGCACCAGCTTGGCGGCAGCGATGCGCGAGATCACCGGTCCCATAAACGGTTGCTCGGCATCGTCAAATTTGCCCATGCGAATCTTGCTGGCCACTTCAACAAAGCGGGCGATAAAGCGGTCCCCAAACGGCGTGTTTGGGACAAAAATCCGGCGCGAGCAGGTGCAACGCTGGCCTGCCGACAAAAACGCCGACTGGATAGTGTGATGCACGGCGGCGTCCAGATTGGCGGTTTCAGCTACCACCAGCGGGTTGTTGCCGCCCATTTCCAGCGCCAGCACAATCTCTGGCCGACCGCCAAACTGCTTGTGCAGCAAGTTGCCGGTGGCTGAACTGCCGGTGAAGAACAAACCATCAATCCCCGGATGCCCTGCCAGCGCTTCGCCGGTACTGCGCTCGCCCTGCACCAGATTGAGCACGCCTGCTGGCAAACCGGCCTCCTCCCACAATTGCACCGTGTGTTGCGCGACTTGCGGAGCCAGTTCGGATGGCTTGAATACCACCGCGTTACCGGCGATCAGTGCCGGAACGATATGGCCGTTAGGCAAGTGGCCCGGAAAGTTATACGGGCCAAATACCGCCACCACACCGTGCGGGCGATGGCGCAACACGGCGGTGCCGTCAGCCATGCTGGCGCGTTTTTCGCCAGTGCGTTCAGCGTGCGCCTGGATCGAGATTTCAACCTTGGCCGCCATGGCGCCCACTTCGGTGCGCGCTTCCCACAAGGGTTTGCCGGTTTCCAGACCAATACTGCGAGCCAGCGCTTCTTTGTTCTGATTCAAGAGTTCTGCAAAGCGGCGCACGATGGCGATGCGAGCTGCCAGCGGCTGGCGCGCCCAGCCAGCAAAGGCTTTGCGTGCGGCGATGACAGCGGTATCGACATCCGCCGCCGCCGCAGCGTTGCCCTGCCACACGGTCTGGCCGGTGGCGGGGTCGATGGAGGCAAACGACGCACCGCCGCCGGTGACCCACTGGTTATCAATAAACAGTCCGTTCCCGTTGCTAGCCATCGTTACTTCCTCTCTTTCGGATAAAGCGGCAGCACGCCCAGCGTGGCCCCGCCAGTGATATTGAGTGCTTGAGCTTCTTGCACAGTGAGGCGCAGCGTGTCGCCTTGCGGCAAACGCGGCAGCAACACCACGCGAAAATCGTTGATTGCCGTGTTGGAGACCAGCAACTTGGCGCCTTCGCTGCTCGCTGCGTCATCGATCAGCGCGGTCACGAGAGTGCGTTCGCGCACGGCGCGCAGAGTGTCGATATGCGCTTCCAGTACCGGACCCGCGTCAAAAATATCGACGTGATTTTCAAAGCGCATGCCTTCGGCTTCCAGCAAGGCACGCGCTGGCAGCGTGTCTTTGTGGGTTTTACCGATGGATTCCTGCACGTCTGGCGGCAGCAAATCCACGTAAACCGGCGAGCGTGGCATCAGCTCGGCCAGGAAGGATTTCTTGCCGTGCGAGCTCAGATAATCCGCATCGTCAAAGCCGATCTGATAAAAGTGCGAGCCGACGTCGCGCCAGAATGGCGACTCACCCGCTTCGTTAAAATGGCCGCGCATTTCGGCACAGATGCGTTCCGGAAAACGCTCCGGAAACTGCGCCAGAAACATGAAGCGGGATTTGGACAACAGCGCGCCGTTGCCATTCACACGCGATGCCGGTTCCAGGAACAGCGAGCACAACTCGGCGTAGCCGGTCAGGTCATGCGCCATATACAGCAGACTCATTTTGGTCCACACATCCAGCTCGCGGCTGGCGTGTACCACCGTGCCGACGCGGTAGTTGTAGAACGGCTGGGTCAGCCCGACCGCGACTTCCAGTCCGCAAACGCCCACCACGCGCTGGGTTTCGGTGTCTTGCATCACAAACAGATAACCCTGCTCGGCCAGCGGCGCTGTGCCGTCCACCGTGCGGCGGGTACGCTCGATGCGCGCGGTCAAAGCCGGGATATCAGGCTTGAAACTGGTCATGCCCTCGCCGGTCTGGCTGGCCAGGGTAAACAATGCGTCCAGATCGCCTGGTTGTACGCTACGCACGACGATCATCGACGACCTCCTTCCAGTTCCAGCGGCACACAGCAAAACTCGTCGCCATTGGCCAGTTCCAGCCGGTCGGCAATTTCATCGGTCAGTTCAACTTGTTCGGCCAGATCAGACGGCAGCGACACGACGGCGCAGCGGAACTCGTCGCCCAGCGTGTTGGCCACCAGCCAATGCTCGCCGGTGGCGACCGGCTCGGCACTGCGTTTGACGATGTGGCGCTGGCTCTGGCGCACGGATTCACACATATCCACGTTGGCGGTCAGCACCGGACCAGCGTCGAAAATATCGACAAAGCCATCGGGCTCGAAGCCTTCTTCCACATGGATGGAATACGGCAGCACGGCATTGGGATGCGGCTCGCCCAGCGCCCGTTGCGCCGCAGGCGGCAGCAGCGGTACATAGAGCGGATAGTTGGGCATGATCTCGGCGATAAAAGTGCGGCTGCGGCCTCCGGAGGCCAGTTCTACCTCGGCAAAATCACGCTGGAAGAACTTGCGGCCTACCGCCTCCCAGAACGGCGAATCGCCGTTTTCATCGCTCACCCCCAGCAAAACGGTAAAGATTTCTGGTGCAAAGCGTTCACGGTGCTGGGCAATAAACAGCAAGCGCGCCCGCGACAGCAAACGCGCGGCCAGATTGGTGGTAAGCGGTGGATCGATGTAATAACCGGTAAGACGGCTCTTACCAGTGAGCTGGTGCGAGATGGTCAGCGCATGCACTTTGCGGTTGACCTTAAGCTCACGCGAGGCGTGAATCAGCGCATCGTTGCGAAAGGCGTAGAACGGCTCACTGTAACCGGCGGAGGCCACGATACTGGCAGTGCCGTGCAGCTCGCCCGTGGCAGAGTCTTCCAGCACGAACAGATAAAACTCTTCGCCCGGTGTTTCAACATCGGCGCGAAACGAATCCTGCGACAGCGCAATGCGCGCTTCCAGTGCTGCGCGATCAGGCGGCAGCGAATGCAGCAGCGGCCTTGCCGCGCGTGCCATTGCCTCGATCTGGTCGAGATCAGAAAGCCTGCCAGGTCTTACCAGAAGCATGATGCCATCCGTTCAGTGATCGGCCAGCGCCGCACCCGGCACCAACCTGGTTGTTCTTTGATCTGGCCTGTCGCCGCTCGCCTGACGATACGACCCATGCGACAGGACCCATTTTAGGACGCAGGCGCTGAGTGATCTTGCCTGTTCACGACGCAAACTTTCGCAAATTTCGGGGGAAATTTATTCGCCCGCACAACCCTTCCATTTCGTCATTCCCGGTCATGGAATCAGCTACCCCCGAGGGGCACGCTTCATCCGGGTTACGGTTGCAGTAGTGCTTTACGCGGCGCTCTGCCCACCTTCAGGCATGGCATCACGGTTCAGATAATTGCGGCGATCCTCTCGTGGCGTAACGCCAAAGAAGTCGCGGTAAACGTTGGAAAAATGCGCGGCGGAGGTAAAGCCGCAGGCCAAGCCAATCTGCAGTACGGATTTGCTGGAACGCTGCAATTGCGTGCGCGCCTTGGTCAGCCGCAAACCCAGATAATATTTGGATGGCATGGCATCCAGATGCTGGCGAAAAATCCGCTCCAGCTGCCGCCGCGATACGCCGACCAGTTGGGCAATATCGTCGGTAGTGAGCGGTTCTTCGATGTTGGATTCCATCAGATGCAGTGCATCGTTCAGCTTCGGGTGGCGCTCGCCCGGGCCGGTGACGTAGGGAATGCGTTGCCGGTCTACCGTAGTGCGTGGCGGGCCGCCGATGAGATGCTCGGAAATGCGCTCGGCCAGATCAGCACCGTAATCCTGGCCAATCAGCGCCAGCATGGCATCCACCACCGCCAGACCACCGGCGCAGGTGACGCGGTTACGGTCGATCTCGAAGACGTTCTGTGTAGGAATAACGCGCTCAAACTGTTCAGCAAACGCGGTAAAGACTTCCCAATTGATACTGGTGCGGTAGCCATCCAGCAAACCGCTCAACGCCAGCCACCACACGCCTTGCTGCACGCCAATCACCCGCCGCGCATTGCGCGCCACGCACGCCAGCGTGCTGACAAACAAAGGGTGGCCACCAAAAGCGCGGAATTCATCGCTCAACACCAGCACCGTGTCGCATTGCACGGTGGTGGTTAGTCCGCCATCGACTGGCAGATCGATACCGCTGCTGGTACGCAGCGGGCGATCATCTGCGCCGAAGATTTGCCACTGGTACAACAAGCGCCCTTCTTGCTCGTTGGCCAGCCGCAGGCAATCAATGACACCGCCCAGCGCCAGTATGGAGCACGGTGCCAGCACCACCAGCGCGATCCGAATCGTGGCAAGAGGGGTTGCGATGGCGGCGGGCGCGGTAGATTGCGGCATCAGGCAGCCAGTTGAGCTGGATTGCGGTTTATTTCAGGCTGCCAGACAAAAACTGGCGCAAACGCTCGCTCTTGGGTGCGCCAAACACCTGATCGGGCGAACCGGCTTCTTCAGTGCGGCCTTGATGCAAGAACATGACATGGTTGGAAATATTGCGGGCAAAGCCCATCTCGTGCGTGACCACGATCATGGTGCGGCCTTCTTCGGCCAGCTTTTGCATCACCTTGAGCACTTCGCCAACCAGTTCCGGATCAAGCGCGGAGGTCGGCTCATCAAACAATAAGACGTCTGGCTTCATCGCCAGCGCGCGGGCAATGGCCACGCGCTGTTGTTGGCCGCCCGACATATGCGCCGGGTATTTGCCTTCCACTTGCGGGGCCAGGCCGACTTTTTCCAGATAGTGTTTGGCGCGCTCTTCTGCTTCGGCTCGCGTCAGCTTGAGCACGTGCATCGGTGCTTCAATGATGTTTTCCATCACCGTCAGATGCGACCAGAGGTTGAAGTTCTGGAACACCATGGCCAGCTTGGTGCGTACCTTTTGCAATTGCTTGGGATCGGCCACTCTGAGCGCGCCGTTTTTGTCCGCCACGGTACAGACCTCGTTACCGCCGACAAAAATCTTGCCGGCGTTGGGTTGTTCCAGGAAGTTAATACAGCGCAGAAAGGTGCTTTTGCCCGAGCCGCTGGAACCGATAATGCTGATCACATCGCCCGCATTTGCTTCAAGCGAAACACCCTTCAGTACTTCGTGATCGCCGTAGCTTTTATGGATGTCCTGAACACTCAAGGTACTCATGCCTGATGCTCCAGCAGATAGGGTCTGGCCGCCAACGGTGGCGACAGTCTGGTTAAGGTCGGGTTTAGTCAGGATAGATGTATTCATGGTTATCGCCCCGCTGGTGCCTGGAATGCCAGCCAGCGTCGCTCAGCGAGGCGGAAGGCGTAAACCAGAGCAAAAGACACAATCAGATAAAGCACCGCGGCCAGGCCAAACGCTTCAAACGAGCGATAGGTGGCCGCATTGGCATCGCGCGCCACCTTGAGCAGATCCGGCACGGTGGCGGCAAAGGCGACGCTGGTGGCGTGCAGCATCAGAATCACTTCGTTGCTGTACATCGGCAGCGCCCGGCGCAAAGCCGACGGAATGATGATGCGGCGATACAGCGTGAACCAGGACATCCCGTAGGCCCGCGCCGCCTCAACCTCGCCGTATGGCGTATTGCGAATCGCCCCAACAAAAATCTCGGTGGTGTACGCACAGGTGTTCAGCGCAAACGCCAGCACCGCACAGTTGAACCCGTTGCGGAAAAACATGTTCAGCACTTCGGTTTGCTGCACAAAAGACAAACCGTAAATGCCGGAATAGATCAGCAACAACTGCACATACAGCGGCGTGCCGCGAAACACATAGCTGTAAACGCGCACCGGAATCGACAGCCACGGGTTAGACGACACTCGCGCGATGGCGAGGAAAATCGCCATGACAAAGCCGATCGCCAGCGACAGCACCAGCAGCCACAACGTCATCGCCAGACCAGACAAATGCCCGCCATCGGTATACAGATAAGCTTGCCAGTAGGTTTGCAGGATATCGATCACAATTGCGCTCCCCGCACGCCAACGGCATAGCGTTTGTTCAGTTTGTTCAGGACCAGATTGGAGAGCGAAGTCAGCACCAGATAGATCACCGCCAGCCAGATCATGAAATAGAACATGTTGAAAGTGCCTTTACCGGCATCCGTGGCCGCTTTGACGATATCGGACAAACCGATGATCGACACCAGCGCGGTGGCTTTCAAAATAACCTGCCAGTTGTTGGCCAGGCCTGGCAGCGCAAACCGCATCATCTGCGGAAACAACACCCGCCGAAACACTTGCCCACCAGTCATGCCAAACGCCGCACCCGCTTCGAGCTGGCCGCGCGGCACCGAGATAAACGCACCGCGAAAGGTCTCAGTGAAATACGCGCCGTAGATAAAGCCAATAGTCAGCACCCCGGCAACAAACGGATCGATATCGATTTGATCCCAGTGCAAGGCGTCGGTGACGTGGTTCAGGCCAATCTGGATGCTGTAGAAAATCAGCAGCATCAGCACCAGATCCGGTACGCCACGAATCAACGTGGTGTATGCGGTCGCAATGGCCCGCAAGCCGGTTGCGCTCGATAATTTGGCCGACGCGCCAGCCAGGCCAATGACGACCGAGACCAGCAACGACAGCAGCGCCAGCTGTATGGTTTGCCATACGCCAATCGCCAATACCCCACCATATCCGTAAAACATCAAACGTCTCCATGGGTGGAAAATACGCTCCCTGAGGGAGTCGAATCAGCCGCTGGCCTGGCCAGTGACCGTTTTTGCAGTATCCGTTCGCTACACCCGCCAGCTTGCTTTGCGAATGTGACCACGATGTTCAACGCGTGTTCGTTACCGCTCAAACCGCTGCGGACTATAGGGCCGAGGATCGGTCAGCGGCGTTTCGCCCGTCATCATTTGCGCCAGCAAGCGCCCGGTCACCGGCCCCAGCGTCAAACCATGATGGTTGTGACCAAAGGCAAACCATAATCCGGCATGCTGGCTGGCCGCGCCCAGTACTGGCCGCATATCCGGCGTACACGGCCGAAAACCCAGCCACGGCTGTGCGTCAGTGCGGGCGCCAAACTCAAACACCTCACGCGCTTTGCGCTCGGATTGATCCAGTTGCGCCGGGCTCGGTGGCGCTTCACGCGCAGCCAGTTCCACTCCGGTGGTAATACGCAAGCCGCCAAGCATGGGCGTCAGTACGTAACCTTCTTCCAGATCCACCACCGGAATCGTCAAAGTGACCGGACCGGTAGCGGCGTAATGCATGTGATAACCACGCTTGGCCAGCAAGGGAATGCGGTAACCCAGCGGTTTGAATACCTGGTCAGACCACGGCCCCAGCGCCAGCACTACTTCTTTGGCGGTGACCGGGCCATTGTCAGTCTGCACGATCCAGCCATCTGCCGTTTGCTGCAGGCTTTGAGCGTCGCCGCGTAACACCTGGCCGCCTTCGCGGGCAAACAGCGCGGCATAACCTTGCGTTAACGCGCCCGGATCGCTCACGCTTGTCGGGTCTTGCCAGTGAAACGCACCGACAAAGCCTTCACCAATGGCTGGTTCCAGCGCCTGCAATTGCGAGGCATCCAGCACCGCCATTTTTAAACCATGTTCTGTGGCCAGACGCTGAGCGTTGGCCGTTTCGCGTGCAAACAGATTGGCCGAGCGATACGCCTCGAGCCAGCCTTGTTCACGCACCAGATGTTGCACACCGGCGCGAGCGATCAGCGCTTGGTGTTCGGCCACACTGGCGTTAATCAACGGCAGCATGTCAGCAGCGGCTTGCGCCAGGCGTTTGGGCGTAGATTCAGCCCGGTAACGCGCCAGCCAGGGCAGCATCGCTGGCAATGCTTTCAGGTGATAGCGTAATTCAGTCGAGGTATTGCGAGCATAGCGCAGCACCGTCGCCATATCTTGCGGAAAACCATAAGGCACGACGGCAGAGCGTTCGATCAGCCCGGCGTTGCCATGACTGGTTTCTTCACCCGGCCCGCGCCGGTCTACCAGTGCTACCGAGCGGCCGCGATCTTGCAGGTGAATCGCCGTACAGACGCCCACAATGCCGGCGCCAAGGACGATGACATCTACTTTCATGGCTGAACCCGAAAGGCAGTTGCGTCAGAAATGGCAACTGCAGGTTTGATCGGCCCACCGCGCAGGCTTGCGCTTGATCGTGATGGTAGCCAATCAGGGCGGTAGATCGGGGTGACGACACGCGCCATCAGCCCCGGTCCCGATTACTTGGCGATGATGTCGCGCTTGAAATATTTCAGCGACAACTTGCTCAAGCTACCGTCTTTCTTGAGCGAATCAATGGCGGCTTGCACTTTGTCGTGCGTAGCCTTGTCGCCTTTACGCACGGCCAGGCCAGTGCCTTCACCCAGCGTGACCGGATCGGTCAGCGGTGCACCAGCAAAGGCGTAATCCTTGCCAGCTGGCTTGCTCAGGAAGCTGTCCTGCGCGGTTTGCGATTCTTGCACGGCAGCGTCAACGCGGCCAGACAGCAAGTCGCTCCAGATTTGATCCTGAGCCTGGTAAGACTGGACCTTCACGCCTGCGGTCGCCCAATGCGCCTTGACGAAATCTTCTTGCGAAGTGCCTTGCGCCACGCCAATGGTCTTGCCCTTCAGGCTGGCCACGGTGGGTTGCAGGCCGGAGCCGTTCTTGGCAACCATTTGGATAGGCACAACGTAAACCGGTGCGCTGAAATCAATCGCTTGCTTGCGCTTGGCGGTGATGTTCATGGCGGAATTGATCACATCGAACTTGCGGGCGTTGAGCGCCGGAATCAAACCGTCAAATGCGTTCTCAACGAACACACACTTGACCTTCATGCGTTCGCAAATCATGTTGCTGACGTCGATATCAAAGCCTTCCAGCTTGCCCTCTGGGGACTTGCTTTCAAACGGGGGGTAGGATGCTTCCAGACCGATACGCAAGGTATCCTGGGCGTGAGCGATACCCGTCAGACCTACCAGCGCAGTCGCGCCAACGCAAAAAGCCATTTTCCAGTTCATGTTTTCCTCCAGACCACAAATTAAAAGCGTACGGCACACAACGCGACTGACTCTGCATGAGCCAGCTTGCACTGTATAACCGCACACGATGCCGGGACAGGGCGATTCTGACAATTCGGACTTCCACTACCTCTGGCGCCGTTTATCGCGCTCAAGGTGCGGGAAAATTACCCTTGCCAGCAGTAAGCCACCCCCGGTTCTTTGCAAGACCGTACCTGTCGCTGATTAAGCGGCTTTTATCGTTTCCGATTTACGCCGCGTCACCGCAGACTATTTTTATTTGGATTTTGTTAACTGCGTTTTGACTGCTTTCTTGTATTCACACAAATTCGCCGTGCCACTTGCTACGCATACAAGCAGATGAACACCGCCGGGCAAGCCTGACGAAACCATGCGCAAACAGGGTTGATTCGATTCCAGGAATACTGCCAGTAGCCGCCGACCGCGATCTTGCGCGTTCACGACGAAAACTATCGCAACTGAACCATTCATGACCGGTGGCGCCGGAAACTTTCTGCAGCAATGCAACGGCCATTTTTGTTGCACCGCAAGAAAACTCCATGGCATGCAGACCACAATGAACCATTGATTTTCCTGGTTTTTTTCAACAAAAAACTAAACCGGTAAGCCAGAAAATTTCACATATGCTGAAAGCGTAGCCAGCGCTTTCTTGCAGCATGAATTTGCCCGGTAGCGGCATTGTGAAATTGATAATTTTTGTCCACAATGGATATAAATTCCAAATCACGATACCGAACGTGCTGGTGCGAGGCAAAGCAAAACACCCGGGGCGCCCAAGATCACCCAAGCGCCAGGACGATGCAGAAGTGTCAATTCTTACGGTATCGAGGAAACCCTATGAGCTACCTTAAACAAGAAATTGCGCTGCCAGGCATGGGGCCTGGCATTGCTCCCCGCTTGATTACCCATACTTTTGGCAATCCGCACTCGGGCAAGAGTGCATACATCCAGGCTGGTCTACACGGTGACGAACACCCCGGCCTGTTGGTGATCCAGCATCTGTTATTGCTGTTGAAACAACTGGACCAGCAAGGCGCCATCGCCGGTTCCATTACGCTGGTGCCGTACGCCAACCCGATCGGCATGGCACAGCGGGTGTTTGGCCCGGTGGTTGGACGCTTTGATCTGGAAAACGGCGAGAACTTCAACCGCAACTTCCCGCAGCTATCCGATGCCGTACGTGAGCATCTCAACGCAGGTAAAGGCGAAGGCATGACCACGCGTGACTGGAAGGCGTTTTTCCAGCAGCAACTGGATCAGCAACTGCCACCACGGCACGTTACCGGGGCGATGAAGCTCGAACTATCCCGGCTAGCTATGGCGCATGACATCATGCTTGATCTGCATTGCGACACCGACGCCATCGCCCATTTGTATTCCTCGCGCCTGCAATCCACCCGCGCCTGCAACCTGGCCAACCAGTTGGGCTCGCCCGTGGTGCTGGTCGAAGAACTGGATGCCGGTGGTGGCTCATTTGACCAGATGCATGCCAATGCCTGGGGCGTATTGCAAGCAGCCGGATTGTTCAGCGCTGAAAACGCCGGTTTTGCGGCCACCGTCGAATTGCGCGGCCAGATTGATATCAGCGATGAGCTGGCACAAAGCGACGCCGAGGCTATTCTTGATTTCCTCACCCAGGAAAGCGTGCTCAATCATGAAGGTGGCAGTGGCCGTCCACGGCCCCACGGCGCAGCACAGGTCTATCCGCTGGAAGCGGCAGTGCATATCCCCTGCCCTTGCTCCGGCGTAATCGTTTATCTGAAAGACCCCGGCCAGCAGGTGGAAAAGGGCGAAGTGATTGCCGAGATCGTCACCATTGATGGCGAGTTATTCAACGAGCGGGTTCCGGTCCACAGCGAAGTGGACGGCGTGCTGGTGGTGCGTCAATTGCACCGGTTGGTAAGGCCAGGTCAGCGCGCCGCGTTTGTGGCGGGCCATACACCGCCAGCGGAGCGTCGACCGGGCAAACTGCTGCTGGATTTCTAGGCAACAACGCCGGGCCTCACTGGCCGATCAACCCGTTAACCCTGACCCCGAACACAGTTTTTGCATCACCCAGAAAAGGTAATGAAGTATGAATACAGCAGCACTCTGCGCTCCGCGCATCGCCGACGCCGCTACCGTGCGTGCCCTGCTGCCGCGGCTCAATGTTCGTCAGGTACTGGAAGACACCTTTCGGGCACTGGGCCAGAACATGGCCGTGCAACCACCACAATCGCTGACGTTGTTTCCGCAAGATGCGGGGGACTTCATTACTTATCTGGGTGTGCTGGCGCATGCCGGTGTGTTCGGCGCCAAACTCTCGCCTTATATCGTCACCCCCGGGCGCCCGGTCATCACCGCCTGGACCACCTTGATATCCATGCAAACCGGCCAGCCCCTGTTGCTGTGTGACTCCGGCCAACTGACCACCGAACGCACCGCTGGCGCCACCGCGCTCGCCATCGACTATCTGGCCCCGACACACGCGGGCAAACTGGCGTTGATTGGTTCCGGCGCCGTCGGTCAGGCGCACTTACGCCATGTAGCCAGCCTGCGTGAATGGTCAGATATCAGCGTGTTTTCGCCCGACCTGCATGCCGACACCGAACGGCAAGCGACTTTGCAGGCGCTCGATAGCCGCGTGCAGATTGCCGCCTCGGCCGCTGCCTGCGTAAACGATGCCGATGTAGTCATGCTGTGTACGTCATCCGGTACGCCGGTGCTGGATATGGCGCATCTGACCAAACCGGCGCTGATTACCTCGATCAGCACCAACGTGGTCCGCGCCCATGAAATCCCACCCTCCGCACTGCCGGGCATGGATGTCTACTGCGATTACAAACTCACCACGCCAGGCAGCGCCGGTGAAATGGTTATCGCCGCTGCTGAGCGCGGCTGGTCGAGCGCCAGCGTGGTTGGCGATCTGGCTGATCTGGTTAACCAGCGTTGTAACAAGCCGGATTACCAGAAGCATGTGTTCTTTCGTTCGATTGGCTTGGGACTGGAAGACGTGGCCATCGCCTACGCGCTGCATCAGGTGTTGAGCGCGTAAATCGCGGGGAGTAAATCTGGAACACCGGTTTGACCATGCTCAGGCTGGTGTTGCAGGTTCGCCCGCAGCGCCACGCTGGTCGCCCTCATTCAGCTAACAACCGCCCCCCGCCCTCTTGTGCTTCCACAGGCCCAACCATGCCCAGCAAAACTCCAGCACCTGGCAAAGCGCTTTTGCTCACCCGCTATCGGCACGTCGCTGACAGCATCGCCACGCTGTTTTTCCCCTATGCCGAGGTGGTCATTCACGACCTGCAAGAACAACGTATTGTTCACCTGGCGAACAATTTATCCAAACGCGTCATCGGCGACGATTCGGCACTGGAAGAAATCGAACACGCCAGCCAGCAACAGGTGGTTGGCCCATATGAAAAGCTGAACTGGGACGGTCGACGCATGCGCTCGGTCAGCACAGTTCTTTTCGACGACCAGCACGTCGCTATCGGCATGATGTGCATCAATTTCAATATCGCGGTTTTTGACGACATGCGCGGCGCGCTGGATTTGTTCATCAAAGGCGCAGGGATCATCGCGCAACCTGCGGAACTGTTCAAAGACGACTGGCAAGAGCGGATCAACAGTTTTCTGCACCGCTGGCTGGCGGAGCGGCAATTGGCGCTGAATACATTGAGCCGCGATCACAAACAGCAACTGGTGGAAGCGCTGTATGCCGAAGGGGCGTTTCAGCGCAAAAGCGCGGCGGATTATGTGGCAAATGTACTGGGGATGGGGCGGGCGACGGTTTACAAGCATGTGAAGCGATTGAAGGAGGAAGGCGGTTGATTGAGATCGTCCCCCGGATTCGCGCAAGCAATCTTCGGAGCAGTTGAGTCGTTGATACATCGCCACCCCGGATTCTCGCTAATGCTTCATCCGGGCTACTGGACTGTTGCTTCACCTACAAAAGCTTGAGTGCCTACGGCACGGGATGTGTTGATACCCGGTGGTGACCGGGGGCACGTTACTTTTTCTTGCTTCGCCAAGAAAGTGTCCCGGTAAACCGGGATAAATAACCAAAAAGAAGGCGGCCCCGAACCGGCGCCCAGCCTGCGGCTGGATACCCGCTCTCCCGCCCAATTGCCCCGGCGGGTCGACGAACTAGCCCGCAAGCGGGCGTCGGACAGGCGTCACCCGAAACCCCGGCTCAATCGTGCTTCGCTTGGCGCCTTACAGGGGAGGTAGAGCACACCGTCTGCTGGCTAGTTTCGTAGCCTGGATAAAGCGAAGCGAGACTCCGGGGTGGCAATGCATCAACAAGCCCCGGGATTTGTATTTGCCGATATCGCGCCCCGGATTCCCACTTCGTTCCATCCGGCCTACGACCGAACGGGTTTCACCCGCCCTACCGCCCCATCACCGCCCCTCCCCAAAAACGCAACATCCCCTTGCGACTATCCCCTACACCCTCTCATTTCCGCTCAAAAATGACGTTTTGACACAAACAACCTGTCGCTTTCCAGCAAGCACACCCCCATTGCGTCCATGACAATGTCTTCACCTCTGTCACTGGTCACAAACCATGAATTCCAGCGTCTTGCAGTCTACCCACTCGCTCAAAGTCACTCTGGTGCAACGTGATGCCGAACAAGGCATTGCGATAGAACAACATCCCTCTATCCCCGCTTTATCCGCTCTGCTGCCAGCCCTGCACAACATGGGTCTGAGCGTGGAGCGCGAAGAACAACAAGAGCGCGCCGGCAAGTTCACGCATCGCTCCATGCTGTGGCTGGATGAAGCCTCCTCCGCCCAGCTGGGCGCGCTCAACCAATCCGAAAAGCTGGCCGATTTCCTGCGCCGCCTGTTTACTGCAGAAGCTGAAGATGGCCGTTTGAACGGGTTGGCCGTGGTGGCCGGGCTGAACGCGCACGAGATCATGCTGATCCGCGCTTATGCCAGTTATCTGCGCCAGGCTGGCTGGCACATGAGCTTGCGCTATATGGCCGATTGTCTGCGCCGGCAACCCTTTGCGGTGCGCGCATGGTTGGCGTATCACCATGCCCGGCTCGACCCGTTGCTGGCACGTGACGAACTGCAAGAAACCACCGGCAAGCAACTGGAGCGCGTGATTACCGCCCTGCAGGATGCCGATGCTGCAGACCTGCTGGAAAAGCTGCGCCAATTGGTCGCTGCCACGCTGCGCAGCAACTACTTTCAGCACAGCACACACGATCCACTGCCGTCGTATCTGGCATTCAAGCTCGATGCGCAGTCGCTGGATTTCCTGCCCAAACCGCGCCCGTTCCGCGAGATTTTTGTGTTTTCCGAGCGCTTTGAAGGCGTGCATTTGCGCGGTGGCCCAGTGTCGCGTGGCGGTTTGCGCTGGTCGGACCGGCGCGAAGATTACCGCACTGAAGTACTTGGGCTGGTCAAAGCCCAATTGGTCAAAAACGCGGTGATTGTACCCACCGGCGCCAAGGGCGGTTTTGTCTGCAAATTACTGCCGTTTGATGCCAGTCGCGAGACTATCGCCGAGGAAGGCATCACTTGCTACAGATCATTCATTAACGCTCTGCTGGACCTGACCGACAACAATATCGGTGGCCAGATCAACCATCCGCCACATATGGTACGCCACGATGCCGCCGACCCGTATCTGGTGGTCGCAGCCGATAAAGGCACCGCCAGTTTCTCCGATACCGCCAACGCCATCTCGATTGAGCGCGGCTTCTGGTTGGGCGACGCGTTTGCCTCGGGCGGCTCCAATGGTTACGACCACAAAAAGCTGGGCATCACCGCCAAAGGCGCGTGGGAAACCGCAAAAGTCCGCTTCACCGAAATCGGCATCGACTGGACCCGCGATGCGTTCACCGCGGTGGGCATTGGCGATATGAGCGGCGACGTTTTCGGCAACGGCATGCTGCTGATGCCGCACCTTCGGCTGATTGCCGCGTTCGATCATCGTCATATTTTTATCGACCCGAACCCCGAAACCAGCCGCGCCTATGCCGAGCGTGAACGGCTGTTTGCGCTGCCACGCTCATCGTGGGCCGATTACGACCAAACGCTCTTGTCGCAAGGCGGCGGTATCTGGGCACGCACCGAGCGCAATATCCCGATCTCGCCAGAAATCCAGCAAGCGCTGGGCATCAGCGACAGCAAATTAAACCCGGAAGCGTTAATCCGCGCCATTCTGGCCGCGCCCGTCACCGTGCTGTACAACGGTGGTATCGGCACTTATATCAAGGCGGCCAGCGAAACCCACGAACAAGTACGCGACCGCGCCAATGACCGCATTCGCCTGGACGCCCCGGAAATCCGCGCCCGCATGGTGGTGGAAGGGGGCAACCTTGGTCTGACCCAGGCCGCGCGTATTGCGCTGGCCGAGCAAGGCGTGCGCGTGCTGACCGACGCAGTGGATAACTCCGCGGGCGTGGATTGCTCTGACCATGAAGTGAATCTGAAAATTTTGCTGCAACAAGCGGCCTTGGCTGCCCCTGCCACCTCATCGTTACTGGCATCGATGGCGCCTGCCGTCGAGCAAGCCGTGCTGGCGACCAATCGTGCCCAAGCCCGCCGCATCATGCGTCATCGCCACGTGCCAGGCTTGATTGCAGACCCTGCCGCCTTGCTCAAGCAACTGGAAAACAGCGTCAATCTGGATCGGGCATTGGAACAGCTGCCCGGCAACAGCACCCTGGCTGCGCGGGAGCAACAACGGCTGGTTGAACCTGAGTTGGCGGTGGTACTGGCCTACGCCAAGATGGCGGTAAAAGGTGCCTTCATCAATCAGGAAATCTCGCTGCAACCGTGGCATCAGTACTATTTGACGCGCTACTTCCCACAACATGTTCGCAGTCTGGGTCTCGCGCAGCACGCGCTGGCGCGCGAGATTATCGGCACGCGCCTGGCCAACGAAATAGTCGACCGCGCCGGGATCAGCTTTGCGCACGACCTGACCCGTCAGCGGCAATGGCCGTTGGCCCAGGTCATCGAAGCCTTTGCTTTCGCCTATGCCGCGCTGGATCTGGATAGCTGGCTGCAACAGCACGATGCGTTGATCACTGCCCTGCCTGCAGCCACCCGCCATGCCATCGACGAAGCGCTGGAACATAGCCTGGCCGACAGCGTGACCGCTTTGCTGTCCAGCCCGGGCACTTTGTCGGCAAGCAGTTGGGAGGTGTTTCACACCGAACTGGGCGAATTCACGCGGGCGGACGACGCGACCCCTGAACAGTTGCCCGCCCAATTACGCCAACGCGCCCGTCGCTTTACGCGGCTGAGTGCCGCTACCCCTTTGATTGGCGCGGGACATAGCGCGGCAAAGGTGCTGGGAACCCTCGATCTGGTCTCACAACACACCGGCTCCACAGCTGTGGCTACCCGCCTGGACCAGGCGCAAGACCAGCATGCGTTGACCACAATGGCGCGCATTGACCTGCTGATTGCCAGCCGGGTGTTGGCGCGCGGTGAGACGGAGGTGGCAGAGTCAATTCAAGCGCTGGGGCTTTCGCCAGCGCTGCTTCAGATCAGTGCGCTTACCCCCCGGCAGGATGAGGGCGTGGCGGTTTGGCGAGAGCAGTTGCTGGCGGCGGTGAGCGCGTTGGATGAGGCGCGGTTTCAGCGGGAATTGGGGATATATGGGAGGTAACCCTTTGCGACAAGCGGTGGGCTTCACGCTTCGCCCGCCCTCTTCCGGCAATGTCCCACCGCTGAACTGTCTCTGGACACCTTTGCAAATCTGAGTCCCCTCGGCCCGGTTGTTTGCCAACCGGGCCGATTCAAACCATTGCACGCCAATTCACGCAAGCGGGGCCAGCAACTGGTCGATCTTCTCCAGCAACGCCGGCTCAAAGGGCGCGGCCTTCGTCGCTGCCACTGCGTCATGTACCTGGGACGGCCTGCTGGCGCCGATCAATACCGAAGTCATGCCCGAATGGCGCAACACCCAGGCCAACGCCATTTGTGCCAAGGTCTGTCCGCGTTCCAGAGCCATAGCGTTGAGCGCACGTACAACGTCCAGACGCTCTGCGGTGATTTGTTCGGGCTTCAAAAAACCATGGCGCGCCGCGCGCGAATCATCCGGAATATCGCCCTTCAGATAACGATCGGTGAGAACGCCCTGCGCCAACGGCGAGAAGGCAATGCAGCCAATACCCTCATCGGCCAGTGCGGGCAAAAGGGCAGGTTCAATCCAGCGATCCAGCATGCTGTAACGAGGCTGATGGAGCACACATGGCGTGCCCAGTTCGCGCAGTATGGGCGCGGCCCGGCGTAACAACGGCGCAGGATAATTGGACAATCCCACATACAGTGCGCGCCCGCTGGCAACAATTTGGGCCAGAGCGGCCATGGTTTCTTCCAGCGGCGTATCAGGATCTGGCCGATGGTGGTAGAAAATATCGACATAGTCCAAACCCAGACGCTTCAGGCTTTGGTCCAGGCTGGCCACCAGATACTTGCGGGAACCATAGTCGCCGTAAGGGCCAGGCCACATGGTGTAGCCGGCTTTGGTAGAGATAATCAGTTCATCGCGATAGGGTGCCAGATCGGCACGCAGTAGCTGGCCGAAAGCCTCTTCGGCAGAGCCCGGGGGCGGTCCGTAGTTGTTGGCCAGAT
This sequence comes from Silvimonas soli, assembly GCF_030035605.1. Classification (NCBI taxonomy): domain Bacteria; kingdom Pseudomonadati; phylum Pseudomonadota; class Betaproteobacteria; order Neisseriales; family Chitinibacteraceae; genus Silvimonas; species Silvimonas soli. Next base: position 3,393,156 of record NZ_CP106736.1, on the reverse strand, counting down.
CAAAGTGGGTAATGCCGTTGTCGAACGCGGTGCGAACAATGTCGCGGCCGTTTTCAAATCGGTCCACCCCGCCAAAGTTGTGCCACAAACCCAGCGAAACCGCAGAGAGTTTGAGGCCGCTGTTGCCACTGCGGCGATAAGGCATCTCGTCGTAACGCGAGGGGTTAGCCAGGTAAGGTGCCATCTGAATTTCTCCTGTTGATCAACCTTGAAAATTGTTCGGTCCCACAATCCAGCTTTGGCCAGTCAGTTGCGCGCTGGCGCTATCGGCTGGCTGGCTGATGTGTTCAGGCGCGCAATCGACCCCCTGAGCACGAGCGGGCATTCAATCTTTACTGTTCGATGTTTACGTTGCCGGTCTGCCACGGGGTCGAAATCCAGCAGACGCGCCACGGCCCAGCGCCCCATCTCTTCGTGGGGCAACACCAGCGTAGAAAGGGGCGGCTCCATGCTGCTGGCGAATACTTCATCGTCAAAACCAATGACCGAAATGTCTTCGGGTATCCGCAAACCACGCGATTTGATCGCTTCGTACGCGCCCAGCGCCATCCGGTCGCAAAAGCAGAAGATCGCCGTGGGCGGCAAGGGCAGATCCAGCAGCGCGTGCGTCTGCTCGCGCCCGCCGCGTTGGGTCCACCCTTCCGAATGGGTCTGCTCGGGCGAAACGATCAACGCTGGGTCTACAGCGATGTCGTACGTTGCCAGCGCTTGCCGGTAGCCAAGCAAGCGATCACGCGATCCTTCAATCCAGTCTTCACCGCTACTGATAAATGCGATTCGGCGATGACCTGCATCCAGCAAGGCGGTCGTGGCTGCAACGCCACCGGCGATATCGGCGGGCACAACGCTCGGGTAGTGCTGCTTTGAATAGTGACAGTTGAGCATGACTGTCGGCACGTCTCTCAGGCGATCTGGCGGGTTGGCCTCCTGCGTGAGCAGTGTGGCGTAAATGATGCCCTTCAAGGGGCGGCTCAAGAGATAGTTGAGCGCCTCGTTTTCGATCTGTTCATCACCGTGGGTGGCGATGGTGGCCAGCATGCAATTGCTGGAGGCCGCCTCATCCCGGGCGCCCTCCAGCAGTGCAGCGACATGCGGCGTCATGGCCAGATGGTTGATCAGCAAACCGATGATCGCTGGCGCTGACTCTGCGCGCAACGGCGCCGAATAACCCAGCTCACGCGCTACTTTCAGCACTTTTTCACGGGTGGCGGCCGAGATGCGCGTCCCCGGTGCATCGTTCAACACCAGTGACACACTGGCCTGAGAGACGCCAGCCTGCCTGCCAATATCTGACATGGTTACCCGTTTGTTCGGCGCTTTCATCGTCATCAGCCCATCTCTTTGCACAGTTGCGTTTTTCCCCGCCCGCAATCATCCGGGCCACGGTGCTGGGTCTGTCGCGCCCGGCGCAACACAGAAAAGCATAGGTTATATCAGTTATAAAGTTTTTTTATTACTTATTTTTTAGGTACAACATGTGAAACAAGGCATAAAAGATGAGTGTTTTCATGGACATTCCGTCTTTTTTATGAGGAATATCCGCGTATTTTTTTATGCGAATTAGGTTATACGCATTATTGACATTGATAAAACCGGGGGGTAGTTTTTGCCTCGCTCCAAAGTTTTCGTAGTAACCCTCCGATTCACTACATTTTTGTTCATCGTCAGGAGTTTTTATGAATAAGGCCACCACGTTATTGCTCACCCTTGCGGTTGCCAGCACGGGCGCGCTTGCCGCACCGACCCCCAAGATTGGTGTAACCATCTACAAGTTCGACGATACGTTCATGTCTTATGTTCGAGGCAAGATTGAATCGGAAGCCAAATCGGCTGGCGTCCCCATTTCCGTCCAGGACGGTCAGGGCGACCAATCCAAAGTCAACGATATTCAAGACCTGTTCTTGTCCCAAGGCTACAACGCACTGGCGCTGAACATGGTCGAGCCGACAGCTGCCAACGTTGTCATCCAGAAAGCTGCGGTCAAGAAGGTGCCAATCGTCTTCTTCAACCGTGAGCCCGACGCGGCCGATCTGGCCAAATATCCGTTGGCTTACTACGTAGGCGCCAAGGCACAGGCTTCCGGCACCATGGAAGGCGAAATTGTTGCCGACTACTGGAAAAAGCATCCTGAAGCCGACAAGAACAAAGATGGTGTTCTGCAGTACGTCATGTTGATTGGCGACCCGGCCAACACCGATGCCAAGTACCGCACCGAGTACTCGGTGAAGGCACTCACGGCAGCGGGCATCAAGGTTCAAAGCCTGGCTGAAGATACCGCCATGTGGAACCGTGGTGATGCACAGAACAAAATGCAGGCCTGGTTGACCAAGTTCGGCGACAAGATCGAAGTAGTGTTCGCCAATAACGACGATATGGCTCTGGGTGCGATCGAGGCACTGAAGGCTGCGGGTTATTTCGGTCCGGGCAAAAAGTACATCCCGGTCGTTGGTGTAGATGCAACACCGCCTGCACTTGATGCGCTCAAGCAAGGCACCTTGCTGGGTACAGTGCTGAACGATGCCGCGAACCAGGGCAAAGCGACCTTCGATCTGGCCTCCCAATTGGGCGCTGGTGCCAAGACCCTCAAGACTGTTGCGCCTCTGGCCAATGCTGACGGTACGCCTAACCCGCAAGGCCACTATGTTTGGGTTCCTTATACCAAGGTCACCAAGGATAACTACGCGAAATTCGTGAAATAAGGTTTCAGCCAAGTTGAGCTACACGGGGCATCCGCGACATCGGGCCCCGTTATTTTGAAGAACGGGAGTTCTGTCTCATGCCCGAAGTAACCAATATCCTGGAAATGCGCGGGATATCCAAAAGCTTCCCTGGTGTTCAGGCCTTGAACGAAGTCAGCCTGAACATTCGCCCGGGCACCGTCCATGCGCTGATGGGTGAAAACGGGGCTGGCAAATCAACACTGATGAAATGCCTATTCGGCATGTACCAGGTCGATGCGGGAACCATTGTCCTGAATGGCGAAGCCAAAGTATTCGCCAATTCCAAGCAAGCGCTTGATGCGGGCATTTCGATGATCCACCAGGAATTGCACCCGATCCCTCATCGGAGTGTGATGGAAAACCTGTGGCTTGGGCGCTACCCCACGCACGGAATCGGCCCTTTCAAGTTTGTTGACCATAAAAAAATGTTTGACGATACCGTCAAACTTTTCGCTGATCTGCAAATGGATCTGGACCCCAGACTCTGGGTCACCAATCTGTCGGTATCCAAGATCCAGTCGCTCGAAATCGCCAAGGCGGTGTCTTACCATTCGCGCATCATCATCATGGACGAGCCCACCTCCAGCCTGTCGGAGAAAGAAGTCGGGCACCTGTTTCAGATCATCCGCAAGCTGAAGGCCGATGGCGTCTCGATCATTTACATCTCGCACAAAATGGAAGAAATCCTCCAGATTGCCGACGAGGTCACGATCATGCGCGACGGCCGTCAAGTGGGCACGTATCCGTCCAGTGAATTGACCACCGACCTGATCATCAGTCGCATGGTCGGGCGCGATCTGACCCACCGCTTCCCCCCACGGGCCAATATCCCGGGCGAAGTGCTGATGGAGGTCAAGAATTTCACGTCGCCCAACCCGAAGTCGTTCAAAGATGCCTCTTTTGAGTTGAAACGCGGCGAAATTCTTGGGGTCAGCGGTTTGGTTGGCGCGCAAAGAACCGAGTTGATGGAGGCGATTTTTGGCATGCGCCCCGTCGCTTCTGGCCAGATATTGATGAACGGCGTACCCAAGACCATTCGCACCCCCGCTGACGCGCAAAAAAACAAAATGGCCCTCCTCACCGAGGAACGTCGCACCACCGGCATTTTCTCTATCCTTCCGGTCTTCGATAACACCCTGATGGCGCACTGGCGTCATTACGTCAGGCGTTTGGGGCTGCTGGATCTGAAGTCCGGCGAGGCCGACGTTCAGGAGCGTATCCGCACGCTGCGCGTGAAGACGCCTTCAAGCAGCACACTCATTCAGAACCTCTCAGGCGGAAACCAGCAGAAAGTCGTTTTCTCGCGCTGGCTTCTGACTGATCCGGAAATACTGATTCTTGACGAACCGACCCGCGGTATCGACGTCGGCGCCAAATACGAGATTTACACGTTGATCACTGAATTGGCACAGCGCGGCAAGGCCATCATCATGATTTCGTCCGAACTACCCGAAATTCTGGGCATGTCCGACCGAATCATGGTCATGTGCGAAGGTCGAGTGACCGGCATCGTGCCGGGAGCTGAAGCGACACAGGAAAAGATCATGCATCTCTCGACCCAATTCATGACACAAGGAGATTCGAATGACAAAGTTTGAAATAAAAGCACCAGGCCGCTCCAGGCTGACCCAGTTCAAGGAGATGGCGGTAAAGCGCGCCATGATTTTCGTGCTCCTGGCGCTGATTCTGGTTACTGGCTTTATCCAGCCCTCGTTTCTGGATGTGACGAACCTGATCAACGTTTTGATGATCTCGTCCGTCTACGTGATTCTGGCGCTCGGTGAAGGGCCGATCCTCTTGACCAAGGGTGTGGATCTTTCCGCAGGCCGGGTCGTCGGGCTGACCGCGTGTATCGCTGCATCCATGCTGCAACGTGCCGACTACGCCAGCAAAGTCTTTCCAGATCTGCCCGTCTCGCCGTTGTGGCTTCCGATTCTGCTGGCCGTTCTGGCGGGCGTGATCGTCGGCCTCATGAATGGCGCGATCGTGGCCTATCTGAAGGTGGTCCCCTTTATCACCACGCTGGGAACAATGGTGATCGTGTACGGCGCGACTTCGCTGTACGTTGACCGCCCTCCCCACGGTGCCACACCAATTGGTGGGCTGCGTGACGATTTCACCATGATCTCCAATGGCGCCATCAACATCTACGGCGATTTCCGATTGCCGTATATCGTGATCATTGCCGCAGTAGTCATTGTGTTGATGTGGGTGCTTTTGAACCTGACCACCACCGGCAAAAATATTTATGCGATCGGCGCGAACCCGGATGCGGCTACCGTTTCCGGGGTGAACGTTAACCGCACGCTGATCACGGTCTATGTGATCGCTGGCGCCCTGTATGGTCTGGCCGGTTCGCTCCAGGCCGCTCGTCAGGGTAGTGCAACCAATAACCTCGGGTTTACATGGGAACTGGATGCGATTGCCGCCTGCGTGATCGGCGGGGTCTCCACTTCCGGGGGGATAGGGACAGTCGGGGGGATCGTAACGGGCGTGCTGATCCTGACCTTCCTCAACAACGCCCTGGTTATTCTTGGTGTATCGGTCTATTGGCAGCAGATTTTCAAGGGTCTCATCATCGTGACCGCAGTGGCCATCGACATCCGCAAATACCTGAAGAAGCGTTGATTCACTTCGCGCAGACCCCAGGGCTGGTTCTGCATCAGCTCTGGGGTTTGCGCGATGTTCATTCAGCCTTGTTCTGCACCACGGCCGTTCCAGGCCGTGTTTGTTTTTATGAACGCACATCCGCGACCTGGCAGTGCACGGTGTGGCCATGGCAAACCCCTGCCGATTTTCGTATTTGGCCGATCACCCATACCCTGTGTCGCAACGAGTGATCGGCGGCTATAAAGCGGTATGTCTGCGCCCTCTCTCGCCTGCTATGGATCTGCCGCGTTGTATGACCGCAACGTCTGCGGCATCGCCTCATCTGCCAGTGAAAAGCGCGCCCAGTCTCGTTTTTGTCTTGCGCCCTTCTCTTGTTCTACCTGCTCCACCCCGTCTTACCCTCGCGCTGTAACAGTCTTCTTTGGCCTTCGGCTTGACGCTCGTCATGGCTACGCCATAAACTGAAACCGGTTTCACTTGGGGCAAAAACCATGCAGTTTGATCTTGCCGTTCTACTACCGCATCTGGACATGCTGCGCGACGGCGCCATCCTCACCGTAGAGGCCTGTGCCCTGGCGCTGGCTGGCAGCTTTATCACCGGGGCGCTGGTTGCCATTGCGTCGACTTCATCGTCGCGGCCATGGCAAATTCTGGCCAATATCTACGTGGATATCTTTCGCAATGTGCCCTTCATTGTGCAGATGTTTTTCTTCTATTACGGCCTGCCGGTGCTGGGGCTGTACATTGATGCCTTCACCACCGGGGTAATTGCACTGTCGATTGCCGGTGGCGCATATACCTCCAACGTGATCCGTTCCGGCATCCTGGCTATCGACCCGGGGATTATCGAAGCAGCCCAGGTCAGCGGGTTGGCCAAGCACACCATTTTCAGCAAGATTGTGATGCCAATTGCCCTGCGTACGTCAATCCGCCCGCTGGGTTCGGTGCTGATCAATCTGATCCTTACCTCTTCGATCCTTTCCACCATCACGCTCAACGAACTGACCGGTTCGGCCAAGATTGTGGCGTCAGATACCTTCCGCCCGTTTGAAGTGTATTTCGTGCTGCTCGTGGTTTATGCCGTGCTGACTTATTCCGTTTCGATTGCCATTGGCATGCTGCATCGCCGGCTTAATCACGGCAATCTGGAAGGTGTTTCCTGATGGATTACTCCGCGTTTACCTCGTACGACCTGGTGCTGCTGGCACAGGGGCTGGGCGTTTCCGTACTGCTGTTTGTGGTGACCTTCGCCATTGGCCTGGTGCTGGCCTTGAGCTGGGCCACCCTCCGCTTTTATCGCATTCCGGTAGCGGTGCCGCTAGTCACCACGCTAACCGAAATCCTCAAAAACTCACCGGTGCTGGTGCAGCTGTTCCTCGTGTTTTTTGGCCTGCCGGTATTTGCCAAAATCAATGTCACACCAGTTGAAGCGGCGGTGATTACGCTTTCGGGCAATACCGCCGCATTTATCTATGTGATTGCGGTGTCTGCCATTGAATCAGTAGGACGCGATCAAGTGGAAGCCGCACGGGTATTTGGGCTGAGCCGCTGGCAGATTCTGCGCAAAGTGATCTCGCCCCAAGCCAGCGCCTTTGCCATCGGCCCGCTGATTGGCCTGGCGGTAAACCAGTTGCAGGTGACATCGCTGGTGTCGGCCATTGGCGTCGTGGACCTGACCAAGATCGGCAACATTCTCAATTTGCGCACGCTCAAGCCATTCATTGTGTGGACCTTGATCGGCGTGCTGTATTGGCTGTGCTCCAAGGCAATTGCATATTTTGGTGGTCGCCTTGAAGCGCGGCTGCGTGCTCACAGCGCCTGGAAAGGGCTTTGAAATGATAAAAGTAGAAAGCGCCAAAAAGAAGTTTGGCAACGTCACCGTGCTGGACGACATCGACTTTACGGTCGAGCCGGGCGAAGTGGTGTCGATTCTGGGATCCAGCGGTTCCGGCAAATCCACGCTGGTGCGCTGTATCAACGGCCTGGAAAAACTGGATGGCGGCAAGATCACTGTCGATGGGTTTGATGTTTCCAAACCCAAAGAACTGGCCGAAGCACGTAAACGCTCCGGCACGGTGTTCCAGTTGTTCAATCTGTACCCGCACATGACAGCGCTGCAGAACCTGACTCTGGCACCGATTGAAGTACTCAAGACACCCAAAGCACAGGCAGAAGAACACGCCCGCGCCCTGCTGACATCGGTTGGCTTGGGTGATCGGGCCGATGCTTATCCGGCGCAGTTGTCCGGCGGGCAGCGCCAGCGTGTAGGCATTTGCCGTGCGTTGGCGGTCAACCCGAGCTATTTGCTGCTGGACGAAGTCACCAGCGCGCTTGATCCGGAAATGACCTCCGAAGTGCTGCGTATTCTGGCCAAGTTGGCAATGGAAGGCACCACCATGGTGTTCGTCACCCACGAGGTCGAGTTCGCGCGGACCATCTCGTCGCGCATTGTGTTTCTGGACAAAGGCAAGCTGGTGGTGAATCTGCCCACCGCCCAGTTCTTTGCCGCCGATGGCGGGCTGGCAAACCCGCGGGTCGCTCAATTTCTATCCAATATGCGCAAGGACTAGTCCCGATGATTCTGCTGGCTAACTCAGAGGCGTGGCCGGGTTTTCCGACCACAGTAGCAATGCTTAAAGACGGCGCACCGGGTATCGATGCCATGGTGGCGGGCATCAGCAAGGTTGAACGTGAAGTGAAAGTGCGCAGCGTCGGCTACGGCGGCTGGCCCAATATGCTGGGCAAGATGGAATTCGATGCCGGCGTGATGGATGGCACCACTCGCCAGGTTGGTTCGGTAGGTGCCTTGCCCGATATCCTCAGCGCCGCCGCAGTGGCGCATGAAGTAATGAAGCGCCTGCCACACGTGATGCTGACTGGCGACGGTGCCCGCCGCTTTGCCCTGGAAACCGGCTTCACGCCAGAACCCACCTTGTTTGATGACAGCAAGCGCGTGTGGTGGGAGCGGCTGGAAAAAGAACTCTCTCCTGCCGAACTGGCAAAGTTTCCCGATGTGCCACTGATTCCGCTCAGCCGCACCATTACCGACCCAGAACGCGTGCGCGATACCACGGTGTTTCTGGCGCAAGACGCCAGCAAAGGCATTCACAGCGTAACGTCTACATCCGGCTGGGCCTGGAAATATCCGGGCCGCCTGGGGGATTCACCCATCGCGGGGGCCGGATTTTATGCCGATAGCCGTTATGGCGCGGCGGCGTGTACTCACACCGGCGAAATGACCGTGCGCTGTGGCACTTCACGCAGCATTGTGCTGGCCTTGCGCCTGGGCTATTCGCTCAAGGACGCTGTGAGCCTTGCCGTGGAAGAGTTATCCGAGTTGTCAGAAGGTTTTCTGGCCGGTGTGGTGATTCACGCGCTGGACGCCAAAGGCAACCATCTGGTCGTCAATTTCAAGTGCCAGGAAGAAATCAAATACTGGTTCTGGGAACCCTCGATGTCCGAACCGGAACTACGGACATCGGTACGTATCTGAACACCCCACTCATCGCCGTAAAACTGACAAGGAGTACTTCTGTGAGACGCATTCTGACAAAAATCACTGCCTTCGCGCTCGTTGCTGGCATGGCGTTCACCGCCACCACCGCTTCTGCGGGCAAGCTGGAAGACATCAAAGCGCGCGGCGTAGTGCGCATCGGCGTTTCGCTGGGCGGCGAGCCAGTGGGGTTTCGTGACGCCCATAACGACCCGGTGGGTTATGACGTGGACGTGGCCAAGCGTATTGCCGACAAGCTGGGCGTGAAGGTTGAATACACGGATGTCTCGGGCGATGCCCGGATCTCCATGCTGGTATCTGGTCAGCTTGATCTGGTAGTGGCCAATGTGTCGATCACACCAGAGCGCGCCAAGACCATCGATTTTTCCAGCCCGTATAACCGCGCCGGATTGCGCGTTATCGTGCAGAAAAGCTCGGGAATCAAGGACCTGAAAGGTCTGGCGGGCAAGCAGATTGTGGTGGGTCGCGGCAGTACCGGCGAGACCTTTATCCGCCGTGAAGTCCCAGCCGCCAAGCTGGTCTACACCGACAACTTCGCCCCTGAAGGCGTGTTGCTGCTGCAACAAAAACGCGTAGACGCGGGGATCGAGGATTCGTCGCTGGTGGATTACCTGGCCACCAAAAACGATGCTTTGATCACGCTACCGGGCTTGTATTCCAACGACCCGATTGGTATCGGCATTGCCAAGGGCGACCCGAAATTTCTGGCATGGATCAACAGCTTTGTAGCGGACTATGCCAAATCTGGCGCGTATGAAGCCAACTACAAGAAATGGTGGGGCAAGACCGCAAACCCACCCTCGTTAACCGAAAAGTGAATGCGATAGGTCTTGCCCATAAAGGGCAAGACCGCAAACCCACCATCGTTAACGGAAGTAAGTGCGATAGATCTTGCCCATAAAGGGCAAGACCGCAAACCCACCTTCATTAACTGAAAAGTGAATGCGGTAGATCTTGCCCATAAAGGGCACGACCGCAAATCCCCTTCGTTAACTGAAAAGTGAATGCGATAGGTCTTGCCCATAAAGGGCAAGACCGCAAATCCCCTTCGTTAACCGAAAAGTGAATGTGATAGATCTTGTCCATAAAGGGCAAGACCGCAAACCCACCTTCATTAACTGAAAAGTGAATGCGGTAGATCTTCCCCATAAAGGGCAAGACCGCAAACCCACCATCGTTAACGGAAAAGAGAATGCGGTACATCTTGCCCATAAAGGGCAAGACCGCAAATCCTCCATCCTTGACTGAGAAATAACCTCTTACCCATAGCGGGTAAGAGGACAAAAAAGCCCGGCACCCAAAAGGTGGCCGGGCTTTTTCATGCATTGGAGTGCGGTCAGGCAGTCTGGCGTGGCACAAAGCGCGTGGGAACGAGTACGGGGGGCATGCCCGGTGCAAATGCGTCCGGCACCATCAGGAAACGCAGCACTTCTTTCACGTACTGTGTCTTGTCGAAACCAATCGATGAAATCGGGTAGGCATCAAACACGGTCAGCGATAAATCATCAAACCCATACAAGCGAAAGCGCGTCGGTTTGCTCTGCGGAAAATCCGCCCGACATACATCCAGAATACCCATTGCCATGGCATCCGAAGTGCAGAACACCGCATCGGGACATTGGCCAGAAGTCACACTTGCGGCCACGGCATGGCCACTTTGATAGGAGTAATCACCCTGCGCGACCTGCAACAGCGTAATGCCATGCAGCGCGAATTGCTTGCGATAACTGGCAATGCGCGTTTCTTCGACTGTGGAGGTGGCGCGGCCGGTCACCAAGGCGGCCGTACGCACGCCTTTGGCGGCAGCATCAACCACGGCACCACGAATGCCGGTCGCTTCATCGGCCAGCACGGCTGGAGATAGCGCGTCGTGCCGACCATTGAGCATCAAGACCAGATCGGTATTGAACATGCGTCGCACTGTTGGCGCGTCGGCGAAATCCGAAAATACCAGGGCTGCATCGACGTGATAAGCGATGCCATTGCGTAAAAACTCTTCGATACGATCAACCGAGCCAACCCGGATCAGAATGACTTGTTTACCGATCGCCTGGATTTCGCTCAGCAAATGATCAAACAAATCCAGATCGCTCAGATCATGAATATGGTTAACCACAATGGCTACCAGGTTGACCGTTTTGGTGGTCAGGCTGCGCGCCAGCAGATTCGGTTTAAAGCCGAGTTTTTGTGCGGCCTGCACTACCCGGCTGCGCTTTTCGTCGGCCACCGGGCGCGGCTCGCTGGATAGCGCTCGTGAGGCCACCGCGCGGGAAACGCCGGCCAGCCTGGCTACATCAGAAATAGTCGGCTTGCGCCCGTTCGGTTTGTCGTTGGTCACGCTGTAACCGGAGTCCCTGAGGTCTTGAAATGAATGTCGACAGTGGGCTGCGCAAGCTTGAGTGCGCTGCCGGACCGCAAACAAATGTTTGAGTTACATCATACATGCCCGGACCATGATGGGCACCCACACCCGCCGAACCCGATATTTCCCGCCTATCAAGTAGCTGGTTGCTTGGCCTCAATCGCCGCTTCTGTCAGCTGATCCGCTTCAAACAGCCCTTCCAGTTCCTTCATGGCGTCACGGCTGGCCTGGATCAATTGCGCTTCATCCTGATGAATCGCCAGTTGCCGCTGCAACAGTCGCTCATCGTGCTCGACAAACAATGCGCCGGTACGCTCAGCCTCGGTTCGCGTCACGCCCAGCCCTTCCAGCACGTCTACACCCAAGCCCACGCTGGATGCAAAGGTTTCCCGCGTGGCCACCACTACCCCGGCTTCCATCAAGCGGTAGTAATGAAAACGATTGCGGGCGCGGGCATAGACTTTGAGATGCGGAAACTCACGGCGGAGCGTTTCGGCGGTTTTGACCGATGCTTCGATGTCGTCAATCGCCAATACCACCAGCCGCGCTTTGTCAGCACCTGCTGCGCGTAGCAAATCAGGCCGGGAAGCATCGCCGTAATACACTTTGTTGCCGTAGCGCCGCACGAAATCGACTTGATCAGCATTGGCCTCGAGCACCGTGACCGGAATTTTGCGCAGCCGCAATATCCGCGTCACCACTTGGCCAAACCGCCCGAACCCAGCGACGATAACCGGATGACCTTCGTCGGGTACCGCATCAAACTCTCGCACTTGCCGTGCTTCCAGCCGCGGCACCACAAAGCGCTCGTAAGCCATCACCACAAAAGGCGTCAATGCCATGGATAAAGTGACACTCAGACTGAGTACGTCGGCGACATCGCCCGGCAAAACGCGGTTGCCTTCGGCCAGTGCCAGCAGCACAAAGGCAAATTCACCGCCCTGGCACAGATAGATGGCAAAGCGTCGTGCTACGTGGTTTTGCAGGCCGCTAACCCGGCCAATACCAAAGAGCAAAATGCCTTTTACCAGCATCAAACCGCTGGCCAGCGCGACCACACCCAGCGGATTAGCCATCAGCAAGCCCAGGTTGGCCGCCATGCCGACCGCAACAAAGAACAAGCCCAACAGCACGCCTTTGAATGGCTCGATATTGGCTTCAACCTCGTGACGGAATTCTGAATCGGCCAGCAGCACGCCAGCGACGAACGCCCCCAGACTCATGCTCAAACCGGCGCGTTCCATCAACCAGGCGGTGCCGGTAACTACCAGCAAGGTCGCCATGGTGAAAAGGTCGGTGCTTTTTGCACGGGCCACCAAGGCAAACGCCGGCCGCAGCAGCAAACGCCCGAGCACCACGACACCAATCAACACCGCCAGCGATATCCACACAGGCACGCCAGCCACGCCGCTTTTCACCGGGGCTAGCCACGGAATCAATGCCAGCAAAGGAATCGTCGCCAGATCCTGAAACAGCAGCACCGCAAAACCATCGCGGCCGTATCGCGTAGTGAGCTGGTTCTTTTCGGCCAGCATTTGCAAAACAAATGCGGTGGAGGAAAGAGAAAGCGCCATTCCCACCACCAGTGCTGAAGCCGGTGGCAAGCCAAAAGCAAATGCGATGGCGCCGATGGCCACGCTGCACACCAGCATCTGCGCTCCACCCAGACCAAAGACCGAACGACGCAACACCCACAAGCGTGACGGTTGCAGTTCCAGACCGATCACAAACATCAGCAGGACCACGCCAAATTCAGTGGTATGCAGGATTTCTTCTGGCTGATGGACGAGCTGCAAGCCCCACGGCCCGATCAGGATGCCAGCGGCCAGATAACCCAGCACCGACGCCAGCCCCAGCCGTTTGAGTATGGGCACCACCAACACAGCGGCGGCAAGCAAGACAATGGCTTGAGACAAACCAGGCATGGGCATGTTTTTCTAATAAGGAATACGACTCAGTGTACTTTGGCTCTCCATTACCACCAAGCAGCATTGAGAAAGCTTGGGCACGGACAATTGCAGACGAGTAGGTGCGAGCCGGTACTTTATGAGTAACTACAGGGTAAACAACAGGAAAAACAGGGATATTTAGGAATTACTAGATTGCCGGGCGGCAGAGAAATGAAAGCCATCAGGTTTGATGGCGTCCCCACGGGGATTCGAACCCCGGTTATCGCCGTGAAAGGGCGGTGTCCTAGGCCTCTAGACGATGGGGACGAGGCTTGCTTGCGCAATGGACTGTGTGTGAATGGTGCGCCCGGAGCGATTCGAACGCCCGACCCTCTGGTTCGTAGCCAGATACTCTATCCAACTGAGCTACGGGCGCACTGTCACAACACTTTACTACTAACAACTTACTGCCACTTGCCGCAACGGATTACTGCAAGGACCGTTGGCGGAGACGGAGGGATTCGAACCCTCGATACAGGTTTAAGCCCGTATGCTTCCTTAGCAGGGAAGTGATTTCAGCCACTCATCCACATCTCCGTCAAGGGAAGCGGGATAATACCTTGTGGCCTTGGGGGCGTCAAGGAAAGCACCGCTGCAAAACGCACTTTTTTGCGGGCTGGGCCGGGATGCCCAACGTTTCGGCATCACTCAAGTATCACTCAACCGTAATCGCCTTGCACAGGCAGATTGGCGCAGGCTCGCAAAATCATCCGGCAATAAAAAACGGCAGCCAGCGCTGCCGTTTTTACCTGCAATCACTTGAAGTGACCTAGATTCAGACCGGTTGATCCAGCCCGAATGCCTTGTGCAGCACGCGCACGGCCAGTTCCAGATATTTTTCGTCCACGATGACCGAAATCTTGATTTCAGAGGTGGAGATCATCTGGATATTGATACCTTCTTCGGCCAGCGTGCGGAACATGGTGGAAGCCACGCCCACATGGCTGCGCATGCCCACGCCAACGATGGAGATCTTGCAGATCTTGTCGTCGCCAGAAACGCTACGTGCGGCGATGTGGTCTTGCACGCTTTCCAGCACCTTGATGGTACGTGGCAGGTCGTTCTTGGGAACGGTGAAGCTGAAGTCGGTCGTGCCTTCCTGACCCACGTTCTGGATGATCATATCCACGTCGATATTGGCGTCAGCCACCGGACCCAGAATCTGGTATGCAATGCCTGGTTTGTCAGGCACGCCGGTCACGTTGATACGCGCTTCGTCACGATTGAACGCGATGCCGGAAACGACGGGTTTTTCCATGTTGGAGTCATCCTCGAAAGTAATCAGCGTGCCCTCGCCTTCGTCCTGGAACGAGGAAAGCACGCGCAGTTTCACGTTGTACTTGCCGGCAAATTCGACCGAGCGGATTTGCAGCACCTTTGAACCCAGGCTGGCCATTTCCAGCATTTCTTCAAAGGTAATTGTCTTGAGCTTGCGCGCTTCGGGTACAACACGCGGGTCAGTGGTGTAAACGCCATCGACATCGGTATAGATCTGGCATTCGTCCGCGCGCAACGCAGCGGCCAGTGCCACGCCGGTGGTATCCGAACCGCCACGACCCAACGTGGTGATATTGCCTTCGGTATCTACACCCTGGAAGCCAGCGACAATCACTACACGACCGGCGTTCAGATCAGCACGCATGTTTTCGTCGTCAATCGACTGGATGCGGGCTTTCGTGAATGCGCTATCAGTCAGAATCTTGACCTGGGCCCCAGTATAGGAGCGGGCATCAATACCCATCTCTTTAAGTGCCATGGCCAGAAGGCCAATGGTGACCTGCTCACCGGTCGATACAATCACATCCAGTTCGCGCGGATCAGGATTAGCCTGCATTTCTTTGGCGAGCCCAATCAGGCGGTTGGTTTCGCCGCTCATTGCGGACAAAACCACGACCAGATCGTGACCTTGTGCCTTGAACCTGGCGACGCGTTTGGCCACGTTTTTGATACGCTCCGGCGTGCCAACTGAAGTGCCGCCGTATTTCTGGACAATCAATGCCATATGCAACCTGCTGGTTGGGAAACGGAAAAATCCGGTTTATTTGACTAAGCGAAGCATTCTATATCAAGAAAGCCGCGCTTTTCGAGCCTGTTTCATGACAGGCCCACCTTGTAAGCACTATTTATTCGCGCGTTGCCTGCGCGTTTAACCCTCAACCACCCGCACGCGAGGAGCAACTGCACACATCAACTCATAACCAATGGTGCCCGCAGCGCGTGCGACATCATCAATCGGCAAGCCCTTACCCCACAATTCAACCGGGCTGCCAATGCGAGCCTGCGGCAGGTCGGTGATATCGACGGTAAGCATATCCATGGAAACACGCCCAATCAGGCGGGTGCGCTGCCCATCGACCAGCACCGGCGTTCCAGTAGGTGCATGACGCGGATAACCATCGGCATAACCACAGGCCACAACGCCAATCCGCATTGGTTTATCAGCAACAAACGTTGCCCCATAACCGACGGCATCGCCCGCTTGCAGATGTTGTTCAGCAATGATTTGCGCTTGCAGTGTCATTGCCGCTTGCAAACCCAATTGTTCGGCAGTTCGATCCTCAAACGGGGTCGAACCGTACAGCACAATGCCCGGACGCACCCAATTGTGTTGCGCTTGCGGATACGCGAGGGTAGCGGCGGAATTAGCCAGTGAGATCGGCAGATCAAGCCCGGACGTGGCGCTGGCAAAACGAGTCAGTTGTTTTTCTATGCCTTTGGCTGGCTCATCTGCGGTCGCAAAGTGGGCCATCAGCGTGATGCTGGCCACATTAGGCAGTTTTTGCAGGCGGGCAACAAGGTCGTGCGCTTGTTCCGCCGGAAAACCGAGCCGGTTCATTCCGGTATTGAGCTTGAGAAAGACATGCACAGGCCGGGACAGCGTGGTTTGCTCCAGCCAGACCAGATGACCCGGCTCGTGAATGGCGATACGCAAGTCCTGGCGAGCGGCTTCAATCAGCTCGGACTGGCTGAACACCCCTTCCAGCAGCAAGATGGGCTGTTGCAGTCCCCATTGGCGCAACGCCAGCGCGTTATCGAACTCCAGAATGCCAAATCCGTCAGCCGCTTGCAGCGCAGTAGCGGCGCGCTGCAAGCCATGCCCATAGGCATTGGCTTTGACCACTGCAAATGCCCGGCTGTGCGGGGCATTGCGTTTAACGACCTGATAATTGTGGGAAATTGCCTGGGTATGGACGAGAGCCTGGATGGGGCGAGTCATTTTGGAAACCGCGTTGTTGGTCTGGGCGTGTTCGGATCTGATTATTTCTCGCGCAGCATCTTGCTCGGCAGTGCCTTGCAATGGTGCTGATGGCGCTTGTGTCTGATGTACCAGATCAGAGTCAGCGTGGCCAGTGCGGCTAACAGCAACCACATGCCGGTTTGCCCTTGCTTGATGGCGTGGTGCAGCCAGTCGCGCTGGAAGGCCCCGTAATAACCGAGATAGACCCATACCGGCACGCTGATCAGCGCCGCCAAACCATCGGCCAGCAAAAAACGCCAGAACGGCACACACTGGGACATGCCGGCAGAAAGATAGATCGGGGTGCGCAAACCTGGCAGAAAACGCGCTACAAACAACACGCGATTGCCATAACGACGAAATTTATCCTGGACGGCGGCGTAACGCTCGGGGGTCAGGACATGCGCAACCCAGCGCCATTTGAGGGCGCGAGTACCAAAGTGGCGACCGATAAAAAACATGATCGAATCACCCACCAGTACGCCCGCCATGCCCACGCAGAACATGGTGTGCACGTCTGCATAGCCCAGACCGGAAATGATCCCGCCCGCTACCAGAGTGATGTCTTCGGGAATGGGAACACCGAAACCGCAGACCAGCAGAACACCAAAAACGGCGAAGTAGCCGTAGTCAGTGAAAACAGGAAGAAGATATTGCAGAATATCCATGCGTATTGACCGAACCTTGGACCTTGCCAATGACTCCAATCGGGCCACTGGCGGCGGACTTGAAGCGACTAAAATACAGACCAGGCTGTGTCGCTTATGTATCTTGTGTATCAGGACCTGTGGCTCGTTCAGGGGTTTACCCCTTGTCGTAATGGTCCACACTATATCACGTGATATTCCAGAACAACGCCTGATGCCGCTACGTTTGTCAGGATCAGATTCCCACTACAGGCAAAGGTTTCGCTTTTCAGGCTCAACGGCATTGGCAATAAGTCGGCACCTTTGTGTCAAACATGATATAAAACCGACCGTCGTTACATGGTGACGACCGCCCCGGCAGCCCGCACTGGCGCTGGGCTTGCGCTACCAGACCCATAAATCCGATCATCTAAACAGGCTCCGTAGCGGGTATGAATCGCGGTTTTTTCATCATCCTCGGCGCACAATTCCTTTCTGCGCTAGCTGACAACGCCCTGTTTATTGCGGCCCTGGCACTGCTACGCGAGAACAGCGCGCCAGAGTGGCATCTATCCATGTTGCTCTGGAGTTTCACGGTTTCATATGTAGTACTGGCACCGTTCGCCGGTTCGTTCGCCGACTCCATGCACAAGGGTCGCGCGATGATGATTTGCAACGGCATCAAGCTCCTCGGTTGCGTGTGCATGCTGATTGGCGCGCCGCCCATCGTGGCTTATGCCATAGTCGGCTTCGGCGCTGCAGCGTACTCCCCCGCCAAATATGGCCTGATCACTGAATACCTGCCGCATGAAAAACTGGTTGAAGCCAATGGCTGGCTCGAAGGCGCTACCGTTGGCGCCATCATCTTTGGCACGGTATTGGGCGGCGTGCTGGTCGGCAGCCGCGCCAGTGACTGGTACGACACACTGACGCTGGGCCAGTATCTGTCGCCGTCGCAATTTGCCATGTGCGCGATCATGTTTATGTACCTGGCCGCAGGCTGGCTCAATCTGTATATCCCCAAACTGAAGGTTCACCTCAAACCACTGCACCTGGACCCATTATTCCTGGTGCGTGAGTTCTGGTGGTGCGTGCGCCGTCTGTGGAAAGACCCGCAAGGCCAGTTGTCGCTGGCGGTCACCACCCTGTTCTGGGGCGCCGGGGCGACGATGCGGCTGGTAGTGCTGAACTGGGCGGTCATCTGGCTCAATTACAGCATGGAACAAGCCACGCGCCTGGTCGCTGTCGTGGCCTTCGGCACAGCCTTTGGCGCGATCCTGGCTGGACGTTTTGTGCCGCTCAAACGTGCGTTTTCTGTGTTGCCGGCCGGGATATTCATGGGTGTGTCGGTAATGAGCATGCTGGTGGTGCACAGCCCACTGGTTTCAGCTGTTTTGATGTTTATCGTCGGCGCTTTGTCTGGCTGGTTTGTGGTGCCGCTCAACGCCATGCTGCAACATCGCGGTCATATGTTGATGGGCGCCGGACATTCAATTGCCGTGCAAAACTTCAATGAAAACATCGGCATTCTGGTCATGGTGGGCATCCACGCATTGATGGTCCGCTATCTGAGCACTGCGTTACCAGCCAATGCCAGCGAACTGGTGCAAGATCAGTTTTCTGCCAGCGGTATTCCACCCATGCACCTGATCATCATTGGCTTCGGACTATTTGTGTCAGTGGTCATGCTGTTGCTGACCTTGCGTTTCAAGCGCGGCCAGCGCGCCGGCAAGATGCACGACTAACTCCCCAACAGCCCGGCAATCGCATGACTTCAAAGCCACGATATTTCGTGGCTTTTTTGTGTCAGCGCAATCAATCCACTTCTCTTCGCATGGCCGCCAGTTTTTGCGAGCAAATTTCTTGTAATTAACTAACTAGTTAATTAGATTGATTACATGACCAGCTCGCCTCGCCAGCGTGGCCGCCCCGCCACCCTCCCCGACCAGAACGCCCGCGCAGCCTTGCTCGATGCGGCGACGCGGCTATTTGCCCGGCAAGGCATCGCCGCCAGCACGCTAGCCCAGGTTGCACGCGAAGCGGGTGTGACATCGGCCATGGTCCATTACTACTTCAAGAATCGCGATCAGCTACTGGATGCACTGGTAGAAGAACGAATTCTGCAATTCGTCGAACTGGTCTGGCAGCCTGTTGCGGCATCCGCTACGCCCCTGGAAATTGTCAGTGGCATGGTCGAACGGGTGGTGCTGGGTGCGCAGGCAATGCCATGGATGCCCCCGTTGTGGGTACGCGAGGTGCTCAGCGATGGTGGTCTGCTGCGTGAACGCATGTTGCAGCGACTGCCTTTCGGCAAAGTGGCCCAACTGGCGCAAATCGTGCGCGCCGGGCAGCAAAACGGCAGCGTCAATCCAGACATTGAACCGCGCCTGCTTTTTATTTCAACACTGGCCATGACCATGATGCCGCTCGCCACGGCTGGTATCTGGCGCCAGCTACCGGGCATGCAAAGCATTGATAACTCAGTGTTGATCCGCCACGTCACCGCATTACTGGCCCACGGGCTCGCCGTTCAACCCACGTCGCATCCGGAGTAACCATGCCTTTTGCGCAATCTCCTCGTTTGTTACTCGTTTTAGCGGCATTCACCGTGCTCAGTGCCTGCAGCAAGCCCGATCCCGGATCGTGGCAAGGTTATGTTGAGGGTGAGTTTGTTTACGTCTCCTCATCGCAAGCGGGGCGACTGGATCAACTATCAGTCCAGCGCGGGCAAAACATTGAAAGTGGGCAGCTGTTATTTGCACTCGAAGCCCAGAACGAAGCCGCCGCGCAACAACAGGCGGTGCAACAACTGAAAACGGCGACCGCCCAACTGGCCGATATCCGTACCGGCAAACGCCCGGCAGAAGTCAGCGTCACCCGAGCGCAACTGGCGCAAGCCCAGGCCGCGCAGAAACGTGCAGTAATCCAGTTGGCGCGCGACGAAACGCAGTTTCAGGCTGGCGGGATTGCGCGTCAGCAACTGGATGATTCCCGCGCCAATGTAGATTCCACCACCGCCCAGGTACAGCAGTTGCAGAGCCAGTTGCAGGTGGATAGCTTGCCGGGCCGCGAGCAGCAATTGACTGCGCAGAGCGCGCAAGTCGCCGCCGCGCAAGCCGCGCTGGATCAGGCCAACTGGAAACTGGGGCAGAAAACGGTGGCCGCCACCCGCAGCGGACTCGTATTCGACACGCTGTATCAGCCAGGCGAATGGGTCGCTGCCGGTAATCCGATTGTGCGCATGTTGCCGCCAGAGAACGTCAAAGTGCGCTTCTTTGTGCCTGAAACCAGCTTGGGCAGCCTGAAAACCGGGCAAGCGGTGACCATACATTGCGATGGCTGCAAAGCGGATATAACCGCCCGCATCAGCTACATCGCTACCGAGGCGGAGTACACGCCGCCGGTGATCTACAGCAATGAAAATCGCAACAAGCTGGTCTTTTTGATCGAAGCCCACCCTGCCGTACACGATGCCCCGGCTTTACACCCGGGCCAACCGGTTGAGGTGCGCTGGCATGGCTGAGTCACCCGACGACACACTGGTGATCGACGTGCGTGGCCTGAACAAGCACTTTGGCAACAAGCACGTGGTGAAAGACCTCGACATGCAGGTGTGGCGTGGCGAGATCTACGGTTTTCTGGGGCCCAATGGCAGTGGCAAAACCACCTCGATTCGCATGATGTGCGGGCTTTTGACGCCCGACTCAGGCAGCGGCACCTGCCTGAGTTATGACATTCTCAAGCAAAGTAACGAGATCAAGCGCCATGTCGGCTACATGACGCAGAAATTCTCGTACTGGGATGATCTGACCATCCGTGAGAACCTGGATTTCATCGCCCGCATGTACGAAATGCCCAATCGCAAAGAGGCCGTAGATAAAGCACTGGAAAACCTAGGGCTGGCGTCACGCGCCAAACAAATGACGGGCTCGCTGTCTGGCGGCTGGAAACAACGGCTGGCACTGGCCGCCTGCATGTTGCACGAACCGCAACTGTTGCTGCTGGACGAACCCACCGCCGGGGTCGATCCCACCGCCCGCCGCGACTTCTGGGAAGAATTGCATCGGCTGGCCGCAAAAGGCATCAGCGTGTTGGTCAGCACGCATTACATGGATGAAGCCGAGCGCTGCCACAAACTGGCCTACCTGGCTTATGGCAGCCTGCTGGCACAAGGTACGGCGCAAGAGATTATTGATAGCCAACAACTCCATACATGGTCTTTGCATGGCGAAAACCTGGTCCATCTCTCGCAAACCCTGCGTGACCAACCAGGCGTAGATCAAACCGTGGCTTTTGGCAGCACCTTGCATGTCAGCGGCCAACAGGCAGAACTACTGGAACGCACATTACGCGACGTGGCACAGCGCGAGCACTTGCAACTGGGAGCCGCGTCCACCAGCCTGGAAGACGTCTTCATCTACATGATGAAGCGCTCCACCGATAACTTCGGGGACAAGCAGCAATGAGTCGCTCATCTCATGCTTTCTCGCTGGCGCGCTGGTGGAGCATCGTGCTCAAGGAGTTCTTGCAGCTGAAGCGCGACCGCGTCACCTTCGGCATGATTGTCGGCGTACCCATCATGCAGATGCTGCTATTCGGCTTTGCCATCAATACCGATCCGCATCACATGCCCACGGCCATCATTGCCCAGGACAACAGCGAGTTCACTCGCAGTTTTGTGGCGGCGCTGCGCAACTCGGACTACTTCCACATTGTTGGCGAATTACCTGATGAAAGCGCCGGGCGAGCCGCATTGGCACAAGGCAAAGTACTGTTTGTGCTGAATATTCCGCCCGACTTCACTCGCAGCCTGGTACGCGGCGATAAACCCTCGCTGTTGATTGAAGCCGACGCCACCGACCCGACTGCCATGTCCGCCGCTCTGGCCGCCCTTTCGCAACTGGTGCAATCCGTCGCCAGCAAAGACCTGAAAGGTCCGCTGGCACGGCTGAATAACACGGCACCCGCTTTTTCGGTTGATGTGCACCGTTTCTACAACCCGGAAGGCATTACCCAATACAACGTGGTACCGGGCCTGATGGGCGTGGTGCTCTCCATGACGCTGGTCATGATGACTGGCCTTGCCATGACCCGCGAGCGCGAGCGCGGCACCATGGAAAACCTGCTCGCCACGCCGGTGCGCCCGATTGAAGTGATCACCGGCAAGATCGTGCCCTACATTGTGATCGGGCTGCTGCAGGCCACCATCATCTTGCTGGGCGCATATTTTGTATTCCACGTCCCTATCGTCGGCAGCCTTATTGCGGTGTATTGCGCTGCGTTGCTGTTCATTGCCGCCAGCCTGATGGTGGGGATTACGCTCTCGTCCCTCGCGCAGAATCAGCTGCAGGCCATGCAACTCACCGTGTTCTATTTTCTGCCCAATATTCTGCTCTCTGGTTTTATGTTCCCCTTTCAGGGTATGCCGGTCTGGGCCCAATACATTGGCAATGTCTTGCCGCTGACGTATTTCAACCGGCTGATTCGCGGGATTTTGCTCAAAGGCAATGGCTGGAATGACCTGTGGCCCAGCCTCTGGCCGCTGATGTTGTTCACCGCAGTGGTCATGGCCATCGCCGTGAAGTTCTATCGCAACACGCTGGATTGAAACCATGACCAAAGCAGCCGTATCCTCTCGCCGTATTGCGCTAAGCCTGGTGCTTACCCTCGCTGGCTGCGCAGTCGGCCCGGATTTTGTCACTCCGGCCGCACCGGCCAATCCGCATTACGTGGCGGGTGAGCAAGCTTCACAAACACCAGGGGCTCAGGGGAACAGCCAGCAACTGGACCCGGCAGATAACATCGACGCCCAGTGGTGGACGCTGTTTGGATCGGCGCAACTTAATGTCTGGGTTGAACAAGCGCTGGCAAACAATCTGCAGTTGGACCAGGCCAAAGCGCGCTTGCTTCAGGCACAAGAGAATCTGACGGCTCAGACCGGCGCCACGCGATATCCGCAGGTGGACCTGAAAGCCGGAGCCCAGCGCCAGCAGGTGAATCTGGAAGCATTCGGGATTTCCAACATCCCCAACCCGCCGCCGTTCAATCTGTACAACGCCTCGGTGAACGTTTCTTATACATTCGATTTGTTTGGCGCCAATCAGCGCCAACTGGAAGCGCTCAGTGCAACGGTCGATTACCAGGCATTTGAACTGGCCGCCGCACGGCTGAGCCTGGCCGGAAATGTGGTAACGGCGGCGATTCGCCAAGCCACCTTGCGATCGCAGATTGCCACGACCCAAGAATTGCTGGCCGCCCAACAGCAGCAACTGGAGATCATGCAAGCCCGTTATGCGGCGGGCGGCATTTCTAATCTGGATTTGCAGAAACAGCGTGAATTGGTGGCACAAAGTACGGCTACGCTGCCGCCGCTGCAAAAACAACTGGCTCAACTCAATCATCAGTTGGCGGTGTATCTGGGTCTGGCTCCGGCGGACATGAGCCAAACCAGCATCGACTTGCAGCAACTCACTTTGCCCGCGCATCTGCCACTTACCTTGCCCTCGGCCATGGCGCGCCAGCGACCGGATATCCGTGCGGCGGAAGCGCTCATGCATCAGGCCAGCGCCAACGTGGGCGTGGCGACGGCCAATCTTTATCCGCAATTCACTTTGTCGGGCAGCGCGGGCTCGGAACGCAGCAGCGCCGGTGATCTGGCCAATAGTCTGAACGTGTGGAATATCGGGCTAAACCTGATGCAGCCAGTGTTTCATGGCGGAGAACTGCAGGCCCGCAAACGTGGAGCGCAAGCCGCATGGGATGAAGCCAGCGCGGCTTATCAGCAAACCGTGCTGCAAGCTTTGCAGCAAGTGGCTGATGCCTTGCGGGCGCTGGAACTGGATAGTACGGCGCTCGCGGCCCACGATCAGGCGGCTCAGGCCAGTGATCTCAGCCTTGCCACTACGCATCAGCTTTATGCCGCCGGTGGCGTCAGTCATTTGCAATTGCTTGATAGCCAGCGCCAGCAGCTGCAAACGCGCATGGATCTGCTGGGGGCCCAGGCCGACCGGTTGACTGATTCTGCTGCGTTGCTGCAAGCACTGGGTGGTGGCGCAATTCAGCCGTGACGTTGAGCCTTTCCGTCCAAAGCGGATTTACAACCGCCCGAGCAGCGCCGCCAGTTCTACCTGCCGCATTGGTTTTTCGAGAAAGTCATCCATCCCCGCCACCATGCACGCTTCGCGATCAGCCTCGGAAGTATTGGCGCTGAGCGCTACGATGCGCACCGGCTTGGCACCAATCTCGCGTTCCAGTTGCCGGATATGCCAGGCCGCGGTAAGGCCATCCATAACCGGCATCTGCACATCCATCAGCACCAGATCAAATGGCTGATCGATGACCAGCGCCAGCGCCGCATCGCCATCGTGAGCCACGGTGACGCGATGCCCGAGTTTTTCCAGAAAGCGCCGCGCCACCAGGCAGTTCACGGCGTTATCGTCCACCACCAGTACGTCCAGCGCGTGTCCGGGCAGAGTGACAGGATCGTGCGGCAGTGGCTCACCGCTAACGCCCAGTTGAGCGGTAAAGCCAAAGACACTGCCACCAGCCGGATTGTCTTGCACCCACAAGCGTCCGCCCATCAATCCCACCAGACGCCGCGAAATACTCAACCCCAATCCACTGCCGCCGTATTTGTGCGCGACACCACTATCTGCCTGGGTGAACGGCAGAAAAATCGATTCGCGCTTTTCCGGCGGTATCCCCGGACCGGTGTCGCTGACGGTGCCGACCAGCATGACATGTCCTTCCCAGCGTTCGCGCACCGCAAGGTTGATTACCACTTGTCCGTGCCGGGTGAATTTAAGGGCATTGCCGACCAGGTTCACCAGAATCTGTTTGAGGCGAGTCGCGTCGCCGAGCAATACGGCCGGGACATCGTCATGCATGTGGCAAATAAACTGCAAACCCTGAGCTTGGGCTTGCGGCAAAAACATGCGCTGTAGATCGTCCAGCACTTGCTGCGGCGCAAACGGTGCGGGAGCCAGTTCCAGGTGCCCGGCTTCAATGCGGGAGTAATCCAGCACGCCATTGATTTGCGCCAGCAGCGCGTCGGTAGAGGCCCGGATCACCTCCACCTGTTCGCGCTGCGATACCGGCAATGGCTGGCTGGCCAGCAACTGCGCCATGCCCAGGATGCCGTTCATGGGAGTGCGGATTTCATGACTGATCGCGGCGAGGAACTCATCCTTGGCCCGCCCTACTCGTTCCAGCTCTTCGGTTGCGGCTTTAAGGTCGGCCACCAGTCGGCCTTTTTCCTGATCCAGGCCAATGGTTTCGATCAAGACATGATGGTATTCACTGGCGCTGCGCAGCAGGGTGAAGATAAACATCAGCAGCAGCACACCAAACATCGTACCAAAACGACCCGGATGCACTACTGCAAACACCAACATCGGCGAGATCAGCAAAGCCACGTAGACCCGCAACGCCCAACGCGATGGTGCCAGAATAGGCAAGGAGCCGGCGGCCATTCCGGCCAGTAACAAGGCGATAAAAAAGCGGGCCGTTTCGGAAACCTGCATGCCAAACCACAAGCAGCCAACAAACCAGCCCACACCTCCGAGCATCACGCCAACAAAGAATCGTCCTTGCCAATAGCGCGCTTGCTCCGGGCCAGGCTGCAATTGGCGATAGCGTTCGGCCAGCCACAAACGGCTCAGCAGGATCAGCGCCATAACCGCCCACCAACTGAACAGCACTGCTGGTGCAATGTCATTACGCAAGGCAAACGCCAGGCAGCTGGCATTGATCAGACTGGTAACCTGCGCCAGCCGGGCATTGCGAAATAACAGTTGTGTGGTCCGCCAGACCACATGGGGATCGCGCAAAAAGACTGAAGCCATAAACGGCTAAGGCGCCGGAGCCGGTGCAGCGGTAGGCGATGGCCCCGGCAGCACGGCCACATCATCGCGGCTGTCGGCCAGGATATTGATGGTCACCCGACGATTGCGAGCGCGGCCATCGACCGAGTCGTTGGATTCGACCGGTCGATACTCGCCATAACCAATTGCCACCATACGTTCGGGGGTGATGCCGGTATCGACAAACAAACGCACCACCGACGCGGCGCGCGCGGAGGATAACTCCCAGTTCGACGGATACTGGGTAGATTTGATCGGCTGGTTGTCGGTATTGCCTTCTACCTGAATCAGGTTGCTGGTACTGGCAATCCGTTGGGCCACGGCTTTGAGTGCCGCAACAGAATCCGGCTGCAACACGGCTTTGGCGGTATCAAACAGTACGCTGTTACTGATTTCTACCGCGATGCCGCGCCGGGACTGGGTGACGCGCACTTTGCCTTGCTGGATCAGCGGCTCCAGCAAGGTGCGCAAGTCCGAGGCCATTCCCCGCATCTGCCGGGTTTGCTCTTCCAGATGAACATCGGATGCTTTGTTATCCGGGATCGGCCGGGCGATGGCGATCTGCGAGCTTGCCTGTGACGCTACCCGGATTAATGGTTTGTTGGTGTTCTGAAAAGCATTGATCAGCGAGTTGGATAACACCCGGTACTTGCCCTGATTCACCGAGGAGATCGCGTACATCACCACAAAAAAGGCAAACAGCAGGGTCATGAAGTCGGCGTAGGAAACCAGCCAGCGTTCATGATTTTCATGCTCTTCCTCCCGCTTTCTGCGTGCCATCGCGCTCTGCCTTGGTTAACCAACTCAACAAGTGAATGAATCAAAGATAAAACAATCAAACCTTTTAATGGATCGATACTTTCAACTGGCTACCCAGTTGCGTCGCCGCCGCCACACCAATACGACGGGCAAAGCGGTCGAAATAGCCTGGTTGCGGCGTGAAATCGACCACGTCCGGCACTTTGATTACCTCGCGCGCTACGCTATCAACCGAGCCCAGCGCGTCGACCAGACCCAGTTTGATGCCGGTCGTGCCAGTCCATACCAGACCGGAGAACAGGTCCGGGTTATCCAGCGCGAGCTTTTTGCCGCGCCCGGCTTTGACGGTATCAATAAACTGCTGATGAATCTCGTCCAGCATGGCTTGTGCCTTGCCTTTTTGTTCTGGGCTCAGCGGCGAATACGGATCAAGAAAACCCTTGTTCACGCCAGCGGTCAGCAAACGGCGCTCGACGCCGAGTTTTTCCATGGTGCCGGTAAAGCCAAAGCCATCCATCAACACGCCGATCGACCCGACCATCGACGCTTTATCAGCGTAGATACGATCAGCCGCCACTGCCGCGTAATAGCAGCCAGACGCGCAGATATCGCCGATAACCACATACAAGGGGATGTTCGGGTACTTTTGCTTGAGCCGCACCATTTCGTCATGCAGCTGACCCGCCTGCACCGGGCTGCCACCCGGGCTATTGACGCTCAGAATCACTGCTTTGGTATTTTTATCGTCATAGGCCTGAGTAAGGCCATCAAGTACGTTCTCGACATTGGCCTCGCCATCGGCAGCAATTTCGCCGTTCATGGAAACCATGGCGGTATGCGGGCCGGTGCTGACGCTTTCCAGCTCCTTGTTGCCAAACCAGCCCATAAACAGGCCGATGATCACAATCAGCAGACCAAAGCCCAGCAGGCGAAAGAAAATGTTCCAGCGACGCGCCCGACGTTGTTCTTTCAGACCGGCCTGCAACAGATCGGTCAGTACCTGGCGTTCCCAGGGTTGTTGTTCCTGCATGGTTTCAAGTCTCTGTTGGATTCAATCGTTGCACAGCCGGCTGGCGGCTGCGGTTCAGGCCGGAACAATGGTCATTCAATGACATTGGCAAGCCAGTATACCTTGCCGCCGGTCTCGTTCACCGCCACCGGTTGCAATCGGCGGCCCGGACATGGCCCACCCAGGCAAACGCCGGTCTCCGGCGCATAGTAGGCACCGTGCGTGGCGCACACAAGATAGTTGTGGCTCAGATCAAAAAACTCGCCGGGCTGGTAATCCAGTTCAATCGGAATGTGCGCACAGGAATTCAGATAGGCATACACGTGGCCGCGATAGCGCACAGCAAAGGCTTCGCGCGGCTCACCATACAGTGTCACGGTAAAACGCTGACCCAATCCGCGCTCGACCAAGGCCGTACTGTCGCAAATTTCCTGGGTGCTCAGGCTTCGTTCAATATCCATGTAGCAAGCTCGGAGAAACGATCAAAGTGCGCCAGCGGTTGTTCAACCAGCAACGCCGGGGTTGGATGCGCGCCGCAACTCAGGGCGATACTGGCCGTCCCCGCGTTCTTGCCCAATTGCAGATCGTGCGTGGTGTCACCAATCATTACGGCGCGATTGGGCATGACGCCGGTGAAGTCCAGAATATATTCAAGCATGGCCGGATGCGGCTTGGAAAAAGCCTCGTCGGCAGTGCGGGTTACTTCAAACAAATGCGCCAGGCCAGTGGCTTTGAGCACACGATCCAGCCCGGCCCGCGATTTACCTGTCGCCACCGCCAGCATGAAGCCCGCTTCGCGAAACCTGGGCAATGCTTCGGCCACACCCTCGAACAACACCAGGTGCTGGTCGCGCGCCAGATAGTAATGTTTATAAGCGTCGACAATCCGCGCCACCATTGCATCATCCACGCCCGGTGCGAGGTACTGCATGGCCTCTTTCAAGCCGTAGCCGATGACATAACTGGCTTGTTCGTGTGATGGCACGTCCAGACCCACATCACCAAAAGCGCTCTGGATGGCCTGAGTGATGGTCCCGGTTGAGTCCATCAACGTGCCGTCCCAGTCGAACACCAGCAAATCAAAACGTTGGGGCATGCGCTGGCTCACTTGGCTGCTTTAGGTTTGGCAGGAGACGTTTTGGGTTTGGGCGCAACCGCAGCTTCTTTTTTAACAGCAGCCGGTGCGGTGTTGTCGTCAACGAATTTCGCCAGCTCAATGGGAACCGGTGCTTCAAGCTTCATGGTTTCGCCAGTGAGTGGGTGTTCCAGCGTCAGTTGCCAGGAGTGCAGGAACATCCGCTTGAGGCCTTCGCGCGGCAATTGCTTGTTGAGCGTGAAATCGCCGTACTTTTCATCACCCAGAATTGGAAAACCTGCCGTGGCCAGATGCACGCGAATCTGGTGCGTGCGGCCGGTTTTCAGCTCGCATTCCACCAGCGAATATTGCTGCCCCACCCGGCGGCGATACACCACCGTGTGTGATTCCTGACCATCCGGCGTCACCCGTACCCGGCGCTCGCCAGCGGGCGTCGTATATTTGAAGAGTTTGTAGCGCAGATGGCGTTTGTCATCAGGCCAGACACCAGCGACCATCGCCAGATAGCGCTTATCGATACGATGATTGTCACGCAGCATGTCATGCAGCTTGACCAGCGCGCTGCGCTTTTTGGCGACCAGCAAAATGCCGGAGGTCTCGCGATCCAGCCGGTGCACCAGTTCCAGGAATTTCGCGTCCGGACGCTGCGCGCGCAGCAATTCGATCAAGCCAAAGCTCACGCCAGAACCGCCATGCACAGCCAGACCAGCCGGCTTGTCGATGGCCAGAATGGCGTCGTCTTCAAACAGGATATCCAGATGCACGCGATGGCTGGCCGCTTGCGCTGGCGCAGTATCAGGCGCATCGGCCACACGCACTGGCGGCACGCGCAAAATATCGCCTGCTTCCAGCCGATAAGTCACGTCTACCCGACCCTTGTTGATGCGCACCTCACCGCCGCGAATGATCTTGTAAACGCGGCTTTTCGGAACACCTTTGAGCTCACGCAACAAGAAGTTATCAAGCCGCTGTCCGGCTTGTTCTTCGGTGATTTCGATAAAGTTGACAGACGCTTTGCTAGTCTGAGACATATTGACTTATACTCTGTGACACGTTGCAGCATGACATTGATGTGACATTCGCCGGCCAACTGCCCGCGAAGCCCGCTGCAACGCAATTTCCCGTTCTTTGGTTCAACGCCCTGCATACGCTGGCGATCGCCTTCCCGCCGTACTTCATCGTACCGTTTCCGCTGTATCGACACTGGTCGAAGGCACGGAATGTAGCGCGGGAATCGCCTGACGTGCTCGCTTCGAACCCCGGATTTGGGAAGCGGTTAATCTCGCTCACCGCAATGAACGCAGCCAATTCAACAATTTCATTTTATGTTGACTGGATGCTGATGCAGGCGGCGATGCCATTGGCAAAGAGACGAAGTGTACAGCTTACGACTGTGGATTTCGAGGCGCTTGTGACATCTGCCTGCTGACCGAGTCCGCAACTGGACCCAAGCAGCGACGAAAACGCATTTAACAGATTCACGCACTCACAAGGTTATTATCCGCCAGCTCCACCAAAGCTTGCGCTATACCCACACCCGGTTTTTTCCGACGTCCGCCAGAAGCGGGCGCGTAGCAAGGAGATTGCACACACGCCCTCACCCTGTTCCGTTCTTTTACCGCCCTGCCCCCGCCTTACAACCGGTGGTTATTGAATAGTGGCGTCCTGACTGACGGACTGCGGGCGTTGTTGCCCCGGGTTTCCGCCGTGCGAGTGCGTGCGGGAGCCAGAATAAATGAAACGTATGCTGTTCAATGCAACGCAAGCTGAAGAGCTGCGCGTTGCCATTGTTGATGGTCAGAAACTGATTGACCTCGACATCGAAACCGTTGGCAAAGAACAACGCAAGTCCAACATCTACAAGGGTGTCATTACCCGCATCGAGCCCAGTCTCGAAGCCTGCTTTGTAGACTATGGCTGCGAGCGCCACGGCTTTCTTCCCTTCAAGGAAATTGCCCGCTCCTACTATGCTGACGCCAGCGAAGGCGGCCGGGTTCGCCCAGGCGACGCCCTGCGCGAAGGCCAGGAGCTGATCGTCCAGGTTGAAAAGGACGAACGCGGCAACAAGGGCGCTGCCCTCACCACCTATATCAGTCTGGCCGGTCGTTACCTGGTCTTGATGCCGAACAACCCGCGTGGCGGTGGCGTATCGCGCCGCATTGAGGGTGATGAGCGTCAGGAACTGCGCGCCGTGCTCGACCAGCTTGAAACCCCGCAAGGCATGAGCCTGATCGCGCGTACTGCCGCCATTGGCCGCAGCGCCGAAGAACTGCAGTGGGATCTGAACTACCTCTTGCAACTGTGGCGCGCTGTTGAAGGTGCTGCAGGTGGCCAGACCGGCGCTTTCCTGATCTATCAGGAATCCAGCCTGGTTATCCGCGCCATTCGCGATTACTTCCAGCCCGATATCGGCGAGTTGCTGATCGACAAGGTCGACATCTACGAACAAGCTCGTCAGTTCATGAGCCACGTGATGCCGGGCAACGTCAATCGCGTGAAGCTGTATCAAGACGACGTACCACTGTTCTCGCGTTTCCAGATCGAACACCAGATTGAAACCGCGTTTGCCCGTGAAGTGAACCTGCCTTCCGGCGGCGCCATCGTGATCGACAAGACCGAAGCGCTGTATTCCATCGATGTGAACTCGGCTCGTGCCACCAAGGGTTCGGACATCGAAGAAACTGCTGCTCGCACCAACCTGGAAGCGGCTGATGAAATCGCCCGCCAGTTGCGTCTGCGCGACGTCGGCGGCCTGATCGTCATCGACTTCATCGACATGGAAAACCCGAAGAACCAGCGCGAAGTTGAAAACCGCCTGCGTGAAGCGTTGCACTTTGACCGTGCCCGCGTGCAGACCGGCAAGATCAGCCGCTTTGGTTTGATGGAACTCTCTCGCCAGCGTCTGCAACCTTCGCTGGAAGAAACCACCCACATTGCTTGCCCGCGCTGCCATGGCACGGGTTTCATTCGCGGTACCGAATCGTCCGCCCTGAACATCCTGCGCATCATCCAGGAAGAAGCGATGAAGGAAAACACCGGCGCGATCCATGCGCAGGTGCCGGTGGATGTCGCCACCTTCTTGCTGAACGAAAAACGTACGGAGTTGTTTACGGTTGAATCGCGCCTGAAAGTGAACGTGGTGCTGATCCCGAACATCAACCTGGAAACGCCGAACTACACCGTGGTGCGCCTGCGTCACGATGACCTGAACCAGACCGACGAAGCACTGCCGTCTTACCGCATGGTGGAAACACCGCCGGAAGAAGGCTATCAACCAGGTCAAGCCAAGCAGGAAATGGCCAAGCGCCAGGAAGCTGCGGTCAAGGGCATCACGCCAGCGCAACCTGCGCCGGTTTCGGTGCAGCGCGAAACAGCGCCCGCCGCTGCGGCAGCACCTGCCAGCGCGAGCCTGTGGAGCCGCATCGTCAACTTCTTCCGTGGCGAACCAGCTGCAGCAGAACCAGCCGCACAACCGGCCAAGCGCCTACAACAAGCCAACGGTCAGCGCAATGGCGGCCGTAACGACCGCAATGACCGTGGCGGCGAAAACCGTCAAGGCGGCCGTCGTGATCGTAATGATCGCGGTGGTGAGCGCAATGCTGAACAACGCAATGACCGTGGTCCCCGCGCCGAGCGTGAAGACCGCGCGGCTGGCGATCGTCCGGAGCGTCAGAACGAGCGTCGTCCGGCCGGTGGTGGCAAGCCGCGCATTGAAGAAGACATGAACGCCCGCGCCGCTCGCCAGGAGCAGCGCAATGACCGTAACCGTGGCGAACGCGGTGAACGGGCAGAACGGGGCGATCGTCAGCAAACCGAACGCGCTGAACAGCCACAAGAGCAACGCCAACCCCGTGGCGAACGCACTCCTCGCCCAGAACGTGCGCCCAAGCCGGTAACGGAAGAGAAAGAAGTTCTGACCGCACAAGTCGGCACCGTCGCAGCAGAAGGCGCGCCGGTTGAGCAATCCGCTACAGCGGAAGCAGGCGAAGGCCGCAGCCGTCGTCGTCGTGGTCGCCGTGATCGCCGTGATCGCACCGAAACCACCAATGTGGAAGGCGCAATTGCCGCGGACCAGGTAGAGGGCACCGAAGCCGCTGCCCCAGTGCAAGCGCCTGCAGTGGTTGAAACCGCCGTTGCCGCAACGCCCGATGCAGTGCAAAACGACTGGGCTGCAGCAATCAGTGCAGCAACGGTAGCACCTGCTCCAGCACAAGTTGTGGCTGCAGAAGCGGTTGCTCCAGTGATTGCCGAGCCAGTGGCAAGCGCACCTGCTCCGGAAGTCGTTGCACCGGTAGCTCCGGTTGTCGTTGAAGCCGCACCAGCACCAGTTGTAGCAGCCGCACCAGTGGCAGTTGCCGCGCCGGAAGTTGCCGCAAGTGCTGCGAAAACAGTAGTTACCGTATTGGCGACGGCAGCCAGCAACACCGCACCAATCGCAGCAGCAGCGGCTGCAGTTCCAGCCCCTGTGGTTGCTGCAGAGCCAGTTGCGGTACCGGTTGCAGCAGAACCGAAGCCTGTCGTTGAAGCACCGGCAGCACCCGCAGTTGTAGCGGAAGTGCCCCCTGCCGCACCGGCACCGGCTGCCGAGACTGTACAAGCCACCGTCGCCGAGGTAGTTGCTGCGTCGCCAGCACTGCAACCTGGTTTGTTTGATGACTCACAGGCCGCATCGGTGACCACCAGCAAGCCAGCTCCGGCCGCGCCGACTCTGGTTGTGGCCACGCCTGAAGAAGTAGGCCTGGTTCTGGTAGCAACTCGTCAGGACTTTGCGGCAGAACCTGCCGTGGCAGTCCCGGCAGCTCCTGCTCGCCGCCGTCGTCGCGACAGCCAGGCCAGCGGCGCTACCTCGACCAGCACGAGCGAAGCACTGCAACAAGTGGAAACCGTTGCGGCAGCCGCTCCAGTCCAGGCTGTCACTGCAACTGCAGAAGAAACCAGGACCCGGCGTGCAGCGACCGCAGAGACACCTTCTGCTCAAACAGCTGAAGCCTTGGTGCAAATCGAGACGCGCAACAACTAAGCTGTATTTCGCAGCTTGAAAAAAACCGCCTTCGGGCGGTTTTTTTATGCCCAGACCAAACCAGGGGCGACCCGCTGCTACGCTCGTGTTGGCTCGCCCTTCACAGATCGCATGACGGCGCTGGTGCATGTCTGCATATGGTCTTGGTAACGGGCACCATTTTGGTGAATATCATCTCTTCGACCAGCCGGAAAGCCTTCTGCATGACGACATGATCCGCATCTAAATGGCGCAAATCACCCCTACTGGCATGCGTCTGTCGCTGAAGAAGGCCATTAATACAGCCACACCAGGGAAATGACTTACAGCAATAGCGCCACACCTGGCCCCGGAAGCCACCATGCTGGTAAAAATATTGCTTTAATCAAGCCCATTGGCAATGCCGCCCAGCAACCTTACTGCGCCAGGGGATATTCCTGATTGCGGTAGCGGGGCAGCAAACTTACGCTCGAAGGCCATGCGAGCAAACCAAGTAGCGCGCAGGACCAGTTGCGGCTTATGCCTGTTCTGGCCTGATCTCATAATGTGACTTGAAAAAATCAACCAGGCTATCCGAGGAGTATTTCGCCATGCATAACAAGTTCGGCAAACTGTTTGCTGCTCTCACCGCATCCGTCGTTCTGGCCAGCCCGGTCTTTGCCGCAGGCAAGACTTACCAAGTTGCCACCGACGCTTCGTACGCGCCGTTTGAATCCATGAACGACAAGAAAGAAGTGGTCGGTTTTGACGTTGACGTGCTCAAGGCTGTTGCAGCCAAAGCCGGCTTTGACGTGAAATTCATCAACACTCCGTGGGAAGGCATTTTTGCCACGCTTTCCACCGGTGATCGCGACATTGTCAGCTCGGCAGTGACCATCACTGATGAACGCAAGCAAACCATGGATTTCTCCGATCCATACTTTGAAGCCAAGCAGCTGATTGCCGTTTCCGGCACCAGCAAGGTGACCAAGTTCGCCGACCTGAAGAACCTGAAAGTAGCCGTGCAAACCGGTACCACCGGCGATGAAGTCGTGCAAAAACTGCAAGGCAAAACCAGCCCGAACATCAAGCGCTTTGAATCCACCCCACTGGCCATTCAAGAACTGCTGTCTGGTGGCGTAGATGCTGTAGTGGCCGATAACGGCGTGGTGGTGAACTACGTTACCAACAACAAAGGCGCCAAGCTCAAGACCATTGACGATGCCGCTTTTGCAAAAGAGTTCTACGGTTTTGCCGTGAAGAAAGGCAACAAAGACCTGCAGGCCAAGCTGAACAAGGGTATCGCTGGCATTAAGGCTGACGGCACCTACGACAAGATCTACAAAAAGTACTTTGGCGCGAAGTAATCGGCCATAACCCGGATTTGGCGTTATAAAACAAGAAGCGCAAGCGGTTGCCGTTTGCGCTTCTTTTTATGAATACACTCACAAGACATGTGATTCGCCCCGTTTGTGCTTTATGAATTATTGTTTTTCAAACCTTTTCACCTGAGCCGGATAACACAACATGGACTTCAACCAATTCTGGGAACAGGTGCAACACGCAGTGCCGCCGCTTGAACACTTTCGTCTGCAGATGATCTGGGAATACCGGCAGATGTTTATCGACGGCGCCCAGATGACACTGTTGATCACCGTGTTTGCGGTGTTTTTTGGTACTTTGATCGGGCTGTTTGCCGGGATGGCCCGCCTGTCCAATGTGACCCACGGCCCATGGAAATGGCCTTTACGAATTTTTGCGCGCTGGCCTGCCACGGCCTACGTCACCTTCTTTCGCGGCACCCCCCTGTTTGTGCAGATCATGCTGATCCACTTTGCGGTCATGCCTCTGCTGGTCCACCCTACCGACGGCATTTTGATTAGCGGCGATCGCGCCATGATGCTGCGCCAGGATTACGGTGCATTCATGTCTGGCCTGGTGGCCCTGACTCTGAATGCCGGCGCCTATATCACCGAAATTTTTCGCGCCGGGATTCAATCCATCGCACGTGGGCAGACCGAGGCTTCCCGCTCGCTGGGTATGGATTACTGGCAAACCATGCGCCATGTGGTGGTACCACAGGCGTTTCGTCGCATGCTGCCGCCACTAGGCAACGAAGCCATCATGCTGCTCAAGGATAGCTCGCTGGTGTCGGCCATCGGTCTGGCCGAGCTAGCCTACGCTGCGCGCACCGTTGCGGGTGTTTACTCGCGCTTCTGGGAGCCTTATATCACCATCTCGCTGGTGTATCTGGTGCTGACCATGGTCATGGCCACCGGCGTGCACAAGTTGGAGAAGCGCTTCCTGGCAAGTGGCGGCATCCAGTAAGGCTACGACTTGTTCTTGTTGTACCAACAAAAAAACCTGCAACTCGCAGGTTTTTTTGTTTAAGGGGTTCATGTGGCACAGGCAGATGCTGGATAAAAAAAAGCCACAACCCTGAGGTTGTGGCTCCGAATTCCCGATTCGGCCGTGCCAAGCCAAAATCGGTAGGACAGGAAACAGTCGTGCTCCATCATTACCAGCGCGGTCGACAACCCCGTTGCTGCGTAAACCAGTAACCCGAAGTAGCGTACTCAAATTACTCCGGTAAATAACTCAACAAACCATGCAATGCGATCGCATCTTCAGCGGCAAATAGCGCCATCTGTAATAGAAATAAAGATGCTACATCTGCAAGCCGAAAAAAATCGATCATTTCATTGTGATCGACAATTAAAAGCTACAATCCACTTGCCTTAAATCGACCCGACATACACCGAAAAACCACGCGTCGCTGGATGCCATATGGCTATCCACATCTGGACCTCACGCCACCATCAGCTTGAGAGTCAATGCCAGAGCCAGTTTCAGCTACCAGACAACAAACTTCAATAGTGGTAATCCAGTACAGCACAAGCAAAACGAAGATTACGAAGGCAGATGCTGCAACGCAAAACATGGACGAGATTTTTGCCTGGCGCAGATAAAAAGGCAAGCACTTTTTGGTAGTGTGAAAAATTTAACTACATTCGCATTTGCAACCATCCCGCAGGCGGTCGCAAATGCAAAATCCGAATGGATTAAGGGGAGATCGAAGCCGCAGCGGGCTTGGCAGGAGCGCTCAGAATGTACTTTCGCACTGCCGCATTATGCTCGGACAGATTTTCCGAGAATTGCGAGCTGCCATCGCCGCGCGATACAAAGTACAGCGCGCGAGTGTTGGCGGGTTGCACCGCTGCCAGCAAGGCAGCCTCGCCTGGATTGGCGATAGGCGTGGGCGGCAGGCCAGCACGAGTGTAGGTATTCCAGGGTGTATCCGCCTCAAGATCGGACTTGCGCAAACTGCCGTTGTAACTGGTGCCCAAGCCATAAATCACGCTCGGATCAGTCTGCAGACGCATGCCGGTTTTGAGGCGGTTCAGAAAGACGCCCGCCACCATGGGGCGGTCCGGCGCATGCCCGGTTTCTTTCTCAACTAGCGAAGCCATGATCAGCGCTTCGTACGGGCTTTTCAAAGACAAGTCGGGCGCGCGCTTTTGCCAGGCCGCATCCAGTTTCTTTTGCATCCGCTCGTGCGCACGAACCAGCAGTTTCAGGTCAGAACTACCACGATCCACATGGTAAGTGTCCGGGAAAAACTGCCCTTCCGGACTGGATGCATCAATCTTGAGCGCTGCCAGCAAGTCGCTGTCGCTCATATTTTGGGTCTCGTGGCGCAAGTCCGGATTGGCATCCAGCGCGGTGCGCAGCGTGCGCCAATTCGCGCCTTCCACCAGCGTGAACGACAACATGGCGGTATCGCCGTCCGTGAGCTTGCGCAACAGATCCAGCAGACTGATCGGCTGGGTCAAGGTATAGCTGCCCGCCTTGAGTTTGCGCTCGGCCCCGGTCAAACGAGCCAATAGCCGGAACTCAAGCGGCGACTCGATCACCCCTTGCGCCTGCAACTGCTCGGCCACCTTGCGGCCACTGCCGGGCTCCAGTTCGAAGTCCAGCGGCGTTTGCTGCGGTTGCGGCGCACTGACCACGTTGTAGGCCAGAATCCCTGCCAGCACTGCCCCGATGAGCAGAAGCAGCAAAATCAGCCCGAACACTCGGCCAGAACGGGAAACGGGCTTGTTATTGGTCTTGATCGAGCGGCTGGGCTTGCTGCGTGGCATGGTTGCGTTTGGCTTCAAAGAAACGTTTAACGGTGTCTAACTCGCGGGTGCGATACATCGGTGGCAGGCTTTTCCACAGCAGTTTGCCATAAGGCTTGTCGACCAGCCGCGTGTCGCAGATCATCAGGATACCGGTGTCGGTTTCGTCACGAATCAGGCGACCTGCCCCCTGCTTCAGGGCAATTGCGGCATGCGGAATCTGGTAGTCGACAAAGGCACTGCGCCCTTCTTTGTTCATTTGTTCAATCCGCGCCGCCAGTACCGGGTCATCCGGCGGTGAGAACGGCAATTTGTCGATGACGACCAGCGACAACTGCTGACCCTTGACGTCGATACCTTCCCAGAAGGTCTGGCTGGCCACCAAGATGGCATTAGGGGCGCGGCGGAACTGATCTAGCAGCTCGGTGCGTGATCCCTGACCTTGCAGCAACACCGGCCAATCCAGGTTGTGCTCTTTCAGTAAGGCGGTAACCAGTTCATGCGCCTCACGCATGGCCCGCAGCGAGGTGAACAGCAAGAAGGCGTGCCCTTGGGTCAACTGCAGCAACGGCCATGCCCGCTCGACCACCTTGGCGGTAAAGCCGGGAGTATTGGCATCAGGCATATTCGGCGGCACGTAAAGCACCGCCTGATTTTTGTAATCGAACGGGCTATCCCACGACCCGGTCTGTGCATCCCACAGACCCAGTTCATGTTGGTAATGAGTGAATTTGCCATTTACGGCCAATGTGGCAGAGGCAAAAATCCACGCGCGTGGATTGGCACGCAGTTGCTTCTGGAACACCTTGGCGATATTCAACGGCGTGGCATGCAGCATAAAGCCATGCGACAGGATATCGATCCAGTGCACGGCCTCTTCATCGTCGCCAGCTTGCCAATGCAACAGCGTCTCACGCAATTCGTGTGCACGCCGGGCGGCATTCTCTAGCGACTCGGCCCGCTCGGCCTGCGCGGCCAGCAGGGTTTGCAGCGTGGTCAGGCACTCGAGCATGATCGCCAGAGCCTCGGCAAAGCCCGGCATTTCGCTGACCTGGTGCAGGGGAAAACGCCCCGGTTCCGGTTTGAATATCAGACGGAAATCACGTACGGATTTTTCCAGCGCTTCGGCCGCCTGCGGCAATTTGACGAAGTCCTTGGCAATCACCAACCCTTCGCTGCGCGCATCGCGGGCAATTTCAATCAATTGGCCGCTGGTCACCGTCTCGCCAAAGAACAGGCTTGCGACTTCCGGCAATTGATGCGCCTCGTCGAAAATAACGGTGTTGCAGGCCGGGAGTAACTCGCCCGCCCCTTCATCGCGCAGCCAGACATCCGCAAAGAACAGGTGGTGATTAACCACCACCACATCGGCTTCCTGCGCCTCTTTGCGGGCCTTGAGGACGAAACAATCCTTGTGATTGGGGCAATCACTACCCAGGCAGTTATCACGCGTGGACGTTACATAAGGCCAAATCGGCGCGTCTTCCGGCACGCCAGCGCAGCCCGCCTTGTCGCCGGACTGCGTTACCTTGGCATAGCGCTCGACCAGCCGCAGATCCGCGATATCTTCTTTACGCAGGAAACGGCCTTCATGTTTGGCGCGCTCAAGGTGGTAATGGCAAACATAGTTGGCGCGCCCCTTGAGCAAGGCCACAGTGACCGGCACGCGCATTACGTCGCGGACCAGCGGGATATCGCGCTGAAACAGCTGATCCTGCAGCGTCTTGGTGCCAGTGGAGACAATCACTTTGCCACCATCCAGAATCGCCGGCACCAGATAGGCAAAGGTCTTCCCTGTGCCCGTACCCGCTTCCGCAATCAGCTGGCCTTTTTCCTCAATCGCTGACTGCACGGCGAGGGCCATCTCCAGCTGCTGCTGACGCAGCTTGTAGCCAGGGAAGGCTTGCGCAAAGGGGCCGTCCGTTGCAAAGAGAGATTCCAGGTCCATGAAGGTCTGCGGTGGGGTTAACGCGCAATTTTACCAGTCGCGGCGGGTTATCGCGCGCCAGGGGCATCAAAAAAATCGCGGGATCAGCAGGCAAAAAAAAGCCCCGTTTTACCGGGGCCCATCAGCCAAATAAGAAGGAGACGCTATGTGGGGTGCTCACCCCAACCGGTTGGAGGACCGGCACTGCCTTGGCAACTAATGTCAAGTAGTCTGGTAGTGAGAGTACCAGATTGTTGCACAGTTCCCACACTGTAAATATTTACATTAGGTTACTTGCTTAGGCAAGCTCATTGAAGCGCAAAACCTTCCCGCTTTGCCCACGACTCTGCGGGCCGAGCCAATACAACAGCGAGGGCACGATGGCGGCAATTTCTGGCAAGGTAGACCAGGCTTCTGCGGGATGGGTTTTAGTGCGGAACGGTGAATGGATCGGACCTGGCACCAGCAAATTAATGCGCAAGTTCTCTTGATTGTCCCACTCATCCGCCGCAATTTTGACCCACGTTTGCTGACCGGCCTTGGAGACGGCATAACCACCCCAATAGGCTTTAGGGTCCAGTCCGTGGGTTTCGCCCAACACCAGTACCGACGCATCTGGCGCCGCCGCCAGCAGCGGCAGTAGCGCGCGGGTCATGGCAAAAGGGGCCGCCACATTCACTCGGAACTGCTCCATCCACTCATCCAGCTTTTGATTGGACAGCGGCGACAGATGCGCAAAGCCATTGGCAGCATGCAGGATGCCATCCAGACGGCCGAACTCCTTGTTGAGCACCACACCCAGCTGAGTCAGTTCGGCTTCCCCGGCCTTGGCCAAATCCATCGGCACAGCGGCAGGACGTGGCCCGCCCGCCGCCTCGATCGCGTCATAGACCTTGGCCAGCTTTTTCTCATTGCGGCCCATCAGCACCACAGTTGCACCAGCCTGGGCCAACGCCAAAGCTGCGGCCTGGCCGATACCCTGCCCTGCTCCCGTCACCAGAATGACGCGGTCTTTGAAATCGCCCGCTGCGGGCTGTGCGGTTTTCCAATCCATTCTTACGATCCTTTTTTCAAAGCAGCCGCAATACCGCGCGCCGCTTGCAAACCACTTCTGACCGCGCCTTCCAGCGTGGCCGGATAATCTGAAACCGTGTAATCCCCTGCCAGCCAAAGTGACGCATCACTCGTTGCATTCGGCGGGCGAACCAGATCGGGAGTGCAGGCAAACGTGGCGCGTTTTTCGCTGATCACGCGCTGCCACTGTGGTGCCGGCCAGCCAAAACTATCGGTCAATTCGGCGGCAACTTTGTCGGCAAGCTCCGCCTGCGACCAGCCACTGTGCATGCCTTTGGCCGAGAGCACCACCGCTATCAAACCAGCTTCACCGTGGGTTTGATTGCGATCAAACACCCATTGGCACAAACCACCTGAGCACCCCACCATCGGTTGCGGCAATGCAATTTCTGCCGGGTATTGGTAATAGAGCGTCACAATCGGCTGGAATTCCCAATCCGCAATAACATTCGCCCATTCAGCCAGCGGGTGATCCGCGCCCGGCCCCGCAATCATGCTCAGCCGGTGCGGTGGCAGCGCAACCACCACGCCATCAAATGATGTGGTCTGGTCATTAAGCCACCATTGCCCATTGCGCTGTTGCAGGCTGTTTACCGCGCAAGCCACATGCACCGAACCACCACGGTTCTGGACGAACTCGGCAGCTGGCTCAGGAAAAAGAGCCGAAAAATCCACCTTCGGGAACAGCAATCTGGAGGCCGCTCGCCCACCGCCCAGGCTATCGCGAAGGGTATTGAGCAACACCTGCGCTGACGCCGCTTCAATCGGCGTGTTCAACGCCGCAACGGTCAATGGCTTCCAGAATTGCTCGATTAATGCTGCGGGCTGCTTCTGGCTTACCAGCCAGTCCTGCACGGTGGTATCACTAGCTAGCCGCCAACCCGCCAGCCGGACTCTGGTGATAGCCAGTATCAATGCCAGCCGCGCCGGCCAAGCCAGCCCTTGCACACCGAGCAAACCGCCAAGCAGGTGCAGAGGAGCAGGCCAATCCGGGCAGCGCAAATGAAAGTCTGGCAACACGCGCAAATCCAGCGCGGTACTCAACAGCGCTGCGCTGCGGTTCACGCCCACCTGGTCCATCAGACCGAGCAAGGTGGTATAGCCGCCAATCAATAGATGCTGACCGTTATCGAGATCACGCCCATCGATATTTATTTTGCGCGCACGGCCACCCAGTACCGGGCCGGCCTCGAACACGGCAACCTGCATGCCCTGCGCTGCCAGTTCCACTGCGGCCGCCATGCCCGCATATCCGCCGCCGATGACCGCTATATTCAGTGATGTCATTTCAGAACGATGCGGATCAACCGATCCACCAAGTTCGCCAGGCCAGCCACAATTTGCGAATCGGTGTCAGGCTCAGGCGCTGGTTCAGCACTTTGGTGACGCCGTCGCGTTTGATTTCTTCCAGCGTGGCCCGATAAATTGCCGCCATCACCAGGCCAGTACGCTGGCGCTTGCGATCCACCGGCGGCAATTCGCCAATGGCGGTGGCGTAATATTGTTCGGCACGCTGAATCTGGAATTCCATCAACGCACGGAACTCGTCTGTTTCGCGGAAGTTGAGAATATCCGCGGCTGGTACGTTGAATTTCTGCAGCTCATCTACCGGCAGGTAAATCCGTCCGCGGCGGGCATCTTCACCGACATCGCGAATGATATTGGTCAGTTGAAACGCCAGCCCCAAGTCGTGTGCATACTTGAGCGTTTTGCGATCCGAGTAACCGAAAATCTGCGCAGCCATTTGGCCGACGACCGACGCCACGCGATAGCAGTAGAGTTGCAGATCTTTGAAAGAGGCATAACGCGCGGTATCGAGATCCATCTCCATACCGTCGATGACTTCCAGAAACAACTCGCGTGCCAGATCGTACTCTTTGATTGCTGGCAACAAGGCGCGAGTCACTGGATGCTGCGGAGAACCCGCATAAAGATTGTCGACTTCATTACGCCACCAATTCAGCGTGGTGCGAGCGACACCCTCGTCGTGGGTTTCATCGACCACGTCGTCGACTTCGCGGCAAAACGCATAGAGCGCGGTAATGGCGCGACGTTGGGTCAACGGCAAAAAGCGAAAGCTGTAATAGAAACTGGAGCCACTCTGGGCCGCTTTATCTTCGCAATACTGATCTGGCGTCACAAGTTGATGTCCGGCAAAAGTTGGCGCAATTGTAGCGAAAAGCGCCCAACCTTGCTGGCGCGCTTATTTTTGCGCAGGTGGCAATATCAAACGCACGGTATTGGTGGTGCCAGAAAATCCGGGAAAGCTCTGAAACAACGAGCGCGATAACCAAGGCAACGCCCAATCCAGATCCTGACTGGCCGAGCGATTTACCGCCTTGCCTTCATACAACTTGGCAAACCGCCCTTGCTCCAGCAATTTGCGATCCGTGATATCTACCGCCAAAAAGCGTGTAAACACCGTGCTCTGGATCGACTGCGTACCCACGATGCCCGGTTGATCATAATATCGGGGCACGTAAACCCGCCCGCCTGGCGTGGAATACCAATCGTAGAACACGCCATAACCCACGGTGCCCCAGACCGGCTCCTGAGTAACGACAATCTGTCCATTGTCGACACCGTAGCTTAGCGAAACCAGCCAATCGGCCTGTTGCGGGTTGTCGGCGGGAATCAGACCTGCCACCGTCAACTGATCGGCTACGTCCTGTTCGGCAGTTTTATCCAGTAGGCTTTGCGATTGCGAAACGGTGTGTGAGAACGCAAAGCGTTTGCCAGCGACATCACTGGCGAGGGTGTGCCGGACCGTGACCTGAGCCACAAACTGCGGTGGCTGCGTGGCGCACCCTGCCAACACACCCAACAGCAGTACCAGCCAGATCAGTGAATAGCGTTTCATCTGATACACCTCTCGCAGGGTGATTAACGCGTTGCGGCACCACCAATTGAGCCGGGAATACGCGGAGTGCTGACTTCAACATCGGCGCATTGCGCGCGATTACGCAGGGCATGATCGATCAACACCAAAGCCAGCATTGCCTCGGCAATCGGCGTGGCGCGGATACCGACGCACGGATCGTGGCGGCCAGTTGTTGCCATCATGACCGGATTGCCCGCTTTATCAATCGAACGACGCTCTTGCGCGATGCTGGATGTCGGCTTCACGGCCAGATTGACGACGATGTCCTGACCGGTGGAAATCCCGCCCAGTACGCCACCTGCATGGTTGCTGGCAAACCCTTCGGGAGTTAGCTCATCGCTGTGGACTGACCCTCGCTGGGCCACGCTATCAAAGCCAGCTCCGACTTCCACGCCCTTTACCGCGTTGATACCCATCATGGCGTAGGCAATATCGGCGTCCAGGCGGTCGTATACCGGCTCGCCCAATCCCACCGGCACTTGCTCAGCGACCACGGTGATCTTGGCGCCGACCGAATCACGTTCGCTACGGATCTGGTCCATATAAGCTTCGAGCTGCGGCACAATGGCGTTGTTCGGCGCAAAGAAGGTGTTGTCGCTCACCTGATCCCAACTTTCAAACGGAATCTCGATT
This sequence comes from Silvimonas soli, assembly GCF_030035605.1. Taxonomy (NCBI): domain Bacteria; kingdom Pseudomonadati; phylum Pseudomonadota; class Betaproteobacteria; order Neisseriales; family Chitinibacteraceae; genus Silvimonas; species Silvimonas soli. Next base: position 3,348,798 of record NZ_CP106736.1, on the reverse strand, counting down.
TCGCCCAGCTGGCTCATATAGCCACGAATCACCACCCCAAACTTCTCTTTCAGCCACTTCTTGGCCACTGCACCTGCCGCAACGCGCACAGCAGTTTCACGCGCAGAAGAACGGCCACCACCGCGATAATCGCGGATACCGTATTTGTGCCAGTAGGTGTAATCAGCGTGACCTGGGCGGAAGGTTTCGACGATCTTGCCGTAATCCTGACTGCGCTGGTCCTGGTTGCGGATCAGCAAGGCAATCGGTGTACCGGTGGTTTTACCCTCAAACACACCCGACAAGATCTCGACGGTATCCGGCTCTTTGCGTTGGGTTACGTGGCGGGAAGTGCCGGGTTTGCGGCGATCCAGTTCAAGCTGGATATCAGCCTCGGATATCTCCAGCCCAGGAGGGCACCCGTCAATCACGCAGCCAATTGCCGGGCCGTGTGATTCACCAAAAGAACTGACGCTGAAGAGCAAACCAAACGAATTGCCGGACATCGTAACTCCTGGAGCTGCGCGCTCAGATCGGACCGCGCCGTCTGAAACTTGAGAAAGAGTTCGATTTTAACATGATGGCGGGCAGCGTAGCCGTATCGACCTGCAGGCTCCTGCCCTGCCTGACGGTGCAAAGCAAAACGCCCGGTACAGGTTCCTGTCCGGGCGTTCAAAGGGGTGTCTGGCAATGACCTACTTTCACACGGGTAATCCGCACTATCATCGGCGCTAAGTCGTTTCACGGTCCTGTTCGGGATGGGAAGGCGTGGGGCCAACTCGCTATGGTCGCCAGACGTAACTGGTTAGAGTCACGACTGTTATTCGTCGCTGCTCTGATTCTGGAAGAAGCTGCAGGCAAAGCCTGCTGTTTAGCGTGGCCGGTCCGGTTTTCACCCTGACCCACCACCGACTCAATTCGTTCGTATCGTATTACTTGGGGTTGATTCGTACTTTCGTACTTCTGTTCGAGCTCGTCACCAACACAACCCGAAACAACGCTCAGGTTATAGGATCAAGCCTCACGGGCAATTAGTATCAGTTAGCTTAACGCATTACTGCGCTTCCACACCTGACCTATCAACGTTGTGGTCTCCAACGACCCTTCAGGGGAATCAAGTTCCCAGGGAAATCTCATCTCGGGGCAAGTTTCGCGCTTAGATGCTTTCAGCGCTTATCTCTTCCGCATTTAGCTACCCGGCGATACCACTGGCGTGATAACCGGTACACCAGAGATGCGTCCACTCCGGTCCTCTCGTACTAGGAGCAGCCCCCCCTCAAATTTCCAGCGCCCACTGCAGATAGGGACCAAACTGTCTCACGACGTTTTGAACCCAGCTCACGTACCACTTTAAATGGCGAACAGCCATACCCTTGGGACCGGCTACAGCCCCAGGATGTGATGAGCCGACATCGAGGTGCCAAACTCCGCCGTCGATGTGAACTCTTGGGCGGAATCAGCCTGTTATCCCCGGAGTACCTTTTATCCGTTGAGCGATGGCCCTTCCATTCAGAACCACCGGATCACTATGTCCTGCTTTCGCACCTGCTCGACTTGTCAGTCTCGCAGTCAAGCCACCTTGTGCCATTACACTATCAGTACGATGTCCGACCGTACCTAGGTGACCTTCGAGCTCCTCCGTTACACTTTGGGAGGAGACCGCCCCAGTCAAACTGCCTACCATACACGGTCCCCGATCCGGATAACGGACCAAGGTTAGAACCTCAAAGGGGTCAGGGTGGTATTTCAAGGTTGGCTCCACACGAACTAGCGTCCATGCTTCATAGCCTCCCACCTATCCTACACAAACCACTTCAAAGTCCAATGTAAAGCTACAGTAAAGGTTCACGGGGTCTTTCCGTCTAGCAGCGGGGAGATTGCATCTTCACAAACACTTCAACTTCGCTGAGTCTCAGGAGGAGACAGTGTGGCCATCGTTACGCCATTCGTGCGGGTCGGAACTTACCCGACAAGGAATTTCGCTACCTTAGGACCGTTATAGTTACGGCCGCCGTTTACTGGGGCTTCGATCAAGAGCTTGCACCCCATCACTTAACCTTCCAGCACCGGGCAGGCGTCACACCCTATACGTCGACTTTCGTCTTGGCAGAGTGCTGTGTTTTTGATAAACAGTCGCAGCCACCTTTTCACTGCAACCTCTTCACGCTCCACGAGCAAGTCGCTTCACGCTACAGAGGCACACCTTCTCCCGAAGTTACGGTGTCAATTTGCCGAGTTCCTTCTCCTGAGTTCTCTCAAGCGCCTTGGAATTCTCATCCTGCCCACCAGTGTCGGTTTGCGGTACGGTTCCGTATTGGCTGAAGCTTAGTGGCTTTTCCTGGAAGCATGGGATCAATCACTTCGGTCCGAAGACCTCGTTATCACGCCTCAGTGTTAAAGGGGACCGGATTTGCCTAATCCCCACACCTACACGCTTGAACCGGGACATCCAACACCCGGCTGACCTACCCTTCTCCGTCCCCACATCGCACCAATACAAAGTACAGGAATATTAACCTGTTTCCCATCGACTACGCTTTTCAGCCTCGCCTTAGGGGCCGACTCACCCTGCGCCGATGAACGTTGCGCAGGAAACCTTGGGCTTACGGCGAACGGGCTTTTCACCCGTTTTAACGCTACTCATGTCAGCATTCGCACTTCCGATACCTCCAGCACACTTTACAATGCACCTTCACAGGCCTACGGAACGCTCCCCTACCACGTGCAATAAATTGCACATCCGCGTCTTCGGTTACATGTTTGAGCCCCGTTACATCTTCCGCGCAGGACGACTCGACCAGTGAGCTATTACGCTTTCTTTAAATGATGGCTGCTTCTAAGCCAACATCCTGGCTGTCTGTGCCTTCCCACCTCGTTTTCCACTTAACATGTCATTTGGGACCTTAGACGGCGGTCTGGGTTGTTTCCCTCTTGACAACGGACGTTAGCACCCGCTGTCTGTCTCCCAGGCTGATACTTGACGGTATTCAGAGTTTGCCATGGTTTGGTAAGTCGCGATGACCCCCTAGCCATAACAGTGCTTTACCCCCGTCAGTAATACCTGAGGCACTACCTAAATAGTTTTCGGGGAGAACCAGCTATTTCCAGGTTTGTTTAGCCTTTCACCCCTATCCACAGCTCATCCCCTGATTTTGCAACATCAGTGGGTTCGGACCTCCAGTGCGTGTTACCGCACCTTCATCCTGGCCATGGATAGATCACCTGGTTTCGGGTCTACGCCCAGCAACTGTGCGCCCTGTTCGGACTCGGTTTCCCTGCGCCTCCCCTATGCGGTTAAGCTTGCTACTGAACGTAAGTCGCTGACCCATTATACAAAAGGTACGCAGTCACCCCATTTTCAGAGGCTCCCACTGTTTGTATGCATCCGGTTTCAGGTTCTATTTCACTCCCCTCCCGGGGTTCTTTTCGCCTTTCCCTCACGGTACTGGTTCACTATCGGTCGATCACGAGTATTTAGCCTTGGAGGATGGTCCCCCCGTCTTCGGACAGGATTTCTCGTGTCCCGCCTTACTTGTCGCATGCTCAGTACCACAATTCTCTTTTCGTGTACGGGGCTATCACCCACTGTCGCCGGCCTTTCCATGCCGTTCCACTAAGAGTACTGCTATCACATGCAGGCTCTTCCGGTTTCGCTCGCCACTACTTCCGGAATCTCGGTTGATTTCTTTTCCTGCAGCTACTTAGATGTTTCAGTTCGCTGCGTTCGCTTCTCATGACCTATGTATTCAGTCATGGATGACCCAAAAGGGCCGGGTTTCCCCATTCGGACATCTACGGATCAAAGCTCGTTTGCCAGCT